>JAFZSP010000061.1 GCA_017619335.1 Bacteroidaceae bacterium
ATCGGGATCCATGACGACGTTTTCGACCAGCGCGCCGAAGCGGATGGCGTTGTAGATGTCAGGCTCCTTTTCCTTGGAGAGGTTGATGCACTTTGCATAGCAGCCGCCTTCGAGGTTGAACACGGAGTCATCAGCCCATCCGTGCTCGTCGTCACCAATGAGCAGACGCTTCGGGTCGGTGGACAGGGTGGTCTTGCCGGTACCGCTCAGGCCGAAGAAGATGGCAGTGTTCTTGCCTTCCATATCGGTATTGGCGGAGCAGTGCATGCTGGCGATGCCCTGGAGGGGCAGGTAGTAGTTCTGCATGGAGAACATACCCTTCTTCATCTCGCCGCCGTACCAGGTGTTGATGATGACCTGCTCACGGCTGGTGGTGTTGAAGGCCACGCAGGTCTCGCTGTTCAGACCCAGCTCCTTGTAGTTCTCCACCTTTGCCTTGGAGGCGTTGTAGATGACAAAGTTGGGCTCGAAGTTCTCGAGCTCAGCCTCTGTGGGCTGGATGAACATGTTCTTGATGAAGTGTGCCTGCCAAGCCACTTCCAGAATGAAGCGGACGGCGAGGTGAGTGGCCTCGTTGGCACCGCAGAAGGCATCCACGATGTAGAGCTTCTTGCCGGAGAGCTCCTTGATGGCGATGTCCTTGACCTGTGCCCAGACGGCTTCGCTCATGGGGTGGTTATCGTTCTTGTAGCCCTCGGTGGTCCACCACACTTTGTCGTGGCTCTGGGCGTCGTCAACGATGTACTTGTCCTTGGGGCTGCGGCCGGTGAAGATACCAGTCATCACATTCACGGCACCGAGTTCGGTCTCCTGACCCACCTCGAAGCCTTCCAGACCAGCCTTGGTTTCTTCCTCATAGAGGAACTCATAAGACGGATTGCGGGCAATCACTGTGCTGCCCTTGATTCCATACTTCTCCAAAACGGAAGCATCAAATTTTGCCATTTCTTTATGTTTTTAAGGGGTTAATATGAATTACATTTTTAGATGTTATGCTTCATAAGCGCGGCAAAGGTAGTATTTTCTTCTGACACGGCGAAGAGAAATGCCGAAAAAGTGACGCTCACCCCGTCACTTTTATCTTCCCTTCACACTTTTGCCACACCAATTTGGCAAAAACAACGTTTTTGTTTTATTTGTGCACCAGCGTGCCGATCTGCTCTCCTGCCATCACGCGGGCGAGATTACCATAGATGTCCATGTTGAAAACATAAATGGGGAGGTTGTTCTCCTTGCACATCGTGGTGGCTGTCAGGTCCATCACGCGCAGGTTGCGGGCATAGATCTCGTCAAAGGTGATGTCGGTGAACTTGGTGGCAGTGGGGTCCTTCTCGGGGTCGGCGGTATAGACGCCATCCACGCGAGTGCCTTTCAGCATCACGTCGGCTTCTATCTCGATGCCGCGCAGGGAGGAGCCCGTGTCGGTGGTGAAGTAGGGGTTGCCCGTGCCGCCGCTCATGATGACGACTTCGCCGCGCTCCAGCGCTTCGATGGCACGCCACTTGGTATAGAACTCGCCGATGGGTTCCATGCGGATGGCAGTGAGGACACGCGAGGGCACGCCGATGGCGCCCAGTGCTGAGCTGAGTGCCAGGGAGTTGATGACGGTGGCACACATGCCCATCTGGTCGCCCTTCACACGGTCAAAGCCCTTGCCGGCACCTGTGAGGCCGCGGAAAATGTTGCCGCCACCGATGACGATGCCGATCTGGACACCCATGTCGTGGACGACCTTAATCTGTTCTGCATACTCGGCCAGACGGTGCTCGTCTATGCCGTAACGTTGTTCGCCCATGAGGCTTTCGCCGGAGAGCTTGAGGAGAATGCGATGGAATGTCATGTATGGAGTTGAGGGTTTAAAGTTTAGAGTTGATAGTTCACTTGCCCATTTTCCAGGCGATGAGGGAGAGGACGATGTACCAGAGGATGATGCAGGCGATGGCAGTGATGCCCAACGGGAGGAGGGCGACGCAGCCGATGAGGAAGATGTACTTCACTCGGTTCTCGGCCCACGAGAGGTTCTTGAACTTCAGGGCAAAGAGCGGCACCTCGGCAATGAGGAAGAAGCTGAATGCCAGCATGAAGAGGAAGAGGAACACCGCATTGAAGCGCGGAGAACACAGGAAGGGCAACTCACCCACGATGAGGGAACTCCAGAACAGCGCATTGGCTGGCGTGGGCAAGCCGATGAAGCTCGTCAGCTGGCGATCATCCAGGTTGAACTTGGCCAGACGAAGGCCAGAGAAAGCTGCCATGATGAAAGCCGTGTAGGGCAGATACGGAGAGAGCGCCTGCAGCCATTCGGGGTACTGCACCAGCCCAAAGAGCTGAAAGACCATTGCCGAGGGCGCCACACCAAAGGTGACTACATCGGCCAGCGAATCCAGCTCCTTGCCGATGGGGGAACTGATGTGCAGGGCACGGGCAGCCATCCCGTCAAAGAAATCAAAGACGGCACCCAGGATTATCATGGCCAGGGCCCAATGAAAATGACCATGAAAAGCAGCACCCGTGGCCATGCAACCGCAGATGAGATTGCAGCAGGTCAGGGCGTTAGGGAAATTGAGCAACATGGAAGAAGTTGAGAGTTGAGAGTTTAGGGTTTAGAGTTTAAAGTTTGGCAATGATGGTTTCATTTCCTGTGGCGCGCTGTCCCACTTCCACGAGCACCTTGGTGCCCAAGGGGAGATAGACATCCACACGAGAGCCGAACTTGATGAAGCCCAAGTGCTCATCGATGAAGCACTCCTCACCCTCGGCACAGTAGGTCACCACGCGACGAGCTACAGCGCCGGCAATCTGTCGCACGAGGATGTCGGTACCCTCGGGAGTCTCTATGACGATGGTGGAGCGCTCGTTATCCGTGCTGGCCTTGGGGAGCCAGGCTGCTTGGAAGCGACCGTTGTGATGACGCACCATCTTCACCGTGCCATCCACGGGAACCCAGTTGGCGTGAACATTGAAGAGGCTCATGAAGATGCCCACCATCAGGCGCCGGTCATGGAAGTATTCCGTCTCCTCCACTTCCTCCACCACCACCACGCGGCCGTCACAGGGCGCAATGACGATGCCCTCGGTGTCTGACTGAAACAGACGAATCGGACAGCGGAAGAAATTTACCACCACCAGGTAGATGAGCCCGAAGACCACCACGATGGCCCAAAACGGGATACTGTCAAAACCGAAAGCATAGCCGAAGAGCAGGCACAGCAGAACGATGGCAGTGCCACCCCAAATCAGAGTGTGCGTGCCTTCACTGTGAAGCCGGATCTTTTTTTTCAATTTATTGATGCGTTTGACCATGCTAAAAGCGGATTTTTACCCCAAAAATTGAGGTTTTTCGTCACAAAAGTAGTGAATATTCGAGAAAGTGCAAAAAAAATCGCATCTTTTTTGCGAGTTCGGGGAAAGAATTGTACTTTTACCGCCGTTTTCGCAAATATACATCCCAGAACGTATGCAAGACTTCATACATCTGCACGTCCATACGCAGTATTCCTTGCTTGATGGTCAGGCCAGCATCCCGAAGCTCGTCGATAAGGCCATCAAGGATGGTATGCGTGGTATGGCCATCACCGATCACGGGAACATGATGGGGGTGAAGGAGCTGTTCAATTATGTCAACAAGACGAACGGCAAACTGAAGGAACAGGGTCTTCCACCGTTCAAACCCATTTTCGGTTGTGAGATGTATGTGGCAGAGCGCACCCTCTATGACCGGGACAAGGATTTGGACAAACAGCGTTACCATCTCATCGTGCTGGCCAAGAACCTCACCGGCTACCACAATCTGGTGAAACTTGTGTCCAAGGCATGGACCGACGGCTTCTACAACCGCCCCCGCACCGACCATGATGAGCTCCAGCGTCATGCAGAGGGACTCATCGTCTGCTCGGCATGCCTGGCAGGAGAGATACCCCGGCTCATCCTTCGAGGTGACATCAAGGGTGCCGAGGAGCGCATCCTCTGGTACAAGAGCATTTTCGGAGAGGACTACTATCTGGAACTACAGCGTCACGAGGTCACCGACCCCCACCAGCGAGCCAACCGAGAGACCTACCCTCTGCAACAGCGTGCCAATGCTGTCATCATAGAGTTGGCACACAAACTGGGCGTGAAGTTGGTGTGTACCAATGATGTGCACTTCGTGGATGCAGAAAATGCCGAGGCCCACGACCGCCTCATCTGCCTGGGCACAGCACGAGACCTGGACGACCCCAAGCGTATGCTCTATTCCAAACAGGAGTGGTTCAAGACACGCGCAGAGATGAACGAGATCTTCAAGGACGTCCCAGAGGCACTCTCCAACACACTGGAAGTGCTGGACAAGGTGGAGATCTACAGCATCGACCACGCACCCATCATGCCCAACTTCGCCATCCCCAAGAGCTTTGCCACCGAGGAGGACTACCATCAGCGCTTCACCGACGAGCAGCTCTTCCAGGAATTCACACGTGACGAGAACGGCAACGAGATCTGCAGCCGTGAGGAAGGAGAGAAAAAAGTGAAGAGGCTGGGAGGCGTGGAAAAGCTCTACCGCCTGAAGCTGGAAGCAGATTATCTGGACTTCCTCGCGCGCGCAGGCGCAAAAAATATATATGGTGACCCGCTACCTGAAGAAGTGGATGAGCGCATCCGCTTTGAGTTGCATGTGATGAAGACCATGGGCTTCCCGGGGTACTTCCTCATCGTGCAGGACTACATCAATGCGGCCCGCTATGAGCTGAACGTCAGCGTGGGTCCCGGACGTGGCTCGGCAGCCGGCAGCGTGGTGGCCTATTGCCTGGGAATCACGCAGGTGGATCCCATCAAGTATGACCTGCTGTTTGAACGTTTCCTGAACCCCGACCGCATCTCACTCCCTGATATCGATGTGGATTTTGATGATGACGGCCGTGGAAAGGTCCTCTCCTGGGTCACACAGAAATACGGAGAGGAGAACGTGGCGCACATCATCACCTACGGCACCATGGCCACCAAGTCCTCCATCAAGGATGTGGCACGCGTGCAGAAGCTCCCATTAGACATCACCAACGCACTGACCAAGGCCATCCCTGACCGACTGCCCGACGACCCGCAGGGCAATCCCCGCAAGATGAACCTGACCAACGCCATCGCCTGTGTGCCAGAGTTGCAGCAGGCTGCCGCCTCCACCAACGAGGTCATGCGTGACACCCTCCGCTATGCACAGATGCTGGAAGGAAACGTCCGCAACACCGGCGTCCACGCCTGTGGCGTCATCATCTGCCGCGACGCCATCAGTGACTGGGTGCCCGTCAGCACGGCAGAGGACAAGGACACGGGCGAGAAGCTCATCTGCACACAATATGAAGGTTCCGTCATCGAGGATACAGGACTCATCAAGATGGACTTCCTCGGACTCAAGACGCTGAGTATCATCAAGGAAGCACTGTCCAACGTCCATGACAGCCTGGGCATAGATGTGGATATCGACCACATTGACATCGAAGATCCCGCCACCTATCAGCTCTACTGTGACGGCCGCACCGTGGGCACGTTCCAGTTTGAATCCAGCGGCATGCAGAAATACCTGCGGGAGCTGCAGCCTTCGACCTTTGAGGACCTCATCGCCATGAACGCCCTCTACCGCCCGGGGCCCATGGATTACATCCCTGATTTCATCGACCGCAAACAGGGTCGCAAGCCCGTGGAGTATGACATCCCATGCATGGAGAAATACCTCAAAGACACCTACGGTATCACCGTCTATCAGGAGCAGGTCATGCTCCTCTCCCGTCAGTTGGCCAGCTTCACCCGCGGCGAGAGTGACACCCTCCGCAAGGCGATGGGTAAGAAGCTCAAGGACAAGCTAGATCACCTCAAACCACAGTTCATCACACAGGGCACGGCCAACGGCCACGACCCCGAGAAGCTGGAGAAGATATGGGGTGACTGGGAGAAGTTCGCTTCCTACGCCTTCAACAAGAGTCACGCCACATGCTACTCTTGGGTAGCCTATCAGACAGCCTACCTCAAAGCTAATTTCCCCGCAGAATACATGGCAGCTGTCATGAGCCGAAGCCTGGATGACATCACTGAAATCACCAAGTTGATGAGCGAGTGCAAGGCTCTGGGTATCAACACCCTCGGGCCGGACGTCAACCAGAGCCGCTCCAAGTTCAGTGTGGATGATGACGGCAATGTGCGCTTCGGCCTCGGAGCGGTCAAGGGCTTGGGAGAGAGCGCTGTGGCAGCCATCATTAAGGAGCGGGAAAACGGCGGTGAGTTCAAGGATATATTTGACTTCATCCAGCGTGTCAACCTCTCTGCCGTGAAGCGCAATGGTGTGGAGAGTCTGGTGCTCAGCGGTGCCTTTGACACCTTCAAGAACATCCGCCGCGAACAGTTCTATGCCCGCACCCTCAAGGGAGACCTCTTCATGGATGCCTATGTCCGTTATGGCACACTGTATCAGGAGGCTAAGCGGTCTGCAGAGGCTTCGCTCTTCGGAGACTTTGACGCCGTGGAAGTGGCCACGCCCCCGATTCCGCAGGAGTTCGAGGAGTGGAGTGCGCTGGAACGTCTGAATAAGGAACGCGACCTCGTGGGCATCTACCTCTCGGCACATCCGCTGGACGAGTATTCCATCATCCTCAAGGACGTCTGCAACACCCGTGTCACAGAACTGGAAGACCGCCAAAAGCTGATAGACAAGGACATCACCTTTGGAGGCATCGTCACGGCGCTGAGGACGGGTGTCAGCAAGAGCGGACAACCCTTCGGAGCCGCCTCCATCGAGGACTATTCCGGCACCTACGAGCTGATGCTATGGGGGCAGAACTGGGCTACATGGGGAGGCTACTTGACCATCGGAGCGGCACTCTTCATCTCGGCACGCATACAGCCCGGACGCCACAATCCCAACCGCATTGAGACCGTCATCGGAAAGATAGAGTACCTCTCAGACATCAAGGATCAGATCGTGGAGAGCATCACCATCACCATTCCGCTCACAGCACTGGACGAGGACACCGTGCTCTCCCTCTCGGAAATCATCGACAACAGCCCCGGAAAAAGCAACCTCAACTTCCAAATCCTGGATCCCGAGGGGCACATGAACATCACCATGCACAGCCGCAACAAGCAGATTTCCGTGCAGCGAAGACTCATTGATTACATCCAGAGCAAACCCGCCCTATCCTATCGGATTAATTCATAATTAACACATTACTATAATCTTTAAACATTAAATTTTAAACTTAAATTCATAACAACTATGGCATTACAAATCACAGATCACAACTTCGAAGAGCTGCTTGCCGAGGGCAAGCCCATGCTCATTGACTTCTGGGCCACTTGGTGCGGTCCTTGCAAGAAAATCGGTCCCTACATCGAAGAGCTCTACGAGCGCTACAGCGACCGGGCCCTCATCGGAAAAGTGGATGTCGATGAGAACGACAACCTCGCCATCCGCTTCGGCATCCGCAACATCCCCACGGTCCTCTTCCTGGACAAGAACGGAGAAATCGTGGACAAGCAAGTGGGAGCAGCACCAAAGGCTGCCCTCGAAGCCAAACTCCAAAGCGTCCTGTAACACCCTCACATCATGGAAGAAGATTTCCTCAAAGAAGCAGAGGACGATGTGAAGACCGTGGAATTCATCCGAGCCTACCTCCCACAGGATGTGAAAGGCAAGTTCACGGATGACGACCTCTTCTATTTCATCGACCTCCTGGCCGACTACTATGTAGAGAGCGGCCTTCTGGAGCAGGAGCCGGACGAGGAAGGCTTTGTGGATATAGATACAGAAGCCATCGCACAGTCCATCGCCCAGCGCGCCAAGAAAGAGCACTATGGCGACTTCTCGCCCGAAGACCTCATCTGGGTGGTTCAGGGAGAACTGGAGTTCGGAGAAACCGAATGACGCTTGCCAACTCAACACTGCACACCCGATGAACAAGAAACTGATTCTCTCAGTCGCACTCCTCATGTCCTGCCTCCTGCACGTCAGTGGGCAGGGCTTTGTTGTCCACCAGAAAGACGGCTCACTGGCCATCTTCTCATCTTCACAGGTGGAAGGCATCACGATGGTGTCAGAGGAGGAAGCATACGTGCTGGGAACCTGGTACCTCGGATGCAAGAAAAACGGCTCCGATGAGACACACTATGACGGCACAGAGTATATGGCCTTTGCCGGGCCGGAACTCGTCTGGGGAGGTAAGGGCGGAGCCCCCGACACCTACTCCCTCAAGTTCTATCCCAAGGGCGAGTACTTCGTGGCCAAGAACGTGAAGAAATCCTCCGACATCATCCGATGGTATATCACCCGGCACACCGACAAGCTCCTGGTACTGAAGGACGGAGAAACCTATCGTTACTTCTACCCCACACCCAAGGAAGCTGCCAACGCACAGATTGAGAAAGACCCGCCATCCCACAAGGAGACAGACAACATCAACACCATTCTCCGCTACGCCTCGGGAAAGACCAAATCCACGGTGACACCCATGGGCAAGCACTTCGAGAACCGCCATCAGACAACCGATGAGGACAGGACGTGGCTCATGGATCCGGCCAACGAACCCAACAAGGTGGCCGACCTGGCCCTCTGGCGCAAGAAGACCGTTAAGCTCTATCCCTACGGGGATCCAGTGCCCGCCGACTGTAACCAGCACACCATCGGCAACTGCTGCGCCATCGCCGTACTCGCCTCCTTCGCCTATCTCTATCCTGATTTCATCAAGCACATCATCACAGACAACGGGGACGGCACCTACACGGTGGCCATGTTTGACCCGCAGGGCAACCCCGTCAGCGTCTGCGTCTCCAGCAAAATCCTCTGTGACAGCAGTGGGAACATCGGGCAGGTCACTGGCAAGAACAACGTCGTCACCTGGGCCACCATCCTGGAGAAAGCACTGATGAAATGGGAGACACGTTATCAGGTGGATGGCGTGGAAGGCATCGGCACAGAACACGTAGCACCGCTGTTCACGGGGGACGGAGAGAGCTTTGCCTTCAGCCCCAACTCCCTCTACACCTCTGAACTGAAACTGGCCATCGAATGGAGCCTCGCAGAGGGCAACATCACCATCGGCGGATTCAATGTCCCCGGCCTTCAGTGCGGTACGTTGACCACGGTAACAGGTCACGCCTTCACCTTCATGCTCGCCTCCACAGAGGATGCCATCTTTAATATGCGCAACCCGTGGGGCAATGGAGACAAAGGCGAGGACGGGCAGCTGCTCATCCCCGATGAACGCACTATCGTACAGACCATTGACGCCCGCATCGTGAATCCCGGTGCAGCAGCTCCCTTCCTGCGGGAAGACCTGAAGCCCTACACGCCGCCACGTTACATCCGCAAGAGCACCGACCTGGGTGTGTCACAGAGACTGCTCAACCGCATGAAGACTCACCCCAATTCCACAGAACTATGGTAAGACACTTCCTACTCACCTGCTGCTGTCTGGCCCTCACCTGGACAGCAGCAGCACAACAGACACTGAATATTCACACCGCCACACAAGGCGTCATCAGCATCGCTTTCTCACAGAAGCCCGAGGTCACTTTCCCATCAGCTGATATCCTCAAGGTCTCCAGTGAAACACTGACCGTGGAGTTCCCTTTCAGTGAAGTGGCCAAGATCACCTTTGAAGACGCTGCCGATGCGGTGGAGTCACTCCGCCAGCAAGACGGCAATCACCGCCTCCTCATCTATGACCTCACAGGCAAGCTCCTCCACAGCGTCTCCCCCACCCGAGGCACTGCCGACGTGAACCTCTCCTCCTTCCCTCCCGGTGTTTATGTCATCAAGGACGGCCACCGCACCTACAAGGTCACCCGCCGCTGAAGAAGAATTTGACGCTCAGATGTTACTACCCACGGCTATTATGCGGAGACGGTTTCACCGTCTAGCAATGGGATTGTCTTGTCAACCCTTGGCCTCGAAGACGGGAACCCTTTTTGCAGCAGAAAACCAATAAAAGAAACTTTAAATGGAGTAAAATGATTATGAAAAGGTCTTTCATCTTTATTCTCTTTCCAGCCCTGCTTCTGGGAAGTGTCCTATTGTCTGTAATTGCTTGCAGCACAGATGATGATGAGACGGATAACGGCATCATCCGTGTGGACGGAAACGGGAATGTCAATGATGACCACACCTTCGTGCAAATAGATGATACCACTTTCTACGTTGATGATATCAAATATTCCATCTATCAAGGAGTATTGATAGTTACCGGCTATGATAAAGGCAAATTCAAAGGTGATGCCAAGATCATCGATGCGCTGGAGCTGCAAGGGAAACGTTTGGTGGTGACGGGAATAGGACGGGACGCCTTCAAGGATTGTTCAGTCTTGACATCCATCTACATCCCTAAATCCATCAAATGTATAGATCGGGCCTTTCAAGGATGTGAAAGATTAAAAGCTGTTCATATCACAGACCTTTCGGCATGGTGTCGAACAGTTTTCCCTATTAGTACATTAACTTATTCTGATACATCCGATCCCATTATCATTTTGGAAACAGGCAATCCTCTCTGGTATGCTCACCATTTATATCTGAATGGAGAAGAAGTCGTCGATTTACATATTCCAGAAGACATAGATACCATTCCTCAATGCTCTTTTATGGGTTGCGAAGGAATAAAAACTGTTACTATGTCAAACCGTGTGACATGGATTGGCTTTTGTGCCTTTCACAGTTGTAAAGCATTAACCTCTGTCACGGGGACTGGCGTGAAGATCATTGACGGCTATGCTTTTTTTGATTGCGGTATGCTGACTTCTGCGTCTCTGGGTGATCAGGTGGAGGTTATCTGGGAAGGAGCTTTCTTCAACTGTCACAGCCTGGCGTCCTTCACGATACCCAACAGCGTGAATAGCTCGTACAGGAGCGTTGGGAAATGGGCTTTCAGGGAGTGCAACGGCCTGACGTCCGTCACCTTCCATTGTAAGACGGTGAAGGGTTGGTTTGCAGGTCTGACGGGAATCAAGGAAGTAATTTTTGGTGACGAAGTAACCACCGTCACCAATGGTTCCTTTAATAATTGCTCGGGCTTGACCAATATCACAATTCCTGAAGGCTTGACCGACATCGGCCTGAGTACTTTCGCTAACTGTAGCAGCCTGACATCCATTGTAGTTCAAGAAGGAAATCCTGTTTATGATTCTCGTGACAATTGCAATGCCATCATCAAGACCGAGACCAACGAGCTACTCTATGGATGCGCACTAACCAAGATTCCAGAAAGTGTGACCAGTATTGGCGAAAGTGCGTTTCATGGTTGTGGAAACCTGACTTCCATCACCATTCCCAACAGCATAACGGCCATCGGAAATAGAGCCTTCGCCAGTTGCACGGGGCTGACGTCCTTCGATATTCCCGAAAGTGTGACCAGCATCGGGGATAATGCCTTCGTCAATTGCACTGGGCTGACATCCATCTCCATCCCGGAGGGCGTGACGCGCATCGGTGACTTTATTTTCTATGGGTGCCATGCTTTGGAGTCCGTTTTCCTTCCAAGCAGCACATCTTACATAGGTAGATGGGCTTTTGCTGA
>JAFZSP010000062.1 GCA_017619335.1 Bacteroidaceae bacterium
TAAAGGCTTGTTCCAAGACACTCTGAGAATTCTTAGTCGTGGGATGAAAACAGTGGGCGGGCGTGAACAGCGGGTGATTAACTACAAGAGTACAAGTCCCATAAGAAAACTTTCAAAATATCTGATGGAGGGAGTTGGTTCCATATATACTCCAGATTGGGTGATGTCATATCCCGAAGGTCCTAATGCCTCGCGATTTCCGAGTGCCCAACTTGCCTGCTGCTACGTCGGTGATGAGATATTGTACTATGACCAGGAAATAGTGGATGCTTATCGGATTTCCCTGCCCACGTCCATACGCACCATCAAGAAAGAGAATCCCAATAAACCCGTCAACCGTTACGACCTCTCCGGCCGCCGCCTCACGGCACCGCCAACAAAGGGAGTGTATATTGATAATGGGAAGAAGAGAGTGAGGAAGTGAAGAATGAAAGCGCTCAATTCCCAGACAACTGTAAAAAATGATTACTTGTATGTAAAGGATGTGATAATATCATGCACTTTTTCACTTTTTGCTCATAATAGTTTGAATTACTGTATTATATGCGAGTGAAAAATGAGTGAAAAATAGAGTGAAAAGTGAATTTTAAGATAACTTTTCACTTTTCACTCTATTTTTCACCCTCTTTTCACTCATGTAATCTATTGATTCTTAATTCTTAATAAGCGAAAAGTGAAAAAGTGCATGAAATATCACATTCTATTACGCAAAGCATAACAAAGTCCATTTCTTTTCCAAGCATAAGTCCTGTCCTCTCCAGGCAAAGGCCCTTCCGTGGACAGGGGCCAGTCCTTCTGCGTTAGCGTCCTTCTCTTCTACCGACCTCTTCTTTCCCTTGGCTTGACTTCCCTTGGCTCCATCCGTTGTTCGGCGCGGGCGGAACGATTGTTCGGCGCGGGTGGAACAATGGTTCGGTGCGGGCCGAACAACGGAGAGGGTGAAGGGTACTTGTGGAGTCGTCCTTTCTCATCCGCTGGAGGAGCCTGACTCAACGAGCGAGGAACCCAGTCCTTCTGGACGAGGAAGCCCGTCCTTCAGGTCGTTGAGTCCCGATAAACGCATCTAAAGAACCAGATAAAGACATCTTACCGCGGAGATGCCCGCATATAGGAGTCCCGACAGATATTATTCTTTCAGGGTGAGACCATCGGAATCGATGGTGATAAGGCGGCGACGGTAAAGATCTCCAGCCGCTTTCTTGAAGACTTTCTTGCTGACGCCGAAGATGGCATAGATTTCTTCTGCGGGGCTGTGGTCGCCCAAGGGGGTGTGACCGCCGTTCATCTGGAGATGATGTAGCAGGGTGTCACTGAAGTCGGTGACGGCGCGCTGCCCTTTCTTCTGGAGGCTGAGGTCTATCTTCCCATCGGGTCGCACCTGCTTGACGTAGGCCGTGAGGCGGTCTCCGCTGTGGATGGGACGGAAAATCTCGTCATCAAAGAGGAGGCCGGCAAACTGGTTATCCACGATGGCCTTGAAGCCGAGGTCTGTCTTTTGCCAGATGAGGATGTTGACTTCATCGCCACCGTGATAGGGCGGGTGTTCTGTGGAGAGGTAACGTTCGACCTTGGCAGAAGCCATGATGCGGTAGGTCTCGGGGTCCAGATGCACATGAACCAGGTAACTGCGGTCTTTCTGCATCTTCATCTTCTGCTCACGGAAGGGCACAAAGAGGTCCTTCATCAGTCCCCAATCCAGGAAGGCGCCGAACTGATTCACCCACGCCACGCGCAGCCAGGCGAAATCACCGACTTGCGCGAGGGGCGTTTCTGTGGTGGCGATGAGGCGTTCTTCCTGGTCCAAGTAGATAAAAACGTCGATTTCATCGCCGATTTCTGTGCCTTCGGGGATGTAGCGGTTGGGCAGGAGGATGTCTTCTGGTCCTCCGCTGAGGTAGAGGCCCTGGTCGGCCCTTCGGGCGACGGTGAGGCGGTTGATGCGGCCGAGTTCAAGTTTCATGCGAGGAAAGTTTCAGGGGTGGAAGTGGGGGATAAGGGATCTTTGACAGAGGGAGCGAGGTCTGGGAGAGGGGAGCCCTCGGGAGCTGGGAGGGGAAAGCCCTCGGGAGAGCCCTCGGGAGCGCTCGGCCCAAAGGGACGCTTCACACTTGAAGAACCCTCGGGCACTGGAACCTCGGGAGAGCCCTCGGGCACTGGAACCTCGGGCACTGGAACCTCGGGTGCTGTCACGGGGGAGACTACGAGGCCGTCACGAAGGTGGATGGTGCGGTCTGTGGTGCGGGCAAGTTCCTCGTCGTGGGTGACGATGACAAAGGTCTGTCCCAGGCGTTCACGCAGGTCAAAGAAGAGGCGGTGAAGCTCTGCTTTGTTGGCGCTGTCAAGGCTGCCGCTGGGCTCGTCGGCCAGGATGACGGAGGGGTTGTTGACGAGGGCTCGTGCCACAGCCACCCGCTGCTTCTCTCCCCCGGAGAGTTCTGCCGGCTTGTGCTGGGCGCGTTCACTGAGTCCCATGATATCCAGCAGTTCTGCTGCTCGCTGGCGAGCTTCACGGCGTCCTGTGCCTCCGATGAGAGCGGGAATCATCACGTTCTCCAGGGCAGTGAACTCCGGAAGGAGCTGATGGAACTGGAAGACAAAACCTATCTGTCGATTGCGGAAACGGGCGAGGGCTTTGGCCGAGAGGGTGGTGGTATCGACAGAGTCAATACATACGGCACCGCTGTCTGGAGCGTCCAGCGTTCCCATGATTTGCAGGAGGGTGGTCTTGCCGGCTCCGCTGGGACCCACGATGGAGACAATCTCACCCTGCATGATGTCCAGGTCAATGCCTTTCAGTACTTGCAGTGTGCCGAAGGATTTGGTGATGGAGGAAAGATGGATGATGGGAGTCATGATGTTTAGCTGCTGAGTTTTGCCAACCACTGCTCAAAGAGCATCTGTCGCTGTGTGACGCTCTGACCGTTGGGGGCAAAGATGGATTGTGCCTCCTGCGGGTCGCCGTACTGGTCGGGATAGAGAAGTATCAAGTTGGTGTGGTTGAAGTTCTTAGCGATGATGGTCGGGAGTTTCTTGCAGGCGTGGGTGAACGAGATGAATCCCGGGCGCGAGGTGATGATGACCAGCAGATGGTCTGCATTGACCTCGGAGGTCAGCGTCTGCAGCATCGCGTCAAAGGTCTGTGCCACCCGCATCTCCAATTGCACAGAAGGATGGCTCTCCTGCAGGTACTCCTTAATATAATAGCCCGTGTCCCCACAAGTATGGAAACGCATGACCTGCCCCGTCTGCTCACCCACGCGGCAGAGGTGCTCCAGCCATTTGTAGAAGCCCACTTCATACTCGGCCTGAGGCGGCACCGCAATGACGATGCGGCGAACCGTTCCCGGCGGCATTTGCATGCGCACCAGCAACACTTCACGGTGGGTGGTGGCCAGGACGCTCTGTGAGATAACGCCCAGATTCCCAGCCAGTCGTCCGTCTTCGGTCTCGTGATAACCCAAGATAACCTCACCCGCATCCACCTCCCGCATGGTGTGAACGATGGCGCTGGCCACGTTGCTGCTGACGCGACTCATGGTGGACATCTTCACATCGGCAGCAGCGGCCATCTTGCTGGCATGTTGCAGGTTGTGCAGTCCTTGCAGGCGCACAGCATCGTCAGGGTCGTCGTCCATAGAAACAGCCAAACCCATGAGGCTGTCTGCGATGAGCGGATTACGGATCATGATGGACAGTTGGGTCAGAGAATCGACCGTTTGGGGATAGGCGTAGGCAGTGAGGCATTTGCCATGATAGCTGCCTCGGTTACGCTGAGTCTCCGTGGTCTTCAGGGCCAGGCTGCGTGCAGCTTTGGCCGTAGCCAACGAGCTGACGATGCATGAGACGAGGATGAGCAATACGGTGGCGTTCAGGACTTCGGAAGTCATCAGTTGCACATCGGGAGCTGTGGCAATCATCACGATGGCCAGCGCGCCGGCAGCATGGGAATTGGTCAGACCGAACATCATTCCCCTGTCATCACGGTTGCCCTTGGTGAGGCGTTGCATCAGCGCCGCAGCCAACCATTTGCTGACGATGGCGGCAGTGATGATGACGGCAGCCATCCACAGTGTATGCAGACTGCCGAAAAGAACCTGGACATCGATAATCATGCCCACGCCAATCAGGAAATAAGGTATAAAGATGGCGTTTCCCACAAACTCCAGTCGCACCATCAACGGTCCGCCTCGCGGCACAATCCTGTTCAGGCACAAGCCCGCCATGAAGGCACCCAGCAGTCCTTCCAACCCAGCACAGGAAGCCAGGAAAGCACTGATGAAGACCAGCACGAGCATGAAGACAAACTGCGTGACAGCATCCTCATTGCGCCGCAGGAACCAGCGGCCAATCTTGGGAAAGGCATAGGCCGTGAACACAATATAGACCATGATGCCCAGCGCGAACCACAGCCAATACAGTCCGCCACGATGTTGCCCCTGCACCACAATGGCCAGTACCAAAAGGGCAAAGAACAGCGCAAAGGCGGTGGCCACGATGGCATAGACCACGCTGGGATGACGCCCCAAGCCGTAACGCCCCACAATGGGATAGGTCACCAGCGTGTGGGAAGCCAGCACACTGCTGAGCAGCAGCGAAGCCGGCGTACTCAGCCCCAGCACCCAGCGTCCCACGACAAAGCCCGTCACCAGCGGTATCAGAAATGTCAGCACACCAAACAGCACGCCGCCGCGTCCGTGACGACGGAAGCTGCCCATATCCATCTCCAGACCGGCCAGGAACATGATATAGTAGATGCCCACCTGTCCGAAGAGCTCAATGCTGGCATCACGGTCCAGGACGTGCAGTCCGTTGGGGCCCACGAGCAGACCAGCCAGGATGAGCCCGATGATGTGGGGCACACGCAGGCGGCGCAGCACGATGGGTGCCAGCAGAATGATGAGCAGCATGACGAGGAAAATCCACGTCGGATTTGTGACTAATGCTTCCATTTCGGGTGCAAAGATAGGGAAAAGTTTAGAGTTTAGGCATGAGAGTTTGGAGTTATTTCATTCATTGGGATAAAAAAAGCTCTTTTTCTGCACAGAAAACGAATTTTCTCCAAACTCTAAACCCTAAACTCTCAACTTTTTTGTACCTTTGCACCCGAAAAGAACAACACAATTATTTCCAATAGCAAAGATGAAAGTAGCAATCGTGGGCGCCAGCGGCGCCGTAGGTCAAGAGTTTCTTCGTGTGCTCGATGAGCGCAATTTCCCCATGGATGAGCTGGTGCTCTTCGGCAGCCAGCGCAGTGCCGGACGCAAATACACCTTCCGAGGCAAGGAGTATGAAGTGAAGCTCCTGCAGCACAACGATGATTTCCGGGGCATTGACATCGCCTTCGTCAGTGCTGGCGGCGGCACTTCAAAAGAGTTTGCAGAGACCATCACCAAGCACGGCGCAGTGATGATTGACAACAGCTCTGCCTTCCGCATGGATCAGGATGTGCCCCTCGTGGTGCCCGAGTGCAACGCAGAGGACGCCCTGAACCGCCCCCGAGGCATCATCGCCAACCCCAACTGCACGACCATCATGATGGTCGTCTGCCTCCAGCCGTTAGAGCGCCTCAGCCACATCCGCCGCATCCACATTGCTTCCTATCAGGCTGCCAGCGGAGCCGGCGCTGCTGCGATGGCTGAACTGGAACAGCAGTATCGCGAGGTCTTGGACGGTAAGCCCGCCACTGTCAACAAGTTCGCCTATCAGCTGGCCTACAATGTCATCCCGCAGATTGACGTCTTCACCGACAATGGTTACACCAAAGAAGAGATGAAGATGTTCAACGAGACTCGCAAGATCATGCATACCGATGCTGCCTGCTCCGCTATGTGCGTGCGCGTACCTTCTTTAAGAAGTCACTCCGAGGCCGTCTGGATAGAGACCGAGCGTCCCATCTCCCCCGAGGAGGCTCGCGCCGCTTTGGCAGCTGCTCCCGGCGTCACCGTCATTGATGACCCAGCGAACAAGAAGTACCCGATGCCGCTCTTCACTGCGGGAGAGGACGATGTGTTCGTGGGCCGCATCCGCCGTGACCTGGCCAACGAGAACGGCCTCACCTTCTGGCTCTGCGGAGACCAGATCAAGAAAGGTGCTGCCCTCAATGCCGTCCAAATCGCTGAATATCTGATTACCCGTTAACCCCATTCTTAAAACCCCATTAAACTATGAAAAAACTTCTTCTCACGCTGGCTGCTGCTGCTTTCACATTGAACCTCGCAGCACAGCCGATCAGTGTTTCCAAAGCTCGCTTCCAGAAAGGCGACGACATGAACTGGGCTAAGCCCGATCTGAACGATGCCTCGTGGCACGAGATTGACATGACCAGGAACTGGGACAACCAAGGCTATGTCATCGACGACGGTTTCGGATGGTATCGCGTTCACCTGACGATTCCCAAGTCGATTCTCAATGGTTATGACAATCCGACAGTTGTGGTCTTTGACCTTCCCAAAGCCGACGATACCGACGAGTGCTACCTGAACGGCAAACGAATTGGCAAAACGGGCAGTATGCCTGACGACGATGGCGGCTACAAGTCGGCCTGGAGTGCAGTGCGCAGTTATCCTGTTGACATCAAGTCTGGTGGCATCAAGTGGGACGCAGAGAACGTCCTCGCCATTCGCGTCTATAACGGCGGCGCACCCGGCGGACTCTTTGACCGTCCACTCTCCATCCGTATTCCAAGCGCGCTGGATGGCATCAACATGAAGTTCACAGACATCAACGACGGCAATGCACACTGCGTGGCAGAAATCAGTAATGATTATCCCAAGCCCCACACTGGAAAGCTGGAGATCACCATTGACTCCCGCGAGACGGGCGCCAATATCTCCACTACTTCCAAGAAGGTGACGTTAAAGAAAGGCCAGCCTTTCCGCATCACGATTCCTTATACCAAGAGCACCAGTTGTATGCTCACCGCCAAGTACACCGATGTGAAGACCGGCAAATCCATCAGCCGTCGTCTGCCCCTGAAGTATATCCTCACGCCGGCCGCTCCCGCCACACCGCGCTTCAACGGTGCGCCTCTCTTCGGTGTGCGTCCCGGTTCACCTGTCATCTTCCGCTTCCCGGTCTCTGGCGAGCGTCCCATGAAGTTCACCGCCAACCACCTGCCCGCTGGTGTGAAGCTCTCCGAGGCAGACGGCGTCCTCTCCGGAAAAGTGGAGAGACGGGGTGACTACACCTTCACCGTCACTGCCGAGAATGCCAAGGGCAAAGCCAGCCAAGAGTTCACCCTCAGGGTGGGCGACCGCATGATTGCCCTCACCCCGCCGATGGGTTGGAACTCCTGGAACTGCTGGGCACTCAGCGTGTCACAAGAGAAGGTGATGTCCTCCGCACAGGCTCTGTTGGACAAGGGACTGGCCGACTATGGTTACTGCTACATGAATATCGACGACGGCTGGGAAGCCCCCGAGCGCAACCCGGACGGCACCATCGCCGTGAACGAGAAGTTCCCCAGCATGAAAGCCTTGGGTGACTGGCTCCACGAGCGCGGTCTGAAGTTCGGCATCTACTCCTCACCTGGTGACTACACTTGCGGCGGCTACCTCGGTTCCATCGACCATGAGCTGCAGGATGCAGAGAGCTACAACAGCTGGGGCATCGACTACCTGAAATATGACTGGTGCGGTTACGGCCGTGCACACGCCAAGGAACGCGATAAGGGCGTGGCCAGCTATGTCCGTCCCTACCTCCTCATGCAGCAGTTCCTGCGTGAACAGCCCCGCGACATCTTCTACAGCCTCTGCCAGTATGGTATGGCCAACGTCTGGGAATGGGGCCGCTTCGTGGATGCCAACAGCTGGCGCACCACGGGTGACATCACAGACACCTGGGGCAGCATGTATGACATCGGTTTCAAGCGCCAAGCCGGACTCGCTCCTTACGCCGCTCCCGGCCACTGGAACGACCCCGATATGCTCATCCTGGGCAAGGTGGGTTGGAGTAGCAACCTGCGTGACAGCCGTCTGACACCCGACGAACAGTACACCCACATCACCCTCTGGACCCTCCTCGCCTCCAACATGTTGATTGGCTGCGACATCGCACAGATGGACGACTTCACCGTGGGACTGCTCTGCAACCATGAGGTGAACCTCATCAATCAGGATATCTTAGGCAAGCAGGCCGACCGTGCAGTGAAGGACGGCGACATCGAAGTCTGGGAGCGTCCATTGGCCGACGGCTGCCATGCAATCGGTATCTTTAATGTGGGTTCGGAAGATCAGGAAGTGGATCTGACCAAGTACTTCAGCAAGCTTGGCATCAAGAACCTGCAGTCCATGCGTGACCTCTGGCGACAGAAGGACCTGAGCACCTCAGACACCCGCTGGACAGTTCCCACGCACGGGTGCAAATATATTAAGGTGAAGTTCTGATTGCGAGTTTCGTTTGCTCCAGTAGTTAAAAGAGTGATGCCGCGGATTTCGCGGCATCACTTGTTTTAACTGATAATCTTGTTGGCACCACTGGTAGGGGCGATGGCCTCTGGATGCTGACGTGCAAAACTGTCTATGTGACGGATGCGTTTCTCGTCCAGGATCTCATCCACCGCGATGAGGATGCCCGTCTCCTCCACATCTCCGAAGCCGTAGTTGATGGCAGTGCCGAACATCTTCATTGTGGGAGAGAGGCCCATATAGGCGTTCACCAGTGGCGGAATATTTAGTCCGCGCAGGCGCACCTCACGGTTAAGGATGCGGTAGTCGGCCTTGAAGTCATCCTCACAGAAGAGTTGAGACAGTTCTGCGCGGTCTGCTTCAATTTCCAGCGGTTTCATCGGGATAATGAGCTTGTCGGGATCGCCGAAATGCTTCTGCAGGAAGAAGAGAATCATGTCCCTGGACCGACGGTCATAACTGGGGTACATGGTGACTTTGCCGAAGAGGTAACGCACGTTGGGCATCACCACCGTGAGCGCTCCCAGTCCGTCCCAGAGGTTGTCCAGCGCGAAGAGTGCCCGTGCCCCGGGTCTCGTCTGCTGATAGTCTCGGGACACCCAGCTGCGGCCAAGTTCTATGGTGTAGGGAAGGTAGTCCCGCAGGAAACGTTCGGAGAAATGGAACATGTGGGCGGTGGCCAGAATGGGCTGCCCCTCGGCATCGAACTTCACCTCGGAACCCAAGAGATAACGGTAACCGCCGATAATCTCCTCTGTTTCTGGACACCACACGATGAGCTGCTTGTAGGGGTTCTCCATCGTGTCAAACTCATCAAGGTCCAGGGCGAGGCCCGTTCCCCCGCCTGCTGCACGGAACGCTATTTCCCTGAGTCGTCCAATCTCACGCAAGACATTGGGCGAGTCCTGCCACGTGACGATATAGACTTCGTTGTGGCTTTTGTTGGTGAAACGCAGTCGCTTATCCTCTGTGAGTTCACTCTTGAGGAGCTCCACGGGTACGGGGTCGATGATCTTTTCCATAAATACGATGAACTTAGAGCCTGTAAACTTCCTCCTCCACCCATCGTGCCCACTCGTTGAGGGAACGTGACTGGTCGAAGGTCTGATAGGGGATGGGCCGCCCGAAACGGACGGTATAATGATTGCCGCGGGAGCGGTACATTTCGTCGGGCAGCAGAAGCATGGCCAGATTGAACTTGATGTGGAGGCGTTTGCACCACTTGGCCACACGATAGAAGCGCGGAGAGTTCTCTCCAATGAAGTGCACGGGCACGATGTCCCGTTCTGTCTGTATGCTTTTCTTCAAGAACGCTTTGCGCCAGGGAATGTCGTGTATCTGTCCGTCTATGAGTCTTGAGCAGAGCCCTGCGGGGAACATAATGATATGGTTATCACTGCGGAACGCCTCATCCACCTGCTGCGGGAAGTCGCGTCCCTGGGCACCCAACTTATTGATGGGGATGCAGAGCGGTGCCAGCCCCTTGAGGTTCATCAGCAGGTCGTTGACCAGGTATTTGATGCGGCCGTCGTAGGCCCTTCCGATGATTCCGCCCAATGTGACACCATCGATGGCACCCAGTGGATGGTTGCTCACAAAAGTGCAGACGCGTCCGTCGGTCGGCAGGTTCTCGCGACCTTCCACGGTCAGATCCACTCCCAACACCTCTATCACGCCTTCACAGAAGTCGATGCCTTCACGGCCTTGTTTCAGATAACTGTTGATGAAGTCGATATGGATCAGCCGTCCCAGCCAACGGGTCACGAATCGCGGTAGCCAGCGAGCCCGGCTTCCCATGCGTGAACGCACAATCTTGTCAATATCTATTTCCTGTGACGAATCCATTCAGATAAATGCTCTTGAGACCTGAAACTTGAAATTTGAGATTGGAAATTTGCGATTTGAGATTCTCGATTATCAATCTCAGTTGATGACGTACCGCTGGTTGTTGATAATGTAGGCTCCTTTCGGCAGGCCGGTGAGCCAGTTGGTGCCCTTAATGATGCGGAAAGCCTGATAGTAGGTTCCGTTGGCACTATAGACGGGCAGCAGTTGGTTATACCGGCTGGTAACGCAGAGCTGTCGGCCTTGTTGGCGGATGCTCACGGGAAGTGGTGAAGACATCAGCGGCCCACGACGGAAGTCACGCACTTCGGTGGCATGAACGTGCCGAAGAGTGTCTGGCTTAGGGGTATCTTGACGTCGCACATCGGCAGCAGACAAGACGAAACTGCCCATGGTAAACATCATGAGCAGGCACAGCGTTCGTTGTATTTGTGTTTTCAGAATCCGATTCATAAATAGCGTCTCTGCTGTTGACAAAAATGTCTTCTCTGCTGTTGGCAAATATTCGTGCTCGAAACGGGAATCGAACCCGTACGACCATCACTGGTCAAGGGATTTTAAGTCCCTCGTGTCTACCAATTCCACCATTCGAGCCGAATTGCGCGACAAAAGTAGGTGAAAAATTTGAAACTTCCAAGAATTTCGACTATTTTTGTGCCCGAAATGCACGTTCTACTCGTAAATACTGCTGAAAAGGCCGGTGGAGCGGCCATTGCAGCCAGCCGCTTAACCGATGCTTTGAACCTTTATGGTGTCAAAGCGACCTTACTGGTGCGAGATATTCAGACCTCTCGCATCACGACCACTCGTGTACCCCATTCCGGCCTCCAAGGACTGTGGTTGAGATGGGCTTTTCTATGGGAGCGGGCCTGCATCTGGATGACCAATCGTTTCCGTCGTCAAGGTCTCTGGGAAGTGGATATCGCCAACGCCGGGACAGACATCACCCGCCTGCCCGCTTTCCAGCAAGCCGACATCATCCATCTGCACTGGGTGAACCAGGGGTTCCTCTCGCTGCACCAGATTGGGAAGATTCTCCAGAGCGGCAAGCCTGTCGTCTGGACCATGCATGATATGTGGCCCTGCACCGCCATCTGTCATCACGCGCGCGCGTGCGAACATTATTATATTTGTTGTCATGACTGCCCGCAACTGGCAGCTCCATCCCCTCACGACCTCTCTTGGCAGGTGTTCCAGAAGAAGCTGCACACCTACGCACTGGGAAACCTCGTCTTCGTGGGATGCAGCCAGTGGATCACGGAACAGGCCCGGAAAAGCCGACTCCTGCAGGGGCATCGCGTCCTCTCCATCCCCAATACCTACGACCCTCGCGTCTTCATCCCAGGTGATCAGACCGAGGCTCGCCGTCATCACCTCCTTCCTCTACAGGGTCGTCTGCTGCTCTTCGCCTGTCAGAAGGTGACCAACGAACGCAAGGGATTCGCCCTCCTGATAGAAGCCCTTAACAGCCCCCGACTGCAAGCGTGGCGAGGGCAGCTGTCATTAGTAGTGGTGGGGCAGATGGCCGAGAGCGTGGCGGCCAAGATTCCTTTCCCCATTCATGCCTTGGGTTACCTGCATGGTGATGCAGAGATGGCGGCACTCTATCGCGCGGTGGATGTCTTCGTCACCCCGTCCCTGGAAGAGAACCTGCCGAACACGATTATGGAGTCAATGGCCTGTGGAACGCCCTGCGTGGGCTTCGACATTGGCGGCATCCCAGAAATGATTGATCATGAAGCCAATGGCTACGTGGCCCGTTACCGTGACGCCTCCGACCTCGCCAGCGGCATCTCCTTCACCCTCGACCCAGAACGCCACGCCCTCCTCTCCCAAGCTGCCGCCCGCAAAGCCCACACATCTTGGAAACAAGAGACCGTCGCCCGACAGTACCACGAACTTTACGAGTCCCTCCTTTCAACCCCTTGAATCCTGAAACTTGAATCCTGAATCCTGAAACTTTATACAATGCTTCGCTTCACCATTGCCACAGTCACCTATAACGCCGGACAGACCATCGGCCGCACGCTGGAGAGCGTCAGTTCACAGACCTACGAGGCTGTGGAACACCTCATCATCGATGGTTGCTCCACAGACGGGACGATGTCCCTGATTCACCATTATGTGGAACGGAACACAGACCTGCGTCACCCGCACTCCATCTGCCTCGTGAGAGAACCGGACAACGGCCTCTATGATGCCATGAACAAAGCCATCCAGCAGGCCCACGGAGACTACATCCTTTTCCTCAACGCTGGAGACAAGTTCCACTCTCCCACCGTCTTGGCAGAGGTCGCTGCACAGTTGGAGGAACGTTACAACACCTCCCGTCTGCCGGCTGTGGTCTATGGTGAAACCGACTTAGTGGATAACGAAGGGCTCTTCCTGCGCCACCGCCGATTGCAAGCACCAGAGCGCCTCACCTCCCACAGCTTTCTCAGCGGCATGCTGGTCTGTCACCAGAGTTTCTACGTCCGCACAGACATCGCCCGCACAGATCCCTACGACCTCCATTACCGCTTCTCCGCAGATTATGACTGGTGCATCCGTGTACTCCGACGCGCAGAAAAGCGAGACCTTGCACGCCACAACACCCACCTCATCCTCACCGACTACCTCGCCGAAGGAATGACCACCCGCAACCATAGGCGCTCTCTGCTGGAACGCCTCCGCATCATGGCCCATCATTACGGCTGGCCGGCAGCCATTGCTGCCCACCTCTGGTTCGTCATCCGAGCCATCATCCGACCATAAGACAGTGATCAATACTCTTTTCTGGTCAGTCACTTCACTTCCTCACTCTCTTCTTCCCCTCCTCAATATACACTCCCTTCGGGAGCACAGAGCGCACAGAGGAGGTGGAGGGCACAGAGAGGCGGCGGCCGGAGAGGTCGAAGAGGCTTTGAGTGGATGGTTTAGCGTTTTGAGTGGGAGTAACATGGTGGATACCAGTGAGAACATCGGGCGTATAGACCAACTGGCCATCGATATAGAACTCTGTTAGATTGATTTGGTCATCATATTTTGCATCAACCTTTTGATAGAATCCCACACCGCCGGAAGAGTTAATGCACCCGATACCCTCTATCAGTTTACGGCCATTACTGAGACATAGGAGTTTTCGTTTACGTCCATCCAAAGTCGTTACGAGGGACGTGTCTGTTACCACCACATCAGTGATAAATGGATAACGTTCACCAATATCTAACGAGAAATCATACAACACCACTTCTGTGCTGTCTATGGATATGGGAACATAATCCGAATAGGGTACATAATTAAAATCCGCATATTCATAATCAGAGCGTAATGCCAATACCCGCCGCCCTTCTTCACGGATTCTCAAGAAGGGTTCAAAATAATCGTCGGGAAGCGTCAACCAGATAGAATTCGATTTATCATTGGCATCTAACATAGTACTGTTAAATGAGAGAATCTGATATTCCTTCCCGTTCACAGAATCTGTTCCCGTGATGCGCCAAAGGAAGTCACCTGGGTTATGATACCTATATTCCCATTGTGTCTGGCCTGCACTCAGATAAGAGACAGAGAGAAAAACAATAGTGAGTAAAAAATTCTTCATAGTTATTCAATGGTTAACGTTGCACCTTCTTCTACTGTGAAGTCGTTTCATTTCTGGTCCTCCTTCATTTCCGTTATTTCGATTGCATAGTATTCATATCCTGCCAGCAGGGGAATCTGTTTTTTTAAACACTCTTCCAGCTGATAGACTTTCCCTGATAACAAGACTTGTGTGTTTTCAGTGCATAATGCTTTGCTCATTTCAACGGGGAAATAGCAGTCTACATTGTCAATGGTTCCCTTAATGGGAACTTGAATAAACCATTTCCCAATGATGTTGTTGAAGCAGATGGTTCCTGATAATTCATTTTTGGTGCCAATAAAAGATCCCATAGCATCTAGATTCTTGACAGATGGAGCTTGCTCCTCCTCACTTCTGTTGGTTGTCTCCCCTTCACTATTAAGGGCTGTTTCCTCATCTCTACTAATAGTTGTTTCCTGATTGCAGGCAGTAGTGGCAGGTATCAGTAAACCGATGACTACCACGGGGGTGGAAAAATGTTTTAGTTTCATGTTCTTACTTTTTTATTATTTGTTACATGCTTTTCTGCGACAAAAATAGTTGAAATTTTTGGAACGTCCAAATAAATGGATGTTTTTCTTCAAAATCGCCCAAAAGACGGGAGAAAAGAGCTCATTCGAGCTCAATTTCTCCCTGGAAGGTGATACCATCGCGGGTGACCTCGATGGTGTAGGTGCCGCTGAGGGTGGTGGGCAGGTTGATGTCTCCCTCTATATAAATATAGGTGGAGAAGACAACGGTGCCTGTCTCATCCTTCAGTTCCACGGTGGAACCTACGGTGTTGGATGAGGCAATCAGCGTGTAGCCGTCCAAATAGAATACGGGCGTGACGATGGGCGAACGAGGATCATCTCCATTTGATGGAGTTGTGGGAATCGGTTTTACAGGAACCTCAACGGGTTCTGCATTAATGTTAGTGGCAGCAAGTAGTGCCAATGGAAAGATAAATTTTTTGAATAACATAATAGTGCCATCTTTTGTTCGGAGTTGCAAAAGTAGCGCTTATTATGAACACCAGCAAATAATTATTGAACAAATAATTCATCAATAATTCATCAAACCTATGGAAGAAAACACAATAGTCTGTGTTTTAACCAACTACGATGTTTCAATGCAAAATTCATCAATAATTCATCTCATGGTTTTTTATAGGAATTAGAATTCCTTCTAAACAACTATAATTCACGGAGATAGCCATTAAGTTCCCGCGCACTGTTAAGATGAAATAACTCCTGCGCCAATGATTTTCGTGCATTAGAAACAGATCCTTTGTTGGCATTAGTCAGTATCACGATTAAAGAACTGTCAAAGCCCAAATAAGACAAAATGCAGACCTTCTGCTTTAATTCAGAGAGTTCTTGTTTTTGGATAAAATAATAAAAATTGGGATGATGACTTCTAATCGTTTCCATCAAAGTATCCCATTCTCCTGTAGTTGCAGCTCTCGGAACATTTTTATGATGGGGTTCTGCGATGAAATGGAACAATTTGACGATTTCTGATTCTTCAAGCTTTTGCTTTCTAATGATGCTTTCCGTCTCGCCGATTTGTTCTTTCATATTCGCAACCAACAGTTCCAATTCCTCGATTTGTTCCTCCTTGTCCTTTAGTAATTCCTTGGACGCCTCATTCTCTAAAGCAGAATGCCTCAAAATGTCTGCTTCATGTTTGGTCTTTTCCAACTCGTCCAATGAGAGATAATAAGTATTCAGTAATTGCTGTTTCTCTTCTTTCCTTTTGTAGAAAATCCAATGAAAGCGTAGCGCAACAACCAAGACGATGGCTAACAAAATGATTAACAAGAGCTTTAAGTTGTTTGCTCTATGTTCTTGCTCCTGTGCAATTTGATGTTGGCGGCTGTAGTCATACATTCCTTCGGCCTGAGTGATGGCTGCAATCTGCGTCTGTTTCAGATATGTTCCTAATTCTTTTTCTTGAAGAATAGCATATTTGTAAATGGAATCCAAATTATTCTTCTGTTTATATAAAGCCAGTAGTCCTCGGCAAGCATCTACGCGGATGGGCTGATAATTCATAGTTTGACGAAACCAATACTCCGCTGAATCCAATTTATTGATTCCAAGATAATAAATCCCTTTGAGGTAATAATACAATTCACGCGTGGACGCAATGTTACCCTGCTGATCGAAGAGGCCGGATTTGGTCTCAAAGATATGCATCATTTGTCTTGCATTCTCAAACTGTTGACTTTCCAACGCAATTTGGATAGCAGTAGGGAATACTTGAGCTGCTTCTGCTGTTAGTCCTCGCTCAAGATATAATTGTCGGACATGTTGGATATTTTTGAAAATGGCAGCAGTATCTCCAAGCTGACGGTAAGCATCGTTCCTTAGCAACAATCCCCTTATATAATTTAAGGTATCGCGCGCGAGCAAGGCGTAATGACAGTATTTATCTCTTACAGCTAACTCCTTCTCTGGCATGAACTGACGAAAATAGGTTCCTGCCATCTGGCCATAGACGCGGAAAAGGGTGGCGAAGTCACAGTCTGGGCTGAGGGTGTCGGCACAGGCGACGGCATCCTCCCAGGAGAGGAGGGCAAGGGGTGCCTCGTGCAGGTCACGGTAGGCGCAGCCCCGCAGGTAGTGGGCCTTCAGGCGCTGGTTGGGGGTACCGTGACGGTCATAGTAACGGGCGACGACGCGGAGGACGGAGTCCGTCTGGAAATCCACGTATGCCTGGTTCTGTGCCTGTGCCTTCAGCAACTCATAGTCCATCTTCTCTCGCCGGCTCCATGCTGTCTTCTGTGAGTCCGCCTCTGCCAACAGACGATAGGCCGTCACGACATCTCCCGCCGTGAGCAGCGAATCCGCCTCGTGCATCAGTGCATGGTACCGCTTGCCGCCCCCGCAGGCAGCGAGGAGCAGCAATCCCAGTGTGATCAGAAACAGGCTCTTTCTCATAGGTTTATTAGTTTTCTTGCTCAGGCATAGCCTCCCCTCTGCTGCCACCAGTGGCATCAGTCCTCCTAAAAGCAGATATGGAGAGAAGCGGAGGCCTGAATTCTGAGGGGATATTATTCTACATCCATCATATCAAAGAACATCAATCGAGTATGTTCATCTTCTTCTTTCTTGGTGAGTTCCTGAAAACCATTCTTACGGTAAAACTCTATGGCTGAAAGATAGGCATCCACAGTGATGTAACGAAAGGCGGATTGATTCTGTCCGACATTAAGGCGTTCCTTCAGTTTGCTCATCAGCCAACTGCCAACACTCTGTCCGCGATAGTCCACGGAAACGGCAAAACGCCCAACCTTGATGCAGGGATAGCTGCGGAACTGCTTGCTGACAGGGAACTTTGCACGAATCTTCTTCCATCGGCTGCCGGTAATTTCGTTACGACTGATACGGTCGTTCAGCAGACAGAAATAAGCGGCAATACGTCCTTCATCTTCGAGAATGAACGTGTTGGCAATGCGAAGCTCCTGCGCGTGCTTAGCATCGTCGAGCAGGAACCTGTTGAGGTCATCGTCGCCGCAGTCAAATGCGACAAGTGGATAGTCAGGCGTAAGGGGAACAAGTTGCATAGCCTACCAGCACCATTTAATATGTTTACTGGCTTCGGCAACTTGCTCCTGGAACTTCCTGCGAGCCTCGGCACGCTCCTCTGGAGTTCTGTTCTCCACCTCCAGCCTTCGCATCTCGAAGTTGAAGGCGTCCTCGCCCTTCAGCACGGGGGTTTCTCTGATTGGTCTTGCCATTTTGGGAATATATTTATTGTTTAGTGCTTAATTTCGGGTGCAAAGATACTACTTTTCTTGAATATATAGGCTTTTAGGGTGTTAAAAATGGCTATTGGAGGCCGAAAAATAGACGTTTTGTCCTTTTTTGGAGACAAAATCAAAGAAAAGCCTTGTTGATGTGCATAGGAGCAATAACGAAGTACCGGCCTGCACTGAGAGGCTGGTTGACAACTTTAGGCAGGAGAGGTTAGGTGAAGCCGCTGCGGGTCGCCTCGCCGCCGACTTGGGCGAGAGCCCCTCCCCTTAGGCCCCCTATATAGGGGGGCCATAGGGGGGGGCTAAGGCCCTTTCCTTTCGACGTCATCCTACATGGGTGCGCCTCACCTTCGATGGCTGCGGGTTGCCATAAACGGCGGAATAACTCACGCGAAACTGCAGTTAACTGACGATAAGTGACGTCAGGTGACGCAAGACTGCGTTGAGGAAGAAAAAGATGTCGTACCTTTGCAACGTGAAAAGATTAATGGCCAGATTTGGAATTTGAAACTTGAACTATGAAAAGTGTATCACGAGCGCTCGATAACCGTTACTGGACCTCCAGATAACCGTTGCTGAAGCCCCAGATAAAGGCATCTAACCGCGGAGATGCCCGTATCTAAAGCCCAGATAACCGTTCCTAAAGCCCAGATAATGGAATCTCGAACACCAGCAACCGTTTCTCTCCAACGCAAACGATCCTTCACATTTTGTCAACGTTCTTTGACTTTTTGAAATAATGAGAACTTTGCTGCTGGCTTTTGTTTTAACGCAGAGGCGCAGAGCCCCTATTACGCCCCTACGGGGACAGGTCTCAAAATCTTGGCGGCTCTGCGAACTCTGCGTTTAAAAGCAAAAACTGTTCCGTTGTATGGCCGAAAGTGGTTCCGCGTATAGACGACTTCGCATTGTCGTCCAGACGACAAGGCCTTTGCAGCCAGACGGAAAGTCTTTTGCGGCCAGACGACCGAACCGGAAAAGCCAAATGACAGAATCGAAAGTTCCAAATGTAACAAGAAGAGTCCATCGCAAGACGGTGAAACCGATGGGTGCACAAAGTCTCTAAGAGATATTTAAGGAATGACTTTTATGAGATTTAAGGTCACAAAATGAATCCATAATTTCTGATTTTTTCTAAATAATCTTGAATTAGTGCGGGCTTTGAGGATTATTCAGTCTCTTTGCCCGCTGTATTCTTACTTTTTTTCCGAAAAAATTCGTCACTCAAGAAAAACTTTGTACCTTTGCACCCATGAAAGAAAGTGTTTCATTGCAGATGAGGACTGAATAGCGATGGCAAATGGACTTATAATATAAACTTAATAATTCACCTAAATAAATAATCATTAGTAACTTAACTTAATAATATCAAAGAAATGAAACGATTATTCAATGTCACTTTAGCCGTATTAGCGCTGGTGTCTGCTCTTGGGTTGGTGTCCTGCAAAGATGCTGACTATGTTACACCCGGACAAGTGGATGCGCGTGTACAATCCAAATGGGATGATCTTACAGATGCCCTCAACAACCGTATCCGCTCAGCAGAAAATGCCATCGGATCGCTGGACTCGACCATCAACAGCAACAAAGCCGCTGCCGAAGCTGCCCGTCAGGATCTGAATTCACTCATTCAGCAGGTGGCTGTCGCTGCACAGACCTACACTGACGAGCAGATTCAACAGACGCGCGAATACGCGGCCTTGCAGGCTCAGCAAGCCAACATCGCCGCCATCGAAACCATGACGACGCTGCTGGAGAATGCTCGCAATGAGTTGGCCGCTGCCATACAAGTTGCAGAGGCTCGCATCGCAACCATAGAGAGTGTAATGAACACACAGCAGGCCCAGATTAATAATAATTCTGCGGGAATAGCCCAACTGAATCAAAAGATTGTTGAGCTCATCGATGTTGACATGGATTTGCAGACAGCCATCGCGAATGCGGCGACTCGTGCAGAGGTAGCTTTGGCCACGGCAGAGGATGCAAGGAATTTAGCTGCAACTGCTTTATCGTTTGCTATTGATGCCTTGGATCAAGCATCAAACAATAAATCAAACATCACAGAACTGAAATATCGAGTGAATATTCTGGAAACGGAATATGTGACAAAGGCAGAACTGGCTGAAACCCTCGGAGAAATCAACGATCTGCTGGAAGGATTGAATGGTAGTACAGTAGCGGTCAAGTTGGACAACATACTGGATTCCATTGCCATGCAACAAGCGCAGTTGGAAGCGCAGGAGGTGAGGTTGACCAGCCTGGAACAGTGCTGTATTCAGGTTCAGGCAGAGTTGGATAATCTCAAAATGGAGAATGCACAGCAGAATAATGCCATTGAAGCGTTACAGACCATCGTGACAGAAAACAGAACCACCATTAACGCCTTGCAGAATGAAGTGATGGCTCTGCAGGCTGAGTTGGAAGCCGCGCGCCTGGAGGCAAGAGCCTACACGCTCGAACAATGTGAGTTGGTGAAAGCAGCACTCACGGTTCATTTGGATTCTTTGGCAGGTGTCACCACAGACCTGCGAACCATAATAGATGCAACGGTGGCTCGTATCGAAGATATCTATCAGCGCACCTGTGACCGTCTGGATTCTCTTGAGCACAGCATCAATCAGCAGTTCCTGGAACATCAGACTCACTTGACGTATTTAGATACTTTGATTCAGACACTCGGAGAGGACTTCAGCAATCGGATGACCAACTTGGAAGCTTTGATGAATACCCAGATTGCCAACATCGTGAATGAAATGAATCGGTTGGAGGCAGAACAAGCCCGTCAAACCGACAGGATAGATTCATTAGGTGTGGAACATCAGGCACTCACAGATATGGTGTATGACGTTTTCACTTACGTCCAGGTGTTAAATGAGCGAATGAATACTATGGAAGATTATTTTAATGATATTAAAGCCAGAATAGAATTATTGGAAGTTAAGGTAGATGAATTGTACTATTTGTTTGAATATCTGAACGATCGCCTGAACAAGCTCATCACCGGCATTGTCATTCAGGACAAGCAGATGCACTGCTATTACGCCCAGGTGGAAGGAACAGACACCGTGTTCTTTCCGAACAGAGACTTTGCCGGGCGAGTGGAGCTCGAAGCAGAAACGTATAACTTTGACCAAGATTTGAGTGTGGGTGTCATCTATGCCACCATCAATTCTGCTTCTGAACAAGACTTCTCTGGCACTCAGTTTGAATTGGAAAACAGCTTGGGTACAACCAGCCTCTATTTCAAGTTGGGCAAGGCCGAGAAAGCTGAGAATGTGAGAATCGTCAAACACACTCCAGCACGTTATGCACCCGTAAACAACCATCTCTATCAGTTCAAGGTATATCACTCCTTCACTAAAGATGTAGACCCCGACACACTGACAGCAGAGACAGACCTGTTACTCGCATTGGTAGCACCGTGGACAGACTCTGAAGGAGAACACAAGGTTTATTCCCAGTATGTACTTCACTTGGCCCCCGAGTTGGTAACAGCCGCCACCGCTGCCGACTTGACGTTCAAGGGAGAAGGCAATAACTGCTTCGAGAACCCAGCCACTGGCGTGGATGTCCGTTTTAGTGAAGTGGATGGTTCATTCAAAGGTACACTCCTTTTGGGCAGGAACGGACAGCACCTTTATCGCGAATTCATTGAATGTACGCAAGTTCGCGATGAGTCTGGAGAAGAAATAGAACATGGTGCAGACTTAATCAATGAAGCCAACAACATGCTCAAGACAATCATTCAAACAGCAGGAAATGAAGAAGATGGCAAAGTGAGTATCACTTGTCCGAAAGCGTTGACAGGCAAATTCATAACCCTGCGTTACCAAGCCCTTAATTATAATGGCACCATCGTCACGAAGGACTTAGTCGTCTGCTTCAGCAATGAAACGGACATCTTTGGCCTCTGAGTGGAGAGAAGCCTTAAACGACACTGCAATGAAAAAATATTTAATCACTCTTTGCATACTGGCCTGGGGTCTCTCCCCAGGCTGGGCACAGCAGAACGCCATCAAGGGAACCGTCGTAAACCAACGGGATGAGCCTATAGCCAATGCAAAGGTGGAGGTCCCTTTCTCCCGAAAAGTTACACGCACCAATCCGCAGGGGATGTTTACTATCCCTGTCAAAAAAATGCCAACGAGAATAAGGGTCTCCAGTGACGGCAAAGCCACTCTGCTTCTTCGACCAGGTGAGGACATGTTCATACGTATGAGGGATCGTGAGACGGCAAACTGGAATCCCGAGAATCGTCATTTCTTCATGGGTCTCACCGGCAACTTCATCTACTCCCCTGGAGGCAGTTACGACCCCTACGGCAACCAACGCGACGGCATCACGTCTCACACGCTGGGTCTCATGGTAGGCGTTATGGACAATTACATAGGGGCTTACGTGAAGGGGCACTTCATCCCGCTGAATGATGGTGATGACGATTTCGAAATCCGCTCACGCCGTGATGTTTATGACTTTGTTTTGGGTGGTATGGTTCATATTTGGAAACCCATCTATCTCAACGTTGGTGGCGGCGCCATGTTCTTCACTGAACGTTCAAACCATTTCAGCGCATTCGGAGTCCCAGCTGCCACCACTCAGGAAAACCTTGTCAAAGGCATTATGGATATTGGACTCATGTTGCGTTACAACCACTTCATGTTCAATGCTGGCGTGCTAACATCCTTCCACAAATATGACTGGCATCCCTCGGTAGGCTTTAGCTATATATTCTGATTACCTCAATAACGTTCACAGTGTAGCAAGCGCACCCCTTCCGTGAGTGGTGCGCTCTTTTTCTCTTAAATAATCTTGAATTACTGCGGGCTTAGAGGATTATTCAGTCTCTTTACCCGCTGTATTCTTACTTTTTTTCCGAAAAAATTCGTCACTCAAGAAAAACTTTGTACCTTTGCACCGTCGAAAAAGAAATGCAAACAATTTCTGAATAAAGGTTCAAGCGTTTAACACACATTATGAAGATATTGGTTACAGGAGCCTCGGGCTTCATCGGCAGTTTCATCGTCAGTGAAGGGCTGGAGCGTGGACACGAAGTGTGGGCCGGCGTGCGTCGCAGCAGCAGTCGGCAGTACTTGCAGGACGAACGCACACAGTTTGCGGAGCTGGACTTGAGTAATACGGAACGCCTGACACAGCAGCTCTCGACCCTGAAAGCACAGATGGGCGGCAAGGGCTGGGACTATGTCATTCATGCTGCCGGCGCCACGAAGAGTCTGCATCGCGAGGGTTTCTTCCGCACCAACACGGATGGCACACAGCACTTGATCTGTGCACTGCGCGCAGCCGACATGATGCCCAAACGGCTGGTGTTCATCAGCTCGCTGAGTGTGTTTGGGGCCATCCGGGAATCGGATTACTCTCCTATTCTCGACACCGACACACCCAAGCCCAACACAGCCTACGGCGAGAGCAAGTTGGCAGCAGAGCGATGGTTACAGGAGCAGAAGGACGTGCCTTGGGTCATCCTGCGCCCCACGGGAGTCTATGGCCCTCGGGAACGTGACTATTTCCTGATGGCCAAGAGCATCAAGGGACACGTGGATTTCGCTGTGGGCTACCGGCCGCAGGAGATTACCTTTGTCTATGTGCGGGATGTGGTGCAAGCGGTGTTCCTGGCTTGTGAACAGGTCGAGGAGAAGGTGCTGCACCGTGCCTACTTCCTCTCCGACGGCGAGTCGTATAACAGCCGCGCCTTCAGCGATTTGCTGCAGCGGGAAATGGGAACGCGGTGTGTGCTGCATATCAAGGCGCCACTCTGGTTCCTGCGTGCCATCTGTGCTGTCAACGGCACCGTTTGCCGATGGATGGGACAGCTGACGACACTGAACATGGACAAATACCATATCCTCAGCCAGCGTAACTGGAACTGCGACATCGAACCAGCCCGCTGCGAGTTGGGTTATGACCCTCAGTGGCAGCTGGAGCGCGGTGTGGTGGAGACGGTGGCGTGGTACAAGAAAGAGGGATGGCTGTGAAAGGTTAAGGGTTTAAGGGTTCATGGTTAAGGGTTTAAGGTTGAAGAGGTTATTGACCATAGAGAAGGTGGCTGCGGGTTATGCCGTGCTGACGAGCCTGGTGATGGCTGTGCTTTGGGCACAGCTGGTGGAACCGTGGGCGATGGTGCAGACACGGTTACTCTGGCTGCTGATGACGGGAGTGCTCGTGGGTTTGGGGAGGCTGAAGACGCAATGGGCTGTAACTCTTCTGAGGATTGCTGGGCAGTTGGCGTGGTTGCGTTATTGGTACCCAGACATTTACGAGTTTAATCGTCTGTTCCCCAACTTGGATCACCTCTTCGCTGCTGCAGACCAGTGGCTTTTCGGCTGCCAGCCGTCCATTGTCTTCAGTCTGTGGTTGTCGGGAGGCGTGTGGAGTGAGCTGTTCAACCTGGGTTATTGGAGTTATTTTCCGATGATTGCCGTCATGGTGCTGGCGGTCTTCTGGAAGGATGCAAGGAAGCTCCGTAAGACACATGGGACAGATGACTGCAGCTATGATGGCGAAGCCCTTCACGTGGGCACGGTGATTTTGATATCGTTCCTCTGCTTTTATCTGATGTACCTGCTGCTCCCCGTGGCAGGTCCCCAGTTCTACTTCCAGGCAGTGGGTCTGGACGAGATCATGGCTGGACATTTTCCCGCTATCGGCACCTATTTCAGTAGTCATACAGAGATGCTACCTGCTCCAGGGAATCCGGACGGACTGTTCTATCAGCTTGTCACACAGGCACAAGCGGCAGGCGAACGCCCCGTGGCAGCTTTCCCCAGCAGTCACATCGGCATTTCCACCATCGTGCTGTTGCTCTCTCGCAGGCATGTGCCGCGTCTCTTCTGGGTGCTGCTGCCCTTCTGGCTCCTTCTCTGCTGCGCCACTGTCTATATACAGGCCCATTACCTGGTGGATGCCATCGCAGGCTTGATAGCCGCGCCACTCGTCTTGGCGTTGAGTACCAGAATCGTTCAATACACAGAGGCCCAATAAGAATCAGGAAGTGTTATGAAGCTCGCAATCATTGGAACAGGAAAGATCGTGCAGGAGGCATTGCCCGTTTTGGCCGCCTCGCCTGGTATCTGTCTGCACTCGATTTGTGCACGACCTCACAGTCAGGAAAAGGCCGAGGCGCTGGCACAGAATTACGGCATCACCCACGTCACCACTGATTACGCCACAGTGCTGGCAGACGCAGCGGTGGAGGTGGTGTATGTGGCTGTGATCAACAGTGTGCATTTCACCTATGCCATGAAGGCATTGAAAGCTGGCAAGAGTGTGATTCTGGAAAAGCCTGCCTGTCTGAATTCCGACGACCTCGGTGACCTGATGGAAGAGGCCAGACGCCGGAATCTTTTCCTCTTGGAAGCTGTTACGCTGCTGCACCTGCCTGCTTTCCAGTTGTTGAAAGATGAGTTGCTGCCGCGTTTGGGTACCATCCGCCATGTGGAGTGCAACTACAGCCAGCGCTCCAGCCGTCTGGACCGTTACCTTCATGGTGATGTGGCGCCAGCCTTTGACCCAGAAGCTGGCGGAGGCGCACTCATGGACATCAACATCTACAACCTGCACTTCACCCAGGCGCTGTTGGGGCCTGCCCACACAGCTGCCTACACCTATCATGCTGGTTACAATGGCGTGGACTTGTCTGGCACTGCGGTGTTGGGCTATCCAGATACCATTGCTGTCTGCACGGGTTCCAAGGAAACGGACGCTCCCTCCTTCGGTCTGATACAGGGAGATGACGGATGGGTGCGCATAGAGGGTCCCGTCAGTACGATGGGATCCATCACGCTCTGTCTGAGAGGCGAGGAACCGAAGGAGATACCTGTGGAAAAGCCCGTTCATCGCTTGGCGCCAGAATTCGCCACCTTCACGCGTCTCTTCCATCAGGCAGACCGTCAAGCTGCACTGGACAAAGCACGAGACCTCATCCAGCTCTCCCATAACGTCATGAAAACTGTGGAAATGCTGCAGAGGAATCGGTCTCTCACAGCGTGATGTGACAGGCTTCCACGGGGTGACCGAGGAAGATGGAGGCAGAGTCGTTGAAGAGTTTGGGTTGTTCTGTGGTGAGGAATTGGGCAGCACCACCTCGTGTGAGACGGTTCTCGATGGAGGGGTGACGCTGGAGATAATCCACGAGACTGGCAGAGACATATTTTCCCTGTGGAATCAGACGGATATGAGACGGTGTACACGCGCGTACCTTATTATATAGCAAGGGAAAATGTGTACACCCGAGGATAATGGTGTCTATCTGCGGGTCTCGATGCAAAAGTTGCTGAATGTCCTTGTTGACAAAATAATCTGCTCCAGGACTGTCTGCTTCCCCGTTTTCCACAAGGGGAACCCACATGGGGCAGGCTTGGGCGGTTACTGTGACATCGGGATACAGGTGGCTGATTTCCAGCTCGTAGGTGCGGCTGCTGACTGTACCCTGTGTGGCCACGATGCCCACGTGACGGGTCTTCGTGAGCTGCCCGATGACTTCTGCTGTGGGGCGGATGACACCCAGGACACGGCGAGAAGGAAGACCCGAAGGGTCATCCGCTGCAGGGGGAAACAGAACGGGAAGGTCTCGCTGCTGAATGCTGCGCAGGGCTTTGGCAGAAGCGGTGTTGCAGGCCAGGATGACGAGTGGGCAACCCTGAGAAAAAAGATACCGCACAGCCTGGAGCGTGAATTCATAGACACGCTCGAAGCTGCGCGGACCGTATGGTGCACGGGCATTGTCCCCCAGATAGAGGTAGTCATACTGGGGCAGTCGTTGGCGGATCTGGTGCAAGATGGTCAAACCGCCGTATCCGCTGTCAAAGATGCCGAGAGGTGCGGTCAATTGGCTTCCTTGATACCCAGTTTGACGAGCACGGAATCCGTGACATTCACGCCCAGGTGCGGATTGATGAAGGGGAGCGTGTTGCCATCGGTGTTGAGGATGTACATTAATCCTTGTGACGTTCCCACGGCCTGAATGGCATCGTTGAGGCGTTGCAGGATGGGCTGATGGAGGTCAGCTTCGGCCTTGCGCAGGAGATCGTTACTCTCGCGGCGGAACTTGGTGCTTTTCTCCATGAGTTCCTGAAGCTCTGTCTGCCTCTTCTGCATGATGCTGGCGGGGAAGTCTTTCTGTCCGTGCAGAAACTCAGCGAACTTGCGCTGGAACTCGTCCTCGGAGCGAGTGGCCTCGGCCTCGTATTTCTTCTTGAGTTCTACGAAGCTGGCCTTGGCTTGTGCATACTCCGGCATCTGCTCATAGACAGCTTTGTAACTGAGGTATCCGAAGCGCGCCTGGGGTTGTGGCAGCGGTGCTACCTGTGCCATGAGGGCCATGGGCAGCAGGAAAAAGAGGGAAAGGAAGAAACGTTTCATATTGCAGAATGCAAAATTAAGAATTCACTATTGAAACCTGAAAGCCTGATTATCAGAGGCCCAGTGCTTTCTTGAGCTCAGGCGTGACATCGGTGCTGAGCTTGGGGCTGATGTAGGGAATTCCGGCAGTAGTGTCCATGATATAGACATATCCACCTTCTTCACCCACTTTCTTGACAGCTGTCAACACCTTGTCCTGAATGGCCTGGAGCTTCTCCATCTGAGCTTTCTGGAAAGCCTGCTGGTTCTCCTGGAGGCTCTGCTGGTAGCGCTGGTAGAGGTCGTTGAGTTCCTGCTCACGACGAGCACGCATGTTTTCCAGGAGGTTGGCCTGTTCTTTCTGGTATTCGTCGGCCTTCTTCTGAAGTTCGTCCTGCATACGCTTCTGGTCGTCTTCATAGACCTTGGCGAGGTTCTGGAGTTCTGTACGCATGGTGGCAGTCTCAGGCATGGCTTCCATGATTTCCTGAGAGTTGAAGTGTCCGAACTTCTGTGCCATAATGGTGAGGGGTGCAAGCATGAGGAATGCTGCGAAGAGAATCTTTTTCATTTGTTGATTTGATGTTTATTGGTTTAAAATTGATTCTTATTTATTGGGCATAACCCAGCTTGGTGAGGACCTCGCTGGAGATGTCTATCTTGGGTGATGCGAAGATGATGCCGTTGTCACTGGCTCTGTCCAGGACGAGGCTGTAACCTTTTGACTCACAGATTTCCTTGACGGCATTGTAGATCTCGTCATTGATGGGCGTCATGAGGCTCTCGCGCTTCTTGAAGAGTTCACCTTCCGGTCCGAAGTATTTCTTCTTCAGGTCAGCTGCCTCTTTCTCCTTGGCCACGATGGCTCCCTCGCGTTCTTTCTTCTGTTCTGCGCTGAGGAAAACGGACTCAGACTGGTAGGTCTTGTAAAGCGTCTGTGCCTCTGTGGTGAGTGCCTCAATCTCTGCCTGCCACTTGCGGGAAATCTGATTGAGCTGTTCGTTGGCGCGCTCGTAGGCTGGAATGTTCTTCAGGATATATTCCATGTCTATGAGCACAAACTTCTGTGCATGGAGAAGGGAAGTCCCCTCCCAGCCTCCCCCAAGGGGGAGGAGAAAAAGAATAGCGAATAACGCTGCATAATGTTTCATTGTATTCATCATTATTATTTGTTATGTTTTCTTTTTTAAGAATCACTCCCCCTTGGGGGAGGTAAGGAGGGGACTCCTTTAAAACTCTTGTCCAAGTATGAAGTGGAACTGGCTGCCTCCGTAGGTCTTGCTGCCAAAGACTTTGTCAAAGCCGTAGGCCCAGTCAATACCCAAGAGTCCCACCATCGGGAGGAAGATGCGGACACCGGCACCAGCGGAACGTTTCATGTCAAAGGGATTGAAGTCCTTCAGGTCATTCCAGGCGTTACCTCCTTCGAGGAAGGCGAGGCCATAGATATTGGTGGAGTTGCTAAGAATGAACGGATAACGCAGTTCCAGCGTGAAGCGGTCATAGGCGTAACCTGTGTAGCCTCGCGGTGTGAGAGAACCGTTGTCATAACCTCTGAGGCCGATGGTCTCAGTGGCGTAGCTATAGGAATAACCGCTCATGCCGTCACCTCCCACGTAGAAGGTCTCGAAGGGTGATTTCTTGTTGGAGTTATAACTGCCGAGAAGTCCGAGTTCCACGCGTGTCATCAGCACGGGGCAGTGTTTCTGTGAGCCGGAGAGGGGCGTGTAGGTGCGGCTCTTGAACTTCCATTTGTGGTACTCGATGAACTTGTACTTCTTCTGCAATTCGTTCATGTAGTTGCTGGAGTTGGGGTTATTGCCCAGTGATGCATAATCACGTCCGTCCCAGAGGGAGTACGGTGGTGTGGCGCTGACAGAGAAGAGGAATTCCGAACCTCGCTTGGGGTAGATGGGGTTATCGGTGCTGTTGCGTGAGAGGTTGACACTGATGGCAATGTTGTTACACGTGCCATTGGTGATGAGGAAGTATTCCCAGTCCTTGAGGTTGTAACGTGTGTAGCTGAGGTCGGCAGAGAGTGTGAAATAGTCATCGGGCCAGGTGAGGCGCTTACCCCATCCGAGAGAGAAGCCATAGATTTTCACATACTTATCCGGGTCGTAGAAGTTCTCATAATAGTTGCCGTAGCTGGAACCGTAGCCGTAGAGGTAATTATAATAGGAGTTATAATAACTGCTGTTATAGTAACGGTCACTGACGTCGGTCTGCTTTGAGAAGAATGCCGAGAAGCTGAGGGAGTTGGGTCGTTTGCCTCCGAACCACGGGTTGAGGTAGTTGATGCTGTAGGCCTGGTAGTACTGTCCATTGGTTTGTCCGCTTATGCTGAACGTCTCACCATTACCCTGCGGCATGATGCCTCGACGGAGTCCCTTGGGATTGAGGAGGTTGGCCATGGAGAAGTTGCTGAACTTCAAGCCCAACTTGCCTATGACACCCGTCTGTCCGTAACCCAAGGAGAACTCCACCTGGTCTGTACTCTTGGGCTCCAGGTTCCAGATGATATCCACCGTTCCGTTGTCGGGATCGGGCTTGAGGTCGGGCTTGATCGCTTCTGGGTCAAAGTGTCCCATGGAGGCGATTTCACGATAGGAACGTTCGTAGGCGGTCTTGGAGAAGAGGTCACCCGGCTTGGTGCGCAGTTCACGGCGAACGACATTCTCATAGACGCGGTCGTTACCCACGATGGAAACCTTGCTGATGTAGGCCTGGCGGTTCTCCTCCAATCTCATCTCCAAATCCACGCTGTCACCCACAATGTTGATTTCCACGGGCGTGAGGCGGTAGAAGAGGTAACCGTTGTCATAGTAATAGTTGCCCACGGCATCATCGTCCTTGTTCAGTCGCTTCTCCAGATGGGTACGGTCATAGACATCTCCCTTGCTCATGCGCAGGATTTGGTTGAGTTGCTCTGTGGTATAGACGGTATTGCCCACCCAGTCGATGTTGCGGACATAATACTTCTGCCCTTCCTCCACACGGACGAAGATATCCACGGAGTTCTCATCATGATGCACCACGCTGTCTTCCACGATGCGAGCATCACGATAACCCAACTCATTGTACTTGGTAATGAGGTTTTCCTTGTCGGCCTTCCAGCGCTCCTCGATATACTTGCGGGAGCGGAACCAGCTGCTGAGCTTTCCCTTTTCCTTGGTCTTCTTGAAAGCTCCGTTGCTGAACAGCGTACCTTTGATATCCTTGGTGCTAAGGGCTTGGTTGCCTTCAACTGTGATACTGTTTACCTTCACCTTGTCCTTCTTGATGATGTTGACCTTCAGGAATATCTTTCCGGGTTCAGAGAGATTATCGTGCTGGATGAACTCGAACTCTGCATTCTTGTAGCCCTTACCATCATAGTATTTCTTTCCCCAAACGCGGGCACGGTCCAGCATATTGGGTGTCAACTGGGACTCCTTAATCAGACCGAGCTTCTTTTCCAGTTCTTCCCGTTCGCTCTTCTTGACGCCATCGATATCAATCTGTGAAATTCTTGGCTGTGCGGTGAGTTTGATGGTCAGATAGATATTGTCACCCACGATGCTGTCTGCTATAATGGAGACATCACTGAAGAGACCGTGCTTCCAGTAACGTCTGGCGGCCTTGGTGATTTCTTCTCCTGGAATCTTCACTCGCTGACCGATTTGGAGTCCAGAGAGTCCGATGAGCATGTAATCCTCATAACTCTGCACACCCTCCACGTTGATGCCGCCGATGTAATATTCTTGGGGTGTACGCTGATAATCCACAGTGGGGTTAACCACCTTCTCCTGCAGTTGGGCCGATGTGGGAAGCACACCAGCCAACCATCCGAGCAAGATGGCCACTCCGTATTTTATGGTTCTATTTTTGAACATTCACTTTCAACTATTTACACTAAACTCAAAACACTCAACTCTCGACTTTAGTCACCTGCTCACTGGTCTTGCCATAACGGCGCTCGCGACCTTGGTAGTCTGCGATGGCGCGATGGAGACATTCCTCGTCGAAGTCGGGCCAATAGGTGTCACAGAAATAGAGCTCGCTGTAGGCTATCTGCCAAAGCAGGTAGTTACTGATGCGCTCTTCACCGCCTGTGCGGATGAGCAAATCCGGGTCTGGCATGAATCGCGTCTCCAAATGCTGACTGATGACGTCCTCTGTAATATCCTCTGGTGCGATACCTTCACGTGCAATATCTTGCATGGCCTTGGTGAGTTCCCATCGTGAAGAATAGCTCAGTGCGATGATAGCTGTCATGCGGTCATTATTCTTGGTGCGTTCTTCCAGTCCTCTCACACACTCCTGCACAGCAGGCGGCAGACGATCGATGTCTCCAATGGTACGGAAACGCACGTTGTTCTTCATGAAAATCTCGTCCTCCAGACTGTCTAAGAGCAGCTGCATGAGGGCTTCCACCTCTTCCGCAGGACGATTCCAGTTTTCTGTGGAGAAGGTGTAGAGCGTGAGGTACTTCACCCCTAAGCGTGTACACTCGGAGGTGATTTTGATGACTGTTTCCACGCCCTCTGCGTGTCCTGCCATACGGGGCAGTCCCTTGGCTTTTGCCCAGCGTCCATTGCCGTCCATAGTGATGGCAATGTGAGTGGGGATGCGGTTTCTATCGAGTTCTACCATGATGAGATATGTTCGTTGTATCGTTTAGAATCTTAATTATTGCACTTGCGCAGTTTGGGAGAGATGTCGTAGGTCAGCGTGACGAGCATCAGCTGATAGGCGTCTCTGTTCTTGAAGACATCTCCACGGATGCCGTAGGGGTCTTCGAGGTGTGTGTGGTCCAACTTGTCCGTGGAGGAGAAGCGGATGGTCCACTCGAATCCCACGTTCACACGTGGCTTGATTTTGTAACGCAGGCCTGCTCCTAAAGGGAGCACCAGTCCGCCAGTCGTTTCGCCACCGTCTCCGAATCCGATGCAGAATCCGGCTCCTGCCAGCAGATAGGGTGTCCAGCGTCGGAGGCCCTTGTAGGCGGCTCCCATGCCGTAGCCGAAGAAATTCAGCTCAAATTGTGCGGCCACATCCACCACATTTCTGCTGAAATGAATGGTCTGTGCTGCTGCACCGCCTGCTGCTGTCTGGCTGAGCGGGTCCTCCGGGATAAAGACCCCTTTGGTGTCTCCGCTGATGTGTCCCCAGGCGGCGTTGGTCTTGATGACCATGCGTTGGTTGAGGTTGCGTCGCCAGATGAAGGAGGCTGCCAGACCAGGGTTGGTGAGGAAGCCGCCACCAGCATCGCCTACGTAGGAGGCAATACCCACTCCACCGCCGATTTCCTGCTGGTATTCCAGCACATCACCGCTCTGGGCTCTGAGGCCAAAGGCAGCGAGCAGGGTGAGCAGAAGGAGTGTGAGGCGTCGCATGGGTTGAGCGGGCTTTATCGCGTTCGTTTACTCACCATAACCATTAAATCGCACACACCATAGCTGTTCGCCAGCCACCAACCAGATGTATTCGTCTGAGACGGCGGCTGTGACAGGTGCGGTGGTGTCTGTGAGGGCATTGACGAGGGCCTCTGGTGCTGTGAGATAGGAATCTTGTTTCCAGTTGAGGCCGTTGTCATAACTGATGTATAGAGCATCCAGTGGAGTGTGGTTACCCGTCCATGTGTTGCCTCCGAGCGCCATGAGGATGTCGTCGTAGGCCAGAAGGTTGGGGTGCTTCCAGCAGGGCAGTTGGTTGGAGGAACTGTTCTCGTCGGTGAAAAGTACCCACGATTCGTTATTCTCTTCCAGCAGTCCCCAGACAGAAAGGGTCTCAGATGTGCTACCATTCATCGTCCCCACCATGAGAACGCGGCTGTTGCCATTCTCCTGTTCGTAGGACACTGATGCAGAGGGCCTGGTGTTGGGCGTTTTCTCACAGTCCATGAGGTTCCAAACTTCGCCATCGGCAGAGGAGGCCATGAAGTCTGTCTGTCCAAAGGCGTAGGGTCCCAAGTTTCTCCAGACAAAGGCGTAAAGAGTTGTCTCTGAGGCTGCCACGAGATGCACTTCTCTGAGCATCGTGGCATCCTGAACGACCTCTGTCCAATCCGCTCCGTTGTTGGAGTGGAAGACTTTACCCGTAGTGGTGGAGAGCCAGATGGCGTTCCGGAAGACGAGTGCAGTATTCACATCGGCTGTTGCGGGCAGTCCTGTGCAAACTTGTTCTATCCATGAATTGTCTGTGGGGAGACCATCGGATGCAATGGTGCCAGTAGTGGTTGCGAACACTGTTCCGTCTTCACTGCTGCTCAGCACCACTGCTTTCCGGTCAAGGAAGAGGAGCTTGGCGTCCTGACGGTTGTTCAGGGCTGGGATGCCTGTGAACTGTTGCCAGGTATATTCCAGAGGATTGTTCTGACGCACCTTGAAGGTAGCCCTGTATTGATGGTATCCGCTGCCATCAAGGGCATAGGCACGGAAGAGGAGGGGCTCCGTGAAGTCTATGCTGTCAGCGGTGCTGAAGCTTGTCCACATCGTGGTGTCGGCCTCGGGCGCATAGACAAAAAGTCCCGTTCCAGAAATGGTTGCCAGCACAGCATTCAGCTGTGTGCCCATGGGAAACGGTTCTACATTGGTGATGACCCCATCCACTTGGTCTATCACAATCTTATAGAGGCTTCCTTTGAAGGCGATGGTATAGGTGCTGTCTTCACCCTTGGAACTGGTCGTGTGGATAATGCGCTTCATCTGTCCCAGGGTGAATCCACTGATATAGCAGTCACTGCTGACGGTATATTCGTTGCTGTTGGACGAACATGCGCCTGCCATGATGACGATGAAAAGGATGGCAAAAATGCCGTATAATGATTTCTTCTTCATTGAGTTCTTGTCAAAAACGGCTACAAAAGTACGGAATAATGCAGTTTTAGCGAAAAAAAGCGCTGTTAAAAGTAGCTTTTACACCATATTATTAGGTAAAATTAACGTGAATGGGCCGCCCTTTAGGGTCTGTTTTCATTTCAGGAGCCTTCACACCGTCTTTCAACAACAGCGTGGAACGCTCTATGTAGGCCTCATCCCAGAGGTCTGCATCTATGTAGGCTTGCAGTGTTTGTGCGCCGCCTTCGACGAGGAGAGATTGAACAGGCGGGATGAGGCTCTCCCCTCGAGATAACACTATTCTTTTCGGATTTTTACCTGGCCAGAAACGGGTGGTGAGGCTGGGCTGATCCAGTTCCCATGTGCGATGTCCTACGAGGATGGCTTCATGGTTGGCACGCAGCCTGTGAACCAACATCTGTGTCCAAGGTGTGGAGAAGCGAACAGCGGGACCATCGGCTGCAGACTGACGACGACGGTCAATGAATCCATCGGCACTCTCTGCCCACTTCAAGGTAATGTAGGGGCGATGCAACGTGTGGAAGGTGATGAACTTGCGGTTCAGCCATCGACACTCCTTCTCCAACACCCCCACAACAACTTCTGCACCAGCCTCTTGCAGGCGACGGATGCCTCGTCCGCTGACTTTCTCATTGGGGTCCAGACAACCCACCACCACACGGCGGAAGCCCTTCTCCACCAGCAGCTCGGCACACGGTGGTGTCTTGCCCCAATGGCTGCAGGGTTCCAGGCTCACGTAGATGGTGGATTCCGGTAACAAGTGCTCGTCCTCCGGACGCACAGAACGCACTGCATTAACCTCTGCATGAGGCCCACCATACAGCCGATGCCAGCCTTCCCCGACAATGCGTCCCTGATGCACAATCACGGCTCCCACCATCGGATTGGGAGCTGTGGTGAACTCGCCGTGCTTGGCCAGTTGCAGGCAACGACTCATGTATTTCTCGTCTTCTGTCATCATTTTGGGTGCAAAGATACGAAAAAGTTGAGAGTTGAGAGTTGAGAGTTGTGAGAAAAAGGCATTTAAACTCAAAAAAGTACCTATTTTTCCCTTTTAGGAAGAAATAACCCTCAACTCTCAACCCTCAACTCTCAACTTTTTCTTACCTTTGCGCCATGAATTGTCAGGAACTCATTCGTCTGTTGACTCCTTTGCATGGTGCAGGCGAGGCTCGTGCCATCGTCCGCTTACTGATGGAAGAAAGGTTTGGGCTCTCCCAGACCGACCTCCTTTTGGGGCGTGACGAGGGATTGTCACCCTCCGATCACAGGGATTTTGAACAGTTGGCTGATCGCCTGTTGCAGGGGGCACCTGTGCAGCATGTGTTAGGGTATGAGTACTTCTGCGGCCATCGATTCAGCGTGAGTCCTTCGGTGCTCATTCCGAGACCAGAAACCGAGGAGTTGGTAGGACATGCATTGAAGCTTTTGGAAAGAACGAAGTATCCCCAAAATCCAAGTTCCCCTTTGCACATTTTAGATCTGTGTACAGGCAGCGGCTGCATCGCCATTTCAGTGGCGCTGGCTTACCCGGAGGCAAAGGTTACAGCATTGGATATCAGCACAGAAGCGCTCACTGTGGCTCGACAGAATGCAGCGGATATGGAAGCCCGAAATGTCACTTTCCTACAACATGACATATTACAAAGTGATGGCTTTCTGAAAGATGCTGTGTCATCACCAGCGGAAGAAACACGATTCCACCTGTTGCTCTCCAATCCTCCTTATGTCCGTGACAGTGAGGCCGCAGAGATGTCACCCACGGTTCTGGACCACGAACCGCACTTGGCGCTCTTTGTTCCCGACGAGGACCCGCTTCGCTTCTATCGGGCCATCTCCACCATCGGACGTCAAACGCTTGTTCCTGGTGGGTATATCCTATTAGAAATCAATGCTTCCCTCTCTCGGGATACACTTCGTCTCTTCGCAGACAGTGGCTTCACCGACCTCTCCATCCTCCCCGACCAGTTCACCCGTCCCCGCTTTCTGAGAGGGAGACTTCAGTAGTGATTATTGGTTAAAGGGGAGTGGTGAAGGGTTTTGCGTGAATGCATTGGAGATTCTTCTGGAGCTGGGCGGTGCTGCTGGCCCCCACAAGCACGCTGGTGACACCCTTCTGATGGAGAATCCATGCGAGAGCCATCTCTGCCAACGTCTCGCCTCGAGTGGCGGCAGTGGCGTTGTAGGAGCGGATTTTCTCTACCAGCTCAGGTGTGAGGTTCTCCGGTTTGAGGAACTTGCCGCGTGCCATACGACTGTCGGCAGGCACACCTTGGAGGTAACGGTCTGTGAGCAAGCCCTGTGCCAGGGGCGAGAAAGAGATAAATCCTATGCCGTGGGTGGCGCAGTAGTCAAGGATGCCCTGCTCCTGGGGCTCGCGGTCCAACAGGTTAAGGCGGCCCTGATAAATCAGCAGTGGTACGTCACGTGCGCGCAGATATTCATCGGCCACTTGCAGGGCTTGCAGCGGCCATCGTGAGATGCCCACATAGAGCGCTTTGCCAGCCCTGACGATATCCACAAGTGCCTGCAGCGTCTCATCCAGTGGCGTCTCGGGGTCATAACGGTGGCTGTAGAAGAGGTCCACGTAGTCCAGATGCATACGCTTCAGGCTCTGGTCCAGACTGGCCATCAGGTACTTGCGGGAACCCCAGTTTCCATAAGGCCCTGGCCACATATCATAGCCTGCCTTGGTGGAGATGAAGAGCTCGTCGCGCAAAGGGCGGAAGGTGTCGTCCATGAGTCGTCCCATGGTCTCCTCGGCGCTGCCATAGACAGGGCCGTAGTTGTTGGCAAGATCAAAGTGCGTGATACCATGGTCGAAGGCATAACGGGTGATTTCCCGGCTGCGCTCGTAGGGATCCACGCTGCCGAAGTTGTGCCAGAAGCCGAGGCTGACTTTGGGTAACAACACGCCACTGCGTCCACAGCGATTGAACTGCATGACCTCTGTGGAATAGCGGTCGGGAGAGGGAGTGTACATGAACTATTTGGTTCTGGTGAGGGTGAACTTCATTTCTTTATCAAAGACACCTGAAAGTTTCTTGCCATCGGCAGAGAGATACATCGTATCTTTCTCTTCGTCATCGCTCATAATCACCATGTTACCCTTTACCTCGTATGTGCCTTTCTGAGAGGAAGGAGCCACAGCGAGAGCCGCCTTCATGGCCTTACGCTTAATCCAACTGACGCCCGCAGCTTTCAAGGCATCATCACTGATAGACATATCGGCTTTAAAGACGACTTTCTTTTCGTCTTTAAACTCTACGGTGATGGATGTCTTCATGCCTTTTTTCAGGGCGTTGATTTTCTGCACTGCGTCTTTGACTTCTTTGTCAATCTTTGCCTTCTCCTCGGCGGTCAGTTTGCGTCCTTTCTCTTTCTCGGCTTTCTCCTCGGCGGCTATGATGGCGGAGTCCAATTTTTGGTCCAGTTCCTTCGAGAGTTCGTTGAGCTTTTCGGCCATAATATTGGGGTGGTGATAGACGCGCCCGCCAAGGTTGGTTTGTGCCTGTACGAGGAGAACAGCCAAGAGTGCGATGGTTGTCAGAAGAGTCCTTTTCATTGTTGTAAGAATGAACAAAGAATGAGATCAGTCTTTGATGAGGCAGCGGCCGGTCATTGCTTCGGGCTGTGGCAGTCCCATTATGTGCAGGATGCTGGGCGCCACATCGGCCAAGATTCCGTCTTCCACGTGAGCTGCCTTATTTTCTGTCACATAGATGAAAGGCACAGGGTTAAGGCTATGGGCAGTGTTGGGGGTGCCATCGGGATTCAGGGCGTTGTCTGCATTCCCATGGTCGGCGATAATGATGACCTCGTAGTTGCCTGTGGCTTTGGCAGCTTCCACGACTTCGCGAACACACTGATCCACAGTCTTTACGGCGATTTCGATGGCTTCATAGATGCCTGTGTGTCCCACCATATCTCCATTGGCGAAGTTTACGACGATGAAGTCATACTTGTCCTCCTTGATGGCAGCGACGAGTTTGTCTTTGACCTCGAAAGCGCTCATTTCGGGCTTGAGGTCGTAGGTGGCCACCTTGGGACTGGCCACGAGGATGCGGTCTTCGCCCTCGTAGGGAGCTTCTCGACCTCCGTTGAAGAAGAATGTCACGTGAGCATACTTCTCTGTTTCAGCGGTGTGGAGCTGTTTCAGTCCATTGCGTGAGACGTATTCTCCGAGGGTATCTTCCACGTTCTCCTTGGGGAAGAGGATGTGAACACCCTTGAAGCTGGCATCGTAGGGCGTCATGCAGTAATATTGCAGGCCGGGGATGGTCATCATGCCCTGCTCAGGCATATCCTGCTGGGTGAGGACGATGGTGAGTTCCTTGGCGCGGTCGTTGCGGTAGTTGAAGAAAATGATGACGTCACCTTCCTTGATGGTGCCATCGACGTTGGCGTTGTTGATGGGTTTGATGAACTCGTCTGTCACGCCGTCGGCGTAGGAGAGTTCCATTGCATCCACCATATTGGGAGCCTGGAATCCTTCTCCGTGAATGAGGAGGTCATAGGCAATCTTCACACGTTCCCAACGCTTGTCACGGTCCATAGCATAGAAACGTCCGATAATGCTGGCTATGTAGGCGCCCGTCTCGTTACATTTCTTCTGTAGGTCACGGATGAATCCTACACCGGACTTGGGGTCGGTATCACGCCCGTCCATGAAGCAGTGAACATAGGTCTCGCGTACCTTATATTCTTTGGCAATGTCACAGAGCTTGAAGAGGTGCTCCAGTGAGCTGTGAACGCCTCCGTCACTGGTGAGGCCCATGAAGTGCACGGCCTTTCCTTCACGCACAGCGTACTCGAAGGCGCTCTTCACCTCGGGGTTCTTCATAATACTGTTGTCACGGCAGGCGCGGTTGATTTTCACGAGGTCCTGATAGACGATGCGTCCGCCTCCGATATTCAGGTGTCCTACTTCAGAGTTGCCCATCTGTCCGTCGGGCAGACCCACATTCTCTCCACTGGCCAGCAACTGGCTATGGGGGTAGTTTTCATTCAGATAATCCATGTAGGGTGTGGGCGTCTGGAAGATGACGTCACCCTTTCCTTGATTGCCGATTCCCCATCCATCGAGGATCATCAGCAGAGCTTTCTTTGCCATATTATTGGGTTTTTATGAGTTATTCGGCTGCAAAGTTATGCAAAATTTCTGAAAGGGAAGGAGAAAAAAGGAAAAAACTTTGCCAAAAGGGGCGTCAAAGACTGTTTTTCCGAGTCGGACTCTCAGAAGTCCAGTGTAAGTTGCTGTTCTGGCAGCAGGCGGAAGGTCATTCGATGGTACGGTGTGGTGCCGAACTGGCGAATGGCTTCACGATGTGCTTTGGAGGGATAGCCGAAGTTGCGGTCCCAACCATACTGCGGGTATTCCTGGGCGAGTGCTTTCATGCGGTCGTCACGATAGGTCTTGGCCAGCACGGAGGCTGCCGCTATGGAAAGGTAAGTGGCGTCACCCTTGACGATGGTGTTGGCGGGAATTTGTTTGTAAGGGCTCCAGCGGTTTCCATCGACAATGATGTGCTGTGGCCGTACAGTGAGCTGATCCAGTGCCCTTTGCATGGCCAGGATGGAGCAGCGCAGGATATTTAGTTTGTCTATCTCCTGGGGTGAACACTCCGCCACGGCCCAGGCCAGCGCGTCCCGCTGTATGACGTCCCGCAGGGCATAGCGCTTGGCAGCACTCAACTGCTTGGAGTCATTCAACAAGTCGTTCTGGTAGTCGGCAGGTAAAATGACCGCTGCGGCGAAGACGGGCCCGGCCAGACAGCCTCGGCCTGCTTCGTCGCAGCCTGCTTCTATCACATCAATAGTGTGAAAACTTTTCAGCATTGTTTATTCCTCACGACGAGGACGGTGTTCACCGCGCTCGCCGCGTTCACCGCGCTCGGGGCGTTCGGGACGCTCACGACGCTGACGGGGCGGACGCTCCACATAGCCTTCGGGCTTCGGGATGAGGACACGGTGGGAGAGCTTGAACTTGCCCGTCTTGGGGTCAATTTCAAGGAGCTTCACGGTGAGCTTATCGCCTTCCTTCAGACCGGCTTCCTCGACGGTTTCGAGGCGCTTCCAGTCAATCTCAGAGATATGCAACAGGCCGTCCTTGCCCGGCATGAATTCCACGAAGCAGCCGTAGGGCATAATACTGCGGATGGTGCCTTCATAGACTTCGCCAACCTCGGGCACTGCCACAATGGCACGGATCTTGGCCATTGCTGCGGCGATGCTCTCCTGGTTGGGGCCGCTGACCTGCACCTTGCCCACACCTTCTTCTTCGTCGATGGTGATAGTGGTGCCGGTGTCTTCCTGCATACCCTGGATAATCTTTCCGCCCGGGCCAATGACAGCGCCGATGAACTCCTTCGGGATGATAATCTGCTCGATGCGGGGCACGTGGGGCTTGAGTTCGGGACGCGGTTCGGGCATGCACTCCAGAATCTTACCAAGGATGTGCTCGCGAGCCTGCTTGGCTTGCATGAGAGCCTTCTCCAGAATCTCGTAGCTGAGGCCATCGCACTTAATATCCATCTGGGTGGCGGTCAAACCGTCCTTGGTACCCGTGGTCTTGAAGTCCATGTCGCCCAGGTGGTCCTCGTCACCGAGAATATCAGAAAGGACTGCATATTTTTCCTCACCGGGGTTCTTGATGAGACCCATGGCGATGCCGCTGACGGGTTTCTTGATGGGTACACCTGCATCCATAAGCGCTAGTGTTCCAGCACAGACGGTAGCCATGGAGCTGGAGCCGTTGCTCTCGAGGATGTCGCTAACGACGCGGACGGTGTAGGGATAATCTGCGGGAATCTGACCCTTCAGGGCGCGCCAAGCGAGGTGGCCGTGACCAATCTCGCGACGGCCTACGCCGCGCTGAGCCTTGGCCTCACCCGTGGAGAAGGGCGGGAAATTATAGTGCAAGAGGAAGCGCATATAGCTGTGGTCCAGCACGTCATCCACCAACTTCTCATCGAGCTTGGTGCCGAGGGTGACGGTGCTGAGAGACTGCGTTTCACCACGGGTGAAGATGCTGCTGCCGTGAGGGCCTGGCAGAGGGCTGACTTCGCACCAGATGGGGCGGATATCGGTGGTGCCACGACCATCAAGACGGATGCCTTCGTCGAGGATGCAACGGCGCATGGCGTCGCGCTCCACATCGTGATAATAACGATCGACGAGGGCGTTCTTCTCTTCGAGTTCGGCTGCATCCATATCGGCGTGAGCCTCGGCGTAACGGACCTTGAAGTCCTCGCGAACCTTCTCAAAGGCTTCCTCACGGGCGTGCTTCTCCAGTGCCTGCTTGGTGATGTCGTAGGCGGGCTGGTAGCACTCCTTGTTCACTTGCTCGCGCAGTTCCTCGTCGTTGACCTCGTGGCAGTATTCGCGCTTGACGTCCTTGCCGAGTTCCTTGGCGAGTTCCTTCTGCAGGCGGCACATGGGTTTGATGGCTTCGTGTGCGACTTTCAGGGCCTGGAGCAGGTCTTGCTCGGAGACTTCCTTCATCTCGCCTTCCACCATCATAATGTTCTCTTCGGTAGCGCCGACCATGATGTCCATATCGGCTTCCTTCATCTGCTCAAAAGTCGGGTCAACGATGTACTCGCCGTTGAGGCGGATAACGCGGACTTCAGAGATGGGTCCCTCAAAGGGGATGTCTGAACAGCTGAGTGCTGCGCTGGCAGCGAAGCCAGCCAATGCATCGGGCATATCCACGCCGTCGGCACTGTAGAGGTTCACATTCACATACACCTCAGCATGGTAGTTGCTGGGAAAGAGAGGACGGAGGGCACGATCGACAAGGCGACAAGTGAGGATTTCGTCATCATTAGCCTTACCTTCGCGCTTCGTGAAGCCGCCAGGGAAACGTCCGGCAGCCGAATATTTCTCGCGATATTCAACTTGAAGGGGCATGAAATCTGTTCCGGGAACGGCATCCTTTGCGGCACAAACGGTGGCAAGGAGCATCGTGTTTCCCATGCGGAGCATGACGGCTCCGTCAGCTTGCTTGGCAAGCTTGCCAGTCTCGATGGAAATCTCACGGCCATCGGGCAGCTGGACTGTCTTGGTGATTACGTTCATCTTTTCGATTTACAATTTAACGATTTACAATTTACGATTTTCGATCTTCGATTGCGTCAAAAATATTACTTTTTCGTCTTAAATAACGTCTATTTAGAGCGGATGGTCTCAAAAAACCGCGCAAAGGTACGACTTTTAGTTTAAAGTTTAAAGTTTAAAGTTCAAAGTTTTTGTTGCAAAGGGCGGAAAAGCCTCATTTTTATGCTTTTTTAACCCAAAAGGCCCTCATGATTTATGCTTCAGGGACTGCTGCATACTCCGTAATGAGTTTATCAGGCAGATGTACCCACGACCAAGTGAAGGTGGAAATTTTCACGTCTGACACCGCTTCCATCGCCTCCACAGCCCCCAGCATCGTTGTGCCTGTTGTCATCACGTCATCTATAATCATCACATGCTTGCCTGTCAACTTCTCTTCGGCTCCTTTTCTGAGGCCGAAGACGTGTCGGGCGTTTGTCAGACGCTGTTGAAGCGTGAAGTGTGTCTGGGACTCGCGGTTGTAGAGTCTTTTCAGCACCTTTTCATCCACAGGAATATGCAGCTTCTCGCCAATTCCCGCTGCGATTCGTTCGGCCTGATTGAAGCCGCGGTGCCATTGTCTGCGCCGGGTTAAAGGAATGGGAATCAGCACATCTATACCGTCAAAGAGCCCGCTGTCTTCCAGTTCCGATGCAGCCAGTCGCCCTATCCAGACGCCCAATTCAGGTTGCCCGAAGTATTTCAAGTGATGAATGATATTTGCCACCAGCCCTCCTCGTTTGAAATAGGCAAAAGCGCCCATTCGTTGCAAGGCCTGATGCTCTCGCCAGAAAATAATGCGACGGTTGGTGCTCCAGTCCCAATCGATGACACGGTTCAACTGCACCACACAGCGCGGACACAGATACCGTTCTGTCACAGCCAATCTTCGTCCGCAGCCACAACAAGTACGTGGCAGCAACAAGTCCAGCACACTATCTCTGGCCAGCTTCCAGTCCAATGTCTTACCTTTAGTGTTTACAGGCTGGTGACCTCCACCACGGGCTTCTGGCCTCGGGCGTCTTCTTGCTTATAGGAAATAGTAACAGTGCGTTGCTCACCAGGCAGCAGGTTGAAGAAGTTGTCGGAATAGAACACAGGCAGAATCTGCTCACCATCGGCTCCCTTGAGGTTCAGGCGTACAAGGAGAGCGGCGGTGCGTCCCGTGTTCTTCACCGTGCAGCGCAGGGAATTCTCTGTTCCTTCTTCCACAGACGAGAGTTTAACTATCAGCTGTTCACTCATCTGTTGCGTCTGCTGTTCTTTCAACTGCATGAGGTAGTCGTTCTCTGAGACGATTCCTTTCTTGTCTCGCAACTGCAGGCGAAGTAGGGTGGGTTCTCCGGAGTTCTCATATTTGAGCACAGGTGTTGTGGTGTCATCTGCGCTGTTGAACTTTGCCGTCTTTTGCCAGAGACGCTTGCCACGAAGGTCGTAGGCGGTGGCGGTGGCTGTGAGTCCTGCTTGGTCATCGGCAAAGAGGTTCACCACTTCGACGCTGTCTGTCAGCGCATTCCACTGGATATGCAAGGGCTCGCAGGCTTTCTTCACACCGAAGTAAGCAGCTGTGGGGTCAAAGTAATAGTCATAGGTCTGCCAAACCATTGAGGGCCAGCAGGCGTGACTCATCCAAATGAGGAGTCCTGCACGAGTGCGGCTGGTGGATTCAAACATAGCACGGTAACCATTGTAATTGACGAGTTGAGCGCGACGGGCAAACTCCTCGGCATTGTCAGAAGGCCCAAAGGCCTGCGCCACCAAATCGTTGAATTCCAAGGCGCGCTGTGCACCTTGCAGGGTGTAGTCGTGCTGTCCCCATTGGCGGGACTGAGGCCAGAGTGCGTCATCGGAGAAGGTGCGTTTCAGGCTCTCGATATTCATCACGGCCGGCATTCCGCGTTCTGTGTGAATCTTGCCGGACTGTTTCTCGAAATAGACCTTTGCGGGTTGTACACAATAGGGGCCGTGACCTGTCACACCATCGTCAGCAGAGCTGGAGATGAATCCCAGTCCGGGAGTGAGGGTTCTGACGTAGTCGCGCAGTCGGCGGTCAATATTCTCTGGCGGGAAACCCTCGTTTCGTCCACAGAAGATACCGATACTGGCGTGCTGACGGATGCGCCGCACATAATCCTGTGCATTGCTGAGGAACAGGACATCATCATACGGGTCTGGACCATCTGCGGGATTGGCCAGCCAGAAGTCTTGCCAAATCATGACGCCCAGGCTGTCACAAGCATCATAAAAAGCTTCATCACCTATCATTCCGACCCAGTTCCTGATCATCGTACAATGCATATCGCGGTGATAGCCCACTGCTGTATTGTATTCGCGGGCCCTATACATCAGGTTGTGTTCGCCAAAGCCCCAGTTGCCGCCTAACGGTACAAATCGGCGGCCATTGACATACATCAGCAGACTGTCACGCATGTGTTTGTAGGTCATTTCGCGCAAGCCGACCTTATAAGAAAGTGTAGAGTTCAAGGTTGAGAACTTAGCGTCCGGGGTGAAGGCAAATCCTGCCTCATATCTGTACGGTTCACCATAACCATTTGGCCACCAGAGCTGGAAGTCCTTACTGTTGAGCTGTGGATAATCATTTGGCGAGAAGGTGACTTCCTTTTCATGGTGAGCAGGCAGACTGACGGCTTGTTCAAACTGCACGTCCCCGATCCATCCGCGGAGGGTACCCTGGAACGGATGGTCGCTGTGATTGCAGACAAAGACAGAAGGCGTCACGCTTGTCTTCTCTCCCACCTCGGTTCTCACGTAGGGGTCTGAGAGTATCACAGCAGCTTCACTGGTTAGATAGACATCATTCCAGATGCCGGCGTCACGTCCTCGGACGGTGGTTATCCAATCCCAGCCGATGGTGGCATGGAACGTGGGGTTGTCGGCTCCCAAGATGCCGCCATTGAACTGCGTGGTGTTTTCGTTCTTCTCTTTCACGACACCGAAGTGTTCGTTGCAGATAATCTCCACCGCCAACACGTTCCGCCCCTGGCGCAGCAGGCCGCTGACGTCGAAGTCGCCTCGTTGGAAAGCGCCTTCGATGCGTCCTAATTTATGGCCGTTCAGGAAGATATTCGCTTTCCAGTTGATACCGTTGAAATGCAGACGTTGCAGGGGACCACGCTGCAGCAAGTCGGCAGAAACCAGGAATTCATCACGGTACCAGAAGTTGGAACGGAAGAAGGACTCAGAAATCTGGTTCACCCAGTCTGCATAATTGGGATTGGGCACTGCACCAATATTCATATAAGAAGCCAACACTGTTCCAGGCACAGTGGCCCAGATCCAACCACGGGTGTCAAAGTCTTCGGTCGAGATGATCTCGCCCAAGGCTTGCACTTCGGAGGAACGTTGCAGTTGCCAGAGTCCTCCGCTCAATGGGAGACGGCCGTCGGCGGTGGCTTTGCTTCCAGGCTGTGGGGCATACAGTGTGCCGCCTCGTCCCCAAACCTCCAACTCCCGCAGGGCATAGTACCCCGATTCGTTGGGTTCTTCCATGATGATTTTCACGGTGCGGCCGCCGTCTTCCACTTCGCTGTGCCAGCGCTTGGGCTCCTGATACCAGTGGGGTGTGATGCGATCAATCTCTGCTTCGCCTCCCAAATCCACGCGCAGCCATTGCTGCCCGCCACCGTTGCTCATCCACATGCTACAGAACTGCTGGGAAGGCTGCACCCACACTTCCTGTCCCTCTTCGTTCAGGAAGTGAAGGTCATGTAACTGCCAATAAGCGGCCCCAGGCATATCCAAAAGCAGGCGGAACCATTTCTTCTTTCTGGTGCCATCGTTTTGCATTTTTATGGTTTCCTCCAGCAGCTGAGCGGGCAGGTAATCGTTGGTCGTCTGCTTGTTGGGGTCGGAATGCAGTTTGTAACGCATGGGCTTTCCGGGCAAACCGCTGCCTTTCATCTCTCCCACCGTCTCCCATGTCTGTCCATCGGCTGAAACCTGGCAGGCGATGCAGTACCCCTTGGTGGCCTTCTGGTCGTCGTAGGCCACACGGGCGTCCAGACGCAGCGCCGTGATTTCTCCGAGGCAGACACCTTGATAGGCTATCCACGTGCGCTCGCCCATGAGAACATTATTAGAATAAGGGCCTCCGTCGATGGCCCACTCTGCTTCATCCTTTGGCAACTGACCTGCGGGTGTGAAGGCACGGAGCACTTGCGGCTCGCTTTCGTCACAAATACCGTCTGTCACCAGATGGGCCGTCAGGTTATAATCCACGGTTGACGAAGCCCATGCAGCACGGTGCAGCGCCAAGTTCCTCAATCCGTCTTCTCGGGCATGAGTGGTCAAAGGGCCTCGGTATTCTTTGGGTGCTCCGGGGTAAACGCCAATACCTCTGGTGAAGTGCTGCGGCGCTTGTGCGCGTATATATAACAAGGTAAAGGAAAAGCAGAGCGCAAATGCCCAGAAGCGGCGACTGCGCCCAGAAAAAATCATCAAAGTTTGTTGTTTCATATTTGGGAAATGAGATTTTTGAGTTATTTTTGTGTTATAAGAGTCATTTTGCAGGGACAAAAGTACATTTTTTTCTCCTTTAATTCGCCAAAATGGGAGAAAAAGGCGTTTTATTTGCATTGTTTAACGAATTTTTCCGAAAAATTTTTCTCATTTCATAAAAACTCCTTAATTTTGACCCCGAATTCATCGTTAAATGAGTAAAAACAACATCAACAACCAACTAAATTTTATTAATTCTATTAACCCAAAAAGACCAAACATGAAAAAGAAAAACTTTTTTTCGTTCTCTTTGAGAGCGTGTTTGACAGTCGTGTGCTTGTGCTTCGCTCTGGCGATGCAAGCACAGAATGTAACCGTTAAGGGTACAGTGACCGATGAGAACGGCGAGCCTATTGCCGGCGCATCTGTCAAGGTCAAGGGCTTGACGTCGGGAACCCTGACGAACGCCAATGGCCAGTACTCTTTTGCTGCACCTGCCGGTGCCACACTGGAATACTCCTGTGTAGGCTTCAAGGCACAAAGCGTGCGCGTCAGCGGTGCCAACAGCAACCTGAATATCCAACTGGCCGAGGATATCGCCGGTATGGAAGAACTCGTGGTGACCGCTCTTGGCATCAAGAAGGAGCAGAAGAAACTGGGTTACTCCGTAGCATCCATCGATGCTGAGGAACTGACCAAGGTGGGTGCTCCCAACTTCGCCACCGCCCTCTACGGTAAGGCTCCTGGTGTCCGCATCAGCGCCGCTCCTGGTGGAAACGTCTCCTCTGTGGCCATCAACGTTCGTGGCTATGGTTCCGTCACCGGTAACACCCAGCCGCTGATCGTTCTGGACGGTATGCCCATCCACAACGAGCAGACCAACAATGAAGGCTACTGGGACAACCAGCGCATCCGCAGCAACGGTCTGGTCGATCTGAACCCCGAGGACATCGAGAATGTTTCCATCTTGAAGGGTGCTGCCGCTACTGCTCTGTACGGTTCCGAAGGTCTGAACGGCGTCGTCATGATCACCACCAAGAAGGGTGCCAAGGGCACCGGTACAAAGGTGGACTTCAGCGCCAACATCAGCTGGGACAAGGTGGCTTACATGCCCTCCACCCAGACCGAGTTCGGTCCCGGTTATGACAACTGGGTGCTCGGCAACGACAACCCGCAGGCTCTGACAGGTTTCCGCAGCACGCGCGTCGATCGCAACGGTAACGCCATTACGACTCCGTGCCGTGAAACCTATTATTCATACGGTGCCCGCTACGACGCCAGCAAGACCGTCACCTACTTCGACGGCACCGAGCGTCCCTACACTGCTATCTGTGAAGATCCCTGGTCAGAAATCTTCCGCACTGGTTTCAACCAGAACTACAACGTCTCTCTGACCAACAACACAGAGCGCAACCACGTCCGCTTCTCCTATACCTACACGGACGTGAAGGCCATGCAGTACAACTCCAACAACCATCGTCACAACTTCAACTTGAACGGTACGTTTGATGTTACCAACACCATCAAGTTGAACTATACGGCCAACTACCAGAACCAGTACATCAAGAACCGCCCGTATCGTATCACCCGTCTGGTGCAGAACTACAGCGGTATGGCTGGCAGCTTTACAGACATCGCCTATATCCGTGACCACACCGTCACCAGCCTTGGCTACATGAACAGCGTCTATGCAGGCAATGGTGGTACATCCAACACCCTGACCCCCGACGAGCAGTTCCTTTACACTCCCATGGGTTCCACCTCTCTCATGAGCGAGTACTTCTGGAACATTCTGGGCCGTGAGCAGCTGGAAGAGCACAATCGCTTGCTCGCCAGCATCAACCCCACTTGGGATATCATCCCGGGCCTGACCCTCGGCGCTCGCGTGGCTACCGACCTGACCATTGACAAGGTAGAGAACCAGAACCATGCAGAGAATGCACACATCTTCTCCACCAATGGTAACTACAGTGACTACTATGGACTGCGCAACAGCCAGTATCAGATTTACTACGGTGACATCATGGCCAGCTTTGACCGCACCTTCGCCGACCTGCACAACGTCAGCGCCAACGTGGGTTGGAACGCTCGTCAGGAGGAATACTACAGCTCCAACGTCGGCACCAGCAATGGTCTGACCCAGGAGAACTGGTTCAACCTCGCTGCTTCTGTGGGAACTCCCGGTGCCGGCATGGGTCGCTCCAGTCTGCTTCGCACAGGTCTGTTCTTCACCTTAGGCTACGGCTTTGACAACTGGGCATACATCGAGGGTACCCTCCGTCAGGAGAAGACCTCTACTCTGAACATCAATGATAACTCTTTCTGGTATCCCTCTGCCAGCGGCAGCTTCATTATCTCTGAGGCATTGAAGGACAACAAGCCCGCTTGGATGGACTATTTGAAGGCTCGCGTTTCTTATGGTGTCGTGGGTAACCCCCCTGCTGCTTATGATGCTTACGTTGCCTTTAGTCAGAGCAACCTGCAGAAGGTCAATCCCGTTACAGGTGCTGGCAACTACATTCAGAACTATATGGGTACCAGCCTCGGTAATAGCGGCCTGAAGAACGAGACCAAGCATGAATGGGAATTCGGTTTGGAAGGCAAGTTCTTCAAGAACCGCTTGGGCTTCGAAGTCTCTTACTACACCAACACCATTAAGGACCAGATCCTCCGCACAACCTCTGCCCGTTCCATGGGTGGTGCCAGCATCCTCATGAATGTGGGTGAGCTGACCAACCGTGGCTTGGAACTCAGTGTCTATGGCACTCCGTATCAGGATAAGGATTGGCGTTGGGATGTTCGTGGTAACATTGCCTGGAACCGCAACCGCGTTTCCAAGTTGGCCGAAGGACTGGACGTCCTCAGTCACGGAAACTGGGATAATGGTGCAGCCCAACTGGAGTCTCACGTTGGAGAAGCCATGGGTGACTTCTACACTTATGTCCACTCACATCTGTATCGCGTAGCTGACGGCTCTCTGATGCAGACAGGTGCAGAACTGGATGAATACCTCGAGAATGGTGGTTCCATTACAGAAGACCTCGGTCTGCTCGTGGGCGACGACGGTCTCTATGTGACCGACACCTCCAAGCGCCGCAAGGTGGGTAACGCCATGCCTAAGGTCGTCGGCGGTTTCGGCACCAGCCTCAGCTGGAAGAACCTGACCCTTGACCTGACCTTCGACTTCCGCATCGGTGGTGACATGTTGAACCTCCCGTGGCAGTACTACATGGATACAGGTATCATCGACGATGCACTGGGTGTTCGTGATGGTGCTTCCGGCGGTCTGTACTACTACAGCACCACAGAGGACGAGAACGACAAGGCTTCCATCGTCCGCGTGACTGATGCCAACGTGATTGCAGGCTACAAGCGTGGTGAGACCAAGGTGGCTGACCACTATGTATGGGACAACGGTCTCATCCAGGGTGGCGTGAAGGCCGATGGCACTCCCAATGACATTATCGTTACTCAGTTCGAGGTGAACGACATGCAGTATGGTTGGGGTACCAGCTCCACCCAGAGCTATGAGAACGCCGTTCAGAAGAACAGCTACGTGAAGTGCCGCGAGATCAGCCTGGCCTACAGCCTGCCGAAGGCTTGGACCAAGAAGTTCTCCTGCGACAACCTCACCATCTCCGCTTTCGCTCGTAACCCGTTCTATATCTATCGCACTCTGAAGGACTTCGACGCCGAGACTGCTGATGGTATGAACTGGATTTACCAGTCCCTCGTTGGTGGCTCCACAGCCAGTGCTCGCACCTTCGGTCTCTCCCTCCGTGCCAGCTTCTAATGTGACTTTAATGCGAATTAAAAACTCATTCAAACCCATTAAAAGAAAAAGATATGAAAAAGATATTTTTACTGGCCTTGACAGTTGTGGGACTCATAACCATTGTTTCTTGCTCTGACTCAGATTACACCAGCAAATATGCCGCTCCTCACCTGACACAGACCGTGGGAGTACCCCAGGTCTTCACCGGTGTGCTGCAGGCCGGCAACACTTGGATGAACCCGGTTTATTACCGCTATTATACCCAATCCACCACCTCTGGAACGTTCTCTGGTGTTATCGGTAACACCAATGGCAAAGGTCGTTTCCGCGGTGCCAGTGAAGGTTACTTCAACAGCCGTTGGCAGAACTTCTACAATATGTTGACTCAGTACCGTGTACTGGAAGACACCTATAATAATCTTTCTTTAGCAGATAAAGAGGACAATAAACTCTTTCTCCTGCTTGGTCGCTCGGTCATGCAGTCTCAGCTCCATGAAATGCTCTCCCTTTGGGGTGATGTCCCCTACTCAGGTGCTTGCACCCTTTGGAAGAGCGGTGACTACGATGAAGCCAAGCGTGAAGTGGTCTATGATGACGATGTGAAGATTTATGAGCAGATTCTCACCGACCTCAAGGAAGTGGGTGATTTCCTCTCCTCCTACACGATCTCCAACAACACGAAGACCTTCCTGAACAGTCAGGACTTCACCGCTGCTGCCGGTGATGTAGATATCTGGCGTCGTTGGGTGAACTCCCTGCGTCTGCGCATCGCTCTGCACCTGGCCACCAATGGTGACCTGGCCGCTACGGCAAAGGCAGCCATCGGAGAGATTCTGGGGAATACCGCCAAGTATCCTCTCATTGAGACCAACGCTCAGAACCAGGGCGTCAACGGCGACACCCAGACCGATAACTTCAACTACGGCAAGAGCATCGCTCAGGCACTCGCTGGCCGTGGTGAGGGTTCCGGCTCACAGGCTATGCTGGATGCCATGAATGTTCCCGCCAATGGTATTCCCGATGAAAACACCGACCCGCGTCTGGCTGCCATCTATGACTGCAACCCCGACGGTGAATACATCGCCTACGACAACTCCAAGACCGAAACTCAGATCAGCGATCTCGGCTCCGCTAAGACGAAGGAGTATCTTGACCGCAGCGGCAACAAGCTCATTGCCAACTACTATTGCTACATCGATTCCATCGCCTTCGCAGGTTATGCCACCTATCAGGGCAACGCCAACCTCAATGGCATCTGGATTGGTGCAGCTGAAGTTGAGCTGAGCATTGCCGAGGCTTATCTGATGGGCTATGGTGTGGCTGCCAATGCTAACACCGCCAAGGAACACTTCGTCAAGGGCGTGGTGCTCTCCGAGGAGTACTACTGGAACTTCAAGACCACCTCTTCCCTCTATCAGGCTGGCAACGACAGCTACAAGGGCTACCGTGAACTCGTTGTTCCCACCGCTGCTGATTTCGAGGCTTACGCCAACCACATCTGGGATGCTTCTCAGAGAGTCGTTTGCACACAGCTGTGGCTGAACTTCGGCTACATGAACGAGCTGGAGGCTTGGAACGTCACTCGCCGCACGGGCTTCCCCACCGTGAAGTTCGCTCGTGACACCCAGAACCAGCAGTATCCCACTCCTCCCCATCGTCTGCCTTATCCCAGCGACGAGATCAACTTCAACCAGGCTAACTACCAGGCAGCAAGAGCCATCAACTATGGTAATGACAACACTGGTTATTACACGAAGCTCTTCTGGGCCAAGGAGAATTACTATGCTCTCTATTAATCCCGTTTAAAACCCTGTTTTAATCCGATTAATCCATAAAATGTGCCCCGCGGCTCTCCCGCGGGGCATTTTTTTGCCTTTCTTGGCGGCTGTCTCAACGGAAAATCGTATATTTGCACACGATTTCATCATTAACAACCATTCATTCCTTATGAACAGACTACACTTTGCAGGCATCGCACTGCTTCTTCTCAGCTCTCTCGGCATCTGTGCCCAGGAGGCTCCGGCTCCCATTGCTCCATTGCCCACCCCGCATCAGGTGGCGTGGCAACAGTTGGAAACATACGCCTTCATCCACTTCGGTCCCAACACTTTCCAGGACCGCGAGTGGGGCTATGGCGATGCGCCGCTCTCCTGTTTCAACCCCTCACGCTTGGATTGTGAACAGTGGGCCAAGACCATCAAGGAGGCTGGCATGAAAGGCGTCATCCTGACGGCCAAGCACCACGACGGTTTCTGCCTGTGGCCCACGAAATACACAGATTACAGCGTGCGCAACACACCTTGGCGTGACGGCAAGGGCGATGTGGTGGGCGAGCTGGCCGCTGCCTGCAAGAAGTACGGCTTGAAGCTCGGCCTCTATCTATCTCCCTGGGACCGTCATCAGGCTTTCTACGGCACACCGCTCTATGTGGAGTATTTCCACGCCCAGCTGCGTGAGTTGCTGTCACAGTATGGCGAGATTTTCGAGGTGTGGTTTGACGGAGCCAACGGTGGCGACGGCTGGTATGGCGGAGCCAAGGAAGAGCGCCGCATCGACCGCCGCACCTATTATGACTACCCACGAGCCCACCGTCTGGTCTTTGAGCTGCAGCCGCAGGCCATTATCTTCAGCGACGGCGGCCCCGGTTGCCGTTGGGTGGGCAATGAACGCGGCTACGCCTACGCCACCAACTGGTCGTTCCTCCGCATCCGGGAGGTCTATCCCGGCTACGACCGCAGCGACGAGCTGCAGAGCGGACACCCCGACGGCGACACCTGGGTGCCCTCGGAATGTAACACCAGCATCCGTCCAGGATGGTTTTACCACGAGAGTGAGGACCAGAAGGTGAAGAGCGTAGATTATCTCACAGACCTCTACTACCGCAGCGTGGGACACAACGGCACGTTCCTGCTGAATTTCCCTGTGGATAAGGAAGGTCTCATCCACCCCACCGACTCTGCCCATGCGGTGCAGCTGTACCAGCGCATTCAGAAAGAGCTGAAGGACAACCTCCTGCTGCGCGGCTCCGTCAAAGCCAGCAACGAACGCGGCAAGTCGTTCTCTGCCCGGAACCTGACCGATGGCAACTATGACACCTACTGGGCCACAGCCGACGGCGTGACAGCGGCCGACCTGACCTTCACGCTGGCCAAGGCGCAGAATGTCAACCGCGTGCTCCTGCAAGAATATATTCCGCTGGGACAACGCGTGCGCGCGTTCCTTATAGAATATCGCGCGGGGAACCAGTGGCTACCCGTCCGCGTCCGGGAAGAGAATACCACCATCGGTTACAAGCGCATTGTCCGCTTCCAGACCGTCAAAACCAAGCAGTTGCGCGTCCGCATCCTGGACAGCCGCGGGCCGCTCTGCCTCAACGGTGCAGGCGTGTTCTACTCCGGAACTGCCGAGGAGCCCATTTTCTCTGACGACACAGAAAGCACCCAGCCCTTCAAGACCGCTGACATCACCAAGACTGCCGACGGAGCCGTCCTGCTGAAACTGGATCGCGTGCAAGTCGTCTCCAGCTTCCACTACCTCCCCGCCAAGACGGGCAAGGCTGCCAACTACGAAATCGCCGTGGGCCGTTCGCCGCAGGAGTTGAAGGTGGTGGCCACAGGCGAGTTCTCCAATATCCGCAACAACCCCATCATGCAGGACATCTATTTCACTCCCGTCAACACGCAGTACATTCGTTTCCGCGCCACACGCATGGTCAACGAGGGTGAGCCTGTTGAGTATCAGAAGATTGGAGTGAGGTGAGTTTAGCGTTTAGCGTTTAGAGAGAATCATGAAAAGAGAAATAGTATTCGTTGTCCTGCTGTGCCTCTTGACAGGCACTGCATGGGGCAAGCCGAAAAGTAAAGAGGTGCTGCCCTATCAGAACCCTGCTCTATCCACTGACGAACGTGTGGCAGACCTGCTCAGCCGTATGACGCTGGAGGAGAAAGTGGGTCAGCTGCGCTGCACGATGGCGTGGAACTATTACGAAATCAGCGAGAAACAGGAGAAGAAAAAACTCGTCAAGGACGTGCTGCCTTCCGAGTCCTTCAAGAAAGATATTGCCGAGGGACAGATAGGTATGCTCTGGGGCACCTACCGTGCCGACCCGTGGACACAGAAGTCCCTGGAGAACGGTTTGACGCCTGAGTTGGCAGCCAAGGTCGGCAATGCGCTGCAGCGTTATGTGCTGGAGAACACCCGCTTGGGCATTCCTCTCTTCCTGGCCGAAGAAGCGCCCCACGGCCACATGGCCATCGGCGCCACCGTCTTTCCCACAGGCCTCGGGATGGCTGCCACGTGGTCGCCGGAACTGATGCAGCAGGCAGGAGAAGTCATCGGAAAAGAGATTCGTTTGCAGGGCGGGCACATCAGCTACGGCCCCGTTTTGGATATCGCCCGTGACCCCCGTTGGTCACGAGTGGAGGAGACGATGGGCGAGGATCCCGTCCTCACGGCCACCCTGGGCGCAGCGATGGTGCAGGGGCTGGGAGGCGGTGACCTCTCGAAGCCTTTCAGCACCGTGGCCACACTGAAGCATTTCATTGCCTACGGCACCACAGAGGGCGGGCAGAACGGCAACCCCACCGTCCTCGGAGAGAGGGAGTTGTGGGAGAACTTCCTGCCGCCGTTCAAACGGGCGATTGATGCCGGCGCGCTCTCTGTCATGACCTCCTATAACTCGATGGACGGCATCCCCTGCACCGCCAACGACTACCTCCTCACCGACGTCCTGCGCCGCCAGTGGAACTTCCGCGGTTTCGTGGTCAGTGACCTCTTCAGTATCGACGGTATCGCCGGCACACATCGTGTGGCCGCCAACCGTCAGCAGGCCGCCCTCATGGCCCTGCAAGCTGGTGTGGATGTGGATCTTGGCGCCAGCTGCTATGCCAAGCTCACAGCCCCGTCAGCGGCTTTAGATACCGCTGTCGCCCGCGTTCTGCGTCTGAAATTCCAGATGGGCCTCTTTGACAATCCCTACGTGGATCCAAAGACCGCTGCCGCTGGTGTCCGCACAGCAGAACACAAGGCAGTCGCACTGGCTGCCGCAAGGGCCAGCGTAACGCTTCTGAAAAACGGGGGTTCTCTCCCTTTCTCCAAATCCACCCGTGTCCTCGTCTGCGGCCCCAATGCCGACAATCGCTACAACCAGTTGGGCGATTACACTGCACCGCAGGAGGACAGCAATGTGAAGACCATCCTGGACGGCATCCGCGCCAAACTGCCCGCTGCTCAGGTGCAGTATGTCAAGGGCTGTGCCGTGCGTGACACCACCGCTTCGGACATTCCGGCTGCCGTTCGTGCGGCTGAGGATGCCGATGTCATCGTCTGCTGCGTGGGAGGCTCCAGTGCCCGCGACTTCAAGACCAGTTACAAGGAAACAGGTGCGGCCGTCACAGACAGCAAGACGCTGAGTGATATGGATTGTGGTGAAGGCTTTGACCGCGCCACCCTCGGACTCCTCGGCCACCAGCAGCAGCTCCTGGAAACCCTGAAAAAGACAGGTAAGCCCCTCGTGGTCATCTACATTGAGGGCCGTCCCTTGGACAAGAGTTGGGCGGCAGAACACGCCGATGCCCTCCTCACGGCCTATTATCCGGGTCAGGAAGGTGGCACCGCCATTGCTGATGTCCTCTTCGGTGACTACAATCCCGCCGGCCGACTGCCCTTCTCCGTCCCTGCCGACATCGGACAGCTGCCCGTCTATTATAATAAGAAAGCCCCTCGTCCCCACGACTATATTGAGATGTCCGCAGCGCCCCTCTATCCCTTCGGCTATGGGCTCAGCTACACCACCTTCAAGTACAGCAACCTGCGCATAGAGGAAGGCACTGATGGACGCTACCTTGTCAGCTTTGACATCACCAACACGGGTGATCGTGACGGCGAGGAAGTGGCACAGCTCTACCTCCACGATGAGTTGGCGTCCACCGTCCAGCCCCTCCTCCAGCTCAAGACTTTCCAGCGCATCGCCATTCCCCGAGGCCAGACACGCACTGTCACCCTCACCCTCACGCCCGAGGATTTCACCATCGTGGATCGTCAAATGCGCCGCATCATAGAACCTGGTGACTTCACCGTCCTCGTGGGTCCCTCCTCTGCCGATCTCCCCCTGCAAGGCACGATCACCATCAAGTAAAGAATCAGCATCAATAGAGCATCTCTCATGGGTCTTAAAATTATCATTTCCAGTGCCGTGGCGCTTCCGGAGAAAACTTCTGTGAAGGAACATTTGAAGAAGATGGAGGAACAGAACCTCATAAACATCTCGAGTATCTATGACTGTAATGAGCACGCCACCATCCTGGGTGGTGGTGTGATGGGCGGTGCCAAACAGGAGACAATAGACAAGCTCATCTGTGAGGCGAACTGGTTCATTTGTTTGGCCCCCTACGATTACGTCGGCGAAGCCACAGCCGAGGAACTGAAACTTGTGTGCAAAGCAGTTATGGACAATCACAGACCCATCGTCATCTCTGTCTTTCACTCTTTCAATAACCCAGAAAAGGACAAAAACAAAGGGCTCCCCAATTACGTCAAGTTTGACGAGATGTTCCAGGCCAGCGAGCAGATTCTGCAACGTCCAAAGGATCAATATTATGTTGGTTACGAGTATGATTCCCAGGGCCTTTCGCTTCTGTCGGCAGTGGTGGAGGAGTATAAGAAATTGTTCTTCAAAGATCGGCTGTTTTTCACTCAACGGCTGGATTACTTTGTGAAGAGCGGTGCAGAGGTTTTGGCAGCAGAATTCTTTTTTGACACCCAGCGCGCCAAACCGGAAAATGGTTTCAAGCCCTTTTATATCTATCGCCAATCAGTTGATGGCCGCCTGCACCAGCGGCTCTATGATTTGGGCTATAAGTTTCTGTTTGTCACAGGCAAGCCCAGCTCTGGTAAATCACGTGCGCTACTGGAATGTGCTCACACAGAGCTCCGAGAGAAGCGAGTCGTTGTGATGAGAACAGAGAACGTCAAGGAGATTTGTCGCAATTTCCTGCACGAGTTGGAGCTCAATGCAGGATTTGACGGTGAGTACTATTTCCTCTGTGACCAGGTGAAAGATGTTCTCCAGAGTGCCGGAGATGCACTGTGTAAGGCTTTCCTCACAGCCATCACGGAGGTTCCTAATTGTCGGCTCATCGGCAGCAGCACCGCCAATGCCCTCCAGAGTTTCATTGCCGACAATCCCGCTATTGACAACACTCGCAATGGAAATGCCTATGTTATTGATATCCCTTTGCTGACGCGTGATGCAGACAGTAAGGACATTATGTCTCAAATCTGGCTTCAGTACCCTCGTGGCGAAGGTGAAACGATAGGTGATTTTATCACCGAGTTGCGTGATTACAAGAATAGCGTGGCGCAGAAAATCATAGACAAGGTGCAGAAGGATGGGAACATCTATATGGCAGGGTTGCTTCAGTCACTTCAGCTGGTGATGGTTTTCAGGCGCACCAGCCCACTTTTTCTGGCTGTGATGTTACTCCGTCATCTGCGTCAGGGTGACGATGAAGGCACGTTCAAGGAACAGACGGCAGCGTGCATCAATTACTTGCTCACTCGCAATGTCATCTGGGTGAACAACACGGAGGAGCATGAGTCCCGTGACGCTGGCTTTTCCCAAGTGGAATTGCTGGAAGCCAAGGACTTCCAATTTCTGCGTCGTGAGACCTATGACAATGAACGCTTCAAAAGCATCATCCCCACACGGTATATGTTCACCGTGAACGAACTCATCTGGGAAGTGTTGGAAGAGGAGGAGGACAAGCACCTCAACCCCTCCTGGACCAGTCTGTTCTTTAATCTCTATGACAGTGAGGGTCTGCGTCAGGCCATTTACACTTTCTACGAGACTTTTCCCACTCCATCTTCCCTGCGCAGGATTCTGCCTCGCTTGCCCCGAAACAAGAAATGGCAGGAGCGTAAAGCCTTCGAGCGCCGTTTGGCAGAGACGTGGGATTTCGTCTTTGAGCAGCTGAAAGAACTGGATCCAGCCGCGTGTGATCCAGAAGAGCTGTTGCTGACGTATGAGATGCTGATAGGTCGTGCATCGTCTCTTACTGATGTGAATGCAGTGATGGCAGACCTGCCGCGGACAGGTACGCCTCTCACTCCTGCCTGCATAGGTGAGTTGTATCTTTTTGCCAAGGTTCACTTGGACAAGGGGACTCCCGTGTTTCAGCAATTCATCAGCCGGGTGCAGAGTCTGAAGCCACAGAAGGATGCCTTCTCGTTGGATGAAGTATATAGGATCACGCGCGAGCTCAGCTTGCTCTGTGATGACTTTGACCAAGCGCTGGCGAGCGTGAAACAGCTGTTCGGGCAGATTCAGGCGACCGATGAGATGGGTCTTCCTGTGGAAGGGATGGAGGCTATCCGTCAAGAGTGCCGCCGCCCAGACAGCAAGGCCAAGATGAACATCATCCGGCTCATCACTCTTCTGGCCTCTCCTCAGTTCTGTCAGACGATGCCGCAGTTAGCAGCGCTGATCGTTTTCTGTTCGGAAATAGGGCTGGAGCTGCCGATACCTGTTTTCTATGCCTTTGGGCGCGTGGCGCGGACCTGTGAGAACATTCTTTCTCTTTTCAATCTCCGTTTCCCCACAGAAGCATCTGTGCAGCAAGAAAGTAACATCTATGAATACTGGACAGCCTACACGCTCGTTGGGCTTGACAATTTTGGCACGTCCATAGCGCTCTATCAGCGCTTTTATCAGCTGTGCGGGCTGACGAAGCATAATGACAAGATGCTCTCCCTGTGCCTGCAAAATTGCCAGCAGTACGAGTTTGGAGATGCACTGAAATACATCCTGACCCTGCCGCAGGGGTGTGTGCACCCCATCAGCCTCAACATCCTGATTTCCAAGTCACCGACGGTCGAGAACGCCTACTTTATCATCAATATGATGAGGCCCGAGGATTGTGATGAATATACACTGAGTAACTGCATGAACCTCATCAATAACCGCTCCAACAGCCTCGGTGCCCGAAAGAGACATGTGGAACAGCCCCTCAACGCTTTCTTCAATGCCTACGAATTCGTCAACCATCCCAAACTGAAACCTTTCCGCACCAAGCCCGCTTGCCTGAGGTTCCTTTACCAGTTTGCCGCTAACAGGGAGCAGGAGGCATACATCAACCGCCTGGTGCAAGAAGAAAGCCCTAATACACGTGTGCTCATGAACCCTGCTTTCAGTACCACGCTGATTCTGAAGCAGTATCGCACGTTTTCCCAAGCCTACCATGAGATCTTCACCCAAGCTTTCAGCTACGTCATGGATCTCTCTGGCAAAGTGGAACCAGATATCTTCAATTGCATGTGTTCCCTCTACTGCTCCACCCAAGGCGTGTACAAGCAGAAAGAAAAGGACATTCAGAAACTGGCAGAGAAAGATGAGCAGCAAGCCTCTGTGGAACGTTCAGAACTGGAGGCAGAGAAGGAAAAGACGGAACGCACCAAGCTGTTGTTGCTCAGGGATATAGACGCCGTTCTGCGGGAGAAGAAAATCTTCCTGGACGAGCATTTCTTCCTGAATTACCACCTCAAGATGATGGGCCAACCCATTGTCAACGAGGATGGGACGGAGGTGACACCTTTCTTCCGCCAATGGTTCATGGGAGAGGTGGGGAATGCTGACTTCTTCCAGAACCAAGTCCTGCAACAACTGATTCATTACTTCTTGAACAGAGACCTTCCATCCCTCCGTGTGTGGACCATCATCAAGACCCTTTACCTCTTTTTCCAAGAACATATTGAGGAACGCTATGGGCTCTTCCGCCCCTCGCCAGAATTGATGTCATTGCTCATCATGGCTGCTGAGCGGAAGTATAAAGATGATGAAAGTGGTGACACACAGGACTTTGCTTTCATTGACCAGGAACTGATAAAGCGTCAGGTTCTGCAGGACCGGGTGCTCAATAAAAACATCCGCAAGCTCAGGATAATCTATAAGTTCAAATACACGGAGATCGAGCAGCCGTTCCAGAACCTGCATGCCTACCGAAACATGGATATTCAGAGTGCCACCTCTGTGGCCTTCATCCTGCAGCAATTGGATGAGGAAATGGAGCAAGTGGGAACCATCAATCCCACCCTCATCAACAGCGCACTGGAAAATATCCGTGATATTCACCGCTTCCACAGCCTGTTTCTGAAGAACTTTATTGTGGACAAACAACTGCTGAGCAGTGCCGCCATCAGCTCTTTTGACTATGATGCCCAAATAGCATCCTACCGCCAGCAAAACCAGCAAGGAGAATCCGGAGAGGAAGAGGTGCTGAGAATCCTGAAATACTTGGCCACGCAGCCAGACTGTCATCTCCATTTCGAGCGTACAGCCATGCAGGAACTCGCTGAGTTACAGGCATTCCAATATCAGCATATCAAGGATCTCATAGAAGAGGCAGACTTGCAGGACAAGTTAACGTTCCGCAACTACACCCAACTGGCGCTGGTTTGCAGAACCATCGATGACCGCAAGGAGTGGCTACATCGTTTGGAGCAGACAGATGATTTCAGTTGCATCTCACTGGGGCAGTTAGGGATGGAACGCATCATCGCCATCTATGACATCAACGTCTGCAGGAAGTATTTCACACGCTGGCTGGACATATTCCAAGACATCTATCAGGACAATGCCACGATCGCCAAGCGACTGCCTCCCAACAACTGGTCCACGATAGGTACACATCTGCGTTGGGAGCTGGAAACCCTGGTGGATACCATCAAGCGGGAAGAGAAGCGAACGGGCAAAGAACTGTGGATTGAGGACATCTTCGACATTTTCGGCCGCGAGAAGTTGTTAGGAGCAGCCACCTGCATCGCCCGCATCTATCAACTCTACAGTTTAACCTCTCTGTCCTTCCGGCAGAACCCCTTCCAGAACATACAGCGGTACCTCAATTTCAAGGATTCCATCCTGTTCCTCTCTCTAGTGATGCCAGACAGGCAGGCAGAATGGCAAGAAATGGAAGCGGTATTGGGTCCCAAGTTCGGATAAGACGTTTTCGCGCAGACCGACCTTTCTCGGGTCACCTGCATAACCGCGTGTAATCTGCCACACTAAAATCGTGAATATTTCTTTTTAATAAGAAACGAGATATCACAATGAACCCACAATACGAAATACTTGCGAAGTGTCTGTTACCATCGCACATGCTTGAATGGTTTGATTTGACGAATGTCGAGGTGAAGCCCAAGGAGAAGAAGTCTGCTCAGGATCAGCAGTCAGAAGAATACAGTCCCAATGTTATCCATCTGTATCTTGACGAGAATGACTTGGCACCAGACAATCGTGAAGACCTTCGTCCCAATGGCTTTACTCCAGCCAAGACCTTTCACGACTTCCCCATTCGTGGCCAGGAGGTGCTGCTGCATGTGAGGCGTCGCCGCTGGCTTGACGCGGATAGCCACAATGTCATGTCCGAGTTTGACTTCATCCAGGAGTCTACCCGCTGTTCTAAGGAACTGGCGGAATTTTTAAAAGAAGCGTTTGGAGACGCTCCCTATAACGGCCCGTTCGTTTGAGAAGGATTACCACATCAATGGTGACAATTTTGAACGCTCATACGAGGAAACAATTAGCGATTTCAAGACCTGGGAGGACGCAGGTCACGCAGAGGACTGGGTGATAATCTCGAGGAATATGGGACCTCATCAAGAGCGGAAAACCCCTGGTGGATGCAGAAGGCAATCCCATCCGCAGCAATGCCGCATACCATCCTGAGAGGCTGAAGAATGGTGAGACAAAAGCCGAACTGCTCATGCGCAGCAAGTACCTGCTGATGGTTTCACCGGAGAAATGGACTCCAAGCCAGAGGGAACGTGCAGAAATCCTCTTCGAACTGTATCCTGACATAAAGACGGCATATAGCCTGACACACTCCCTAAGAATGATTTTTGCCCAAAGGTGCGACAGGGAAGCTGGACGTGAGAGCATCAAGAAATGGTACCTCAAAGTGGGGGAATTTGACAATAAGGCATTCAATGACATCGCTGCTGCCATGTACGACAGAGAAGATGAAATCCTCAATTAATATGTGAATCGATTCACCAATGCTTCAGCGGAATCACTCAATGCCAAAATCAAAGACTTCAGGGCTCAGCTAAGAGGTGTCATTGACAAGAAATTCTTTATCTTCAGACTGGTCAAAATCTTTGGCTAATCCACGTGGTTATGCAGGTGACCCCCTTTTCCCCACTCGTCCCAGTCTGTTTCACCAAGATAGCGGATTACTTGTTCTTTCAGTTCCACGATTTCCTCGTGAATCACACTCCAGACCACATCACTGTCAACCTGAAAGTATTCATGAACCAGGAAGTTGCGCATGTTTGCAATGCTGCGCCAATTCACTTCTGGATGCGACTGACGAAAAGCCTCTGTGAGCATTCGTGCAGCCTCACCAATAATCTCGATGTTCTTCACAATGCCATAATAGCGCAACACATCCTGTTCCAACTCCGCCTTGGTCAGACTGCCTGCATGAGTCTGCAAACGGTCGATGGCTTCCAGGATATGCTCCAGACGGCTCTTGTCCCTAAGCGGTTCTCTCATAGATCAACTTTTTATCATGTTCGGTACTTTCGCGGGCGAAGGGCATAAGCCCCTTGTCTGTCACCAAGTCAACCTGCATATCCAAGAGGTCTTGCAGGTCCAAATGCATGCCACTCAACTTGAAAAGACCCACATGAGCACTCTGATCCAGCGACACCATGATGTCCACATCACTGTCCGGCCGCTCTTCACCACGAGAATAGGAACCGAAGAGCCAAGCCTTCAGGACTGGTTGCGTCTTGAAGTATTCTGCAATCTTCTTTATCATTGATTCTGTGCTCATTGGAAGTATATTTTAAAAGATGTACATTATTAAATCGAGTCTCAAAAATAAGGGAAGCACCAGTTTCCAGGCATTTGCCGCTGCAAAGATACAGAAAAAGCCTCTACAAATCACCTTCAACCCCTTAAAGAAAGTTAAAAAGTATATAATCAGCAAAGATTCCCTATTTCTGCTCTTATAATCATAACTTATGGAACCCTTTAGAAGTCAGAATAGGAAATAAAGTGATAGATAAAAGTTGCTTGGTCCGCAGAGGGCACAGACGTGAGTCCCCGCCCCTCGCTCTTCCTGCCTCCTTCTATGGATGTGTCACTGCTGGAGCAGTTTCGCATCCCCGAGACTGAGGAGAAAAGGCCATTTGTTAGAATTTAAAAAATACAATTAATTAAAATTGAGTAAAACGAGCTCAGCCATCCGTGAAGGACCGCTGCGCTCAAACTATAATAATAATGTACGCGCGTGGGTTCAACATTACTGCATTGTCTGACATCTGACACCTGACACCTGACATCTGACATCTGACATTTCTGTTTTCTATTATTGAAAACGCTCTATGTGGAAAAGATAGGCAATAATGTTTACCTTATATTATATAATAATATTATATTATTATATAATATAAGGTAAAAGTCAGATGACACTTTCTTTTTCACTTCGATTTTCCGCAATGTCAGATGTCAGGTGTCAGGTGTCAGGACGTGTTTGCGCCCCAGTTCTGCCGCGTGCTTTTTTGCGTGCTTTTTTTCCAAAATAATTTGGTGGAGTCAGAAAAAAGCAGTACCTTTGCACCGCGAATGAGGGATGCGCCTCAGCATCAAGCAAGCTTGTGCATTCGGCTTTCACCTCATTTGCATCGCGAATGAGGGATGAATCTACCTCGCCCAAGCGCAGTGGCCAATGCACCTAAGCGACAGAGACAATACCCTTATGCGCACCCCGGGTTTCGCAAGGGCGAAGTCGCGAATTCGCCTGAAGAACATTTCAAATCAAACCAAACCAACAACACAAACCAATTCACAATCGTTCTTTGACTTGATGAACAAAACAGAAAACAGGGCGGCTTAGGCTCACGAAAGAGGACGCGGGCAAGCTGTGTTATAGAGGGGGGCTATTTCACGATGGAGGGGCCTTATTTCACGAAGAGTTTCTTTCCGTTGATGATGAAAAGACCTTTTCTGTGGGGGGCTTGGAGCGGGCGGCCAGAGAGGTCGAAGCAGCGGAGGGTTGAGCGTTCAGTGTTGAGCGTGTTGTCGGCGATGGAAGCGGGATAGCTGACATCGATGTCTCTCATGGTGCATCCCCAATAGTTGCTGGGGTCGCTGGGCACTTTCTCCCCGTTGCGTGTCACGAGCCATATATTCTTCACGCGGGTGGTGCCGGTGGGCTGCATGCATTGGAGGGTGACGCGGGTGATGGTTCCCATCTGTGCATTGAAGGCGATGGTGGAAGAGGTGGCAGTGACCTTGACACTGGTGGTGTTTTTCCCATAGATTTTGACTTCCAGCAGTCCTGCGGCGGGTGCTTCTTCCAACTCCAGGATCAGCTGGGCGTAGTCCCTGACGGTGAAGCTGCCCTGTGCCAGATTGAACTCTGACCACTGCTGCTGGAAATCCACAGTGCAGGCGATGCAGCTGGTGCCGTAGTCACTGCGCTCGGGCAACACGGGGTCGAAACTGCTGCCGTGATAGGCCTGCAGGATCCAGCGTGCGAGGTCGGCCTGACTGAAAGCGGGGAAGAGGCGTGCGGCGCCGTCGGAGATGCCCATCCAGTAGAAGGTGGCGATGTTGCTGGCCTTGCACTGCTGGACGAAGTACTGGCAGAACTGCTTCATCAGCTCCGGGCGTTTCATGTAGTCGGTCTCTTCGGCATCTACATTAGAGGTGCCCCATTCGCCGAAGATCACGGGGGCTCCCTTGGACACGAGCCTGGATTTCAGAAGGTTAATCATGCCGTCCACTTCTTTCTTGATGTCTGTGACGGCGCGGTCGGCGATAGTGGGGTAGGCGTGTACCTCAAAAGCGAGGTGGTCTGTCTCTCCCTCGGGCTTCTGGAGCTTCGTCAGCGGTTCCACGAGGTGGCTGCTCCAATCTCCGTAACCGTTGGCGGCAGCATAGGTGTTGACGATGAGGTTGCGCTGGGCGTTGTTACCGCCGGTTGCGCGGACGGTGTTGACGAAGCTCTGTGCATAGCTGTTGATGGCGTTGTAGGCAGAGGTGGCGTCAGCGGCATCGTATCGGTTGGGCGAAGCGAAGGAGGCGTAACACCAGGAGCTGTATTTGTCAAGCATCTCATTATAACTCTCGAAGAGGAGCAGTTGTTCGTAGTCGCGGAACTCCATAGCGATCTGCTGCCAGAGTTTCTCATAGCGTGCACGGTTCTGCTGGTAGTTGGCCTCATCGGCTTTGAGCCAGGACTGGAAGGTGTCACCGTCTGCTCCGGTGTCGTGATGCACATTGATGATGCAGTACATCCCCTGGTTGACGACATAGTCCACCACTTCATGAACGCGTGCCATCCAGGCCGGGTTGACGTTGGCGTCGGCATCCATGTGGTTATACCATGTGACGGGGACTCTGATGGCTCCGAATCCGGCCCGCTTCATCATCTTCATCAGTTCGGGCTTGGTGAAGAACTGTCCCCAATAGGTCTCCGAGGAGAGGTCTTGTTGTCCCCAGTAGGCTGGGTCTGAGGGGGTTGTGGCCACATGACCGCTGGCCTCCAGGGTGTTGCCCAGGTTCCAGCCCAGTCCCATGTGTTTCACAGCGGTGGTGGCGGTTTCGAAATCGGCGGCGGTGGCATATATTGTCACCGAAAGGAACAGAACAGATAACAGGGAGAATGGTCTCATAGGATTTTAGTTTCTTGTTGGCTTGGAATGATAAATAAGGACCCGACACGCAGCCGGGTCCTTATTATTCGATGATTTTACTCCAGGAAATAGAGTTTCAGTAACGTGTATCCGGAACCAGTTAAGAGCAGATGCTTCTGGTCAAGTGTTCCGACAATGGGATCGTCACCGAAGTTGATCTCAATGTAGAACGTCCCGTCACCATTGTCAATAATACGGTCGGACATGTTGTTGGGCGAGAAATCATTATCCGATCCCTGCCACTGGCAATCCCACCAGCCGTTGGTGATGCGTATCTGATACCAGTCTGCTATGGGCTTGAACAACATATAGAATGTTCCTGTCTTGATCTTGTTCCAGACGTCCTCGGGGAAGGTGGCCCTGCACTCGTTGTTGCTGTCAGTGCCATCCAGACCGAAGCGATAGACGCCGTCCCAGTTGGCGTGGTAGGAGTCGTCGCCTGTCCAGAAGGCTACTTCCTTGGGGTCTCCGCCGCCACCTCCGTGGATGATGTCGATGAAGTAGATCTTCTGAACGGAAAATCCTGAACCGGTGAAGAGCAGGTGCTGTACATCTATATAGTCCAGCAGCGGGTCTCCAGCGAGGTTGACGGTGAGCTTGTAGGTGCCGTCGCCGAGGTCTTCCAGATGTTCGCTGCCCGGCATGATATCTTCGCCGGTCCAGGTGGTGCTCCACCATCCGGAGGTGACGCGGATCTGCGGGCTCTCACCCTTGACGATGACATAGAAAGGCTCTGTCCTGATCTTGTCCCAGATGTCCTGCGCGAAGGTGGCTGCGCACTCGTTGTTGCTGTCAGTGCCATCCAGACCGAAGCGATAGATGCCATTCCAGTTGACGTCACCGATGGAACCGTCGTTGGTCCAGACGGGAACTACCACTTCCACGTCGCCGGGGCCGTCAACCCACTCTTCGGTCTCGAAGAAGATTTCATCGATGATGTAACGGTCACCGGTGAAGAGCAGGTGCTGAGCATCCATGACATCCAGCAGCGGGTCGCCGGCCAGCGTCACAGCGAGCTTATAGGTGCCGTCACCGAGGTCTTCCAAACGCTCGTTGCCTGGCATGATATCCTCGCCGGTCCATGTGGTGCTCCACCATCCGGAGGTGACGCGGATCTGCGGGTTCTCGCTCTTGAGGGTGACATAGAATGTCTCTTCCTTCATCTTCTGCCAGATGTCCTGAGGAACGGTGTAGCACTCCTCGCCTGTGGAGTTGAAATCGGGAGCGAAGCGGTAGTCATTGCTCCAGCTGATGGCTCCCAGTGAACCGTCGTTCTTCCAGATGGTGGTCTTCACGGTCTCCCAGTGACCACCGTCGGCAGCGGGCTCGTAGGCCAGTTCCGGCATAGCGAACTTCTGTCCGTCGTAGGTGTGGACATAGCCCACGAAGGAGCCTTTGTAGATATTCTTTGCGGGCACACGGAAGATCACTTTGTCGGTACCCTTGCGGTAGAAGTCCTTCTGGTCTATCAGCTGAAACACAGAGTCGGGGTCCAGGAGCTCAACGGCGTTGACAAACTCCAGGTCTGTGCCGAATACCGTGATGAGATCACCGCCTGTGACGCTCTCTTCGGGTTGCTTGTCGAAGCCTGTCACCTGTGGATGGCCGAGGGCCATCGGCAGGCGTGACTCGGCAGCATCGCTGGCCGTGCGCACGACGAGCGGCCCGCCTTCGGCAGAGATTCCGGCAGGTGCGTTGACACGAATCATATCATCACTGACGATTTCAAAATTGGTCACTTTCACGCCTCCGGGGAATTCGATTTCCGAGGCGGCGCTGAAACCTGAGCCATTGATGGTCATTGGCTGGTTGGTGACCACCTTGGTTGGGAAGAACGTCTTGATACCCAGACTGCCGGCGGCCATACCCAGACCATCATCGTCCAAGCAGGACGTGAAGGACAGTCCGACGAGAGCCACAGCCAGCAGCGCGCCTAAATTATGGATTATATTCTTCATATTCTTTGAACTTTGAACATTGAACATTGAACTATTTATTACCATCCCGGATTCTGAGTGAGGTTGGGATTCTTGATGCGTTCGGACTGTGGAATGGGATAGAAATTGAACTTCTCATCCCACTGGCGGGTGACGGTGGAGCGAGTCATCATCAGGTCGCTGCTGATGGTGGCCACCTGAATGGTCTTGAAGTACTGGGCACCTTTCTTCCAGCGACGGACGTCCCAGAAGCGGTGGTTCTCAAAGGCCAGTTCCACGAGGCGCTCGCGCTCATAGCGTGCCACCCAGGCGTCACCGTCCTCGGTGAATTTGGGCATCTGGATATCTTCACGTGTGCGCAGCTTGTTGATGGCCTCGTTGGCTGTCAAGCCGTAGGTGGCATCGTTGGCACTGCCGGTGGCGTGGAAGACGGCCTCTGCATAGTTCAGATAGAACTCACCCAGGCGGAACAGGATCCATGTGTGACGACGTGTGGTCTGGTTGTCGGCAGTGGTGACGCAGGAGCCATCCACGAACTTGCGGAGGTAGTAGCCCGTGGGTGTGGCACCATACTTGGGAGCAGCATTGAAACCACCGGTGAAGGTCTCAATCACCTTCTTCTGGGCACCGTTGCTGGGCCACTCGTCGCCATTCTTCACCACAGTGAGGGCGAAGCGCGGGTCGAGTCCCTCGTAGGGGTCTTCTGTCAGGAGGTCAATCTCTCCAGGGTTGCGCTGGAGGAAGGTCTCTCCGTTGTCCTGGTATTCATATTGGTCTACGAGGCTCTGTGTGGGGCAGTTGCCGGAAGAGGCATTTTCCACACCGATGGGGTAGTTGGACTTCTCGAAATCGTTGCTCTCGCCACGTCCGAGACCGAAGATCAGTTCAGGATTGAAGAAAGCATCGTGTCCCCACAGGGAGGCGTAGGTGCTGAGTTTCAGACCCCATGTGGAAGCGTTGTCGAGGATGTACTTGCAAGCCTCTGCTGCCTTTTCCCACTTCTGCTGGTCACCTGTCGGGTTGAGAAGCGGTGAAGCGGCATAGAGCAGGGTGCGTGCCTTGAGGGCGAAGACAGCCACACGAGTGGCGCGTCCCACTTCTGCACCGACTTCTGAACCGTAGGAAACAGGGAGATAGGGTGCTACGGCATCACACTCTTCGATGATGAACTTCACGATGGTGTCTGCCTTGGTGCGGTGAATGCTGTTGGCCTGGTCGTTGGTGAGGGTGGTGGTTACCAGAGGCACGTCACCGTAGGCGCGGAGCAGTTCGAAATAGAAGTAGGCGCGGAGGAAACGCAACTCGTAGGGGAAGAGCTCCATCTGTGCCATCCAGTTTTTGTAGTCACTGTTATACTGCCAGTCGGAGATATCTGTCTGGTCAATTTTCTCCAGATACATATTCACGTCAGCGATTGCTGTATAGGCCTTGGTCCAGGTGCGGTCGTAGGGATTGGCCGGGCTCCATCCGCCATTCACATAGTTGTTGACAGCGCCAGTGGCGAGCGCATACTGTGCTTCATCGGTGGCGCCTGCCAGGAAATAGGCACTGTTGTCTGCGAACTCATTGTTATATAGTTGTGCATAGACATCAAACACCAAGTTCTTAATGCCATTCGTGAAATAGTTGTAGGTCCATTCCTCGTCACGAGTCGTCTCCTCGGTGTATTCCAGGTCTGCACAAGCGACAGTGAACGCACAGAGGACAGCGAGAAGACAGAGGTTAGAGAGCCTGCTGCTAATCTTATTTATATTCATTGTCTTCATAATGTTCAATTTACAATTTGACAATTTTGGGAATTACAATCAGAACTGAACAGAGAGTCCCACGTTGACACTCTTCATCACGGGATATCCCGTGTTGAGATTCTCTGCATCCATGGCGTCGATATTGTCGAATGACAGGAGGTTCTGTCCCTGTACGAAGAGGCGTGCGCCCGAAATCTTCAAAGGCTCCAGCCATTTTGCGGGCAGCTTGTAATAGACCTCGCAGTCACGCAGTTTGAGCCAGCTGACGTTGCGGTACCAGATGGTGGAGTTCTGTGCGTTGTTGGCCACGTTCTCGGTGGAGAGACGGGGATAGAGTGCATTGGCTCCAGCGACATCGTAGCAGTGGTCGTAGTATTCCTGTGAGAGGTTGCGGTTGTCGGAGAGAGCTCCCCAGACGCCGTCCACGTAACGGAGATTCTTCACCTGGTGGGCAGCACCCTGAAGGGTGGCATTGATACCGAAGCCCTTGTATTCTGCACCGAGGGTGAAAGCATAGTTCAGAGCGGGGAAGGCGTTGCCGTAGTCCTGCGTTACGTAGTCATTCTCATTGATCACGCCGTCACCATTGACATCCTTATACTTGATGTCACCCACTTTCACCTGGCCGAACTGCTGCTGGGGGCTGTTGTCGATTTCTTCCTGACTCTGGAAGAAGCCTTCGGCGATGAGTCCGCGCTCAGCGTCGGCAGGACCGTCAATCACGGAGAGGTTGGGGTAGGCGGGAGTCTCGATCCATTCCAGAATCTTGCTCTTCACTGTGGAGAAGGAGGCTCCGGCGTTCAAGTTAAGTCCGTTCTGGAAGGTCTTGGCATAACGCAGACCCAGTTCCAGTCCGTAGCTGGCCACACGTCCCTGGTCACCGTAGGATGACTGGATGCCGACGACAGCGGAATTGAGGCTGTTGGCGCTGACCAGAATGTTGCATCGCTGCTGATAGAACAGGTCAAAGGTGAGATCCAGTGAGTTGGCGATGCGCAGGTCTGTACCGAAGTTGGCCTTGTAGGCCACTTCCTGCATGAAGTCGTCGGTGGGGAACTGCGTCAGGAAAGCACCCCATGAGCTCTGGAAGTTATTACCATACCAGAATTCACCGTGGGAGTTGTTCCATGCGGCCAGCCAGAGGCCTGCCTGCGGTACGTAGTCGCTGTGCTGCATACCGCCGGAGAGGCGCACCTTACCATAATTCAAGAAGCTGCTCTCGGGGTTGTTGATGAAGACGTAACCCAAGCCTAAAGTCGGTGAGAAGGCCCACTTGGCGGGATAGCTGCGGTTGGAGCCGTTGGCAGCCAGCACGAGGTCTGTAGCAAAGCGGTTGGCGTGGTCATAGTGCAGGGCCAGCTGCCAGTTGGTGCGGTACCATGTGTTGCTGCGGTTGTCGCGGATCTCGCTCTTCATGTTGTAGTTGGCATTGGCTGCGAAGTTGTCACCGTTCTGGAACTGCCAGGCGTATTTCAGGCCGGCATTGAAGGTGGCAATGCGCCACTGTGAATCCACCCAGTCGCGGAAGACAAGTTTGTCTTCCACGGTTCCCATCACAGTTTCCTGCATGGTGCCAGCTGCATCATACCAGTTCCATCCGTACTGGTAGCCCTTGGAGCGGGTCTCGATGGTGTTGGAGGAGTTGTCATAGGAAGCACCCACATAGAATTTCAGGCCCTTGGTGATGATGTCCAAGTCCTGTTCCAACGTGGCGTTGGCCCAGATCTGGCGCTGGTGGGTCTTCATGAATCCGGTGCCCTCTGACTTAGCCAGGAGGTTGAAGTTGCCGTAGGTCTGACTGCCGCCCCACACGCCTCCTGCGGTCTGGATGGGGAACGCCAGTGCGGGAACCTTGTACAGGTGCCACCAGGCATCATTGGAACTCATATTGGGGACGCCGTTGGTCTCCATCAGGATTCCTAAGATGTTGGTTTTCACGCGGGTTGTCGGGCTCACCTCGAAATCTACATTGGCGCGGATATTAGCCTTGGAGTACTTCAGCTGTGAGTTCCAGTCGCCCTGATCGGGATTCTTGTAGAGTCCTCGTGCATCGGTGTAATCCAACTGGGTGTAGTACTGCACCTTGTCTGTGCCGCCATAGAAGGAGAGGTAGGCATTGGACTCGTGGGCGGTGTTCTTGAAGGCTTCCTTCTTCCAATCCACGTTGGGATAAACCAGCGGGTCTGAGCCATCCACGAACTTCTGGAGTTCGGCGTCGGTGTAGGCGGGAGAGAAACCGTCGTTGGCACGTGCACGGTTGAGTGCGTTGGCATAATCGTAGGCGCTGACCATATCAGCGGTCTTGGGGTCAAACTGGAACTTGTGTGAGAGTCCCACCTTGAAATGGTACTTGCCGTCCTTGGTACCGTGTTTGGTCTTCACCAGCAGCACGCCGTTGACAGCCTCGTGACCGTAGAGGGCCACAGCTGCAGCGTCTTTCAGGACGGTGACGCTTTCCACTTCCTCCACCGTCAGGCGGTCAATGGGGCGTTCCACGCCATCGACGAGGATGAGAATTCCAGCTTCACCAGGGATGTCCTCCCACTGGCCGTTGTTGTAAATCTGGGTGTTGTTCTTGGACGTGGATTGTATTCCACGGATGTTGAAGGTGGCACCGCGTCCTTCCTCGCCCTTGAAGCCCGTGTTCTGATAGGCATTCAGGCCCAGGAGCTTGCCATACAAGGCGTCTGCCAGGCTGATGGCGGAGGTGCGGCGGAGTTCTTCTGCAGTGATGGTGGTGGCAGCGGCAGTGGTGATGAATTCCGACTGCTCAAATCCATAGCCTAAATCTACCTTCTGCGACTCCTTGTCGCTCAGCGTCACCTGGGCGCCAACCATTACAGGGGCGCCGAAAAGTCCCGCCAAGGTATATAGAAATATATTCTTTATTTTCATATCTTTGAACTTTGAATTGTCAATTATCCATTGTCAATTTTCCATTGTCAATTAACATATTACCAGCCAGGGTTCTGTGTGAGTCCGTATCCCTTCTGAATTTCATCACGGGAGACGGGATCCAGATACCACTTGTTGTCCCACTTGGTCCACCAGATGCGGGCTCCGTTGACAATCTGCGGCTTCTCATACTCAAACTTCGGCCACGGCGTGCTGGGATCCCAGTTGGTGTCAACGTCGTTGCCGTCGGCATCTTTACCCATACGGTTGCCGTTGGCGTCCAAGCGGTAGATCACAATCTCGTGCAGCGGCTTGGTGAAGAGATCCTGACGCTTGCGACGAACCATATCGTACAGACGGTCACCGCACTCGGCACCGATTTCACAGTTGCGCTCGCGCAAGATTTCGTCGATGAGGTTCTCCTTGTTGGTGGTCAGGTTCAGACCAGGGTTCATGGTTTCTATGCGACCCAGACCCACGCGGCTGCGCACCACATGCAGGTCATCCAGTGCACCTGCAAGGTCACCAGTCTCGGCTTTGGCCTCAGCACGGATAAGGTACATCTCGGCCAGACGGATGTAGGAGATGCCAATATATTCGTCGTTCAGCTTGTCGTTGGAGTAGTCCAGCATCCACTTGAACTTCCTGTAACCGGAAGCCACATCGTCATTGCCCTCGGCACCGAACTGTTCGGGAGCAGTGCGCATAGCTCCGTGATACCAAGTATCTATATAGGTGAAGCCGTTATAGTCACCCACCACAGCAGAGGGGAACGACTGACGGGGCACCACCATGGTCTCGTACAGGCGCGGGTCACGGTCTGCAAACATATCAATTCCATTGGGGTTCTTGCCCGGTCCATAGATGTCGGCGTATGGGAAGTTGCGGCCGTCTGCCATACCGAAGCACTCCATCAGCTCGTTGGTGGGGACGGCGCCGCCCTGACGGTAACAGTCGATGGCGAATCCTTTCCAGCCCCAACCCCATGAGTTCTGGCGCTCGCCGTTCACCACTTCGTCGCTGAAGTATTGTGTAGGGTGAGCATCGAAGATCTTCTCGTGACGCGTCTCGTTGTTGCGGTAGCGGTAGGCGCGGCGGTAGGCCATGCGGTAGCCACCCTCGTCCTGTGTGGCAGGCTGGATCAGCTGGTAATAATTGCCATGAGCCTCGTTGTCGGCGAAGAAGTCATTGCAGTACTGCAGACAGCGGTTCCACAGTGTGGGATCGGCCTTTCCGAACCAGACGTGCAGGTCATTCTCGAAGCCTGTCGGCTTTTTGGTGTAGGTGAGATAAGGTTGCTCATTGTTGAACAGCGGAGATGCAGCAAACATCCACACTTTGGCACGCAGTGCGCGGGCAGAAGCTTTTGTCAGGCGGCCAGACCACTGACCCACGTCGGCATCGGGAACGTTCCAGATGTAGCCGGGTTCGTTGATGGCACACTGAATCAGGGAGTCAATGAATTCCACCGTCTGCATGGCTGTGGAACGTCCACCGGTGAAGCCTTCGCCCACCTCGTAGGCCTTCTTGACCAGACACAGACCACCGAAATTGCGGAAGGCATCAAAATAACGGCTGGCCATAATGGTGTAGGCCTCGCCGCGCAGGCGGCTCTTCTCGGCATCCGACATATCGGGCACACGGTCAATATTCTCTATCAGTTGCCAGCACTTGCGCACGGTCTCATAGATGGACACGCGTCCGCCGGCGTCACTGTTCAGGCCCTGACCATCGGGGTCACTGGGACTGCCCTTGGTGGAATAGGAGAATTTGCCCTGGAGATTACCGTCGTCAGTGTCCTGAGCGTCCTCTGTCAGCAAACCGGGATAGTAGCTCTGCTTGGGGCCGCCCCAGCTGACGTAGCAGTGATAGGAGTCTGAGAGCACATCGATGGGGGCACCGTTCATCATATTTCCGGAGGTGTAGGTGCAGTAGATCTGCCCATAGGCACTCCAGAGGAAATTGCGGGTGTATTCGGCTTTGGAGAACACTGTATCAATGTTCACGTCCACGCCAGGCGCTTTCTCCAGGAAGGCATTACCCACATTGATATCATCCACACACGCGGTGAACAAGCTGGTGGTCACTGCCAAAGCCAAAATATATTTAAAGAACTTTTTCATAATCTTCAATTTCTAATAATTCTGAATTGTGAATTGAGAATTGTGAATTAGAAATTCACTTGCACACCAAAGTTAAACACGCGAGTCATCGGATAGCGCAGTCCGTAGTCCAGACCGGAGCCGGGGGCTTCGGGGTCGTTGCCCTTGAAGTCGGCGAAGGTCAACAGGTTCTGTCCGGAAGCGTAGAAACGGATGTAGTTAAGCAATGGCATCCAGCGGGGCTTGTTGATGGTGTAACCCAACTCCACGTTCTTCAGACGCACATACTTGGAATCGATGATCCAAGCGCGTGAATCAAGGTTGTTGTTACCACGGCTGGCGAAGGAGATACGCGGCAGGATGGCACCGGGATTGTCCTCTGTCCAGGAGTTGTCGGCCACCCACTGTGTCAGGGCGGAGGTGTTGGTGGAACCGAACTGGTCACGGAAGTAACCGTTCAGCTGGCGGCTGGTGTTGGCTGCACCCACCCAAAGCATGGAGAAGTCAAAGCCCTTCCAGTTCAGGCCGGCGTTGACAGACCAGGTGATTTCGGGGTTCTCGGGATAGCCCAGGGGCTTGCGGTCGTTGGTGTCGATTTTGCCGTCACCATTCAGGTCCACATAGACAGCATCACCATACTTCAGATCCACCAGCTGTTCGGGCATATCTGCATCGTAGGCTGCCTTGTAACGTTCCTCTGTGCCAGGCTGATAGAGCTCAAAGAGGTCATAGCCGAAGCGCTGTCCCACGGGGAGACCCGTCTGACTCAGGTAGTCATACAAGGGCGGCACTTCCAACATCTCAATAATTTTGTTGCGGGCAAAGGCAATACTTGGGCTGATGTAATAGTGGCAGGACCCGATGCGGTCTGCCCACTTCACGGTCAGCTCATAACCGTGGTTCTTCACGCGGCCCTCGTTGACGCGGCTTCCGGGCAGGCTGGTGACAGCCGGCAGCAGAGAAGCGTTGGAAACAAGGATGTCCTTGCGGTCCTCCCAGAAGAAATCTACATTCACCGTCAGACGGTCTTTCAGGAAGGCGGCGTCCAGACCCAGGTTGATCTTCGTGGCCGTTTCCCAGGTCACATTCGGGTTACCGGCTGTCAGCTCCTTCACGGCTTGGAGCCAGTTGCCGCTGGTACCGAAGTTGGCACCGCGGTTCTGTGGGTTACCCGTCATTGATCCCTGGTAGAACTGCCATTGACCGGGCAGGTAGAGGAAGCGGGCGCCGTTGGTGTTGTCATTACCGACCTTACCCCACGAACCGCGCAGCTTCAGATAGCCTACGTATTTCTCAATGGGCTTCCAGAACTTTTCATTGGAAGGAATCCAACCTGCAGAGAAAGAGGGGAATACACCGTAGCGCTTGCCCTCGGCGAAGTTCTCGGAACCATTGTAACCGATATTCAAATCCAGGAGGTAGCGGGTGTCATAGTCGTAGGTGACGCGCCCCACCAGACCTACATAACCTTTCGGAATGGAGCGATAGAGGCTGTTGTCGGAATCCCAGGGGTAATAGGTCTTGCTCTGGTTGTACAGAGCCAGGGCGCCCACGTTGTGCTTGCCGAACTTGCGGGCGTAGTTGAAGCTGGCTTCTGCATACCAGTTACGGTTGCCCCACTTGCTCTCGCCGTAAGGGATGGGCCAGGTGATGTTTTCCTTGCGCAGCACTTCCTTGTTGCCGTCGAGTGTGGCCACGTAGGTGACACCAGTGCCGAAGCCCCTCTGGCGGTTCTTCTGGGCGGTGTAGTCGGTATTGTAGGAACCCTTCACCTTGAAGTCCAGACCCGGGGTAAGGAAACTCATATCCAATTTGTACTGCAAGTCCAAGTTCAGGACGTTCACGCTCTCGTTCAGGTAACCCAACTCATAGTAGTTGGACAGCGCGTCACGGTCGTAGGGACCCACCAGGTTCTTGTCTGCAATGATGTGACGGCCCTCGTCATCCACTCCGATACCAGCGTAGGGCGTGGCACCCTGCAGGTAACGGAAGAGGAAGCCTTCACCGCCACCCATCGTGGTGCGGTTCTGGACACGTCCGCCCAGTGTCATGGAGAGCTGGCTGTAACGGGAAATATCGATATCGAGGTTGGCACGATAGTTGAAACGGTTATACTTGAATGTCTCGTCGTCGTTGGCGGAGAACGTCTTGAAGAGGGAGTTCTGGTTCAGGAAACCGGCAGAAACGAAGTATTTCACGCGGTCTGTACCGCCCTTCACATTCACGTTCACTTGCTCCTGCCAGGCGGCATCTTTCATCATATAATTGATCCAGTCTGTGTTGGGGAAGGTGACAGGCATGTCGCCCGTTCGGAAATGCTCCATCACGTCCTGAGAGAAGCGGATACCGCAGTTGGCAATGCCGCCTTCCTCAGGAGAGAGCGAGTAGGGCGTGTAGTTGGCGATGGTAGTAGAGCCGGGCCACTGATTCACGGGCAGAGCATCTGTGATGGCCGTGTAGTTCCACATCTTTCCGTAGGTATAGGAATCTGCGAAATCTACGAACTTGGAAATCTGCTGCACTGCCGCACTGGCTGTGACACTGACAGAGGCCTTGCCCGTGGTACCGCGCTTGGTGGTCACCAGGATAACACCGTTAGCACCGCGCACACCGAAGACGGCTGTGGCAGAGGCATCCTTCAGGATGGAGATGTCTTCAATTTCATTCGGGTCCAACTGGCTGAACGGACGTTCCACGCCATCCACCAGCACCAGCGGGTCGGCACTGTTCAGAGAACCCGTACCACGCACTCGGATAACTGGCTCGTCGGCACCAGGCATACCAGACGGCTGCACCACGGTGATGCCAGGCAGCTTACCCTGCAGGGCGTTGCTCACGTTGGCCACCGGCGCCTTCAGCAGTTCCGCACCGCCCACCGCAGAGACGGCACCCGTGATGGTGACCTTCTTCTGCTGACCATAGGCGATGACCACCACTTCATCCAGCGCCTTCGTGTCGGGCTGAAGCGTAATCACCATGCGGCCCGCCTTTGCGCGCTGACGCTGCGTCAGGAAGCCCATGAAAGAGAATTCCAACGTAGCGCCACGCGGTACATCCGACAGACGGAAGTTTCCGTCCAGGTCCGTGACCGTACCAGACTGCTTGCCCACCACCTTGACGGCGGCGCCATACAGTGGTTCGCCGGTCTCATCGTTGACCGTACCTTCCACCATCTGAGTCTGGGAAAACGCTACAGAGGGCAGTAGGCACAGCAAGGCCCACAGACCCAAGAGATAGGTTTTACTTCTTTTCTTCATTGATAAAAGTTTTAAAAAAGGATAATTATTGTGATTATTTTCTTCAGTAAAGTGACATTTTTTAGAGGAAAAGTGCCATTTTCACACTTTTTTCTCTGCAAATATAGTATAAATTCCCGTTTCCCTCCTAATTTTTTTAAACCAAATTATAAAAAATGATACATTTTTGTGTAAAAAAAGGACATTTCCCGAAAAAAGGAAGCTCAAAAGTCCACGCGCGTACATTAATATAAATAAAGTAGGAGGTGAACACTAATCAGAGTTGTTTGCCTCTTTTTGTGTTCACCTCCTATGATTATGGAAATCCTTATTCGAATCGGAGGGATTCCAGAGTGCAGAGGGATTTGTCGGGGACTGTGGAACTGAACTTCAGGAAGAGGGCGTGTTTGCCGGTGAGGTGGCCCAGGTCGGGTAGGAGGACCTTCACTTCTGTGGGGTTCTGTGGCATATCCTCGGTCAGTTGGATGGTGCCCAGGAGGGTTCCGCCCTGTGAGGGCCAGGGACGGTCGGCGAAGATCTCAATGGTTCCGGCGGTGCCTGCGGGGATGAGGGTCAGCAGCAGCGCAGCGTCCTCACGGCCGTGGGTGGTGGTGAAGTTGAAGTACTTGTAGCCCACAATGGAACCGGCGGTGTTGTTCACCACAGGATTGATGTTGTTATGCAGGGCGTAGGGCGCTTCCAGATTGTCGGCGGTGCCGTAGGCGGCAGCCACGTAGGAGCCGAAGAAGCGGTTGTTGGGCCACTCGTGGATGGCGGTCTTGGGACCGGTGTACCAGCAGGCAATGCCGGCGGGGTGACGTTCCAGCGGGTTCAGGCCGTCCAGGGAGAAGCCTTCGGAGGTGTATTCGCCCTCACTGATAACGACCTTGCCGCCCTTGCCGCCTTCCACGCTGACCTGTATGGGTGCCACCATTGCCTGGCGTGCGTACTCGTCGGTACCGGTCTGGCGGTGGTAGAAGACGTACCACTGGCCGTTCACCTCACAAATACTGCCGTGGGTGTTGCCGTCAACGGTGGCGGTGGCGATGGTGTCACCTTGTTCGTTGATGTCGCGGGCACGGGCGTCGATGATGGTGCCGCCATAGGTCCAGGGGCCGAGTGGGTAATCACTGTAGGCGTAGGCCAGGGTGTAGTTGGAAACGGGCAGTCCGTACTCGCCGTCCTTGGTGAAGCGGCTGTAGATGAAGACGTATTTGTCCTGAATCTTGCGGATACTGGATGCCTCGAAGAAGCTGAAAATGCCGTCTTGATGGCGTCCGCTAATCATGTCTTCCACCATTTCCGTGCCGGGCTTCACTGTCGCCATCGTGGCGGGATCCAGCTCGGCGGCGTACGAACGTTCGAAACCCCAATAGCCATATATGCGACCATCGTCATCCACGAACACTGCGGGGTCAAAGCGCAGGATGCCGTCCGTCTCATAAGGGTTCTCCTGACTCCAGTTGCAGACTTCAAAGGGACCATCCGGACGGCTGCTCTTGCACACCATTCCGTTGCGGCCGCCGGCCTGGTTGTTGGGATAGAGATAATAGGTCTTGGTGCCGTCCTCTGCTGTCACCATCGTGACGTCGGGAGCATAGAGGACGTCGGCCAGGCTGTCGGGACTCAGCAGTTCGCCCGTGGCATTCTTGTTCACACTGAATATAATGCCGTCATAACGCCACTGCGTCAGGTCTTCCACGGGTGCCGACCACACCACCTGGTCACGACCACAGTAGGCGGTCACCAGATTGTCGTGGGAGCCATACACATAGACGCGGTATTTCCCAGGCTGGTCGGGGTCTTCAAAGACGTAGGGCTCCCCATCGGGGATGTGTTCCCAGAGGGGTAGGAACGGGTTGCCGGGAGTGGTGATGACATCCTGCACTGCCATCTGCTTTTCTGAACAGGAAGAGAGGACCACGGAGCAGGCGGCTCCAGTCAAGAGGCATAAGATGCCACCAATGAATCTTTTCATTTTCAGTCGTTTCATACTTTATTTTGCGATTTTCAGGACGGGAGCTATCTTGTTGCAGGGTTTGGGCAGGGTGACTTCCAGGCCTTCGGCGGTTTGGCGGGCTTTCAACTTTCCGTGTCCAAGGAGGGTGACGCTGTTGATGTTTTTCTTCAGGGCGGTGTTGCCTTTGGCCAGGGATTTGATCACGAGGCGGCCGTCCTCTGGCCATCCCATAGCGGTGACATAGAGGTGTTTGGCAGTCTGATTGAAGCGGATATCACGCGCGTCCATATTACTGTACTGACCGTCGTTGAAGCCCTGTGCATTGAGCTTGATGGCTTTCTCGGCCACGGGGCCTTCTCCGAATTTCACCCAGGGCCTTGTGCCGAAGATACTCTCTCCATTGACTGTCATCCAGGCTTCCAGGTCATCCAGGATGACGGCTTCTTTCTCGTCGTAGGTGCCGTCTGCACGGAGCGGAATGGAGAGCAGCAGGCAGCCGTTCTTGGAGACGATATCCACGAGCTGCTTGACCACAGTGGCGGCACTCTTGTAGTGTCCGCGCTCATAGATGCCAGTGTCGTAGTGCCAACCGCCGATGCAGTTACAGGTCTGCCAGGGCTCCGGGATAATCTCGTTGGGGGCGCCACGTTCCACGTCCCAGGTGAGTGCACGGCGCTGGTCATCGCTGAGAATCTTTCCGAAGACCACGGCCCGCGGATTCTTGTTATACATGTGTGTGGCAATCTTCAGACCGCAGTCACTGATGGGGTAGAAGGGTAACACGGTGACATCGAAATAGATGAGGTCCGGCTGATAACGGTTGATGGCGTCCAGCGTGCGATCATAGAAGTTGGTAACAAACTCCTGTGACGGAGGGCAGGCACCGTGGCTCCAGTCCCACTGTCCGTGGATGGCTCCGTTGTCCCACGAGCCCTTGCTCATCGGATGATGTTGCTGATAAAGCATCTGCGGATCTAGACCTTCCCACCATTTGCCCTTGCCGTCTTCCTTGGTCAAGTTGCCATCATAATAGACACCTGCCTTGGGGCCTTCGAGGTCGTAACGCTGTGCGGGTTCATACCAGGTCCAGGCGTGGTCGGCGTGGAAGGAGATTCCCAGGGGAAGGCCCACTTTCTTGGCAGCCTTGGCCCACTCGTCCAGCACATCACGCTTGGGGCCTATGTTTTGTGAGTTCCAGGGCTGGTACTTGGAGTTCCAGAGGTCGAAGTTGTCATGGTGATTTCCCAGGGCGAAGAAGTATTGGGCGCCGCAGCGTTTATACTTTTCCAACAGGGCTTCGGGGTTCCACTTCTCGGCCTTGAACAGGGGCAGGATATCCTTGAAACCGAACTCAGAAGGATGGCCGTAGTGTTCTACGTGGTATTTGTACTTCCAGTTACCCTCCATGTACATCTCGCGTGCCATCCAGTCTCCGCTGCCTTCCACGCACTGTGGGCCCCAGTGTGCCCAAATGCCGAATTTGGCATCACGGAACCACTCGGGTGTCTGATGGGTCTCAAGAGATGACCACGTGGGTTGGAACTGCCCCGTCTGCATGGGCTCATGTGCCTCGCTGACAGGGATTTGATACGGTTGTGCCATCATCGCCACAGCGGCGCCTGCAACCAAGATACTTGCGATTATTCTTCTCATAACTACTTTAATTTCCGCGACCTTAGGTCACATAAATACTATAACTTCTTTAACTTCTGAAAGAACATCATTTCACTTTCCATACATTGAGGGTGATGCCCTTGAAATCTCCGCCAAAGGTGGGGGCACAGAGGAAGAGCGCATTGTTCAGCCAGGCGTAGGGGCTGTCCTCGGGGGCTTCAAATTTGGGCGCGCAGCGGAAGTAGAACGAGGGGTTGCCCTGGGCGTCCTTCTCGCTGGCAATGATACCGAGATTACGGATGTGAATATACACGCCGTCGTCGGTCTTGATGGAATAGATGGCTTCCACCTCTGTGCGGCTGCCCTTGGCCAACTGCCAGTCTGCACCGCCGCTGAGGATGGTGCCTTTCAGGCGCGGTCCTTCAAAGGTGCCACCCGTGATGGGAATCACTGTGCGGCGGCCGTGGGGCGTCTCGCCGACAGAGTAGGGGGCGTCCAGCGTGACCTTCAGCTGCATCACAAATTCTGTGGCAGGGCCTTTGGGACCATCCACGAGGTCGTTCTTCTCTATGGTCCAGCCCTCACGCTTGGACAGTAGGCAGTCCTGCCCCAAGAACATTGAAGCGCCCTCTGTGCTGCCTTTCAGTTGCCAGTCCAGCCAATGACGTGCCACCACTGCGAACTCGCCTCCATGCGGTTGGGCGTAGGTACCGCCGTGACCCACAGGCAGATTGGCCGCGATGGCCGGAACGTGCTGGATGCGATGGAAGTCGTCCATTCCGTTCTGATAGGCGATGTCTGGCTGTCCGCCCAGAAGATAAATAATGGGGCAATGGATGTCTTTCAGTTTCTCCTTGGGAGGCATCGGCATATTGGGCATAGCAGTGCCGGCGTTCTGCTGGTTGAAGAGTCCGCTGTTACAAATCATCAGCGCCGAGATACGCGGGTCGGCGCAGTTAAAGAGACTCTGCAGGCCGCCGCATGACATACCTGCCACGCAGAGGTGCTGTAGGTCAAGCTTCTGGTAATAAGGACTTTTGGGGTCGGCGTTCTGCTTCTCGGCCCAGTCAATACTCTCGATCTGCTGTTGCGTGGTTGACATAGGGCCGCGATAGGGTTCGTCATCCATGGGGATGAAGCCTGTGGCCAGGACGAGGTAACCATAGGAAGCAATCTCGCTGAGGAACTTGATGTGCTCCCAGGGCGAGTTGGCGCAGGCTCCGTTGCCCCAAACGAGCACGGGCAGCGGTTTCTGGGCGCTGAACGGAGAGAGATCCTGGGGAGCGAGCACGGTGTGTGCCTTCAGACTGGCTACCTCAGACATAATAGCTTTGTAGGGGCCTGTGCCGCCGTCTTCGACGACGCGCGTCTTCTTCTGAGCTGCCATCGTCAAACACAGGCAGCAAAGCAATGGAACAAAAAGAAACTTTTTCATAATACCTTCATATATTATACATTTCACGTTTCACATTTTTCATTATGAATTCCTCATTTTTAATTTTTAATTATCTCATCA
>JAFZSP010000063.1 GCA_017619335.1 Bacteroidaceae bacterium
TTAATTGATAATTGGTTTGTGTTGGAGAGAAATGGTTGCTGGGTTTCGAGATAACGTTATCTGGGCTTTAGGTGCGGGCATCTCCGCGGTTAGATGCCTTTATCTGGGGCTTCAGCAACGGTTATTTGGAGTCGCAGCAACGGTTATCGAGCGCTCGTGATGCTGGTTTCTCTCTTTCGCGTATGCAAAGGTACAACAAGATTCTCTCGCCACCGCAGTCTCGCGTCACCTGCCGTCACTTATCGTCAGTTAACTGCAGTTTCACGTGAGTTATTTCGCCGTTATGGTGGCCCGATGCCATCGAAGATGAGGCGCACCCATGCGTGGCGGAGCAGGCGCTGGCGGGGTGTCCAGCCCCAACGGTGCAGGGTGTCGATGAGGCCGGGGGCACGCTCCAGGTCGGCCTGGAACAGGCGCAGCGCCCAGGAGAGGGTGCAGTTGGGGTAATACAACTGGGCGAGTTCGCCCTTGCCATAGGCCCTGATGCGGGCCTCTTCAAAATCATTTTCCATCATTCTTATTCGTGTAATCTGTGTAATTCGTGGTCCAGGATGAAGCCGAGGATGTCTATGCCGCGTTCCTTCTGCTGGTCTGTGGCATGGTCCTCCAGGAGGGAGGCCACGGTGACCTGCAAGTTGTAACGCTGCCGGAGATACGCTGCGAAGTCCTCGAAGAAGAGGTAGCTGGTACCAGTCAGATCGGTGCGGGGATAGAAGGTGACGGCACGGCCCTGCAGCGGAGCGAAGCGCTCCGGTTCCAGATGGGACATGGTGACATGGGCCATCCAGAGGGACTCGGGGAAGAGCTCGGAGAGGACTACCGCCGAGGCCTCGCTCTCCACGATGGCGACAGGCTTCTCCATGTTCAGCAGGTGCAGCCCGAAGAGGCAGTGTGCGGGTCGCCAGTACCGGAGCAGCGGTTGGCGGCGCTTGAGGCAGGTCGATATCCACGTGTCCGGGGCGATGTGGGCATCCTGCGGGTCCAGCATCTCGTCAATCATCCAGAAGATGGTCTGCCCGCTGCGGGTCTTGCCTAAGTGATAGCGCGCTGCTGCGCGGTGCATCTGTTCCACGGTCAGCCGCCCGGTCGCCAGCCAGGGCTGGAAGAACTCGAAGTCCTCGGCGCGGCAAGCCTCCACCATCTTCATCGAGGGCAGCACGTAGTCCATGCAGTAGCGCGGGTCATCAGGGTCGAGGGGCGTACACTCCAGCTGCCCCTCCACCATCTGCACTTCCAGGCCGACCTTCCGGCCCGCCGCCCGTAATGACGTCTGTGCTGTCAAGTCTTCTAACTTCATAAATTCACTCTTACGAAAGGAAAGGGCTTTAGCCCCCCCCTAGGGCCCCCCTATAAAGGGGGCCAAGGGGTGGGGCTCTCGCCCAAGTCGGCTGCGATTTGGTCAAAGAGGTCAGGTTCGGTCTCAGTTGGGGCCTCAGAAACAGACTGTTTGGAAGAGAGCTGCCAGATGCTTTTACCCTTGCTGTTTATCAAACGCACAATGAAACCTGCGTCCCGCATCCTGCAGAACATGTTGTTCCACATCTGTGCTCCACAGTTCAGCAATGTCTGCACCCTGGTCTGCATTTCAATGTAGTTCAGCGGCCCCGCCTTCAGCGCCTCGTAGAACAGCTCTTCGGCCTTCGGGTGAGGCTTGTTGTGCTCGTCGAAGGTGAGCCACTCGCGGTTCATGTGCGGCAGCTTCTCACCCGGCTGCAGCTGCGAGGCGAGCTGCGGGATGCCGTTCGTAATCACATACCGCGTGGGCGCCTCACACGCCACCGGCAGCTCCGTCTCCGGGTCCATGCGGAAGAACAGCAGCTCTTCCAGGTCGTACTTGCGGGTGTGCGTCTGCTCCACCACGAAGATGTTCTCCGGCTTCACCTTTTCACAGGCATAGACCTCGAAAGCCTTGTTCATCAGCTCCGTACCTATCCATCCGCGCAGGTTGCGGTCCTCCACGCCCTTGTTCTGATGGAGCACACACGTCAGGCAGCAGCCGGTCTCCTGGGCCAGCTGCATCAGGCGTTCCACCACCGCCTGCGCCTTCACGCCGTCGTTGATGTCCGCCAGCAAGTCACGCACGCCATCCAGCAGCACGAAGTCTGGGTGGAACCTGCGCACCGCCACCTCAAACAGCCGCAGGCGCTCATCGAAGTGCAGGCTCCGGACGTTGAAGACATCGAAAGAAGAAGCCTCACCACCGGCTACCAACCGAAGTATTCGGTTCCTGAGGATGTCCTGCGTGGATTGCTCGCTCTGCTCCGTGTCATACCAGAGCACCCGCAGCGGTTCGTCCCGGATCCTTTGCAGATAGAGCACACTATAAAAGCCTCCCTTTACTCGGCTCGCAGAGCCGCTGCTCCCCTCCCCAATAGGGGAGGGGTCGGGGGAGAGGCCGCCGGGGGAGAGGCCGTCTGGGGATAGGCTTCCTGCCAACATCATGGAGGCGAACAGCGTCTTACCGCTTTTCGCCTTGCCCGTGACAGCCACCAGTTCCCCGCGCGGAAAACATGGTTTTCCGAAGATGCGGAACAGGAAATCCATCTCCGGCAGCTCCTTGTCACGCGTGATGCGCAGCCGCTCCAGTAGCCGCTCATCATCGGTCATCGAGTGCTCCAGTACCGACTGTTGCACCAGATTGAAAGCATTGTCGTCCATAGGCTTAGCGCTGCTTCTTCCGGCGCACAGGTGAACCGGCATGACTGTCGATGATGTGGAAGGTCGATTCTTCATCGCTGCAGGCCACCTTGGCGATGTACATAATGACCCGCACCATCAAGCACAGGAACTCCAGATAGTCCATCGTGTGGGCCAGATAGAGCAGCAGGCGCATCAGTGTGTCACTGCGCATCTGCAGCAGACGGTCCGCCGTGAGCATCTTGGGGCTGAAGTGACCGTCCTGGCACACACCAGTCTTGGTGAGGTACTTCTCTGGGTTGTCAAACACGCTGAGAATAATCTCAGCAATTCCTTTCATAAATTTTCGTTCTGTAACCATTGTTCAGAATTGTTAAAGGGTTAATAATTAACGAGAAAGAGTTTCTTTCCCTTTTCACTGAGCAAAGTTACAGAATAGCAAATTGACCGTTTTCCCTGCGCGGAAGCGCAACAGGGAAAACCCTCAATGCTTTAAGGTTTCTTAAGATTATTTAAGACAGTTGGTAGGCGAGCAAAATGAATGACATAATACTGCTTTTTTCTGAAAGGAACAGATTCTCTACCACTTTTTTCGTAAAAACGGTTAAAACAGCACTCCTTTTTGAAGATTTTTTGAAATCTTGAAGGTGAATTGAGAAATAATATGTACTTTTGCAACGTCAACAAAGCTTTGAATATGAGACGAACGGAAGTAGTAAACCAGATTAGCAAGGCGATTCGCCAGGTTGCTCCTACGGCAACGGCCATACTCTATGGCTCGGAGGCGCGTGGTGATGCCCGTGAGGACAGCGACATCGACGTGCTGATTCTGCTTGACGGCGACAAGATGAGTCTTAAACGCGAAATGGAAGTGACAGGGCCGCTCAACGAGATAGAGTGGCAGTCAGGGGTACTGGTCAGCCCAACGGTGATGCTGCGCAAGCAGTGGGAGAACATGCCGTTCAAGACTCCGTTCTATATCAACGTAATGAATGATGGCATCAGAATATGAAGGAAACACTTGACGAACAGAGCCGACTTGGGCTGATGCGCTACCGCATGGAACGTGCCGACGAGACGATGGAAGAGGTTGGCATCCTTGCAGAGCGAGGACACTACAATGCTGCCGTCAATCGGTTGTATTACGCTTGCTTCTATGCCACTCAAGCCTTATTGCTGAAACATCATATTGCCGCCACGACCCATGCTGGTGTGAAGTCGATGCTTGGACTGCATTTCGTATCGAAAGGCATTATCTCCATCAATCACGGTAAGACATTCAACACGCTTTTCGAGAAGCGTCATAGCAGCGACTACGAAGCTTTTGCCTATTGCGACAAGGCATTGGTTGACGACCTGACACCGCTGGCCGAGGCCTTCATCCAGAGAATAAAGGAACTTTTATAAGGAAACAAATAGTAGTAACAAATTGAATTTAAAAACAAGAAACAGAAAGTAACGAGAATGTAAATCGGGATGCTGACCGCACGGGTGCGGCTCATCCTCAAGGGAACAAGTAACACGAATCAATAACCAAAAGGATTATGCGTCGTTCCCGTTCGTACTTTATGGATAAATAAATCCACAGCTCCCGATGCCCCAAAAGGAATGCACCGGGAGCTTCCTTTTTGTCTGCTGCTTGGTATTTGAAACTCACTTGTGGAATACCGTCAAAACAGAAAAAGTAACTAAATCACCTTCAGATTATACTTTTTTTGCACTTAGATGCATCATAATCGGAAATAATTATGTATTTTTGCAGCGCAATCCGCAAGGAGAGCAAGACATTTTGTTGATCAACTTCCCTCTTAAACTTGCACCTTAGAACGGATATAGTAAGACCAAATGTTAGTTGGAGTTCGCAATTAGTGCAGACTTCACCATAGTACATCTGAGGTAGTGCAAGGCCTAAGACTAAGAGGGATATGGTTAGGCTCTGCGCTTTCTTTCTGCCCGATTGTTAGTGCTACCACCCTATTTAAAGACGAACTAAAAACATTTTAGACTTTATTATTTTAATATGATTAAGAAAAGTATTGTTTTGAAGGTGGCTGTTCCAATGGTTGCAATTGGAATGCTTGCAAGTTGTAACAGCAAGCAAGGCGGTTCTTCTAAAAAATCGTCGGCCAATGATTATCCAGTCGTAGAGATAAGCGAAGGACTTGCAAAAGCAGCGAATGCTTACTCTGCGGTATATGAGTTCCATGATGGCTATGCCAAAGTCCGTGGAGGAGACTCTTATGGGTTGATAGACAAGGAGGGTAATTCTATTCTACCTTGTAACTACAGTTCTTTGAAGTTGTATGGTAAGGTTGCGTTGGTAAAAACATCCTCATGGGGCGTTGTCGGTCTTGATGGGCGTGAAATCGTACCATGCCGCTATAGAGAAGATGAAATAGCTGTATTTCCAGAGGAAGAGTTGATAAGAATAGAAAAGGGTATGCAAGAATACCATTTCATCAACTATGAAGGTAATGACATTACACCAAATGGACTGCGAGCAGTAATAGGTGCTGGAAAAGAATGGAATAAAGATGACCGCGTGACTTTCTCCGAGGGTTTGGCCGCAACATCTCTGCCAACGAATGACCCATATCATACATACGGTTTTGTTGACAGGAGCGGAAAGGTGGTTATTCCCGCGCGTTATCGTTACCCCGCCCTTTTTCAAGACGGTTTGGCTTGGGTAGATGGAACCTTTATTAACAAAAAAGGAGAAACTATTAGTTTGGAGAACGAAGACGGTACGCCTATTATTCATTCTGAGTTGGTTAATGGTTATGATGATTATGACCATGGAATACTTATCACCAAGGGGTCAAACAATCGATATGGTTTATGGGATGTCATCAAGAAAAAAGAGATTGTTGCTCCTGTCTATGATAGGATTTCAAGTGACTATGACGATGCCTATGGATGCCGTTTCTTTGTAAAAGACAGTATTGTTCTTGTTCAGAACGACAAAAAATATGGTGCTATCACCGCCAATGGTAAAGAAATAGTTCCCTGTCAGTATTCTTATGCCGAGATAATAAACGGATTTGTCAGAGTTTGTCAAGAGATAGGATACAATCGTGTTTACGGCCTTTATAACAAGGAAGGAAAAGAACTCTTAAAGTGTGGTGAGTATAGTAGAATAGAGGTTGTAGAAGACGGCATCTTGGCAACAAGAGTGAAGGACGCCAAATTGACCATTGATGCTGGTTGCGTCTTTGATCTCGAAGGAAACGAACTTATAACCATTGATGAGGGAAACAGCCTTGATTTCAGACCACTTTCCGAAGGGTTGGTTGCCATTGACAAGAATTATGAGGGGTATGGCTTTTATGATAAAAACGGAGACGCAGTCATACAACCAAAGTATGAGGATGCAGGCTATTTCAGTGAAGGCTTGGCTCCCGTCAAACTCAATGGCAGATGGGGCTATGTGAATCATGCGGGAAAAGACACATTTGGAGAACAATAATATTTTAAGTTACAATGGAAGCAAAAAAGAAATACGCTCCATCTGGAGCAGCCATCGCCGAAATGATATGCTCGGCTATACTGGTGATTGCCTTGTTTCTGCCTTGGGTCAGAGTTGAGGCTATGGGCGAAAGCAAAGAGATTGCTTTGACAGAGCATGGCCCATTTGCATTCATCTATGGAGGTGTATTTGTGTTCAACATCATTTTGAAGTTCTTCAAGCGTAGCCGTTGGCTGTCGGCTATCACTGCTCTTGTTGCAATCCTTATACATACAGAGTTGGGAGCAGACCACCTCAATTCAACCCCCAATTATTACCCTGTCCACTATGCACCGGCAATTGGTGAGCTGATTGTATTCATGGTAGGATTGGCGTTGATAGCCATCGTCTGTGTGTCTTGGATTGCTTCTCTGTTGAAATCAATCGCGAACTGTTACCAAAACAAGCAGCATTTAATGCTATTCTCTTCTTGCCTGGGACTATACTTCTTGCTTTTCGTTGTAGCCATGCTTATTGGTATCGTGATGGCAGGGAGTGCAGATGCTTTCGTGGAAGGAGAAGATACACCATTAAAGATTGTAGTTGGTGGATTTTTTGTTGTTGGCATAATTGTTTTCTTCTTGTGGGCGGTCATCGGAAGTATTATCTGGCTGTTCCGCAGCATTCACAGAAGAGGAAAGGGAGAACCAGTTTTTGACGCTCCAGAGAACATCAGCCAAGCCTCTTCGTATGATTCAGGTGGAAGCGGACAGAACGAAAAACCTAATAATTGGAAGAAACTAATTATTGGGGGAATCTGTGCTGTTTTAGTTTTATTTGTCGGCGCCCGTATGTTGAATACCTGTAAAGGCATCCAACAGGCATCCAACGAATCTTCTTCTGTGCAAGTAGAAGAAGCTGATGCCGTTGAAGCAGAATATGAAACTCAAGTACAGAATGAACCTATAGCTGAAGCACCACAATACATTCCTTTCGAGGTAAATGGTAAGACTGGAATAAAGGATGGTTCAGGCATAATAATCATTCCTGCTGAGTATGAAAATCTGTATGTCGATGAAGATGAAAACGGATCTATTTTGGCAACAGAGAGTGACACTGGCAATATGATGCGCTATTTCAAAAAGACGGGGCAAATGCTCAAACATATTGATTTCGCTAGTGGCACAGACGCTATTCTCTTCCATTTTGCCGACACAGACACTCATGCGTTCTATACCAATGATGGCCAGATAATGGCAAGCGGGCTGAGTGGTGATATTTTCTGTCTACGGCAACTCGACCAATCGGGATATACCATTAGGACATACTATGGCTTTCGCAACAAGGATAATAACGATGATTTCATGCCTGTCTATGATGAATTCGGCAAACGCGTGTGTACCTTTACTATCAATGGTTGGCAACTATTTGGAATCGACCATTTGACACGAAACGAAGACGAGCCTCGGGACTTCGAAAAAGAATTTACGTTCACTATTAAACTTGAGGATTTCATAGCGGCCCACAGGTCGGTCGTTCATTAGTTTTTTGCACATAATAACTTTGTCTGCTGTTTATAGCGACCAGTTTTTATCCCTTCAAATCGAAAGTTGCCTAATCTCGCTATTGGATTAGGCATCTTTCGTATAGCCATCAGGAAGTTCTCTTTATTGACCTATATATTACCTTACAGCCCCTCGATTTCCTCTGCCGTCAGGCCTGTTTATAACCCTAATTGCGGTTTGTTCAATCTCTTTTCCCTTCCATCTTATCAATGAAGGTCTGATAAATGATGGGATAAGCCTGCCTGGCATCATACCCAAAACTAGGTCGTAGAAGCAGATACATATCGTTCTTTCTTGCTATGGGCGGTCACATAACAATTGAAATCGACAAGGCGGCAAAACTTAAAGTCGTTTACGAGGACAGAGAGAAAATAAAGGTCGCCAAGCAAGAGTTGGAACAAAACGCTATAGACGATATTTGATAAGCAACGGGTGCAATTGTGCCGGTGCCATGGGAAGAGGCATTGCGGCACAATTCAAGGAACGTATTCTATCATTTTTTCTTCTTTTAGGGCTTTTTCTCTACCAAAAGCGGGCGAGGATGCATGTTTTCATCCTCGCCCGCCTCGGCCTTGTTTCGTATATGATGCTATACCTTTATTATTTGTTATACCGCCACGCCAGTCCGCATCACCTCGCGATAGATGGGCGAGTCCTCGCCGCTCTCCAGGAGAATGGGCTCAATGTAGCTGCTGATGTTACGGGTGGCGCGCCCAAGAGATACGGCTGTGTCCCACCAACTGTCTCGATCAACCTTGGGTAAAATGACAGCCACATCAATGTCGCTCCACTCGTTGGGGCAGTCCTTAGCGTATGAGCCAAACATCATTACCTTCATCGCAGGGTCGAAGCGTGGAGCAATGACTTCCTTGTAGCGACGTACCAACTCCAGGGCGAACTCCTTGGGAAGGATGCCCTGAATAGTGTCCGGGGTGAAGTCTATCGGGTTGATGACTTTGCCTTTAGTTTTTCGAGTATCCATGCGTGCATCTGTTTGGTTTGTTCTAATATTGCGGCAGTCGTATCGCGGTTGAGTGTTCGGGCCACATCATCCTTGTATTCCTGATAGCGAGCCTCGATGTTCAACCTCTTGATGCCTTCGAGGAAGTCTTTCTGTTCCTCACTCATCTTCGTGTAGAGGCCACAGCCCTTTGCTATACGCTCATGATCGTGGAGGTAAGGCGGGTCGTCATCGCGGCACACGCACCAATAGGATTTGAGCGTTTTCTCAATGACCTGATGGCACATGAATCCTGTGTAGAGCCAGTGGCCAAGCTTGTAGAGGTCTTCTGCCACTACCAGATCTTCAGCCACGATGGTCAGCCACTTATTTGCTCTGTCAATGTTTGGCATAATTGCTCTTTTTTATTGTTTACGAGGGCAAAGATACATATTATCTTCGTAACACAGTGCGATTATGGTGTTAAAAATGCATAAAGTGGGTGCGTAGATATAAAATATGTTAAACATTTGTATATTCAAATGTAAAATAGTAGTTTTGCAGCCGAAAAACGGATATTAATCATCAAGAGATGAAGACTGTATTTATGACTTGCCTATTGGCAATGGTTGGTGTGCTGAACATTGCGGCACAGAACATGGATATTCTCCCCGATACGTGGGTGGCCACAGATGCTTTGGGACGTGTGATGACAGATGCGAAGGTGGCACCGCTGCGCACAGACAAGCCACGCACCGTGGGTATCTTCTACGTCACTTGGCACGATGAGGGTAAATATGGATTGAAGGCTCCTTACGGCGGCGATGTAACTCGCACGCTGCTGGAAGCTCCCGAGGCACGCCTGGACAACAATCACCCCGCGTGGAAGGAGGGAAGTCTGCATTGGGGGGAGCCAGAGGCGGGCTATTTCCTGAGTCAGGACCGCTGGCTCATCCGGCGCGACCTTTCGATGCTGGCCGATGCTGGTGTGGATGTGCTCATTCTGGATGTCACAAATGCAGTGCTCTATTGGGACGAGTGGGCGGTGCTGTTCGACGAGATGCAGAAGATGCGCGACCTCGGCAACACCGTGCCTCAGTTCTGCTTCTGGGCGTTCAACGGCAACGTTGTGGGTGTGGTCACTCAACTTTATGAACGTATCTATAAAGAGGAACGCGCGAAGGACTTCTGGTTCCAATGGGAGGGCAAGCCGCTGTTGCTCTACAACGCAGAACCCAATCACGATGCCAATGGCGGAGGATATGCCGCTGGAGCCTATCCGCAGGAGATATGCGACTTCTTCACCCTTCGCAATATGTGGTGGGGTTACTACGAATGGGGAGGACATCGCTATGTGGGAACTGAGGATAACTGGAGTTTCGGGTATGAGATGAACGATGGTCGTGTGGCAGCTATGAATTCTGCCGACATCGTATCTCGTCATAACGGACGCTTGGAGCAGATGGCTGTGACACCAGCTCAGCATCCCGTCAGTATCACGGGCAAGAGCTGGCGCCGCCAAACCAAGGAGCCGCCACTGAACCAATACGACCTGCCCGACTCCGCTTACGTGCCTTGGTTAGGTCAAAAGGTAGCCCATCCCGAGGGCTACGGCATCTATTTCCAGGACCGTTGGGACGAGGCGCTCAGCGTAGATCCCGACTTCATCTATATCAACGACTGGAACGAATGGACAGCAGGCAAATACCGCTCAGGCTTCGCTCCTGGCAGCACCACCGAACCCGGCCCCACCACCTTCCTCGGACGCGAGAATCCGTTCTACTTCGTAGATCAGTACAACGCCGAGTTCAACCGCACCATCCAGCCCATGAAGGGTGGCTACACCGACAACTACTACATGCAGATGGTGCAGAACATCCGTCGCTACAAGGGCGTGCGACCACAACCGGTGACGCGAGGTTTCAAAACAGTGGCCCGCTATTTTGACACCCGAGGCGATGTCCTCCATCGTGACCACAACGGCTACGGCGGACTTCATTACACAGACACCACTGGCCGCAATGACATCATCGAGGCGACTGTCAGTGTCACCCGCAAGGACCTCATCTTCACGGTTGTCACTGCCGAAAGCCTTACACCCAACACCGATACGAACTGGATGCTGCTCTATTTAGACACTGACAACGACACCTCCTCAGGTTGGGAAGGTTTCGATTTCCTTATCGGCGACGGGAAGCTCAAAGCCCACTCCCAGCCCCTCCCTGAGGAGGGGAGAAGCTGGCGAGTAGATGGCCAATCGTCAGTCGTTTGCCCTGTTAAGATGTCTGTGAATGGCAACAGCCTCACGGTCGCCGTTCCCCGCAAGGCGCTGGGTCTCACGGCCAATCACTTCACCCTCGACTTCAAGTGGGCAGACAACCCAACCGACCCGTTCGACATCATCTCCATCTCCACCACGGGTGACACAGCCCCCAACCGTCGCTTCCGCTACCGTTTCCAGTGGAGTAAATAAGTCAGGCAGAGTCAAGTGATGATATAATCGATTTTAATAGGCGAAGAGGGGATAGTCCTTCATGATGCCGTTGACCTCTGTGCGGACAGCTGCGATAACAGCTTCGTTTTCAGGATCATTGAGCACGCGCTCGATGAGTTCTGCAATCTTCACCATGAGGTCTTCCTTGGCACCGCGCGTGGTGATGGCGGGTGTTCCCAGGCGGATGCCGGAGGTCTGGAAGGCACTGCGGCTGTCGAAGGGCACCATATTCTTGTTCACGGTGATGTCGGCTGCCACGAGGGCGTTCTCTGCCACCTTACCGGTGAGGTCGGGGTACTTGCTGCGCAGATCCACGAGCATGGAGTGGTTGTCGGTGCCTCCGCTGACGATGTCGAAGCCACGCTTGATGAGTTCCTCTGCCAACTTGGCTGCGTTCTTCTTCACCTGCAGTGCCCACTCGCGGAACTCGGGCTGCAGTGCCTCGCCGAAGGCCACAGCCTTGGCAGCGATGACATGCTCCAGGGGTCCACCCTGAATACCAGGGAAGACGGCGCTGTTCAGCAGGGCGCTCATCATCTTCACGACACCCTTCGGGGTCTTCTTGCCCCAGGGGTTCTCGAAGTCCTTGCCCATCAGGATGATACCGCCACGTGGACCGCGCAGGGTCTTGTGGGTGGTGGAGGTGACGATGTGGGCATATTTCAGCGGGTTGTCCAGCAGGCCAGCTGCGATGAGTCCTGCGGGATGAGCCATATCCACCATGAAGATGGCGCCCACCTTGTCAGCGATTTCACGCATGCGCTTGTAGTCCCATTCACGGCTGTAGGCCGAGCCGCCACCGATGATGAGCTTGGGCTGGTGCTCCAGGGCGAGCTTCTCCATCTCGTCATAATCCACGCGGCCTGTTTCCTTGTTGAGGTTGTAGCCCACGGGGCGATAGATGATGCCGCTGGTGTTGACCAGTGAGCCGTGGGAGAGGTGACCTCCGTGATCCAAGTTCAGTCCCATGAAGGTGTCACCCGGGTTGAGGCAGGCGAGGAAGACAGCAGCGTTGGCTTGAGCGCCGGAGTGGGGCTGGACGTTGGCATATTCTGCTCCGAAGAGTTCGCAGACGCGGTCAATGGCCAACTGCTCCACCTTGTCAACTACCTGACAGCCACCGTAGTAACGGTGACCGGGGTAGCCCTCGGCGTACTTGTTGGTAAGTGGAGAGCCCATGGCTTCCATCACCTGTGGGCTTACGAAGTTCTCTGATGCGATGAGCTCAATGCCTCGCTCCTGGCGGGCACGTTCTTGCTGGATGAGCTCGAAGATTGTGGTGTCTCGTTTCATTTTATATTTAATGGGTTTAATGGGTTTAATGGGGTTGATGGGCGGTGTGGGTCTTATGCAAGGGTGACTTCTTTGATGTCCTGCTCGTGGTTGCAGTAGTGACAGCGGACGATGCCGCGCTGCTTGTCGGTGACGTGGAAGAACGTCTGCATGGGTTCGTTGTTGGTGATGCACTTGGGGTTGCTGCAGTGGATGATGCCATGCAGTTCATCGGGCAGGCACACTTGACGTTTCTCCACCACTTCATAGTCTCGGATAACTGATAGTGAGACATTTGGCGCCACCACGGAGAGCTGGTTCAGCTCCTCGTCTGTGAAGAAGCGGTCAGCAATCTTGATGATGCTCTTGGTGCCCATCTTCTTTGATTTCAGGTTGAAACCGATGGTGACTTTGCTGGTCATCTGCTCCAGGTGTAGGAGGCTGATGACCTGGAAGAGGCGGTCACAGGGGATGTGATCTATCACGGTGCCGTGGTCGAGGGCGGAGACGATGAGTTCTTGACGTTTCATATTACGGGCACTGATTAATTGATGATGGTCTGGTCTTCCTTAATTTGTTCGAGGGTGATGCCGAGGGTGTCACAGATGATGGCCTGGCGGGCGAAGAGGCCGTTGCGAGCCTGCTGGAAGTAGTAGGCGTGGGGGTCGTCGTCAATGGCGTAGTCAATCTCGTTGACGCGTGGCAGGGGATGCAGGATGCGCATATTGTCACGGGCCTTGGAGAGCATGTCCAACTTCAGGAGGTAGCGGTCCTTGACGCGCTCGTACTCCATGAGGTCGGTGAAGCGCTCGCGTTGCACGCGTGTCATATATAATATGTCTGCGCCGCTGATGACATCGGCATCAAAGTCCTGATGTTCCACATAGCGGATGTTGTGCTCGCGGCAGTATTGCTTATAGGTTTCCGGCATGGCCAGTTCATCGGGTGCGATGAAGTGGAAGGTCGGGTTGAAATGGCGCATGGCCTGAAGGAGTGAATGAACGGTTCGCCCGTACTTCAAGTCCCCGACGAGGTAGATGTTCAGGTTGTCCAGTGTGCCCTGGGTCTGAAAGATGGTGTACAGGTCCAGCATCGTCTGCGAGGGATGTTGGTTGGCCCCGTCACCTGCATTGATAATGGGTACGGGTGCAATCTCGCTGGCGTAGCGGGCGGCACCTTCGAGGTAGTGGCGCATAACGATGACGTCGGCATAGTTGGAGACCATCATGATGGTGTCTTTGAGTGTCTCGCCCTTGGTGCCGCTGGTGACCTTGGGATCGGCGAAACCGATGACGCGAGCGCCGAGACGGTTGGCGGCGGTCTCGAAACTCAAACGGGTGCGTGTGCTGGGTTCAAAGAAGAGGGTGGCCACGACACGTCCCTGCAATAGCAGACGGTTGGGGTGGCGCTCAAATTCCTGAGCCATTCGGATGAGATATTCCAATTTCTCCCGCGAATGATCTGCGATGGTGACGAAACTTCTGTTCATTTCTTCATGCATGTGATGGATTTTGCGGACAAATGTAGTTCAAATCGGTGAAATATCCACTATGAAATGGCAAGAAGTTTATAAAGTGAGGCCGAAAAGTGAACTTTTCTTGTTTTTCTTGCGCAGAATTGAAATATTAGCTGTAAATTTGCAACCCAATTTCATTCTGAAAACAATGAGAAAAGCCATATTCATCATTCTCTGGGTGCTTTTGCTGCTGGGTGTGGGCGGCGCAGCGCTGACGTTCTGGGCCATTGCCACGGGACGCATCGGTTATATGCCCGAATTGCAGCAGCTGGAGAATCCCGTCAACAAGTTCGCTTCACAAGTCTTCACCTCCGATGGTCGTCTGCTGGGCACCTGGAGTTACCAGCGCGCCAACCGCGTCTTCGTGAACTACGACGAGATAGCGCCCACGACCATCCAAGCGCTGGTGGCCACAGAGGATGTCCGCTTCTATGAACATTCAGGCATCGACTTCCGTGCCCTGCTGCGTGCCGTCATCAAGCGCGGCCTGCTGCGTCAGAAGAATGCCGGCGGCGGCAGCACGCTCACCCAGCAGCTGGCCAAGCAGGTCTATTCCTCACAGGCCGGAAGCGTGGAGGAACGACTGACACAGAAGCCCATTGAATGGGTGATTGCCGTGCAACTGGAAAGGCTGTACACCAAGGAGGAAATCCTGACGATGTACCTCAATTACTTTGACTTCCTGCACAACGCCGTGGGCCTGAAGACGGCTGCCAAGACCTACTTCAATAAGGAGCCCAAGGACTTGACCATCAACGAGAGTGCGATGCTCGTGGGAATGTGCAAGAACCCCAGCTATTACAATCCCGTTCGTCACATAGAAGTGGCCACCGCCCGCCGCAACACCGTCCTCTCCCAGATGGTAAAGGCCGGCTACCTCTCTAAGGTCACTGCCGACTCCCTCTCAAAAGAACCCATAAAGTTGAACTTCCACCGCACCGACCACAAAGAAGGCGAGGGCACCTATGTGCGTGAATACCTGCGTCAGGCACTGATGGCTAAGAAACCCGAGCGCAGCCAGTATGCCTCCTGGCAGGACCAGAAATTCTATGAGGACAGCCTGGCCTGGGCCACAGACCCGCTTTACGGCTGGTGCAACAAGAACCGGAAGAAAGACGGTACACCTTATAATATATATACAGACGGCCTGAAAATCTACACCACCATTGACAGCCGCATGCAGAACTATGCCGAGACGGCGGTGGAGACCCATGTGGCCGACGAACTGCAGCCACTCTTCGATGCAGAAAGGAAAGGGAAAGCCAACGCTCCATACGCTGCCAATATCTCCATGGATAAGACCAAGGCCAACCTGAAACGTGCCATGCACCAGAGTGAGCGTTACATCGCCATGAAGCAGGCAGGCGCCAGCGAGGCAGAGATAGAGAAAGCCTTTGCCACGCCCGTGGAGATGACAGTCTATTCCCGTAAGGGTGACATCGACACCACGATGACTCCGATGGACAGCATCAAGTATGTGAAGAAGTTTTTGCGCTCCGGTTTCGTCTGTATGGACACACGCACTGGTGCCGTCAAGGCCTACGTTGGCGGACTGAACTACCGTCATTTCCAATATGATATGGCAGGAATGGGCCGCCGTCAAGTGGGCTCCACCATCAAACCTTATCTCTACGCCCTGGCGATGGAGAACGGCTGGAGTCCCTGTGATGTGGCGCCGAATGTGCAACAGACCTATCAGGTGGGCAACCAGACCTGGACACCGCGCAACGGCAGCCGTGCCCGTTACGGTGAGATGGTGACGCTGAAGTGGGGACTGGCACAGTCCAACAACTGGATTTCGGCCTACCTGATGAGCCACCTGAATCCTTCTGCCTTTGTGCGCCTGTTGCATGAATTCGGCATACTGAATCAGGACATTCATCCTTCGATGTCACTGTGCCTGGGGCCCTGTGACATCTCTGTGATGGAGATGGTCTCTGCCTACACGGCCTTTGCCAACCGCGGCATCCGTTCGGCACCCATGTTTGTCTCACGCATTGAGGATAATGAGGGGAATATCGTGGCCACGTTCTCTCCGCGCATGAATGAAGTCATCAGTGAGCAGAGCGCCCTGAAGATGATTGTGCTCATGCGAGGCGTCATCGATGGAGGCACAGGTTCCCGTATGCGCTTCCGTTACAATATCAAAGCACCGATGGGCGGAAAGACCGGAACCACCAACGACAACTCCGATGGCTGGTTCGTGGGTTACACGCCCTCGCTGGCCTTTGGTGCTTGGGTGGGCGGCGACGAGCGTGACGTTCACTTCAACAGTATGGCCTACGGTCAGGGTGCCGCCGCCTCTTTGCCCATCTGTGCCTACTTCCTCCAGAAGGTCTTTGCCGACGCCTCCTTAGGGTACTCCCAGACCGAAGCCTTTGAAATGCCAGCTGGTTTCGACCCCTGCGCCGTGCCGTTGGATTCAGAATACGAAGAAGTGGACGAGTCTGTGGGACTCGACGACCTGTTTGATGCACAATAAGAATTAGGAACCTATGAAGACGTTACTTCTTCTCCTCTTCCTCCACGTAGGGTGGCACCTGCGGCTCCAGCTCCTTGCGGGCTTGGACGATGTAGTCTCTTTCCCAGTCCTCGGGTTGGAGAATCTTGCCATCCATCCACAGCAGGTCCAAGTCCAAACGAACAACGCCGCGATTGGCATCGTCCTCGGTCCGACCCAGCTGCCGTTCCAGATTCTTCAGGAGCGGAATGGCGAGCTTGGTGGGAACAGTGGTGTTGATGGCCACCAACTGGTTAGTAAACTTTTCCGGATTCGTGAAATTGATGGGATCCGTCTTCACGGCAGTACTGTAATATGCAGTACCACGGAAAGCTTCGGACAGCTTGCGCTTGGTCCAAAGAAGCACTTGCTCTGCCGTTGACAGGTTCGTGCCGATGCTGATATATAACAGATGTGTCTTCATTTGGGCACAAAAGTACTACTTTTTTTTGATATAACAATAAAAATAGGCAAAATTTTAACAAAAGTTACACTATGACCTATATAGGAATCATTCCAGCGCGATATGCTTCAACGCGTTTTCCGGCCAAACCCTTGGCCATTTTAGGAGGTATGACAGTCATTGAGAGAGTCTATCGTGCCGTTGATGGAGTCTTGGACGAGACTGTGGTGGCCACTGATGACCAACGCATCTTCTCTGCTGTGGAAGCATTTGGCGGAAAGGCTGTTATGACCAGTATTCACCATAAGAGCGGCACTGATCGTGTGTGTGAGGCCTACGAGCTGTTGGGCCACAAACACGATGTCATTGTCAACGTACAGGGTGACGAACCTTTCATCCAAGCCTCTCAGTTGGAAGCCATACAGCACTGTTTTGATGACCCTCTCACACAAATTGCGACCCTCGTGAAACCTTTCACGCCACAGGACGGGCTGGCTGCACTGGAGAATCCCAATTCTCCGAAAGTCGTGTTGGATGACAACCGCCGTGCAATGTATTTCAGTCGCAGCGTGATTCCTTTCTTGCGTGGTATTGACCGTGAGCAGTGGTTGGCCACACAGACGTTCTACAAACATATCGGTCTCTACGCCTATCGTCCCGAAGTCCTGAAAGAGATCACCTCCCTGCCACAGTCTCCGCTGGAGATGGCCGAGAGCCTGGAACAGCTGCGCTGGTTGCAGGCCGGGTACCACATTCAGGTGGGTATCACCCAGGTGGAGACTATTGGTATAGACACGCCGGAGGATCTGGCTCGGGCAGAGGAGTTCCTGAAGGGGATTTAGAGTTTAGAGTTTAGTGTTTAGAGTGTAGAGTATGCCACAAAATAATTTCAAACCAAATAACCGCGTGAGTCGGACAGTCGCAGCTCCGGCTGAAGACGCATACGGTCGTCCGCAACCGCAAAACCTGGAAATGGAACAGGCGGTGATAGGTGCCATCCTGATAGAGCAGGATGCCTATTCCCAAGTGAGTGAGCTCCTGCAGCCCGAGAGCTTTTATGACCGCCGTCACCAATTGTTATTCAATGCCATCCGTGCCTTGAATGCGCAGCAGCGTCCAGTGGATATCCTCACCGTGCGTGACTACCTGGACCGACAGGGTGAGTTGGAAGAAGTCGGCGGACCGCTGTACCTGATGCAGCTCTCACAGAATGTCACCTCCTCTGCACACATCGACTATCACGCCCGCATCATTGCCCAGAAGGCGCTGGCACGCCAACTTATCACCTTTGCCAGCCAGGTTTCGCGTGATGCTTTTGACACCACCATCGATGTGGACGACCTCATGCAGGAAGCCGAGGGCAAACTCTTTGCCATCTCCCAGCAGAACCTGAAAAAGGACTACACCCAAATCAACCCCGTCATTCACGAGGCCTACGAGGAACTGCAGAAAGCTGCCGCTCGCCGTGACGGTCTCTCGGGGCTCAGTAGCGGTTTCCCGCATATTGACAAGATTACCAGCGGCTGGCAAAACTCTGACCTCATCATCATCGCAGCCCGTCCAGCCATGGGAAAAACGGCGTTTGTGCTATCGATGGCACGCAAGATCGCCGTTGATGCCCGGATTCCATGCGCTATGTTCTCGCTGGAAATGAGTAACGTACAGTTGGTCAAGCGCCTGATGGTCAACGTCTGTGAAATCACGGGTGACAAGATGAAGAGCGGACAGCTGGAGCCTTACGAGTGGGGACAGTTGGACAGCAAAATCCGCCAGCTGTATGATGCTCCTTTCTATGTGGATGACACGCCTTCCTTGTCTGTCTTTGAACTGCGTACCAAGGCACGTCGTCTGGTGAGGGAACACGGTGTGAAGATTATTCTCATCGACTACCTTCAGCTGATGAACGCCTCGGGAATGAGCTTCGGGTCCCGTCAGGAGGAAGTCTCCAACATCAGCCGCTCCTTGAAGGGACTGGCCAAGGAACTGAATATCCCGATTATCGCGCTGTCCCAGCTGAACCGTAGCGTGGAGAAGCGTGAGGGTGACGACGGCAAACGTCCTCAACTGTCTGACCTGCGAGAGTCCGGTGCCATCGAACAGGATGCTGATATGGTCTGTTTTATTCACCGTCCGGAATACTACAAAATATACCAGGACGAGAAAGGGCGCAACCTGCGAGGAATGGCAGAATTCATCATTGCCAAGCACCGCAACGGTGCCGTGGATTCTGTTCTGCTGAAGTTCCGGAACGAGTATGCCCGCTTCCAGGATTTGGACGAGGATACTTATATTCCTATGCCAGGGGAGGTCGTCACCTACGGCTCAGCTGTCAATGATGACGCTCCCGAAGGGCTTAGGCCTCCTTTACCCGAAGCAGAGTCTGGAGACTTGCCTCCTGCCGACAACAGCCAGTCACCTTTTGGCCCGCCACCCACCAATTTGGACTCTATGCCTTTCTGAAATCGGGCTTTTCTGGTGTCCGTGAAAACAAAAATACGATGAATAGCGCCTTTGCATGAAAAAAGTTCATGCTTCATCGCGCTTAGTTCATCGTTTTTTTGTAATTTTGCGCGCAATTTTGTAAAAACAACACCTTTTTAAAGATGAATATCTCTTATAAATGGCTCAGAGAATACGTTGACACCACGTTGACGGCTCAAGAAGTAGCAGCCGCACTCACCTCTGCTGGTCTGGAAGTAGATGGCGTGGAGGAAGTGCAAAGTATCCGCGGTGGACTGGAAGGACTGGTCGTCGGCCAAGTCCTCACTTGTGAACCGCATCCCAACAGTGACCACATGCATGTGTGCACGGTGAACACCGGTTTGCCCGACCCTGAACAGATTGTCTGCGGCGCGCCCAATGTGGCAGCTGGTCAGAAAGTCATTGTGGCCACTCTCGGTACCAAACTCTATGACGGCGACAAGGAATTTGTCATCAAAAAGAGTAAACTACGCGGCGTGGAATCCAATGGCATGATTTGTGCCGAGGACGAGATTGGAGTGGGAGAGAGCCACGACGGCATCATCGTCCTGCCCGAGGAGACCCCTGTCGGAATGAAGGCTGCCGAGTATTTCGGTCTGGAGAGTGATTTCCTCATCGAGGTAGATATCACTGCCAACCGTGCCGATGCCTGCTCCCATTATGGTGTGGCCCGTGACCTGTATGCATGGCTGGTTCAGAACGGTCATCAGACAGCGCTTCACCGTCCTTCCGTTGAGGATTTCAAGGTGGATAACCACGACCTGCAGATTCCCATCCGCGTGGAGAGCGCCGAGGCTTGTCCCCGTTATGCTGCCGTGACCGTCACGGATTGCGAAGTCAAGGAAAGCCCCAAGTGGTTGAAGGATCACCTGACGACTATCGGTCTGCGTCCCATCAACAACATTGTGGATATCACCAATTATGTGATGATGGCGTTTGGCCAGCCCCTGCACTGCTTCGATGCAGACATGATCAAGGGCGGTGAAGTCATCGTGAAGACCATGCCCGATGGTACACCCTTCGAGACCCTGGACGGCGTGGAGCGCAAACTCAGCGACCACGACCTGATGATCTGCAATACCGAAGAGCCCATGTGCATCGGTGGTGTCTATGGCGGCAAGGGCAGCGGCACCTATGAGAGCACTCGTAACATCCTTTTGGAAAGTGCCTACTTCAACCCCACCTGGATTCGCAAGAGCGCCCGTCGTCACGGCCTGCAGACCGATGCCAGCTTCCGCTTTGAACGCGGCATTGATTCCAATGGACAGATTTATGCGCTGAAATATGCAGCCCTGCTTTGTCAGCAGTTGGCAGGCGGCAAGGTGAGTATGGATATCGTGGATGTCTATCCCGAACCCATGCAGGATTTCCCCGTGGATTTGAAGTATGCATACGTGGATAATCTCATCGGAAAGCACCTGCCCGCCGAGACCATCAAGAGTATCGTCACCTCGCTGGAGATGAAAATTCAGGAGGAGACCGCCGAGGGTCTGAAACTCTTGGTACCGGCCTATCGCGTGGACGTGCAGCGGCCCTGTGATGTAGTGGAAGACATCCTGCGCATCTATGGTTACAACAATGTTGAGATTCCTCTCTCGCTCAACAGCTCTCTGTCCATCAAGGGTGCTGTGGACAAGAGCTACAAGTTGCAGAACATTGTTTCTGAACAACTCGTGGGTGCAGGTTTCAATGAGATTTTGAACAACTCTCTGACCAAGGCTGCTTATTACAATGACATGCAGAGTTACAAGGCCGAGAACTGCGTGCGTCTGCTCAACCCGCTGTCTCAGGACCTGAGCGTACTGCGTCAGACTCTTCTCTTCGGCGGACTGGAGAGCATCAGCCGCAATGTCAACCGCCGTCGTGGTGATGTGCAGTTCTTCGAGTTCGGCAACTGCTATTACTTCCATGCCGAGAAAAAGTCGGATGTCATCATTCCTGGCGTCAGCTCCAGCCGTGACCCCGAGGTCATCAAACATGTGCTGGATGCTTATTCAGAAGATTACCACCTCGGCCTTTGGGTGACCGGCAAGCGAGTCAGCGGTTCCTGGGCTCATCCCGAGGAGGACCAGACCTTCTATGTGTTGAAGGCTCAGGTGCTGAACGTGCTCACCCGTCTGGGTGTGCCCTTCGGAGCGCTGGTCTTCAAGGAGGGACAGAACGACATCTTCTCCAAGAGCATTCTCATCGAGAATCGCGGTGGCAAGATGATTGCCCAGATGGGTATCGTGGCCAAGCGTCTGCAAGCTGCGTTTGACATCCCGACAGAGGTCTATTTCGCAGACATCGCTTGGCAGCAGGTGATGCGGCTCATCAGCAAGCAGCAGGTCAGCTACACCGAGCTGCCCAAGTTCCCTGCCGTCAGCCGTGACCTCGCACTGCTCGTGGATAAGACCGTGGAATTTGCTCAGATAGAGGCCATTGCCTATCAGACCGAAAAGAAGCTCCTCAAGGAAGTGCGCCTCTTTGATGTCTATGAAGGCAAGAACCTGCCTGCCGGTAAGAAGTCCTACGCCGTCAACTTCATCCTTCAGGACGAAACCAAGACCCTGAATGACAAGGCCATTGATGCCATCATGCAGAAACTCATCCAAAATCTGACTAAACAACTCGGAGCGGAGCTCCGCTAAACAATCCTCATTAAACTTTAAACTCTTAAACTTTAAACTCTATAAAATGGGAAGAGCATTTGAATACCGCAAGGCCGCCAAACTGAAGCGTTGGGGCCACATGGCAAAGACTTTCACCAAGTTGGGCAAGCAAATCGCCATCGCCGTCAAGGCTGGCGGCCCGGATCCTGACATGAATCCCACGTTGCGTGGTATCATCGCCACTTGCAAGCGCGAAAACATGCCGAAGGACAACATTGACCGTGCCATCAAGAACGCAATGGGTAAAGACCAGAGCGATTACAAAGGAATGACTTACGAGGGCTATGGTCCCCACGGCATCGCTGTCTTCGTGGACACCCTCACCGACAATCCCACCCGCACGGTGGCTGATGTCCGCAGTGTCTTCAACAAGTTCGGAGGCAATTTGGGCACCATGGGAAGCTTGGCTTTCCTCTTTGATCATAAGTGTGTCTTTACCTTCAAGAAGAAGGATGACATTGATATGGATGAACTCATCCTGGACCTCATCGACTACGGCGTGGAAGACGAGTATGATGAGGACGAGGAAGAAGGCACGCTGACCATCTATGGCGATCCCAAGTCCTACGGTGCCATCCAGAAGCATCTGGAAGAGCAAGGCTTTGAGGATGTCGGTGGTGAGTTCACCTATATCCCCAATGACCTCAAGGATGTCACGCCCGAGCAGCGTGAGAGCCTGAACAAAATGGTAGAGCGTCTGGAAGAGTTCGATGACGTCCAGACGGTCTATACCAATATGAAGCCAGAGGCTATCGAGGAGTAATCAGTACTGACGCTCTCCGAAGATTTGGGTGCCTATGCGGATGAGGGTAGAACCCTCATCCACGGCAATGTGCCAGTCATCTGTCATACCCATGGAGAGCTCGTTGAAAGATGAAGTCCCGCCGTCGGTGGGTGTGAAATACGTCCTGTGGGCTTCCTCAAAGAAAAGACGTGCACTGTGAAAGTCGGCGCGAATGCGAACGGTATCGTCGGTGTTGGTGGCCATCGCCATCATTCCGGCGATACTGACGTTTTGCAGTTGTTGCCATTCGCCGCTGTCTAAATAGGCGCGGGCTTCATCGGGCGTGAAACCGAACTTGGTTTCTTCGGCGGCCACGTGCAGCTGGAGCAGACACGGGATAACCCGTCCGACCTTCTGGGCCTGACGGTTAATCTCTGTCAGCAGACGAGGCGAGTCCACAGAGTGAATCAAGTGGACGTAGGGGGCTATGTATTTGACCTTGTTGGTTTGTAAGTGCCCGATGAAGTGCCACTCCAGCGGCGTGTCGGCTGCCGTGATGAGGTCTTCCAGTTCTGTGTGTTTGCGTTGGAGTTCCTGGGCGTGGCTTTCACCGAAGAGACGTTGTCCGGCAGCGAAAGCCTCCCGGATGGCGTCGGCGGGATGATACTTGGAGACGGCCACGAGGCGCACTCCCTGTGGCAGCGCACTGGTGATGCGGTGGATTTCCTCAGCAATCATTTTTCCTGCATGGGCTTTTCGGCCTGCTTGTAATAGAAGACATCCATCACAGCGGTCTCGGTGATGGTCATAATCACCCAGTCACCGAGGGTTCCCTTCATCGCGTTGTCCAGATTGGTCACGGAATCACGGAAGTCGGTAGCCTGCACCAGCACCTGCTGGGCGCTGCGCTTTTCGGCACCGGTGGTCTCGTCCAGGGTGATATAGGCAATCTTGGCCTTGAACCAGCGGTCGGCAGCTGCATTGGAGCTCTCAAAAATCTCTGCCAGGCGGGCCCGCTTGATGTCTGTGATGGTGAATTCGCCACTGATGTAGGGTGTCATTTCCTCGATGAAACGGCGCTCAGCCTCGGTGAAGCTGAGGGCTTCCACGATGTATGTTTCTGTTGTCTTTTTCAGCAGGCCCGTCTCCATTGTCTTGTCGTAACGGACCTTACATTCAAACCAGTCGTTATTCATGATGTTTTTATGCTTTTAATTGTTAATTGCGGGTGCAAAGTTACGGCAAAATCCTTATCTCTCCAAGAAAAACGAGTTAAAATGATTATTTTTTTACCTGCAACGCAAGTTGTGGAGGGATTTTTTATTACCTTTGCACCATGAAACCCGAAAATAGGACAGAAACCGTACATTTGCGGTTCCTTCATACCAGTGATGTCCACGGTCACGTGTTGGATGCGTTGCCTCGCGTCGCGGCCTTGGTGGCTGCGGCTCGGGAGGAGTTGCCCGATGGTGTCATTGTGACCGACGGCGGTGACGTCCTGCAGGGTCATCCGGCAGCATATTATTACAATTTCGTGGATTCCTCGGCTCCTTACATTGTATCCGAGGCCATGAATCGGGTAGGGTATGACGTGGCCACCATCGGTAATCATGACATTGAGACTGGGAGATCGGTGTTTGAACGCTGGATTCGGGAATGTGGCTTCCCGGTCTTGGGAGCCAACATTCTGGATGAGAAGACAGGCGAGCCTGTGCTGACACCATATATAATTAAGGTACGCGCGTGCGTACGCGTAGCCATACTCGGTCTCATCACCCCCGCCATTCCCAACTGGGTGCCTCGTCAATGCTGGCAGGGACTGCGTTTTGAAGAGATGGTGACGGCTGCAAAGAAATGGATTCCCATCATCCAAGAGCGCGAACAGCCAGACCTGATTGTGGGTCTTTTCCATTCCGGACTGGAAGCTGAACAGGGAATACAGACGGCAGATTATGCAGAAAATGAGGTGCGTATGGTGGCCAGTCAGGTCTCCGGCTTTGACCTGATACTGTATGGTCACGACCATCGTCGTCACACCGAGCGCGTGCTCTCGCCCGATGGTGACAACATCCTCTGCATCGGTCCCACCAGCATAGGCGCTTTCGTCTGTCAAGTGGATGTAGAGGTGCAGCGAGACCGGCAGGGCAGGGTGGTGAACCGTCGTGTGACGGGCCAACACATTGATATGTCGGACGTTCAACCCGTGGAGCCATGGTTCCCCGAGGCCAAAACTGCGGTGCAGAAGTATATGGAGGAGGAAGTGGGCGTGATAGATATGACCTTGCATGAGCGTGACGCTTTCTTCGGATCCTCGGCGTTTATTGACCTGATTCATGACCTCCAGTTTGAACTCAGCCCAGCCGCTGAGATCTCATTTGCTGCTCCGCTGTCGTTTGATGCCGTAATTGAGCGTGGAATGACTCACGTGTCCGATATGTATGCACTTTATAAGTATGAGAATCTGCTCTATACTATGCGCCTCACCGGTCGTGAAGTGCTGAACTTCCTGGAGATGAGTTATGACCTCTGGACAAATACCATGCACGGAGCCGATGACCACATTCTGCTTCTGGATAACGTACTTGATGGCGGTAAACGCTTAGGACTGAAGAATATGGCGTTCAACTTTGAAGCTGCCGCCGGCATTCGTTACACTGTGGATGCTTCCAAGCCTGATGGTCAGAAGGTGAGGATTCTCTCCATGGAAGATGGTCGCCCGTTTGAGATGGACAGGGCGTATCTGGTGGCCACCAACAGCTATCGCGGCAACGGTGGTGGAGAGCTGATGACGCGCGGTGCTGGTATCCCTTTGGAGGAGTTGCCATCGCGGGTGGTGTCCTCAACGGAGTTGGACCTGCGTTACTATTTCATAGAAATCATTCGCCGTAAAGGGCGCATCACGCCCCACTTGCGTCACAACTGGCGCTTCATCCCAGATGAGTGGGCACCTGCTGCCCTGGCACGCGACCGCAAATTATTATTTAGATCATAATGAGACACTTATTATTCCTCATCTTCATTGCTTTGGCTTCATCAGCCTCTGCTCAGACTGTCACCGACGAACAATACGTGGCGGCCCTCCAAGCCATCACGCCTGAGGCCACCTACCGCATCTATACCTTCCACAATGGCAAACGCGAAGGCCAAACCCGTTATTACCTGACCACCGACGGCTGGTTGGTGACCGACACGGAGGCGGCAGGACAGTTCACGTTCCACAAGATTGAGGACGATGATTTGTACCTCTCTCCCGGCTGGCAGTTTGACAATTACTTCACCAATCCCGACTGTCGTGGCGGCGACACCGACCAGATGCGTCATTACGGCTACATCCGAACTGCCCCATCGCTGGCCCGCACCAATTGGGAAGGACAGGTGTGGTACAAGGAGGGTGACACCTACGCCGTGCGTGCCACCAACTCGCCTTACGATTCCTGGGGGGCCAATTCCTTCTGGACCGTGGAAGAGGATATGGATGGAGATGACCTGCCCAATGCGGAATACTCCCTGACGCCGCTGTTCACCTGGCGATTAGAGAAGGTCGCAGACCCTGTGGACCCCGACGACCCTCATCAGAAAGATGTGCAGCGCCTCACCAATCTGCCCCACCTCTATTTAGAAACCTTCAACAAACGGGCCATCACCAGCAAATCCACCTACGTGCTGGCACGCCTCTGGTATATCGATGAGAATGATGAGGTAACCTTCTATGATTCCTTGGAGGTGCGTGGTCGAGGCAACTCTACCTGGGGCTTGGCCAAGAAACCTTATAAGCTGAAATTCAAGGAGAAAGAAAAATTCTTGGGAAAGGGTTATGCTAAAGCCAAGAAGTGGACTCTCATGGCCAATCACGGTGACAAGACGTTGATTCGCAATGCCCTCACCAGCCTGATGGGAGAGCGCACCGGGCTGAAGTTCAACCCTGCAGCCAAGTTCGTGGATCTGACCATCAACGATAACTACGTGGGCAACTATCAGATTTCGGATCAGATAGATGTTCGTCCTCATCGTGTGAATATTCAGGAACAGGATTGGCCACTCACCGGCTCCAGTGACATCACGGGCGGTTACCTCTTGGAGGCCGACGGTTCCCACGACTTTCACTCCAGCAGCTATTGGGATAATGACGCTCAGCGTTACCTCGTGCCCGACGGTTTCTCCTCACCCCACGTCGGTGTTCCCGTGCGCATTCACTATCCTGAGGCAGACGAGTTGGATGAAAGACAGCGAGACTTCATCTATGAGTTCGTGGCAGAATTTGAGGACGCTCTTTATGCCGACAATTTCCGTGATCCCGAGCGTGGTTATCGCTCGATGGTAGATTCCACCTCGTTGGTTAACTGGTACTTATGCACCGAGATGAGTGGCAATGTTGATGGCTTCTACAGCACTTTCTTTTATAAGGAACAAGCCGAAGACCTCTTCTATTGGGGACCGCTCTGGGATTACGACATCGCTTATAACAACGACAACCGCACTCGTGGCGGCTCCAATAACACCACTTTCCAGCTGATGAAGGATATTGGTTACGGCGATCTCCGCCGATGGATCCAGCGCATGTGGGAGGACCCATGGTTCCTCAGCCTCGTCAACCGCCGTTATCAAGAACTTCTGGACGATGGAATGGAAGATTTCCTTTTGGAGAAAATTGACAGTCTCACCACCCTCATCGATGCTTCTCAGCAATTGAACTACCACCGCTGGGGCATAGATACCCGAGCCCTTCGTGAGTTGGTGCTCTATTCTACCTACGATGAGTATGTTGCTGATGTGAAGGAATATATCAACACGCACTTCGCGTTCCTGGCCGAGTCCTTTGCCGATGCGGCTCCCAAACCGGAACCGCCAATAACCCCAGGTTTCGTTCCCACTGAGCACTACTTCTACCAGCTGACCAACTACAAGACCGGCACCGCCTTTGACTATGACCCGGCGAACAACCTGGTCTGTGCCAACCAACCTGATGCACAGTCCCAGCGCCAGCAGTGGCAGCTCAAGGTGCTCAGCAACGGATGGCTCCACATCACCAATCGCATGACTGGCCTGGCCCTGCACGATCCCTCTGAGGAAGGTGCCACAGCCACCTCCCATGTGGGTGCACAGATGGAAGTGGCAAAGGCCGATTCCACCAACGCCCGTCAGCAGTGGAATCTCTTTGCACAGCCCGACGGCCTTTACAACCTCATCAACCGTTACAGTCAGCACTGTCTGAACCTGCGCAACGGCAGTTCTGCTGACGGCACTCAAATCCTAAGTTACACCAGTGACGACCGCAATGCCTCTTCCGGCAACCGACTCTGGCGCATCGCTTTTGCTGATAGCCTGCAGCTGGAGGACGGTCTGCGTGACCTGCCCGAACCACTGGAGATGGATTATGCGCTGGCTTTTGAACCACAGAGCCGTCACCTGCATTTCGGTGCCGACGACCTCAGCGCCCTCACCTTTGCCGTTCGCATTTTCAATGCTGCCGGACAGCCGGTCCGCACTTTCCGTGCCAGCGAGGGTACCTATCTGAAAAACCTCCCCAGCGGACTGTACGTCATCACTTGGGAGGTTAACGGTCGGCGAAGGAGCGTGAAGCTCAATATTTGATATTCAGCTCTTTCAGGATATCTGAAATCTGCTTCATCGTAGTCAGTCGTGTGGGAACCAGTGGCAGTCGCAACTGGTTCTCTATCATTCCCATGGCGTGCAACATTGCCTTGACGCCGGCAGGGTTACCATCCACGAACAGCAGCTTGAACAGTTCGGCAAACTTGTGGTGAATGTGCAGGGCAGAGGAGTAGTCGCCGTTTAGCGCCAACCGCACCATGCGGCTGAACTCCCTAGGCAATGCATTGCCTATCACAGAGATCACACCCACGGCACCGAGGGTAATCAGCGGGAACGTGATGCCGTCGTCACCGGAGATGACATCAAAGCCGTCTGGCTTGTTCTTGATGATATCATCCATCTGGGTGATGTTGCCGCTGGCTTCCTTGATGGCTACGATATTCTCGAAATCACGTGCTAAGCGGAGCGTGGTTTCAGCGGTCATATTCACGCTCGTGCGTCCGGGAACATTATACAGTACCACGGGCACGGGTGAGGCTTCGGCGATGGTGCGGAAATGCTGGTAGAGTCCTTCCTGGGAAGGCTTGTTGTACATCGGACAGACGCTCAGCACGCCGTCGATACCCGTCCAGTCTGTTTCCTGCAGTTCGTGCACTACGCTGGCGGTGCAGTTGCCGCCGCAGCCCATCAGCAGGGGCACCCTTCCGGCCACGCGCTCCACCAACAAGGCTTTCAGCCAACGTTTCTCATCGCTGGTCAGACAGGGCGTCTCGGCGGTCGTTCCCATAATACACAAGAAGTCTGCGCCGTTTCTGATCTGGAATTCCACCAATCGGATGAGGGCCTCTGTATCAATGCTCCCGTCCGTCTTGAAAGGCGTGACGAGTGCGATACCCAGTCCTTTGAACTTATTTTGTGCCATTGTGTCGTGTGTCGGGGGTTAAGCTTGCTTTTTGAAGAAATAGATAAAGGTGGCCACGCCTTCCAGGGCAGTCTTGCCGGTCTCCTTGATTTCTATCTTGAAATGGATGCTCATGCGGATGGCGCCGCGCAGGTTGGCCAGCGCTTCCATACTCGTTGTCATCCTGACGCTCTGCCCGGAGAGCACCGGCTGCCCGAACTTCATCTTGTCCATCCCATAGTTCACCAGACGCTCCAGGTTGTTCACCTGAATAATCTGACCCCAGAGGTAGGGCAGCAGGGACAGCGTCAGATAGCCGTGGGCGATGGTCTGACCGAAGGGGCTTTCCGTCTTGGCGCGCTCCTCATCTACGTGAATCCACTGATGGTCCAGCGTGGCATCGGCAAAGAGGTTGATGCGCTCTTGCGGGATGCTGACGTAATCCGACGTTCCTATTTCCTTTCCGAGCAGCTGCTCGAAGTCTTCATAATTATTGATGATAACGGGGTTCATTGACGTATTTTTTTGTTTACGATTCGCTTTTTCGGCTGCAAAAGTACTGCTTTTTGTTCAAATCTGCCGCATCTTTGCCGCTTTTTTGCAAGAAAACTTGCTCCTTCGCGTGATTTCTCTTAATTTTGCACGCTGAAAGGCAAAAAATGCCCTTGTTACAACAGTCAAATACACACTTTTTCATCAAATAATGAATCCGCTTTTCATTGCAGGACCTTGTGTCATCGAGAGTGCCGAGATTCTCGATTGCGTGGCAGCAGAGTTGGTACGTCTCCAGAAAAAATATGACCTTGATATCTATTTCAAGGCCTCGTTTGACAAAGCCAACCGCACCAGCCTTCGGTCCTTCCGTGGCCCCGGGTTGGAGAAAGGCCTTCAGATGCTGGCCGACGTTCGTGAACGTCACGGCCTGCGCCTGCTTACAGACATTCATGAGTCCTGTCAGGCAGCGCCCGCCGCAGAAGTCGTAGATGTGCTCCAGATTCCCGCTTTCCTCTGCCGGCAGACCGACCTCCTGATGGCTGCCGCCAAGACAGGGAAGGTTGTGAACATCAAGAAGGCACAGTTCCTCTCTGGCGCCGACATGCAGTATCCTGTGGAGAAAGCCCGCGAGAGCGGGGCCACCGACGTCTGGCTCACCGAGCGCGGCAACTCCTTCGGCTACAACAACCTTGTGGTGGATTTCCGCAACATACCTGATATGCTGCGCTTCACCCCGAGGGTCATTATGGACTGCACCCACAGCGTCCAGCGCCCCGGCGCTGCCGGCGGCAAGACCGGCGGCAACCGCGAGTTCGTCCCAGCAATGGCCCTCGCCGCCAAGGCCTTCGGTGCCACCGGCTACTTCTTCGAGACCCATCCAGATCCTGACAGTGCCCTCTCCGACGGCCCCAATATGATCGCCCTCCAGAACCTCGAAGCTGTTATCACCAGCCTCTTGAACCCTTGAACCCTGAAACTTGAATCCTGAAACTTGAAACCACATCATGGTCAATAATATAAATGTAAAGGACGTCGCCGTCCGCTGTCTTCAGGACGAGGCCCAAGCTATTCAGTCCCTGATTCCCCAGCTTGACGATGAGTTTGACCGCGTCGTGGAACTCATTCTTCACTGCCGCGGAAAAGTCATCGTCACTGGAGTGGGGAAGAGCGGTCACGTCGGCGCCAAGATAGCCGCCACGCTGGCCAGCACTGGCACCCCGGCTTTCTATGTCAACCCCTTGGATGCTTATCACGGTGACCTCGGTATGATCACCAGTTCTGATATCGTCTTGGCCCTTTCCAACAGCGGTCAGACTGACGAACTCCTGCGCTTCGTGCCACAGCTGAAGGAGCAGGGCGTGAAGCTCGTGGGTATTTCAGGAAATGCCGACTCGCTGTTAGCACGCAACAGTGACCACCATCTGATTGTTCACGTGGATCACGAGGCCTGCCCCCTGAACCTGGCGCCCACCAGCAGCACCACTGCCCAGCTGGCTTTCGGAGACGCATTGGCCATCGCCCTGATGTGTGTGCGTGGCTTCAAGGCCCGTGACTTCGCACAGTTCCATCCCGGTGGCTCCCTGGGACGGCGCCTGCTGACCAAGGCCCGCGATGTGATGCGCACCGACGACCTGCCCGTCTGCTCTCCCCAGACTCCACTTTCCGAGGCCGTCATCCTTGTTAGCCGCTCCCGACTGGGATTGGTCGTGCCTGTGGTCAATGACGTGGTGCAAGGCATCATCACCGACGGTGACGTGCGCCGTGCCATGGAACGCTTGCAGGAGCGCTTCTTCAGCGTCACCGTGGAAGAAGTGATGACTCGCTCGCCCAAGTGCGTGCCCGAGGAAATGAAAATCAGTGAAATACAGCATCTGATGCACAAGCACAAGATTCACGCAGTCCTCGTCACTGACCAGCAGCGGCATCTGATTGGTATTGTGGATTCCTTCAGTTGTATGATTTGATGAACATCCGACACCTCCTTTTCTGCTTCCTCCTGTCTTTGACTGTGCCCGCCTGGACACAGGAAACAGAGATTGACCCTGAGCGTCTGCTCCAGCAGGTGCTCACCGATGAGTTAGGTGTCACCTTCTCCAGCAACAACACCGTCGTACTCCTCTCCACCGGACAGGACAAGTTTGACGCGATGTTCAATGCCATCCGACAGGCCAAACACTATGTGCACTTAGAGTATTTCAACTTCCGCAATGACTCCATCGGCCTTGCCCTCTTTGACCTTCTCGGGCAGAAGGCCGCCGAGGGCGTGGAAGTGCGCGCGATGTTTGACAGCTTCGGCAACAGCAGCAATGACAGTCCCTTGATGAACAAGCACTTGAAGGCCATCCGCGCCACCGGCGTGCAGGTGGAGGAGTTCGACCCCATCAAGTTCCCCTGGATCAACCACGCCTATCACCGTGACCACCGCAAGATTGTGGTCATTGATGGTGTCGTGGCCTACACCGGCGGTATGAACGTCGCCGACTATTACATTCACGGCCGCCCCGAGTACGGCGAGTGGCGGGATATGCACATGGAACTCACCGGCAATGTGGTCGCCGAGTACGAGCGTCTCTTTGCCCGCATGTGGTGGGAGCAGACCGGTGAAATCCTCCTCAATGAAATCTATGCCGTGCCCGTTGGTTCGGCCAATGGGACCTCTCTCGTCTCCCCCGTCTCCTCCTTCTCCCTTCTCCCGGACACCACCTTCACTGCCGGTCAGAAGATTGTCGGCGTCGTGGAGCGCGGCCCCGGTCTCCATTCTAAAGACATGCGTGAGGCCTACGTTTGCGCCATCGATGCCGCAGAGCATCACATCCAAATCGTCAATCCCTATCCCACCAACGTCAAGAGCGTCCGTCGCGCCCTCCGTCGCGCACTCAAGCGTGGCGTCAAAATGGAAATAATGGTCTCCGCTAAGAGCGATGTCCCCATTACTCCCGATGTTGTTGCATTGGAAATGAGAAAGTTGGCCAAGCGCGGTGCCGAAGTCTATTATAACCAGACCGGCTTCCACCATTCTAAAGTCATGATGGTGGATGGTCGTTTCTGCACCGTCGGCAGCACCAACCTGGACGCCCGCAGCTTCTGTTTTGACTATGAGGTCAACAGTTTCATCTTTGACCCCTCCACCACCCGCCAACTCCAGGACATCTTCGAGCGTGACAAGCAGAACTGCACCACCTTCACTGCCGACGACTACCGCCGCCAGTACAACTTCGGCCACCGCTTCATCGGTCACTTCTTCTCCCTCTTCCGCGGCTTCTTCTGATAAAACTTTCTTTCTATTTCACGACCACCTCGATATCATCGAATGCCATGCGGTCTCCGTCTTCTAGACGTTCTGCATCCATTCGCAGAATCTTGGCTTTGACAGGTGACGGGAAGTTGATGGTCTGCCAAATGGGGTTGTTCACGATATTGGAGAACTCGCCTGCTGCCACTTTCTGCCAATGCTGCCAGTCTGAGGACGCCCAAAGCGTGTAGTGTGTGACCAGTCCTTCGCGGGTGTTCTGTGGCGGCAGGTAACGGAACGCGGTAAAGGTCTGTTCCTGTTCGTAGTCAATCATCATCTGGCGAGGATTGCTGAAGAAATAATGCAGGAGGCTGCTGCGTTTCTCTCCGCTGTTGGGGATATCTGCTGTCAGGGCTGGTGCTAAATAGACAGAGGTTCGTTGGATGACAGGGTCACACTTGGCATCAAGGATGGTGAATCGCAACCGCTTGGCCGTTAGGGTAGGGAAGCAGATGATGCGCCGGTGACCGATGGTGGTCAGTCCGTCACCGTTCTCCACCAGTTCATCTTTGAGGGGCAGCCATTGTCCATCCACCTCAGCCTCCAGTTTGAACTTCTTCACCCGCTGTCCTTGGCGGATATCCTCTTCCACCAGGAACCGGTTGCAGGCAGTGGGCTTCTTGAAAGTAATCATCATTTCCGCCCCTGTCTTTGTTATCTTTGCCTTCTTCGCCAGGTCTGTCTTGAACACCTCATGAATCATCTGGTTGAAGGCGATTCCACGGAGACTGTCCACGGGATGGATGCGCCCGTTTGGGGCGATGGGGAAGTTGAGTAGTAGGCAAGAATTGCGTCCGACAGACTTATAATAGGTGTCCATCAGTTTGGAGAGGCTTTTCACTTGTGTGTCCTCTGGCGTGTGGTAGAACCAACCTGGTCTGATGCTGGTGTTGGTCTCCCCGGGAACCCACGAATCGCCGTCTTCAAGACCATAATGCAGCATGGGCCAAGTGACCTCGCCGTCGTGGTTCAGCAGACTCCAGTTGGTCTCGCCGATCACGCCGGCTTCTGTTCCCACCCAACGCAGGTCGCCACGGTCGCTGCCGTCGTTCCAGATGAGGCACTGCGGCTGCAGCTCACGAATCATTCGGTAGGTCTCGGGCCACTCGTAATAGGTCGTGCGGTCAATCTTACGAGTCTCGTTAGCGCCGCTGTACCAACCGTCGCCGCCATTGGCACCATCGAACCACACTTCAAACATCTCGCCGTACTGCGTCAGCAACTCGCGCAGCTGATTGCGGAAATAGGCGACGTATTCAGGTCGCCCGTACTCTGAATGATTTCTGTCCCAGGGGGAGAGATAGACAGCGAACTTCAAACCCTCCTCGCGGCAGGCCTCGGCCAGATCACGCACCACGTCGCCTTTGCCGTCCTTCCAGGGAGAGTTCTTCACCGAATACTCTGTAAATTTAGATGGCCACATACAGAAACCACAGTGGTGCTTGGCGGTGAAGATAATCCCCTTCATTCCAGCCTGTTTGCAGACGCGTGCCCACTGACGGCAGTCCAAGTCGCTGGGGTTGAAAAGCTTCGGGTCTTCGTTGCCGAAGCCCCACTCCTGGTCGGTATAGGTGTTCAGTGAATAGTGAATAAAGGCATACATCTCCATCTCCTGCCAGCGCAGTTGATTCTCGGACGGCACAGGGCCGCAGGGACTGATTTCCTGTGCCGGAACATTCAGCACACACAAGGACAGCAATAGGCTGAAAGAAAGGACGTTCTTGTACATGATTGATGGTAAATCTGCTTGAGGAAAATGTAGAGTAATTATTCAACGTGTTGGTATGGTGACTCGTCCATGAAGAGGTAGGAGGGCTTGTAACCTCCGAAGTCCACCACCACCTTCTCAAAGACAATCCCCGGGTGCTGCGGACGCAGTGTAAGTTCGTGCGTGCCGTGGTTGTCCACGGGCAGTTCCACGACTTTCTCAATCACGCGTCGGGCCACGGTGGGATAATATTCGGAATACATGTAGGGCTGCTGATCCAGCAGCGTCTTGTTGAAGTTGACGCTCTGGGGCTGCCCGCCGTCGAGGCTTACGCGGCACTGGTGTCCGCCCACATTCAGGAAGTCGAGCGTGGATTTGACAACGAGGTGTACCTTCACCTGCTGAATGTCTTCGGGAAGGGTGAAGCGGTAGGTGAGTGCAGCATCGCCAACTGGTTGTGTATAAGGAACCAACGCCACGGCACTCAGTGTGCGGCCATAGTCGGGATAGATGCTCCATGCAGTGCCCTGCGAGGCTTCGGCCCGGAAGAAATGCGCTGCTTCCATGGAAACATAACCCGGGCTGTGGAGGAAGGTGAAGCCACCGTCGGCAGTAGCATCGGGCACGGTGGTGGTGGCAGGTAGCATCTCGTGCGGGAAATTGTCGTTCCACGAGCGGTACCCGATATGCTTTTGAATCATCATGCCGTTCCACTTGCCTCCGGCTATCTCGTGATTGTAGGCTGCACACATCAGGGAGTCGCGGCGGAAACACTTCTGTACCTGCTCGGCCCACTTGTTGGCTTCCGGTGAGCCCGTGCGCGTCAGATGATGATTCATTGCCTGCGCGTAGTACATATCATAAAGGTTCGCCATCGCCTGCACGGGGAAAAGCACTAGCTGGCGGTAGAAGTCGCGCGAGGCGGGCGCCAAGTCCTGGTACAGCCTCAGTGCACGCAGTTCCAGCCGCTGGTAAGCGTCGGCCACCTGTCGCCATTCGCCCGTTTCCAGGTTATAAGTCTCTGCGTCCAACATTTCCGGCGTGACGCGGGCCATGAACTGGCAGTTGCGGTTGTATATGTCTGCGGCTTCATCGGCTTGCGAGAGGGTGGTGGGATCCTCCTCGGCGACAGTACCGCCGAATGTCGAACGGAAGAAGCGGCGGGTGTGTTCCTTCACTGTCTGCTGCGTGTATTCCTTGGGATTCCAAGCCATATCCATGAACAGCTGGATGGGGTATTCCATCGGTTTTAGGTCGCCGACGTTGAGAATCCACATACGCTGGATGCCGAAATCGTAAGCCAAGGACAGCTGCTCGAACATCTGTTGCGTCTGCGTCACGTTCAGCCACTTTGTGTTGCGCGGGGCGCCGACGTAGTCCACGTGATAATAGATGCCCCATCCTCCCTTGCGTGTGCGCTCGGCGGTCGTCGGCACGCGGCGGATGTTGCCCCAGTTGTCGTCGCAGAGCAGGATCATCACGTCGTCCGGTACGCGCAGTCCGGCGTCGTAGTAGTCCTGAACCTCTTTATAGAGGGCCCACATCTGTGTGGTTTTCTCGGCAGGTTTGCCCGTCACTTGCTTGATGATGCGGCGCTGGTTGCTGATGATTCGCTCCATCAGCTTCGTGTCGGCTTTGTCACTCATAGCCTCGTCGCCGTCGCCACGCATACCGATTGTCACAATATCCTCCGTCCCTTTCATTCGCTCTATGCCTTCGCGGAAGAAACAGTCCAGCCGCTTCTGGTTCGTTTGGTAGTTCCAAGGTCCCCACTCCTGACGCCGGCGGGCGTACTCCTGGTGGTTGCGGGCCATTGGCTCGTGGTGGGATGTCCCCATCATCACACCCATTCTGTCGGCCAGCTTGCCGTTCTCGGGGTCGTCGGCGTAGAACGCCCAGCCCCACATCGCAGGCCACATCATATTGCCCTTCAGGCGCAAAATCAGCTCAAAGACTTTCTCGTAGAAGCGGTGATCGCCGTAGTTAGTGCCGAAGGTGTTCTTCACCCACGTGGTGAGGCAGGGGGCTTCGTCGTTGAGGAAGAGACCGCGTAGCTCCACAGCGGGTTCGCCGTCGGTGAAAGTGCCAGGCAGGATGTATGCATCGGTGTGCTTCAAAATGGGCGCGTCGGCCCACCAGTACCACGGTGACACGCCCAGCTGTCGGCTCAACTCATAGATGCCATAGATGGTGCCGCGCTTGTCGCTGCCTGCAATAACCAGCTGCCCGTTAATGGTGGTGATGATGTATTTCTCGCGCTTGCCCTTCAGGTCGGCCAGCTGCAGCTTGTCAATCTGAGGGTTTTGGCCCACCGTGCCAATGAGAATCCGAGGTTCGAGAGAGGAGCGCTGAGGTGCCTCGCCTAAAACACGCTTGAAGTCCTCGTACAGGTTCTGAATGGCCATTTTGACGCCCTCGTATTCCTTTTCGTCGAAGCCTATTGTAGAGCCTTTGAGACTCAGGGCATTAGCCACAGGCGTGAAGGACACAAATCGCTCGGTAGCCATCGTGCAGCTGCACACGGCAAAGAAAATCAAAAACGTTATGGTCTTGCGAAGCATAATCAAATAGGTAATCAAACTAATTGCTTGGAATAACGCGGTAGTTTCCGCTGAGGTGCATGAATGCGAAGAGGCGCAGCAGTCCGTCGTAGTAGGCGTCGAAGTATCCGTCCTCGAAGGGCTCGTGGCGGGCGTTCCATAGAGCGTCCACGAACTCGCGGCGCTTCTCGTGGTTGGTCATAACGGAGGCGGCGGCAATGGTTGCCACGAGTCCTATGCTGTGACGGAGCTTGCGGAAGCCGCCGGCAGGCAGTATCTCATTGTCCTCGGGCAGAGTGCCGTCGGTGCGATACTGGTCCAGAAAGGTATGGATGCCCTGCTGGTAGAAGAAGTTCTGAATCTTCTCGGCGTACTGTTGCTGCCAGGCTCCGTCGGCGCAGCTCCACTCGTAGTCGAGAGTGATGTTCATGGGTACACGCCAGGAGTCATAGCGGAAGTTGTTGTTGCCGTTGCGGCGCGGTGCCTCACCCTGCGGCTGTGGCATCCCCGGAAAACGGGGCATTTGCATCTCGCTGCCGTCAAACTGGCACTGGTCGGCGTTCAGGCCGGTGTGCACGTTGATGCATTTGTGGAGGAACTCGCGGCTCTTGCGGGCACATTCCATCCAGTGCTCGGAGCGTCCGTCGTCGGCCCACTTGGCCCAGACCTCGTAGAAGGCGGGGATATGGTAGCTGGGGTCGGTGAAGCGCTGTCCAAAGCCATCGGGGGTGAAGGTGATGAGTTTGGTGGTGGGGTCGATGAGGTAGATTTGTTGGGGAGTGATGGAAGGGCTCCTCGCGGTACCGCGAGGCACTCCGGGGGACTGGCTGGCTGGGATGCTTGGGAAACCGCCGGGACGGGGCTCGGGGATAAATTCGCGGGGTTGGATGCAGTCGAGGATGTGTTGTGCCTCGGCTTTGTAGTTGATGCCGGTGTCGTTGCCCCAACGATTGGAGGCGAAGAGGAGGGCGGTGATGAAATAGAGCTCTCCGTCGCTGGCGGCGCCTTCGGCGTTGTGGGTGCCGTCGGTCTTGCAGCTCCAGGCGAAGTAACCTCGACGCTGTCCGCTTTGGTGCTGCATGTACTTCTTGCTCCATCGCCACAAGCGGTCGAAGATGTCTTTCTCTCCAAACTGCACAGCCACCATCATGCCGTATGACATTCCCTCGGTGCGGGCATCGTGGTTTTTGATGTCACTGACGTAGCCGAGTGAGTCTCCGACCTCGAAATAGACCTTGTTGGGCCCTCGGAAGACATCATTGAACACTTCCTGTACGCGGGCTTCTACGGCGGCGGGTTCGTAGCCGAGTTCAACGAAGACGTTGCGGTAGGTGCCCGTCTGGAAGGCGCCCTGCAGCGGCCGGGAAGCTCCCGTTCCCTGCTGTGCTGAGGCAGAATACGGGAGGCAGATGGCCAAGAAGATAAATATGAATTGCATGAAGTCGAATTATTTGATGATGAGTTGCTTGCCGTTTTCAATATAGATGCCCTTGGGGAGCACAGAGCGGTTGGTGGTGGCGGGTACTGCGATGCGGCGTCCAGCGAGGTCAAAAAGGATGGTGCCCTGTGGAACGACGGCGGTACGGGCGGCGATGGCAGTGGGAATGTCAGTCAAGTACTGGAGGGCGTTGTAGTTGTAGTAGCCGCCGAGAACAAAGGGCATAATGACGGTCACGAGGTCGTGGTTGGTGAAGACAAGTTCCACGGGCTGCCGTTCAGGGGTGGATGTGCCTGTCCAGCGCCAGATCTTGCGGCCGTTGGCAGTCGTCCCGACCATCTCACAGAGGTCTCCGCCCTGGGGACTGTGGAGATCGGTGGTGGTGTCGTTGGTGGTGCGCACCTTGCAGTAGATGGGTTCGTCCCAGCAGAAACGGGGTTCCTCGAAATAGACATAATCGACGTCTGTCACCACGTCCACGCAGTCTGGCGCATCGGCTGGCCGGCTATAGTCGGGTTCTGCGGGCATCGGCAGCGGTTGAGCGTCGGCATCGGGGAAGACTGTGAGGCGGAGCTCGGTGCAGCCGTAGGGGATGAGGTTGATGTATTGTGTTTGGTCACTGAGAATGTTCAGATGTCCTTGCTCGGGCTGAGCGGGTGTGTAACGTTCGTCCTCAAGGTCCCATACAATCTGCTTCACGGGGATGATAAGGTGGATGGGCGTGTCGTTGCGGTCAAAGGGGAAGGCGCTGGAGGCTTGAGGCTCAGTAGCAACACACTGAACGGGTTGACCGTTGTCGGCGTAGGCGTAGTTGAATGCGCCGGTTGGGGTGATATTCCAGCATTTGAAGTCGGGGTTCTCGGGCTTCTTGCCATGCATACACTCATACTCTGTCAGGTCTTCCTCCTTCTTTTCCGGAATGGCGTAGGAGAAGAGCAGCGGGCCGCGATGGAAATACACACCCTGGCCCACCAACGATGTCTTTTCCACCTCCATCGGCAGCGTCAGTGTGATGACGTCGCCTGCTTTCACAGCCTCGGAGACCTTGGCAAAGGTGCCGGCCTGCAAGTACAAGTCCAGTGGTGAGTCGTTGATGATCAGTGAAGCGTGACTGCACCAGGTGGGGATGCGCAGCGTCAGCGGAATGGTGGCCCCTTCAGTTCCGCTGACGGTGAATGTCAGTGTCTCGGAGAAGGGATAGTTGGTCTGGCAGGTGATGGTGAGGTCGCCTTTCTCTGTGGTGAAGGTGGCTTGGCTGGGGCCGTAGAGGGCAGCTACCGCGCCGCCGTCGGCATCGGTCATCCACATGCGGCTAACGAAATTCGGCAGCATGCGGTTCACGTTGCCCGAGCAGCACTCGGTCTCGTGTGTGGGACGGTAGGCCATCCATGTGGAGCCGTGCTTGTAGATATTATGGTTAGAGGTGCCAGTGGCAATGAACTGATTAACAGAGGAGAAGTACTGGAGGGAACGGAAATCCTTGGTGATGGCCCCCAGTCCGGCATTGTAGATGGCTTTCTCAATCTTGTCAGCCCACTCAGCGGCGCCGGTGACGGTCAGGTAGTGGCTCAGCGTCCAGGTAAAATCCACGACATCGCAGGTCTCGTGACTGATGTGGATGTCGTCTCCCAGCAGGAACTCGGCGCTGGAGGGCACCCCGTCGGGGAGCATCGATTCGCGCTCCACCTTTCGGATGGCGGTCATTGCCAAGTCCAGATAGTGTTGTTTGCCAGTATAAGCATAGAGCAATAGTGGCAGTTTGACCATCTCGCAGAAGGTGACGCTGTGCATATAGAAAGGTTCGGAACTTAGGATGGCGGTCTCATCCACAGCAAAACGGTCTTGGATGGCCCAGGCATCTTCGGCCAGCTGGAGAAGCTGGCGGTTGCCGGTCTTGCCATAGGTCCAGAGGATGCCTTCTAAGGAGATGATGTTGCGTCCGCCGACGATGCCTCCGGCGAGTTCATCGGGGGTAAAGTTCAGATAGTGACGTTCCAGTGCGGGGACGATGCGGCTGTCACCGTCGTGTTCATACTTGGCCTGTAACACGCGGAAAAATACTGACATAGGCCATGTGATACCCACGAGTGTGGAGTTTCCCAGCACGCCATTCTCGTCGGGGTGTGCCAGCGTGTATTCGATTCCTTCCATTGCTTTGGCCACCATGGCCTCGTCTTCCAACTCATAACCGAGACGCAGCAGGCCGTCGGTGTAGTATGCCGTCTGTTCATAGCGCCACCAATTGTCGCCGTAGGTCTCATCGCTCCGGGAAATCTCGCCGGCCCAGAGGCAGGAGTTATAGGGGTAGGAGAGGGCTTCGGGGTGACCTGTCAGACCGTCGTGCTGGCGTTGTAGGAGGGTTTTCAACCAGCCGGTGGGATGAATATCACTGATTTTGGCGGTGCCGAATCGGCAGTTGTTCTGAGCCGTGGCAGCGTTGGTTCCCCAGAAGGAAATAGCAAAAAGAAGCAGTAATAGTTTTTTCATATTTATGTGGATTGTAGATTATAAGACTCCCTTGCTGGAGGGCAGTTGCATGTGATGGATATCGCGGCGGACAGCCATCCGGATGGCGCGGGCGAGAGCCTTGAAGATGCCTTCAATCTTATGGTGCTCGTTTTGGCCTTCGGCCTTGATATTGAGGTTCATGCGTGCGGCGTCACTGAGGCTTTTGAAGAAATGCAGGAACATCTCGGTGGGCATTTCACCGACGCGTTCGCGGTGGAATTCGGCGTCCCAGACGAGCCACGGGCGTCCACCGAAGTCCAGCGCTACGCTGCAAAGGCAGTCATCCATCGGGAGTGTATATCCATAGCGTTCAATACCGCGTTTGTCGCCGAGGGCCCGCAGAAGGGCTTCGCCCAAGGCGAGGGCGGTGTCCTCTATCGTGTGATGCTCATCCACATGCAAGTCTCCCTTCACATGAATCTCCAGATCAATGTTCCCGTGCTTGGCTATCTGTTCCAGCATGTGGTCAAAGAATCCGAGTCCGGTGGTGATATTGCTGCGGCCGGTGCCGTCCAAATTCAGTGAAATGCTGATCTCGGTCTCGCGGGTAGTGCGAGTGACGGTGGCGCGGCGGTGACCTGCATAGACGATTTCGGTGATCTTCTGCCAGTCCATCCCTTCTCCGAGGATGAGTGCCTGGCAACCGAGGTTGGCGGCCAGTTGGGCGTCGGTGGGACGGTCTCCGATGACGAAGCTGTGCGCGATGTCACAGGAGCCGTCGGTGTAGGCGGTGAGCATGGCTGTGCCGGGCTTGCGGGTGGGCAGGTTGTCCTGGGGAAAGCTGCGGTCAATAAGAATATCATCAAAAGTAACGCCCTCTCCTTCAAGTATCTCCAACATCAGGTTGTGCGTGGGCCAGAAGTCTTCTTCGGGGTATGAGGAGGTACCGAGACCGTCCTGATTGGAGACCATCACAAAGCGGTAGTCCGTGTGCTGACGCAGGAAGCGCAGGGCACTGATGGCCCCCGGCACGAAGTGGAACTTCTCAAAGGAATCTATCTGCTCGTCGGCAGGCTCCTGCAGGATTGTGCCGTCGCGGTCAATAAATAAAACACGGGAGGACGCAGAATCTATTTGAGAAATGGTATTATTTTCCATATTAACGATAATTTATTTATACTGCCTTAACGCCCCTAATAATGCATTATTCTCCTGTGGCGTTCCTATGGTGATGCGGAGACAGTTGCCACAGAGCTGAACTCGAGAGCGGTTTCGGACAATAATGCCGCGATCGACGAGGTAATGATAGATGGCATTTGCATCGGTCATCCTGGCCAGGAAGAAGTTGGCGTCCGTGGGGAACACGGCGCGGCAAATGGGCAACTCGGCAAAGGCGGGTAGCAGGTGGGCACGTTCGTTCAGAATGGTGGAGCGCCAGAGGTTGATGTGCTGGAGGTCGTCAAGAACCTGCAGGGCCTGCAGTTGTGTGAGCTGGTTGACGTTGTAGGGGTACTTGACCTTGTTGAACAGCGCGATGATCTCTTCCGATGCGAATGCTATGCCCAATCGGATAGCAGCTGAAGCCCAGAGTTTGGAGAACGTGTTCAAGACAATGAGGTGCGGGAAATGGTCCAAATCCAGGCGGAAGGGACGGGCGGCACTGAAATCGCTGTAGGCCTCGTCCACCACCACGATCCCCTGGAACTCCTTGAGAATCTTTTCGATGGCCTTGCGGTCAAGGCTGTTGCCCGAGGGGTTGTTGGGAGAACAGAGCCAGATGACCTTTGTGTGGTCGTCGGTGGCTGCCAACAGGCGGTCGGCGTCTAAGGAGAAGTCCTCGTTCAGCAACACGGGGCGGTATTCCACATCGTTAATGTCTGCGCAGACACCATACATCCCATACGTGGGTGCGATGGCCACAACGTTGTCCTGTCGCGGTTCGCAGAAGATGCGGTAAATGAGGTCAATAGCCTCGTCGGAACCGTTGCCGAGGAAGATTTGTGAGGCAGGCACGCCTTTGATGGGCGATAGTTTGGCCTTTACCTCCTCTTGCAGTGGGTCGGGATAGCGGTTCAGTGGCGCGTGGTAGGGATTCTCATTGGCATCCAAGAAGACACTGGCGGCGCGACCTTTAAATTCATCGCGGGCGCAGGAGTAGGGCGTGAGATTCCAGATATTTGGTCGTGTTAAATCTTGAAGTGTTTTCATAAGCTTTTCATTCTGAGAGTCATTGCATTCTTGTGTGCATCCAATTGTTCAGCCTCGGCCATCAGTTCCACGGCGCGTCCGATAACGCTGAGTCCCGTTGGGCTGATGTGCTGGAAGGTGATTTTGCGGCAGAAACTGTCAAGGTTCACACCGCTGTAGGCGGTGGCGTAACCGTTGGTGGGGAGTGTGTGGTTGGTGCCGGAGGCGTAGTCGCCGGCGCTCTCGGGAGTGAGGTGTCCGATGAAGACACTGCCCGCGTTCACCACGTGCTGGGCGAGGGTTTCTGCATCCTTAATCTCCAGGATGAGGTGTTCTGGGGCGTAGCGGTTGGAGAGAGACATTGCCTCGTCGGTAGAACCGACGAGCACGATGCGGCTGTTCTCCAGTGCGGCAGCTGCGATTTCCTTGCGCGGCAAGGCGGCGAGTTGCAGCTTCACCTCCTTTTCCACGGCGGCAATCAGCGCCTCGGAAGTGGTGACCAGCAGCACCTGTGAATCCACGCCGTGTTCGGCTTGTGACAGCAGGTCTGCGGCCACGAAGGATGGATTTGCGGTCTCATCGGCAATCACTTCCACTTCGCTGGGTCCTGCGGGCATATCAATGGCCACATCTGAAAGGGATACTAACTGCTTGGCACACTGCACATACTGATTGCCGGGGCCGAATATCTTGAAGACCTTGGGTACACTCTCGGTACCATAGGCCATCGCTCCGATTGCTTGTACGCCGCCAGCTTTGAAGACCTTGGAGACACCAGCGATGCGGGCCGCTACGAGGATGGCGGGATGGACGGTGCCGTCCTTGCGGGGAGGTGTGCAAAGAACTATTTCCCGACAACCGGCGATACGGGCAGGCGTAGCCAGCATCAGCACGGTGGAAAAGAGAGGGGCTGTGCCGCCCGGTATATAAAGGCCCACTTTCTCGATGGGCACACTCCGCTGCCAGCAGCGGACGCCCGTGGCCGTTTCCACATCGAGGCCCACAAAGCGCTGAGCCTCATGGAACTGCTGGATATTCTGATGGGCCACGTGCAGTGCTGCCACGAGTTCGTCGCTCACTGACGCTTCTGCCGCAGCAAACTCGGCAGGGCTGACTATTAATGAATGGAGTTCCACTTTGTCAAACTGCCGTTCATAATCCAGCACGGCAGTATCACCTTGGGCTTTCACGCGCTGGAGCACGGCAGAGACAGTGGCAGTCAAGTCTGCAGCATCTTTTGTCGGGCGGGTGATAATCTCCCGCACCTGCTCTTCGGTTGGAAAATGATATATCTTCATGTTTTTTCTTTCCTCTCCCTTGGGAGGGGTTCGGGGTAGGCCTATTAAAGAATCATTTTTTCAATGGGAATCACCAGAATGCCTTGAGCTCCAAGAACTTTCAGCTGAGAGATGACTTCCCAGAAACGCTTCTCGTCTATCACGGTGTGAACGCTGTTCCATCCGGGTGTGGCAAGCGGCATCACTGTGGGACTCTTGGCACCTGGCAGCACAGCAATCACCTCTTGCAGCCGTTCACTGGGAACGTTCATCAGCACATATTTTTTGTCTTCGGCAGCTTTCACAGCTTCGATGCGGAAGAGCAGGTCGTCGAGAATGGCGCGCTTCTCGGTATCCAATGCTTTATTGGCAATCAGCAACGCCTCGCTCTGCATGACGATTTCTACCTCACGCAAATTGTTGCTAACCAGTGTGCTACCTGAAGAAACAATATCAAAGATGGCGTCGGCGAGACCAATCCCCGGGCTGATTTCCACAGAACCCGTGATGACGTGAACGTCGGCCTTCACGCCTTTTTCCTTTAGGAAGGTCCGAAGAATGCCGGGATAGCTGGTTGCAATCTTCCTGCCCTCGAACCATTCCATGCCCGAATATTCAATACCTTTCGGGATGGCCAGCGACAGACGGCACCGGCTGAAACCCAACCGACGGACCACCTCGGCATCCTCGCCGCGTTCCACAAATTCATTCTCTCCTACGATTCCCAAGTCTGCCACCCCGGTGGCCACCGACTGCGGAATATCATCATCACGCAGATAAAGCACTTCCACAGGAAAGTTTGGAGACTGCACGAGAAGCGTGCGCTTGCTGGACGGAATTTTGATGCCCGCTTCGGCGAGCAAAGTGATGGTGTCTTCAAAGAGACGACCTTTGGATTGTACTGCTATTCTAATCATAGATTGAAAGTTCTACTTTATGTTTTGCCGCAAAGGTACGGCGAAAACGGCAAAACAGCAAGCAAAACGACGTTTTTCTTTCCAAAGAGACAGCAATGTACGTCTTTTTGCACTCATTTTTGTATTTATTATAAAATTCTTTGTATTTTTGCGCCCACAAAACCAAAAAGAAATGAATAACAGATTTGCCCTTTCCTGCCTGCTTTTGGCTTCTTCCGTGCTCTTCGCTCAGCGTCAGCCACGGGAGTACACGCCGTCTCCCGTCAGCGGCCCTTCGTGGAACGCTCCGGGTAATATGAATCCTTTCATCCCGGGTTATTTTGCCGATCCGACCATTCGGAAGTTTGGCGACACCTACTATTTATATGCCACCACGGACGGCACAGGGAACGGCTACGGACCCGCACAGGTGTGGGTGAGTAAGGATTTTGTCAACTGGAAGAATATCGTGATGAACTGGCCGACAACAGAAGTCGTCTGGGCACCCGACGTGGTTCGGCTGTCCAATGGGAAGTACCGTTACTTCTACTGCGAACCTTGCAATATAATTATTGGCGAAAGTGACTCTCCAATAGGCCCTTGGCACAACATTCTTGGAAAGGAAGATGCGGTGATGGTGCCCGATCGCTACATCCATAATGTGATCACGCTGGATCCTCAGTTGTTCCGTGATGATGATGGTTCGGAATACCTCTATTTCACCACTTGGGGAATCTATAAGGGTTTCGGGTGCGGAGTAGCCAAGTTGAATTCACAATTCCAAATACTCAATTCACAATTCGCTGATGCCCGCCGCTGGAATGAGAACCGTCCTTTCCCTATTGCTGCCGACGAGTTCTTCTCGGAGAAACAGTTGATTCCCAATACTGAACTGAAGGACATCTTTGAGGCGCCCTTTGTCTTCAAACGCAATGGTGTTTACTATTTTACCTATTCCTCTGGCTCTTGTCACACAGATACTTACCGTGTACAATATGCCGTTTCCACCACGGGGCCGATGGGACCTTATGAATACAAGGGTGAAATCCTCACCACCAACGAAGACCAGACGGTGCACGGTCCGGGACACCATTCCGTCTTGGAACAGGACGGCAAGTACTACATTGTCTATCATCGACATAACAATCCTAAATCCGTCCACGGCTTCAACCGACAGCTGTGCATAGATGAGTTGAAGTTTGATGAACAGGGCAATATTGTTTCCGTTATCCCTACACATAACGCGCAGAATGTCAATATCTTCAAGAGCTCAACCAATTACCGGAACCTCGCCTATGGTGCCAGCGTCACAGCATCCTCCTTCTATGATGAATGGTTCAAACCGGAATATGCTGTTGACGACAACAATGCAACCTTGTGGAAGGCCCGGAACAGCAACTGGGAGAACGAGAGACACCGAAAGGAATGGTTGAAGATAGATTTAGGCAAGTCGCAGAGTTTCAATGAGATTTGGACGCAGTTTGAGTATGCTACCTTCTTCTATCAGTATGTGATTGAGACGTCGTTGGACGGGCAGAAATGGAATCTGTTTGCCGACCGTAGCAGCAACACTCTCCAAGGTTCCCCGATGATAGATCGTCAGAAGACCAAAGCCCGATTCATTCGCATCACCATCACGGATACCCAGAAGAACGGCCATCTGCCCGCCATCTGGAACGTGAAAGTGTGGAAAAAAGCACCGGAACTGCCCGAGACCAACGTGGCCAGCAATGACGGCTATCCTGGTATGCATCAGAAAGATGTGATGCCAGAGGAACGCACTTCCGAAGCACAGATTGCCATTAACGCCGCAGAGATTGGACAGGAGATGAAAAAACCATTCGACCTGACGGCTGTGCAGACAGCCCGTGACGTTTTCAGGGCCAACAAACCCATTCGAGTGCGGGTGAAAGACGGGCGATGGGCTTTCTTCTTCAATGGCACCCAACGTCTGACCAGCCAGCAGCCGTTGCACAGAAGCTTCCGTTACAACGCGCCATACACCATTGAAGCATGGGTGCTGAGCACCAAAGTAGGTCCTGTTTCCACCATCCTTTCCCTGTCATCCTCCAGGGCAGACCTCGCCACGACGGAGTTCCGGCTGGGCACAGATCCCGCCACGGGACTCATCCAGCACAACGGCTCTTTCGAGAGCTGTGGGGCACCCAAGGCCATCAAGGACGGCGAGGGAAAGTGGCAGTTCTGGGTAATCACTTTTGACGGTTGGATGGAACGTGCCTACCTGAATGGGGAGTTGGTGCACGAGCAGAACAACTTCCTGATGGTGCGTCCGGAAGGGCACATCACCATCGGCGCCGACGGCTCGGGAGCCAATAACTTCATGGGATATATCCATTCAATAAAAGTCTATCCTTCAGCAAAATCTGAGGAACAGATAAAGCAAAGCTTTAATGCTGAGAAGACTGCAGATGAACCATCATTGGGAGATGATGACTTTGAGGAAATTGATCCGGACAGCAAGTTCTCGTTGGACCCGAAGATGAAAGCCGTCTTCGAGAAAAAGGAGGCTTTCACCCTTTCAGCCAACACCGCCAACTTCAATGATGACCCGCTGCAGAACGGCGGCCAGGTGTTCCGGGACGTGGAAGGAGACTTTGTCGTGATGGTGCACGTGGATGGGATGGAAGGACTGCAGCAGCACAGTGTCACGGGCTACAATGAAGGTGGCATTCTGATTACCGACGGACAGGGCACGTTCTATCAGTTGGGGGCGTTTCCGCTGTACAACTGCGGTAATATGCTGACCGTGCTCAGCCGTCGCGGACGGCCGCAGTTCCCGAACTATAAAGGTTATGACTTTGACCCGATTATGCAATTCGAACGACGCGGTAACCAGCTCTTTGCCCGCACCAGTCGCGACGGCCTCGCCTGGGAAAACATGCCAGGATCTCCTATTGAGTTGAAAACTGAAAAGTTACAGATAGGAGCCTACCAGACCACCTACACCGACAAGCCTTCTTGGGTGCAGTTCAGTCAGTTCGTCCTCTACACACGTTGAAATAGCATCTTTATGAAAGCACCGTGATGGTCATCACGTGGCGGGTGCTCTCGTCCACTTCGAATCCTGCGGCAGCGCGGCGTCCGACAACCCAGGCGATGTGCTCTGATGAGAGTACAACCAGTTGTCGTTCCTTCTCGAAAAGGGACAGTTTCTGGTCGGTGAGGAAGTCGCTGACGAGTCGTGTGCCTGCCATCCCAAAAGGCTGGAAGCGGTCGCCCTCCCGGGTGGCACGCAGAACCAGCGGCAGTTGCAACTTCTCCAAGTCAAAGCACACCGTGGCGCGGTCACGGGGAATCTCAAAACGTGCATCCACTGCTTGACGCCTGATAATCAAGCGCAACCGATCCGGCCCCTCAAAGAGTCCTTCCAGCGGCAGCACCCATTCCTGGGACTGCGCTGTGGAGTGGGAGAGGGCGGTGGGAGCCAGCGGTTCCAGCAGCAGACGTTCACGGTCACGCAGCAGACGGTGGGACTCTGAGCGCCAGAGGCGGCCCGGTTCGCCGTCCAAACCTTCAAAAATCTCCCGAACCTGTTCCGTATTGAATCCCAGTGGATGAAGTATCTCGTGAAGCATTGTTTGCGGAGCGGGCGTAGTTTTCAAGGCTGCGATGTCAATATGTCCGTCGGGCGTGAGCACTCGTTCCCGATTGAGCTCAACGGCTTGTTGATAGAGTTGTTCGGCTTCCGACAGCCGCGAGGCGGTTTCGGCAAGCCCCTCGCGTGCGCGCGCGTTCATTTTTTCTATTAATGGCAGCAGGCGCAGTCGGATGAGATTCCGTTGTGAAGCCTCGGTCTGCAGGTTGGTGGAATCTGTGACCCAGGTCTTTCCACGCTCCGTGAGCCATGCTTCGATTTCTGCGCGTGTCACGTTCAATAGCGGACGCAGCACTGTCACTCCTCCCTCCATTTCCCGCTGGACACGCATCCCCGTGAGGCCACGGAGCCCGGTGCCACGAACCAGGTTGAGCAGCATCGTTTCGATGGAGTCGTCCCGGTGGTGTGCCACACAGACGGCTTGCGCCCGGCGTTTCCGGACCTCCTCGAGGAACCAGTCGTAGCGCAGGTCGCGAGCCGCCATTTCAATGCTGATACCTTGGCGGCGCGCATAACTTTGTGTGCGGAAATGCCGCACGGTGAGTGGGATTCCCTGAGCCCGGCACAACCGACGGCAGAAGGCCTCGTCGGCATCACTTTCGGTACCGCGAAGTTCAAAGTTGCAGTGCAAGGCCTCCACAGAGAAGCCCATTTCACGAAGGGCCAACAGCAGACAGACGCTGTCGGCGCCGCCACTGAGGGCCACTAAAACAGGGCCTGCATCCACACGGAACGAGGCCGGAAGGGTGGATTTTATGGTTTCAAGAAGCTTCATTCAATGAAATAACGCTCTTTTTTGAAAAAAATTGTGCAAAAAGTTGGTAGATTCAGAAAAAACACCTACCTTTGCACCCGCAAACCCGAATGGTGCCTTGGATGAGTGGCTTAGTCAGCGGTCTGCAAAACCGTCCACAGCAGTTCGAATCTGCTAGGCACCTCACAGAAAGCTTCGCCGCCTGACCGCTGCGAGGCTTTCTTACTTCAAAGGCGAACCCTCAACAATGAACCCTTCAAAGATCTCTCTGTGATTATGAAAACTGCACGCATTTTTCTCATGACCGTCTTCTCTGTATGCTCTCTCGGAGCCGCAGGACAGACTTCTTCGGCTTCTGCCACGGTGGCTGGCGCGGTGCCTCACGCCACTGTTCCTTTCCGCATTTCCGACCCCGGACAGAAACTGCCCGACATCATCTGGGGCCTGGATCTTGCCTGGCTCAGTGAAGGAAACGTTCATCGAGGCGTGAACTTCGCAGGCGAGGAACTGATTGACATTGTGCGTCTGAGCTTCCAAACCACCAACACCGAAGCCCTCAATGGTCAATTGACCAGCGCACAGAAGAAAACGCTGGACCAGCGCATCAACATCGTGAAGAAACATGCGCCGAATGCCACCATCAACCTCAACTCCGACCAGATGGAGGGCACACTGGAGCAGGTCACCGAGTGGTACCGCAGTTCCGACACCGATACGCAGGCAGCCCGCTGGGCAGAGCTGATAGCGCTGAACAAACGTTATGTGGAGTCTAAAGGACTGAAGGTCACCAGCGTCTCGCCCTTCAACGAGCCGGACTATGACCCTTGGCATCAAGGGACAAAGGCAGATTTCAAGGCCATTTGCCAGCTTCTGCGTGAAGGCGAGGAATATAAGGAAGAGTTCTCCGGCATCAAGCTTTGCGGCGGCAACACCCTCAACAACGACCGTGCGCTGGAGTGGTACAACGCCAGCAAGGAATACTTGGACGAGGGCAACACCCACCAGCTGGCAGGTTCCTTCAATAACTTTGTCAAGTTCTACCAGACGGTGGCAGCAGACGGCAAGGTGGGCGTGGGAGACGAGCTGCATAACACAATGGAATGTATGGTGGGTTCCGAGTACGGACTGACGAAGGGCATCTGGTGGGGCACCTGTGATCACACCCGCAGCCAGTTCATGAAAGCCAGCCGCGGCACACGTTTAGGCTATGCTGAACACCGTGACAACTGGACCGCAGCCGGTGTCTATCGTCATCCCGAAGGCCATGTGCAGGGCTTCGGCGGCACCAGCGAGCGGCAGGCCGCCACCACTGTCTATCGCTTTGTGGCACTGGACCATGATGTCTTCTATAACGGGCAGGGGCCGTCCCGCGAATACCTCCTGACGCTCCCTGGAGGAACAGGCTACCAGAAGGGACAGACCAACGCAGAGACGGTCTTCGACATTCAAGACGGCGAGGATATCATGCCTCCTCTTCCCACCAGCGCCACCACCTATAAACTGGTGAACCGCTTCTCCGGACTGGTGCTTTCCTGCAATAACAACGCCCTCTCCAATACCGCCACTATCGCACAGGAACGTTACACCAAGAACGGCAACGCCCATCAGGTGCAACAGTGGATTATCCGACCTGTCGGAGATCGCTTCGGCGGGGATTTCAGCTATTATAAAATTATGAACGCGCGCGACACCACGTTTCTTATCGACGTGAAGGACTGGAGCCTGGAAGACCGCGGCGGCATCATCGCCTACAAAGGCGGAATGGGCGACAACGAGCAGTGGTTCCTGGAGTATGCCGGTGACGGATGGTTCTACGTTCGCAGCAAACATAGCGGCTACTGTTTGGAAGTCACCCCCACTGCGAATGAAACGACTCTGCGTCAGGCCCATCGCGCCATCTGTCAGGGCCCCGTGGAGAACAAGACCATCCAACATTGGCGTCTGTTGCCTGCCGACGTGGCCTATGAGGCTACCGCCCCTGCAGCGCCCACGGCACTCACGGCTGCACCACAGCCTGGGAGCGTCCGCCTCACGTGGACGGCACCCGCAGACGAGGACGTGGACCACTACGTCATCTTGCGCAGCACCGATGGCCAGACTTGGAACACCCTTCACAATAACGTCACCGAAACCGCCTACGTGGATAACACGTCCCATCCCGCTGCCGCCTATTCCTACAAGGTGTTGGCTGTGGACAAGTGTCTGAACCGTTCGGACGCCAGCAACATCGTCTCGAGCGGAGCCACTGGCCAGCCGGCTCCCATCTGTCATGTTCTTGCCGACAGCCTACTGGATGCCACAGGCAATGGCAATCACGCTGCCCTGGCCGGTCCCTTCACGGTGGCCGATGGCAAGTTTGGCAAGGCTCTGAATCTCAATGGAAAAGACAATTACCTCCAACTGCCCGCCACCATAGCGCTGTCCGAGGAGTTGACCATCAGCGGTTGGTTCTACTGGCGCGGCGGCTCCACCTGGCAGCGGCTGTTTGACTTCGGTAGGGACACCGACCATTATGTGTTCCTGACCACCAACGGCGGCAACGGTCCCCGTCTGGCCATCAAGAATGGCGACACGGAACAGTTCTTTACCCTGGGCATTGCCAGCTTCGGAGCCAACCGCTGGCGCCACGTGGCAGTCACCTTCTCTGCCGAAGCCATCACCGTCTTCATCGATGGACAACAGGTTGCCACCAACACCACCATCACCACCCGTCCGCGGGACTTCCAGCCTGTCTTCAACTACGTCGGCCGCAGCCAGTTTGCCGCCGACCCCCTACTGCGGGCCACGGTGGATGATATTCGCATCTACAACTACGCCCTCACGGCCGACGACATTGCACAGATCTTTGAAGGAACAGACGCCGTAACAGCTCCTGTGGCCACCACAGAAAAGGCCGCCCGCGCTTTCACGCTGGACGGCCTGAAGGTGAACCCGCAGATGATGCTGCCGGGGCGCATCTACATTCTGAACGGGAAGAAAGTCTTGTTCAAGTAAAAGCTACTCTACCTCAGTCTTTTACGGACGGGTAGGGGAGACGCTCTCGATGACGGTGCTGTCTGTCGGCGTCACCAGTTTTTCAATCACAGGAATCAGTTGGTCGGCCTTGTTCTGGTCGGCCAGTTTTGCTTCCGGCATCAGTGACTGGATGAAGAATCCCAGCACCATCAGTGCTGCCACCGAGACAATGTTGGAAATCACGGGCAGCAGACGCAGCCGCCGCTGGCGCCGCTTGCGCTGTTCCCAGTCTTGCATCATTGCTTGCCACTGTGCCTGGCTGTTGATTTCATGGGCGATGAGCTGGTCCAGTTCATCCATCGTCTCTTCGGACTCGTTGTTGTATAATTTAACTTCCATAATCTGCTGTGGTTTAAAGGGGTTATTATTATGATGTCATTCTCTTCAGGGGTGCAACCGCAGGCGTTGGAACTCGGCACGCACGGTGTCACGCAGGCGTTGCATACATTTGTATTTGCTGGTCTTCAGACCCACCTTGCTGGTGTTCTCTGCGCGCAGCGCCAGAATCTCGTCCAGTGAACGGTGCTCGTAGTAGAACATTGTCAGGATCTGGCGGCAGCGGTCGCTCATTCCCAGAACCGCGTCTGTCACCACTCGCTCCCTGACTTCCCGCTCGTCGGCTTCGGCAGGCGGGGCGTCGCCGTAACGGCTGCTGTCCAACAGTCGGACGTCGTCGGTCAGCACCTCGTGCTCCTGTTTCCTCAGCTGTTCCCAGTGCTTGCGCTTGGCAATCGAGAGGAGGAACGTGCGCAGCGAACAGTTCAGTGGTTGCAGTGTGCCTTGGTTCCAGCGGTGGAGGCGGCCGTCACACAGCTCGATGCGCCGGGTCTCTATCTCGCGCCATAGATGAATCATCGATTCCTGGAAGATGTCATCAATGAGTGTCTCGGCGACGAAGAAAGCACCCGCGTGTGCCGTGAAGTAACTCTTGCAGTCACGGTAACAACGCTCCAGCGTGTGATTGTCATGATGCAGGACTGCCTCCACCATTTCAATGTCTGTCCAGTTTGCCATACTGTTTTGTTGTTCTTTTTGCCCCTTTATGCACTACTTTTCATAAAGTGACCCTTTGTCGGCGTCAACTAATTCACGAATGTGGCGAGTTGACAATTTTCGCATCTCATTGCAGAAGAGCAGCAGGGCAATCGTGAAGAACACTTCGAACCCCGCAGAGACTTCTTGTGTCATGGCGATGGCATCATAGATGCCATGGGTCAGTACCGGCGCACCGATAACCAACAGGCGGTTGCGCGTGGAGTCGTGACCGAAATGCACAAGACTATAATAATAACCCATTAAAACAGCAAAAAAGAAATGCCCCGGAACTGCCAGGAAGCCGCGGGCAATGGCCGTGGGCACCCACATCTCACCGGCAGAGAACAGATACTGAATGTTCTCGAAGGCGGCGAATCCGAGCCCCACGCAGACCGCATAAACCACGCCGTCCAAGTGCTCGTCAAAATACGGATTCTTTCGCAGCAGCAGCCAGAGGAAGAACAACTTGGCCAGCTCCTCGGGAATAGCAGCCACCATGAAAGAGTGCCACGTGGCCTCCAGGGCATTCGTATAGCTGTCGGGCGCCAGGCCCAAAGCCAGGATCGGTAAAGAAATGGTGACGGAACCCACGGCCGAGAAGACGCCGAAGAAGAAACCCTTGATCAGCCAGCTGGCGGGTTCCGGTTGCTCCTTGTCACGCCATAGAATGATGGCGGCCAGAATAGCGGGCGGCAGCAGGGCAGCTGCCAAGATAATAGCAAAAGAAGCGTCCATAATGACGAAAATGCACAAAATGCGGTTCAAAGAAAGCAAAAATCTTCAACGTGACCAAATTTTCGGGCAGAAAAATGCAATCCGTACAAAAGTTTTTCATTTATTTGCCAGAAAACTTGCACGAATGAGCTTTCATGACTATCTTTGCACCATCAAAAGCGTTCTTTGACACCAAAAAATATAGGCCGCATCGGTTAGATCGGGAGACTCATCAATAACATCAGAAAACCGAGACCGTTTCACACACCAATGGCGGGCTGCGCCCTTCACTAGGGTAACCTCTTCACGGAGGCCGGCAGATTACAAAGGATGTGGACACTCAAATCATATTTACTCGGAGTTCTCATCACATCATCGGTGCGGCCTTCTTTGTGCCCTGATTCTTACACCACACTCGCCGCCAACAACTGCTTGAACGAGTCCACCTTTTCATGGAACTCGTCACTGCTCAGGGCCGGCTGGTCATGTTGTAACCATCGCGTGAAAGCTTCCACCGCTCTCATCTTGGCCATTGCCTTGCCGGCTTTCAGTCCGCTGGCGTAAGGCGTGTGGGGGAGTAAAGCTCTGTTGAAATTTCCGTCGCTCATGCTCTTTTTCTCTCTTTTTCGCTTGATTTTGGGCGCGAAGTTACAAAAAATATATGTCTTTTCTCACTTTTCTTCAAAAAAGTTTGGCCAATTCACGAGAAATGCCTACTTTTGCACCCGCAAAACGGCAGACAGTCCCTTGGAGAGATGCTCGAGTGGCTGAAGAGGCACGCCTGGAAAGCGTGTGACCGGCAAAACTGGTTCGCGAGTTCGAATCTCGCTCTCTCCGCAAATCGGCTGCCGATGCAACCTACAGGAACACGGGAAAGTCCTGTACGGCCAGCTCCCTCGGAATCCCCCAGGGCTTGACCGCAGCAAGGGTACTTGGTCGTAGCGGCGCGATGCAGACCGCTTTCCCACCCGCCTCTTTAGCTCAGTTGGCCAGAGCACGTGATTTGTAATCTCGGGGTCGTTGGTTCGAATCCGACAAGAGGCTCACAAAAAGGGAATCGTCCACACGGCGATTCCCTTTTTATGTTTGGCAATGATACTTCTAAAAACAATGTAGGGCCATTAATGGCCCTACAGGTTACAGATTATGAGTTCATTGAGATGAGGAATTCCTCGTTGGTCTTGGTGTCCTCTAATCGCTTCTTGAGTTCTGTCATGGCCTCGAGCGGTGTCATATCAGAGAGGAACTTGCGGAGGATCCACATGCGATCCAGTGTCATCTTGTCGTGCAACAGGTCGTCGCGGCGTGTGGAGCTGGCGATGATGTTCACAGCCGGGAAGATGCGCTTGTTGGAGAGCACGCGGTCCAGCTGGAGTTCCATGTTACCTGTTCCCTTGAACTCCTCGAAGATGACTTCATCCATCTTGGAGCCCGTGTCTATCAGGGCCGTGGCGATGATGGTGAGCGAGCCGCCACCCTCAATGTTGCGTGCTGCGCCGAAGAAACGTTTCGGCTTGTGCAGCGCCTGTGCATCCACACCTCCGGAGAGGATCTTGCCGCTGGCAGGAGCCACTGTATTGTAGGCGCGGGCCAGGCGGGTGATGCTGTCAAGGAAGATGACCACATCATGTCCGCACTCCACCATTCGCTTGGCCTTCTCCAGCACGATGCCGGCTATCTTCACGTGACGCTCGGCGGGTTCGTCGAAGGTCGAAGCGATCACTTCTGCGTTGACGGTGCGAGCCATATCCGTGACTTCCTCGGGACGCTCGTCGATGAGGAGCATCATCAGGTAGGCCTCGGGATGGTTGGCAGCGATGGCGTTTGCGATGTCTTTCATCAGGATGGTCTTACCTGTCTTGGGTTGTGCCACGATGAGCGCGCGCTGTCCCTTGCCGATGGGAGAGAACAGATCCACCACGCGGACGCTGGTGGGGTCGTTGTAACCGCGGCAGAGGCGGAATTTCTCATCGGGGAAGAGCGGTGTCAGGTGCTCGAAGGCCTGACGGTCACGGATGCGGGCAGGATCCACGCCATTCACGCTGGTGATGGTCTGCAGGGGATAATACTTCTCTCCCTCGCGCGGTGGGCGCACGGTGCCCTCCACGACGTCTCCAGTCTTCAGACCGAACTGCTTGATTTGCTGTTGACTGACATAAACATCATCTGGACTGGCGAGGTAGTTGTAGTCGCTGGAACGCAGGAATCCCACGCCGTCCGGTGCCACTTCCAGCACGCCTTCCACCTGCACCTGGACACCAAAGTCAAAGCGTGTGCCTTGTGCGATGGGAGCCTCTTGTGCTATTTGAGTAGCGGCTTGCTGAGCCTGCAGGGACGTCAAGTTCTGCAGGTAGGGCGGCAGGGACTCTTCGGCGGGTTGATGGTAGTTATCCATGAGTGGATCCTGAGAATACATGGTGGGTTCTTCGGGAATATTCCGGATGATGACGAAATCCGGTTCCTTCGGGTCATTGAAGAATGCTTCCACCTCCTCGGGCGTGGGCATTGTCGATTCAGCTTCAGTCTCTTGTGGCGCTGGGGCAGCAGGGGCTGTTTCTGTCCGCTCAGGCTTTGCGGGCTGAGTCTCTTCTGCTGTGTCAGGTTCTGCTGCAGGCGCTTGTTCTGCTGCAGGCGCTGCGGTTTCTTCCTCGGCAAACGGCAGTTCCTTTTCCTGTGCGGCAGCAGCGGCTTCCAGGGCGGCTTTCTCGGCCTTGGACTTGCGGCCGCGCTTCTTTGGAGCTGGAGCTGCAGGCTCCTGCTTGTCGGTGGCCGTCTCTTGCTCGTTGGCAGCGGGTTCTTGCTTGTCGGCTGTTTTCTTCTTTGACTTCTGTTTGTTACCTGCAGGCTGAGCGTCTGCCTGCGCCTCCTTTTCCGGAGCTGTTTCTGCGGGGGCGTTCTCTTCTTTGGCGGCGGCTTCCTGTGCAGCTTTCTCTGCCTTGGGCTTGCGACCGCGTTTCTTGGGCTTATCACTGCTGGCGGCGCCGTTGGAAGCAGCCTGTTCGCTCTCGGCAGCAATGATGCTATAGATGAGATCCAGCTTGTCGGGATTGTTCTTCACGGGGATATTAAAACCAGCGGCAATGGCAGCCAGCTGCTCCACTGTCAGGGTTTCAAGTTCACTTTTCGTGTGCATAGTGTGATGAAATAGATATTAGAACCTGGTATCACTAAGATAACCTGTGGTGAAAAATCAATAATAGGGGAAAAATGGTGGGAATAAAGAAGGTTTTACCTCCATTTGAAGTTAAGCCTTCATAAATTCGAGTGCAAAGGTACGGTTTTTTTGTGAAATAGCAAAGAATTCTCGCATTTTTTCTTTACTTTTGCACAAAATTTAAGGTTTATGGCCGCTGTCAACCCCTTTTTTCAAGTAGATAACCTCACCTTTGCGGTGGGAGACAAGGTGTTGTTTCATGATATCACCTTCGGCATTGCCGAGGGCCAGCACGTGGGACTCATCGCTCGTAACGGCGAGGGAAAAAGCACCCTCCTGAACATCATTGCCGGACGTGAAGCGCCACAAGGCGGGACGGTCACGTTCCGGAGGGACCTGCGTGTGGGCTATCTGGAGCAGACACCGCATTATCCTGCTGGTCTCACGGTGCTGGAAGCCTGCCTCTGGCAGTGTCCCGAGGAGCCACGGCGCATTCAGGAATACCTGACCAAACTGCACATCACCGACCACCATCAGGCCATCGACCAGCTCTCTGGCGGACAGCTGAAGCGCGTGGCGCTGGCCAACGTACTGTGTCAGGAGCCTGACCTGCTGATCTTGGATGAACCCACCAACCACTTGGACTTGAAGATGATAGAATGGCTGGAGAACTACCTCTCCCGTTCGTGCATGACACTCCTGATGGTGACCCATGACCGTTATTTCCTGGACCGGGTGTGCTCGCAGATCCTGGAGTTAGACAACCAGACGCTCTACACCTATCGCGGCAACTACGCCTACTACTTAGAGAAGCGTCAGGAGCGGATAGACATTCAGAATGCAGACATCGCGCGCGCGAATAATTTATATAGGACAGAGTTGGAATGGATGCGTCGCATGCCGCAGGCGCGTGGTCACAAGGCGCGCTACCGTGAGGAGGCGTTCTACGACTTGGAGAGCCGTGCCCGCCAACGGGTGGAGGAACAGGCGGTGAGTCTGCAGCTGAACAGCACCTACATCGGTTCCAAAATCTTCGAGGCGGCCTACGTCTCCAAGACGTTCCCTGCCGACCCGGACAATCCCGCTTCTCGCGACTGCGTGATAATCAAGGATTTCTATTACAACTTCTCACGCTATGAGAAGATGGGGATCGTGGGTGCCAACGGTACCGGCAAGACCACTTTCATCAAGATGCTCCTGGGGCTGGTGCCGCCAGACAGCGGACGATTCATCGTCGGCGAGACCGTCCGCTTCGGCTACTTCTCCCAGGAAGGGATGCAGTTTGATCAGGAGATGAAAGTGATAGATGCTGTGCGGCGCGTGGCGGAATATGTCGATTTGGGAGGCGGCAGACACTTGACAGCCATGCAGTTCCTCCAGCACTTCCTCTTCACACCGCTCCAGCAGCAGAACTACATCTACAAGCTCTCGGGCGGCGAACGGCGGCGCCTGTACCTCTGCACGGTGCTGATGCAGAACCCCAACTTCCTGATCCTGGACGAACCCACGAATGACCTGGATATTGTGACACTGAATATCTTGGAGGACTATTTGAAGAACTTCCGCGGATGTGTAATCGTGGTCAGTCACGACCGTTACTTCATGGACAAAGTGGTGGATCATCTGCTGGTCTTCCAGGGTGATGGCATCGTCAAGGACTTCCCCGGGAACTACACGCAGTTCCGGGAATGGGAGAAAGAAAACACGGCCTCGGGAAAACCCACCTCTAATGCCTCCCCGAAGGGAGGGAACTCTGCCGTACAGGCAAATCCAAACGTTGACAACAGGGTGGGGCAGCCTCGTCCCCGCCGTCTCACCTTCAAGGAGCGTCGTGAAATGGAAACCTTGGAAGCCGAAATTGCATCCCTGGAAGCTGAGAAGACTGCGCTGGAGACCGCCCTTTGCAGCGGCACGCTCTCCGTGGCTGAACTCACCGAGAAAAGCAAGCGTCTTCCACTGCTCGCTCAGGAACTGGAAGACAAGGAAATGCGTTGGTTGGAACTCTCAGAAATAGAAGGATAAACCCAGCTTAAAGGCAAGCCCCAGAGGGGCGTAATAGGGGTAGCCAGCCAATGAATTGGCTGGCTACCCCTATCAAATGCCTACGGCATCATTTGCGAAACTTTAATGATTTATTTGACTTAGCCGTCACCCGTTGGTGTATAATGTATTTAACTTTCGCAAGTGATGATATATCTGAAAATCAACCCCGAAGGGGTGACAAGAACACAGGCAGGGGTCTTGACCCCTGCTACCATGGGACGTGGGTACGAACCCCGAAGGGGTGAAAGAGCATCCATTTTCATTCTGTCACCCCTTCGGGGTTTGTGTTGTGTCTTGCCCATTAGCAGGGGCTACACCCCTGCCTGTGGTCTACCACCCCTTCGGGGTTTTACTTGCGAAACTTGAATCATAAAAAAAATTTTGTTTGCACAGCGTCTGGCACTTCGAGGTCCAGCGAATAAAGGAAAGTGCCAAGTCGTAAGGCCGCAAGTGCCAAGTCGTAAGGCCGCAAGTGCCAAGTCGTATAAAGGGGTAGGTTCGAGAGGCCAAAGGTTTTCGCTCGCGCGCGGGCACGTGAAACACATGAAAAATGCTGTCACATCGTCACCATAAATGGATTATTCTATGCCAATAAGTTCGCGAACGCCGTTTTTGTGGGCCCATTAACGCCCATTTATCCATAAAATGCGGCAAAATCACCGCTGTCCGTGAGTTTTTCAGTGTTTATTAGGCTGCGATTACATGGATTCTTTGTAACTTTGCACCCGATTTTAAACACAGCACATCAGTATCATTACAGACAACAATACTCAATTAAGTAAGTGAACACAATTAGTTTATACTATTCAGAATGTAACCCCGAAGGGGTGACAGATCACCCTTTTCATTCTGTCGCCCCTTCAGGGCTCGTGTGCCGTTCGCAATCTATGCAGGGGTTACACCCCTGCCTGTATTCTCATCAGCCCTTCGGGCTTTTTGTGCAAACATTATGTCAA
>JAFZSP010000064.1 GCA_017619335.1 Bacteroidaceae bacterium
GACTACGTGAAGAACCTGGTTACCGGTGCTGCCCAGATGGACGGCGCCATCATCGTGGTTGCTGCTACTGACGGTCCCACGCCTCAGACCCGTGAGCACATCCTGCTCGCCCGTCAGGTGAACGTCCCCCGTCTGGTCGTGTTCCTCAACAAGTGCGACGCTGTTGACGACGAGGAGATGCTGGAACTCGTTGAAATGGAAATGCAGGAGCTGTTGGCTCAGTACCAGTTCGAGGCTGAGACTCCTATCATCCGTGGCTCTGCCCTCGGCGCCCTCAACGGTGTGCCCGAATGGGAAGACAAGGTCATGGAACTGATGGATGCTTGCGACAACTGGATTCAGGAACCCGTCCGTGACGTCGAGAAGCCCTTCTTGATGCCCGTGGAGGACGTGTTCTCCATCACAGGTCGTGGCACCGTGGCTACCGGTCGTATCGAGACTGGTGTGGTCAAGGTCGGTGACGAAGTCCAGATCCTGGGTCTGGGTGAGGACAAGAAGTCCGTCATCACTGGTGTTGAGATGTTCCGCAAGATCCTCGATGAGGGTGAAGCTGGCGACAACGTCGGTCTGCTCCTCCGCGGTATCGACAAGAACGAAGTGAAGCGTGGTATGGTTATCACCCACCCGGGTGTCATCAAGCCCCACAAGAACTTCAAGGCTTCCATCTACGTCCTGAAGAAGGAAGAGGGTGGCCGTCACACTCCGTTCGGCAACAAGTATCGTCCTCAGTTCTACCTCCGCACCATGGACTGCACGGGTGAGATTCACCTCCCCGAAGGCACCGAGATGGTGATGCCTGGTGACAACGTGGAGATCACTGTTGAACTGATTTACGCCGTCGCTCTGAACGTTGGTCTGCGTTTCGCTATCCGCGAAGGTGGCCGCACCGTGGGTTCCGGTCAGATCACCGAGATTCTCGACGATTAATCTCCAGAAGAATCTGGGAAAACATAGGAAAGCCTAGGAGAACCTAGGAAAACCTAGAAAACAATTAGAGCCCCCGTTTTCGGGCGGGGGCTTCATTTACGGGAATAGCTCAGTTGGTAGAGCACTGGTCTCCAAAACCAGGTGTCGGGAGTTCGAGCCTCTCTTCCCGTGCAAATTTATTAAGAATATGTTTAAGAGAATTTTCAATTACTGCAAGGAATCATACGAAGAACTCGTGCACAAAACCTCTTGGCCCACGCGTTCAGAACTGATTAACAGCGCGATTGTAGTATTAACTGCTTCCCTACTCATCGCGGTGGTGGTTTTCGTTATGGATTTCACATTCCAGCATTTGATGGAGTTCATCTATCCAAACTAACCGGGAATTATGGCTGAAAATGACATGAGATGGTACGTGATGCGTGCCATCAGTGGAAAAGAAGGCAAAGTTAAGGAATACATCGATGCCCAGGTGGCCCAAGGCGACTACAAGGGTACGGTGTCACAGGTGCTCATTCCCACGGAGAAGGTTGTCAGTATTCGCAATGGCAAACGCTACGTGAAGGAACGCTGCCACCTGCCTGGTTATGTTTTGGTGGAAGCCATCCTGAAGGGCGAGACACAGGCAATGCTGCGTAACACGCCCAATGTGCTGGGATTCCTCGGAGAGACAAAGAGCAGTGACAAGCCCATGCCCATCAGAGATGAGGAGATGAAGCGTCTGCTCGGAGTCGTGGATGAAATGGCTGAGATACCCGAAGACATCCAGATCCCATACGTCGTCGGAGACGCCGTGAAGGTGACGGACGGTCCTTTCAACGGTTTCGAAGCTATCATCGAGGAAGTCAACAACGAGAAGAAGAAGCTGAAGGTTTCGGTCAAGATCTTCGGAAGGAAAACCCCTCTGGAGCTTGGTTTCATGCAGGTGGCAAAGGAGTAAGGCGACTGTTACACGCCAGAAACGATGCACAACATTCAATATTAATTAAGTACAATTACAATGGCTAAAGAAGTTGCTGGATTAATCAAATTACAGATTAAAGGAGGCGCTGCAAATCCATCACCCCCAGTAGGTCCCGCTCTCGGTTCCAAGGGTATTAACATCATGGATTTCTGCAAGGCATTCAACGCCAGAACTCAGGACAAGGCCGGCAAAGTGCTGCCTGTCGTCATTACCTACTATAACGACAAGTCCTACGACTTCGTCGTGAAGACACCTCCCGTGGCTATTCAGCTGATGGAGGCTGCCAAGGTAAAGGGCGGCAGCGCTGAACCCAACCGCAAGAAGGTTGCCTCTGTCACCTGGGACGACGTTCGTGCCATCGCCACCGACAAGATGCCTGACTTGAACTGCTTCACAGTGGAGTCGGCCATGAGATTGGTAGCAGGAACGGCCAGAAGTATGGGTATCACAGTAAAAGGTGACTTTCCCGCATAATCATTAAAAACTTCAATTCAACTATGGCAAAATTGACAAAAAACCAGAAACTGGTCGCTGAGAAGATTGAAGCAGGGAAAGCTTACACCCTCAAAGAGGCAGCTCAGCTGGTCAAGGATATCACCACGACCAAGTTTGATGCTTCTGTGGATATCGACATGCGACTGGGCGTAGATCCCCGCAAGGCCAACCAGATGGTGCGTGGCGTCGCCACACTGCCCAACGGAACAGGTAAAGTCGTCCGCGTGCTGTGCCTTTGCACACCCGACCAGGAGACTGCCGTGAAGGAAGCTGGCGCCGACTACGTAGGTCTGGATGAGTACATCGATAAGATCAAAGGCGGATGGACAGACGTTGACGTCATCATCACCATGCCATCCATCATGGGTAAGATTGGTGCGTTGGGCCGCATCCTCGGTCCCCGCGGACTGATGCCTAACCCCAAGAGCGGCACCGTGACCATGAACCCCGCACAAGCCGTCAAGGAAGTGAAGATGGGTAAGATTGACTTCAAGGTCGATAAGACTGGTATCGTGCACACCTCTATAGGCAAGGTGTCCTTCTCAGCAGAGAAGATCGCCGAGAACGCCCGTGAGTTCATCAACACGATTATCAAGCTGAAGCCCGCAGCCGCCAAGGGAACTTACATCAAGAGCATTTATCTTTCAAGTACGATGAGCCGTGGTGTCAAGGTAGATCCCAAGGCAGTCGATGAAATCTAATCATTAAGACGTTACAATCATGAGAAAGGAAGATAAAGCTATTATCATCGAGAAGCTGGGCGAGACACTCAAAGCCTATCCCCACTTCTACCTCGTGGATGTCACTGGCATGAACGCCGCTCGCACGAGCGCCCTGCGTCGTCAGTGCTTCAAGAGCGAGGTGAAGATGGTGGTCGTCAAGAACACCCTTCTGCACAAGGCTTTCGAAGCCAGCGAGATTGATTTCTCCCCCATCTATGGATCCCTCAAGGGCACCACGGCAGTCGTCTTCACCAACGTGGCCAACGCTCCGGCCAAGATGCTGAAAGAGTTCAATGCCAAGAACCCCAAGGGTGTCACGATTCCCGAGCTCAAGGCAGCTTATGCTGAAGAAGGCTTCTACGTAGGAGCAGACCAGCTGGATGCCCTGTGCGCCATCAAGAGCAAGAACGAAGTTATCGCAGACATTGTGGCCATGCTGCAGTCCCCGATGCAAAGCGTCGTTTCTGCACTCGAGTCTGGAGCCAGCACCATTCATGGTGTCCTCGAGACCCTCGCCGAGAAGGGCGAATAAACAAACCATCATCCAAAGTCAAACAAACAAAATTTCTAAAGAATTATGGCAGATATCAAAGCTATCGCTGAAGAGTTGGTTAACTTGACAGTGAAGGAAGTGAACGATTTGAAGAACCTCCTGAAGGAGGAGTATGGTATTGAACCCGCCGCAGCTGCTGTTGCTGTCGCTGCTGGCCCCGCTGCAGGTGCTGCACCCGCCGCTGAAGAGAAGACCGACTTTGACGTCGTCCTCAAGAGCGCCGGTGCTGCCAAGCTCCAGGTCGTCAAGACTGTGAAGGAAGCTTGCGGTCTCGGACTGAAGGAAGCTAAGGAGCTCGTCGATGGTGCTCCCAGCGTCCTGAAGGAAGGTATGCCTAAGGCTGATGCCGAGGCTCTGAAGAAGACCCTCGAAGAGGCTGGCGCTGAGATCGAGCTGAAGTAAGTTCAGACACTCCCTCCGACAGACTCGGATAGACAGTAGAGAACTCTCTGGTAGAGAGTCCTCTACTTTTTGCGTCTATCACGACGCTATACCAACGCCCCACCCATAACGCCCTTCATGAGCGAGCATTTTATTCATTAAATACACATATATAAATATTTCTGATGGCAAAGATTGTCAATGACAGAGTCAATTTCGCTTCGGTGAAAAGCTTCATGGCCTATCCCGACTTCCTGGAAGTGCAGTTGCAGTCCTTCAACGACTTCCTGCAGTTGGACACGCCGCCGGAGCAGCGCAAGAACGACGGCCTGTACAAGGTGTTCTCCGAGAACTTCCCCATCGCCGACACGCGCAACAATTTCGTCCTCGAGTTCCTGGACTATTACATCGACCCGCCCCGCTATTCCATAGAGGAATGTCTGGAGCGCGGACTTACCTATGCAGTGCCTCTGAAAGCCAAGCTGAAGCTCTACTGCACCGACCCGGACCACGAGGACTTTGACACCGTGATTCAGGATGTGTTCCTCGGCCCCATCCCTTACATGACGGCCAACGGCACCTTCATTATCAACGGTGCAGAGCGCGTCGTAGTCAGCCAGTTACACCGCTCACCCGGTGTATTCTTCGGATCTAGCGTCCATGCCAACGGCACACAGCTCTACAGCGCTCGCATCATCCCCTTCAAGGGTTCATGGATTGAGTTTGCCACTGACATCAACAACGTGATGTATGCCTACATCGACCGCAAGAAGAAGCTCCCCGTGACCACTCTTCTGCGCGCCATCGGTTTCGAAAACGACAAGGACATCCTCGAAATCTTCAACCTGGCCGAAGAGGTGAAGGTCAACAAGACCAACCTGAAGAAATGCGTGGGTCAGAAGCTGGCTGCACGCGTGCTGAAGTCATGGGTCGAGGACTTCGTGGATGAAGACACCGGTGAAGTTGTCTCCATCGAGCGTAACGAAGTCATTATGGACCGCGAGACCATGTTGGATGCAGACAACATCAACGATATTCTCGACAGCGGGGAGGAGACTATCCTCATCCACCGCGAGAACGCCGATGCCAGCGACTACAGCATCATCTTCAACACACTGGCCAAGGACCCATCCAACTCCGAGAAGGAAGCCGTCCTCTACATCTACCGCCAGCTGCGTAATGCAGACCCCGCCGATGATGCCAGCGCCCGAGAAGTCATCAACAACCTGTTCTTCTCCGAGAAGCGTTACGACCTCGGCGACGTGGGCCGTTACCGCATCAACCGCAAGCTCGGACTGGACACCGACCCCAGCGTCCGTGTCCTGACCCAGCAAGACATTATTGAAATTATCAAATACCTCATCGAACTGGTCAACTCCAAGGCCGCAGTGGATGATATTGACCACCTCAGCAACCGCCGCGTCCGCACTGTCGGCGAGCAGCTGGCCAACCAGTTCGCCATCGGTCTGGCACGCATGAGCCGCACCATCCGTGAGCGCATGAACGTTCGTGACAACGAAGTCTTCACACCCACCGACCTCATCAATGCCAAGACCATTTCCAGCGTCATCAATTCGTTCTTTGGAACCAATGCACTCTCCCAGTTCATGGACCAGACCAACCCGCTGGCCGAGGTCACCCACAAGCGTCGTCTCTCGGCACTGGGTCCTGGCGGTCTGAGCCGCGAACGTGCCGGTTTCGAGGTGCGTGACGTGCACTATACCCACTACGGTCGTCTCTGCCCCATCGAGTCCCCTGAAGGACCTAATATCGGTCTGATCTCGTCACTCTGTGTCTATGCCAAGATCAACGAGCTGGGCTTCATTGAGACACCCTACCGTAAGGTCACCGACGGTGTCGTGGATCTCACCGACGCTGGCATCGAATACCTCACCGCCGAGGAAGAGGAGAACCTCATCATCGGTCAGGGTAATGCCCCGCTGCGAGAAGACGGCACCTTCATCCGCAAAGTCGTCAAGTGCCGTCAGGACGACGACTATCCCGTGGTTCCTCCTTCCGAGGTCAACCTCATGGACGTGGCACCGCAACAGATCGCATCCATCGCAGCATCCCTCATTCCCTTCCTGGAGCACGACGATGCACACCGTGCACTCATGGGTTCCAACATGATGCGCCAGGCTGTGCCTCTGCTCCGCACAGAAGCTCCTATTGTCGGCACCGGCATTGAGAAGCAGGTCTGCGAGGACAGCCGCACAATGATCACTGCCGAGGGCGAAGGCACCGTGGAATACGTGGATGCCACCACGATTCGTATTCTCTATGACCGCACAGAGGAAGAGGAGTTCGTCTCCTTCGAGCCTGCCCTCAAGGAATACCGTATTCCCAAGTTCCGCCGCACCAACCAGAATATGACCATCGACCTGCGTCCCATCTGTGAGAAGGGACAGCGCGTCAAGGCCGGCGACATCCTCACCGAGGGTTATTCCACTCAGAACGGTGAGCTCGCACTGGGCAAGAACCTCCTCGTGGCCTACATGCCTTGGAAGGGTTACAACTATGAAGACGCCATCGTGCTCAACGAGCGTGTCGTTCGTGAGGACATCCTCACCAGCGTCCACGTGGAAGAGTTCGCCCTGGAAGTCCGTGAGACCAAGCGCGGCGTGGAAGAGCTGACCGCCGACATTCCCAACGTCAGTGAAGAAGCCACCAAGGATCTGGACGAGAATGGTATCATCCGCATCGGTGCACAGGTGCTGCCGGGCGACATCCTCATCGGCAAGATTACCCCGAAGGGCGAGAGTGACCCATCTCCTGAAGAGAAGCTCCTGCGTGCTATCTTCGGTGACAAGGCCGGCGACGTGAAAGATGCCTCCCTGAAGGCTTCTCCCTCTCTCTCCGGTACCGTCATTGACAAGAAGCTCTTCTCCCGTGCCATCAAGACTCGTGCCGAGAAAGCTCAGGACAAGATCCGCCTGCCCAAGATCGACGAAGAGTTCAACACCAAGGTGGATGATCTCCGTGCCATCTTGATTGACAAGCTGTTGGAGCTGACCAAAGACCTGACATCCCAAGGTGTCAAGGACTACATGGGTGCCGAGATCATCCAAAAAGGTGCCAAGTTCACCGAGGCCAATCTCTCTGGCCTGGATTACACAGGCGTGCAGCTCATCCGCTGGACCAGCGACGAGCACGTCAACAAGCTCATCGCCCAGCTCATCATCAACTTCATCAAGAAGTACAAGCTCCTTGATGCCGAACTAAAGCGCCGCAAGTTTGCCATTACCATCGGTGATGAGTTGCCCTCCGGCATCATTCAGATGGCCAAGGTCTATGTGGCCAAGAAGCGCAAGATCGGCGTGGGTGACAAGATGGCCGGTCGTCACGGCAACAAGGGTATCGTCTCCAAAGTCGTTCGTCAGGAGGATATGCCTTTCCTGGCAGACGGCACACCCGTCGATATCGTCCTGAACCCCCTCGGCGTGCCTTCCCGAATGAATATCGGTCAGATCTTCGAGACCGTTCTGGGTTATGCAGGCAAGCAGCTGGGCGTGAAATTCTCTACCCCCATCTTTGACGGTGCCACCCTGGACGACCTTTGTGAATGGACCGATAAAGCCGGTCTGCCCCGTTACTGCTCCACGCAGCTGTATGACGGAGCCACCGGCGAGAAGTTCGACCAGCTCGCCACCGTGGGTATCTCCTATATGCTCAAACTCGGACACATGGTCGAAGATAAGATGCACGCCCGTTCCATTGGCCCGTACAGCCTCATCACTCAGCAGCCGCTCGGCGGTAAGGCACAGTTCGGTGGACAGCGCTTCGGAGAAATGGAGGTTTGGGCCATCGAGGCCTTCGGCGCCAGCCACGTCCTCCAGGAAATCCTCACCATCAAGTCCGACGACGTCACCGGACGTAGCAAGGCCTACGAGGCCATCGTCAAGGGTGAACCCATGCCCACACCGGGTATCCCCGAATCCCTCAACGTGTTGCTGCATGAACTCCGTGGTCTCGGCCTCAGCGTCACGCTTGAATAAAGCCCCCTCCCAACCTCCCCTAAGGGGGAGGAGAAGCAGAGAGCAAGTATAACATTACCATTATTGCCCCGAGTCCTCCCCCCTTGGGGGGGAGTTAGTGGGGGGCTTTTAAATACACAAAGTTATGCCTTACAAGAAAGAAACAAAAACCAAGAATAATTTCACCAAGATTACCATCGGACTGGCTTCGCCCGAAGAGATTAAGGAGAATTCCTTCGGTGAGGTCCTGAAGCCCGAGACCATCAACTATCGCACCTATAAGCCCGAGCGTGACGGTCTGTTCTGCGAGCGCATTTTTGGTCCCACCAAGGACTACGAGTGCCACTGCGGCAAGTACAAGCGCATCCGTTACAAGGGCATCGTGTGTGACCGTTGCGGTGTGGAGGTTACAGAGAAGAAGGTGCGTCGCGAGCGCAGCGGACACATCGAACTGGTGGTGCCCGTGGCACACATCTGGTACTTCCGCAGCCTGCCCAACAAGATTGGTTACCTCCTGGGCATGCCCACCAAGAAGCTGGATGCCGTCATCTATTATGAGCGTTATGTCGTCATCAACCCGGGGCCCTTTGCCAATGAGAATGAGGAAATTCCATTGGCCAAGTATGACCTGCTCTCCGAGGACGAGTACATCGAGCACATCGACCGTCTCTCCCCCGAGAACCAGTTCCTGCCCGATGATGACCCCAACAAGTTTGTAGCCAAAATGGGTGCCGAAGCCATCTATGAGCTCCTGGTGAACCTGGATCTGGACAAGCTCAGCTATGAACTGCGTGACCGCGCCAACAGCGACAGTGCCCAGCAGCGCAAGACCGACGCCCTGAAGCGTCTGCAGGTCGTGGAGAGCTTCCGTGCCAGCCGCAACCGTAACAAACCCGAGTGGATGATCATGCGCATGTTGCCCGTCATCCCACCAGATTTGAGACCCCTGGTGCCCCTGGACGGCGGACGTTTTGCCACCTCTGATGTCAACGACCTCTATCGTCGCGTCATCATCCGCAATAATCGACTGAAGCGCCTCATCGAGATTAAGGCTCCCGAGGTCATCCTCCGCAATGAGAAGCGCATGCTGCAGGAAGCTGTGGATAGCCTCTTTGACAACAGCCGCAAGAGCAGCGCCGTCAAGAGCGAGAGCAACCGTCCCCTGAAATCCCTCTCCGACTCCCTGAAGGGTAAGCAGGGACGTTTCCGTCAGAACCTCCTCGGTAAGCGCGTGGATTACTCCGCACGTTCCGTTATCGTTGTGGGACCCGAATTGAATATGGGTGAGTGCGGTCTGCCCAAACTCATGGCTGCCGAACTTTACAAGCCATTCATCATCCGCAAGCTCATCGAGCGCGGAATCGTGAAGACCGTGAAGTCCGCCAAGAAGATTGTCGATCGCAAGGACGCCGTCATCTGGGACATCCTCGAGCATGTGATGAAGGGACACCCCGTGCTCCTCAACCGTGCTCCGACACTGCACCGTCTGGGTATCCAGGCCTTCCAGCCCCACATGATTGAGGGCAAGGCCATCCAGCTGCACCCACTCGCCTGTACCGCCTTCAACGCCGACTTTGACGGTGACCAGATGGCTGTGCACCTCCCCTTGAGCAACGAGGCCATCCTGGAAGCACAGATCCTGATGCTCCAGAGCCACAACATCCTGAACCCTGCCAACGGCGCACCTATCACCGTGCCCTCTCAGGATATGGTCCTCGGCCTGTACTATATTACCAAGATGCGTCCGGGCGCACTCGGAGAAGGACTGATGTTCTATGGTCCCGAAGAGGCCATCATCGCCTACAATGAGAAGCGTGTGGATATCCACGCTCCTGTCAAGGTTATCGTCACAGACAAGCTTGAGGACGGCACCCTGGGCAAGCGCATGGTGGAGACCTCCGTGGGTCGTGTCATCGTGAACGACATTATCCCCGAGGAAGTGGGCTTCTTCAACGATGTCATCTCCAAGAAGACCCTTCGCAACATCATCACCGACGTCATCAAGACCGTCGGTGTGGCACGCGCCTGCCACTTCCTCGATGGTATCAAGAACCTCGGTTACAAACTTGCCTATGACGGCGGCCTCTCCTTCAACCTGGGTGACATCATCATCCCAGAGGAGAAAGCTGCTCTCGTCAAGCGCGGTAATGACGAGGTGGAGCGCATCACGGGTGATTATAACATGGGTTTCATCACAGACAAGGAGCGTTACAACCAGGTTATCGACGCCTGGACCCACGTCAACAACGACCTCTCCAAGGTGCTGCTGAAGACCATGCGCGAGGCCGATCAGGGCTTCAACGCCGTGTATATGATGTTGGATTCCGGAGCCCGCGGCTCTGCCGGTCAGATCAGTCAGCTCTCCGGTATGCGTGGTCTGATGGCCAAGCCCCAGAAAGCCGGTGCCGAGGCACAGATCATCGAGAACCCGATTCTGTCCAACTTCAAGGAAGGCATGTCTGTGCTGGAGTACTTCATCTCCACCCACGGAGCCCGCAAGGGTCTGGCAGACACCGCTTTGAAGACTGCCGATGCAGGTTACCTCACACGCCGTCTCGTGGACGTCTCCCACGATGTCATCATCACCGAGGAAGACTGCGGCACCCTGCGCGGACTCGTCTGCACAGCCCTCAAGAACGGTGACGAGGTCATCTCCTCACTCTACGACCGCATCCTCGGCCGCGTCAGCGTCCACGACATCATCAATCCCACCAACAACAAGCTCATCGTGCCTGCCGGTGAGGAAATCACCGAGACCATCGCCGCCGAGATCGAGGCCAGCCCCATCGAGAGCGTCGAGATCCGCAGCGTGCTCACCTGTGAGAGTCGTCACGGCGTCTGCATGAAGTGCTACGGCCGCAACCTGGCTTCTGCCCGCATGGTGCAGAAGGGCGAGGCTGTCGGTGTCATCGCTGCACAGTCCATCGGTGAGCCGGGTACACAGCTGACACTGCGTACGTTCCACGCCGGTGGTGTGGCAGAGAACGCTGCCGCCAACGCCACCATCAAAGCCAAGTACGAGTCCAAACTGGAGTTCGAGGAACTCCGCACCGTGGATATCCTGGACGAGAGCGGTGCTCCCGCCAAGATGGTCGTAGGCCGTCTGGCAGAAGTGCGCTTCGTGGATGTCAACACCGGCATCGCGCTCCTCACTCAGAACGTTCCCTACGGTTCCACCCTCTACAAGCGCGACGGCGAGAAAGTGGAGAAGGGCGACATCATCGCCAAGTGGGACCCCTTCAATGCTGTCATCGTTTCCGAGATGACCGGCCGCGTGGAGTTCGAGGGCGTCGTGGAAGGTGTCACCTATCGTGTCGAACACGACGAGACCACCGGCCTGCGTGAACTCATTATCATCGAGTCCAAGGACAAGACCCAGATTCCACAGGCTCACATCCTGGATGAGAACGGCGAGCTCCTGCGCACCTATAACTTCCCCATCGGCGGTCACATCTCCGTGGAGGACAAGCAGACCGTCAAGGCCGGTGACGTCCTCGTGAAGATTCCGCGTGCCATCGGTAAGACCGGTGACATCACGGGCGGTCTGCCCCGTGTCACTGAGCTCTTCGAGGCCCGCAACCCGAGCAACCCTGCCATCGTCAGTGAAATCGACGGTGAGGTCTCCATGGGCAAACTGAAGCGTGGTAACCGTGAGATCATCGTCACCTCCAAGGTGGGCGACGAGCGCCACTACCTCGTACCACTCAGCAAGCAGATCCTGGTGCAGGAGAACGACTACGTCCGCGCTGGCACTCCCCTCTCCGACGGTGCCATCACCCCGGCCGACATTCTGGCCATCAAGGGTCCCACCGCCGTGCAGGAGTACATCGTCAACGAGGTGCAGGACGTCTATCGTCTCCAGGGTGTGAAGATCAACGACAAGCACTTTGAAGTCATCGTGCGTCAGATGATGCGCAAGGTCCAGATCGAAGAACCCGGCGACACCCGCTTCCTGGAACAGCAAGTTGTCGATAAGCAGGAGTTCGCAGAGGAGAACGACCGCATCTGGGGCAAGAAAGTCGTCGTCAACGCTGGTGACAGCGAGACCATGCTGCCCGGTATGATTGTCACAGCCCGCAAGCTCCGTGACGAGAACTCCATGCTCAAGCGCCGTGACCTCCGTCCCGTGGAAGTGCGTGACGCAGTGCCCGCCACCTCCACACAGATCCTCCAGGGTATCACACGTGCCGCACTCCAGACCACCAGCTTCATGTCAGCAGCCTCCTTCCAGGAGACCACCAAGGTCCTCAACGAAGCTGCCATCAACGGCAAGAGCGACAGCCTCGAGGGCATGAAGGAGAACGTCATCTGCGGACACCTCATTCCCGCAGGAACGGGTCTCCGAGAGTTCGAGCGCATCGTCGTCGGCTCCAAGGAAGACTACGACCGCGTCCTCTCCAACCGCAAGGCCATCCTGGACTACGACCTCGACTGATTCCCAAAATCCCCTTACAGCACAGCGGCTGCAACCCCCACGGTTACAGCCGCTGTTTCTATAAGACTTCAGTAATGGTATCTGGAGTGTTAGATACGGGCATCTCCGCGTTTAGATGCCTTTATCTGGAGGCTCTGCAACGGTTATCTGAAGCCCCAGGAACGATTATCTATAGCTCCAGCAACGGTTCGAGATGCAGAAATCATGAAGGAGGTTTGAACGAAAAAGTCCCAGAATTGCTTCTGAGACTTCGTGTGGACCAGCTAGGGCTTGAACCTAGGACCTCCAGATTATGAGTCTGTTGCTCTAACCAACTGAGCTACAAGTCCATGCGTACACGGCAAGCGGGATGGAAACAGCGCTGGGCCGTGTTTGCGGGTGCAAAGGTATAGTTTTTTGCGGTGATGTGCAAGAAATCAACGCAAAAAGTTTTTAAAATGCACTGAAAGGTGACAATTTTGCTGGATGCAGGCACAGCTTTCACGCCTCACGAACGGACGCTAGTGACCCTTTCAGTCGCTGACGGCACCAGATGGGCCAGTGTCTGGAGGCGACGCATGGCAGCATCATCGTTCTTGGGACAAATCATGAGAACGCCGTCCTCCTCTGAAATCACATACCCTTCCAGGCCGCTGATGACGGCCAGATGGCCGAATGGCAAGCGGACGATATTGTCGTGGGCATTGTCAAAGAGTGCGTCGGAATGTACGACCACATTCTGGCTGCTGTCCAGTTTGATATCTGAGCCGGGATGGGGGATGTTGGCGCGGAGGTTGTGGGTGATGTCTTCTGCGATCCCCTTCCACGTTCCCAAGTCTGCCCAGCGGAAGCGGCAGCGTCGGACATATTTGTGTCCCGTCTGCTCCAGCAGCGCATATTCCAGGGAGAGATTGGGCAGGGCGCTGTAGAGTCGCGGTGCCTTGTCTGTGGTGGACGAACTGCCTACATTGGCCAGCTCGGGGAACTCGTCGCGGTACTCGGGCACATGCTTGATGATGTTCTGAAGCATGTAATCTGCTGCGAAGACGAAAAGACCTGTGTTCCAGAGGAACTCGCCGCTCTCCATGAAGAGGCGTGCAAACTCCTCGTTGGGTTTCTCTGTGAACGTCTTCACGCGGAAGATCTGATGGTCGGTGTCCACGGGTTCGCCTCTCTGGACATAGCCATAGCCCGTGTCTGGCCGGGTGGGTTGGATGCCGAGAGTGACGACGCCCTCGTGCTGTCCCACGAACTCCAGGCTCTGCAGCACGTCGTCTGCGAAGGCGTCCTGGTCAAAGATCTTCTGGTCGGCAGGGGAGACGACGATGCGAGCATCCGGACAGATGCCGGCAATGGCGCTGGTGCCCCAGGTGACGGGTGCCAGTGTTCCTCGGCGAACGGGTTCGGCCAACACTTGACTCATCGGCAACTGAGGCAGTTGTTCGCGCAGCAGGGGCAGATAGCTCTCCTGAGTGGATACGTAGATGTGGTCTTCGGGCAGGAAGGCTGCGAAGCGGTCATAAGCCATTTGCAGCAGGGTGCGTCCAATGCCTGCGAAGTCGATATACTGTTTCGGACGTTGCTCGCGGCTGGCAGGCCACAGTCGGCCGCCTAAACCTCCCGCGAGAATGAGGCAAAAATTGTTGTCTGAGTGGCTCATTAAGTTATAAAAGGTGGGTTTCCAACCGCTAAAGTACTATCTTTTTCCTGTTCCCACAAATTTTTTGTACTTTATTTGCAAAATAAGTCGCAAATTTCAGATAAAATGACTACTTTTGCGCACTCGATAACCATTATTCACACGAAATGAACGTAAAAATCGAAGAAAGTTGGGGTCGCCAACTGTCGTCGGAGTTTGAGAAGGAATACTTCACAGAACTGGCGGCTTTCGTGCGTCAGGAGTATGCCTCGGGGACGTGTTATCCTCCCGGCGGTCGCATCTTCAATGCCTTTGCCCAGACGCCCTTTGAGCAGGTGAAAGTCGTCATCCTGGGGCAGGATCCCTATCACGAGCCCGGGCAGGCAATGGGACTCTCCTTCTCTGTGCCAGACGGCGTGTTGCTGCCTCCGTCCCTGAAGAACATCTATGCCGAGATTCAGGACGAGTTGGGCGTGGCGGCTCCTGCTTCCGGCGACCTCACTCGCTGGGCCCGACAGGGGGTGCTGCTGCTGAACGCCACACTGACGGTGCGTCGCGGACAAGCTGGTTCCCACCAGCGTCGCGGCTGGGAGGTGTTCACGGATGCAGCCATCCGAGCGTTGGCCACGCAGCGCGAGCACATAGTGTTCATGCTTTGGGGCAGTTATGCTGGACAGAAGGCGGCGTTCATAGACCCGCAGCGGCATCTGGTGCTGCGCTCGGCACATCCATCGCCCCTCTCGGCCTATCGCGGCTTCTTCGGGAACCATCATTTCCAGCTGTGCAATGACTATCTGACAAGGTGGGGAGAGGCACCAATAAATTGGTGAGCATGAAACAAATACCTATTCTGGATGTTGGCGGCGTGTTGATTTCCACGTCGATTATCACAGAGCGTTTCTGCTGCGACCTCTCGGCCTGCGGTGGTGCCTGCTGCATCGAGGGTGACGCCGGTGCCCCTGTGACGCTGGAAGAAATCGCAGAGATAGAAGACGCACTGGATGCCGTCTGGCCGCTGATGTCGGCCCAGGCACAAGCCGTGGTAGATAAACAGGGCGTGGCCTACTCCGACCCCGAAGGGGAGCTGGTCACGAGTATTGTGAACGGCAAGGACTGTGCTTTTTCCTATTACGGCGACATCCAGGACGGCAAGACCACGGTGAAGCACTGCTGCCTCTGTGCCCTGGAAAAGGTCTGCCGCGAGGGGCGTTCACGTTTCAAGAAGCCTATCTCCTGTGCCCTCTACCCCATCCGTGAGAAGCATTTTAGCGGCGGCCTCATCGGTCTGAACCTCCATCATTGGGCCGTGTGCGATGCCGCCTACAAGCGGGGCCGAGAGCTGGACCTCCCCGTCTATCGGTTCCTGCGTGAACCGCTTATCCGCCGCTTCGGCGAAGCCTGGTACAAGGAATTGGAAGAAGTGGCAGCCCTGCTCACATCAGAAGAAGCAGGGTGAAAAAAACGTTTATTCATTTTCGTCAAATGCCACTATCAGGCTGTCGGCTTTGGTGCGAACCTGCAACCACTCACGCAGCTTGTGGACCTCTGCCTTGGACAACTGTTTGGCATGATGGGATCGGATGATTGCAGCCACATAGTGGACGGCGGCGGTGGTGTCGTTGGGTACCTCCGTCACACGTGAGAGGCTCAGGCTGCCGACTTGCGGGAAGAGTGTAGAGAGTTCGCCCTGTATGTCTTGCGCGAGGGCTTCATAGCGAGTGTACTCATCGAGCTGGGCACCGAGTGAACTCACCTGTGCAGTCAGTTTCATCAGCTTCTGACGGTCACTCTCGCGGCTGGTGGTCAGGGCTGTCAATTCGCTGTTCAGCAACATCAGGCTGTCGGACTGCGCACCTTGAATGACCCTCAGTTCATAGCCATCCAAGCCGTAGAACTCCATTCTTTTCTGGGCTTCTTGCTGGTGGGCCTCTGTGATTTCACGTCCCACGGCCACAATGCGCAACTTCAGGCTGTCCTTATCTACGCTGTTGGAGATGATCTGCGTGCCACGTTGTTGCAGTTCAGACTTGATGAAACGGTTCACATTATTGTTGAACACACTCTGCCGGACGATATGAATCGTCATGAAGACCGCCGGCACCATCGTCAGCACCACCAGCGCAATCATCATGCGACGTGCCCTCACTCCACTTGCCGAAGAGGTGAATTCATGCTGACGGAAGTGCAGGAAGCGGACACCGCAGTAAGTGGCCAGAGCGATGAAAACAGTGTTGATAAAGAACAAGTAAAAGGCACCGAGGAAGTATAACCAGTGCCCCGTGGCCAGGCCGAAGCCGGCAGTGCACAGCGGCGGCATCAAGGCTGTGGCGATGGCCACTCCAGGGATGACATTTCCCTTGCCACGTGTGCAGAGGGCGATGATGCCTGCCGCACCGCCACAGAAAGCAATCAGCACATCGTAGAGCGTGGGCGAGGTGCGGGCCAGCAATTCCGACTGTGCCTCGCTGAGCGGCGAAATCAGGAAATAGACGGTGGCTGTGAGCACGCTGATCAGTGTTGCCACGCCATAGTTTTTGGCCGAACGGCGCAACAGTTCGAGATCGTTGATGCCTACGGCCAGTCCCATTCCGATAATAGGTCCCATTAGCGGCGAGATGAGCATGGCGCCGATAATAACCGCGGTGGAATTGACATTCAGGCCCAGTGAGGCTATGAAGATGGCGAAGATAAGCACCCAGAGGTTGGCGCCTCTGAAGGACACGCCACTGCTGATCTGCGAGATGATTTCCTGTTCATCCTCCTTGTCGGGCAGGATGTTGAAATAGACCTTGATGGTTTTGGTGATGTTGCTGATTTCCATGAAGAAGCGTTGTTTTTAACGGAACATTTTCTGGATGCGAAGGATGCCTGCCACGAGTGCATCCACCTCTTCCCGCGTGTTGTAGAGCGCGAAGCTGGCGCGGACGGTTCCTTCGACGCCCAGACGGTGCATCAAAGGTTCTGCGCAATGGTGGCCTGTGCGCACGGCGATGCCCAACTGGTCCAACAACGTTCCGAGGTCCAGGTGATGAATGTCACCCACGAGGAAACTGATGACAGCATCGTCCGACGGCCCGAAGAAGCGTATTCCCGGAACTTGCGAGAGTTGCTCACGGGCATAACTGGTGAGTGCCTGCTCGTGCTGCTGGATGTTGTCCAGACCGATGGCCGTAACATAGTCCAAGGCGCGGGCAAGACCAGTGGTGGCCACGTAGTCGGGCGTGCCTGCCTCGAACTTATAGGGCAGTTCATTGAAGGTGGTGTGCTCGAAGGTGACCTTTCCAATCATCTCACCTCCACCCATGTAAGGAGGCAGGCGGTCCAGCCAGGCTTCCTTGCCATAGAGGACGCCGATTCCTGTAGGGCCGTAAATCTTGTGGCCGCTGAACGCCAGGAAGTCGCAGTCCAGGTCTTGCACATCGAGGGGCAAGTGGGGCGCTGCCTGTGCGGCATCGATGAGGACGGGAACATCGTGGGCGTGGGCCATACGGATGATGTCACGGATGGGATTCACAGTGCCCAAGACATTGCTCACGGCAGTGAGGGAGAGCAGACGTGTGCGAGGGGTGAAGAGCTGCTGGAGGGCTTCGAGGTCCAGGCGGCCGTCATCGGTGATGGGACACACCTTAATAATTATACGTGTGCGCGCCTGCAAGAGCTGCCACGGGACAATATTGGAGTGGTGCTCCATCGCAGTCAGGATGACCTCATCACCGTCCTGCATGCAGGCTTGCCCGAAGGTGGCTGCCACGAGGTTGATGCTCTCTGTGGTGCCGCGTGTGAAGACGATCTCGGCCGTGCTGCGGGCATTGATGAAACGGCGGATGGTCTCGCGGGCAGCCTCATGGAGGTCGGTTGCCTGCTGGGAGAGGTAGTGCACACCACGGTGGACGTTGGCGTTCACGTTGAGGTACTCGTCTGTCATAGCATCAATGACGCAACGTGGTTTCTGCGTGGTGGCGCCGTTGTCCAAGTAGATGAGCGGGTGGCCGTGGACAGTGCGGGAGAGGATGGGAAAGTCTGCTCGGAAAGCCCCCTCCCAGCCTCCCCCAAAGGGGAGGGGCTCAGCGGCAGTTTGTGTATTACTCATAATCAAAAATCTATGTAGGATTGGCGCTCTTCCCCCTTGGGGGAGGCTGGGAGGGGGCTTCTCCCCAGATGCTCGTAGGCGAGTTCGGTGACTTCACGACCACGGGGGGTGCGCTTGATGAAGCCCTCCTTGATGAGGAAAGGCTCATAGACTTCCTCCACAGTGCCGGGGTCTTCACTGATGGCTGTGGCGATGGTGGTGATGCCCACGGGGCCGCCCTTGAACTTGTCGATGATGGCCAGGAGGATCTTGCGGTCCAGGAGGTCCAGGCCGTGACGGTCTATATTCAGCGCTTCGAGGGCGAAACGTGCTATTTCCAGGTCAATGCGTCCGTTGCCTTTGACCTGTGCGAAGTCACGCACGCGGCGTAACAGAGCGTTGGCGATACGTGGCGTTCCTCGACTGCGACGAGCTATCTCTGTGGCAGCCTGCTCGTCGATGGGCTGATTGAGGATGCCGGCTGAACGCAGGACGATGCCTTGGAGGGTTTGGGTGTCGTAGTACTCCAGATGCAGGTTGATGCCGAAACGGGCACGCAAGGGTGCCGTGAGCAGACCGCTGCGGGTGGTGGCGCCCACGAGGGTGAAGGGATTGAGGTCTATCTGGATGGAACGGGCGCTGGGGCCACGGTCTATCATAATGTCGATGCGATAGTCCTCCATGGCGGAGTACAGGTATTCTTCCACGACAGGCGAGAGGCGGTGAATCTCATCGATGAAGAGGACGTCGCGCGGTTCCAGTGAAGTGAGGATGCCTGCGAGGTCGCCTGGCTTGTCCAGAACGGGGCCGCTGGTGATCTTGAAGCCCACGCCGAGCTCGTTGGCGATGATGTTGGACAACGTGGTCTTTCCCAGTCCCGGCGGGCCGTGCAGGAGGGTGTGGTCCAGGGGCTCCCCGCGGTATTTGGCAGCCTCCACGAAGACGCTGAGGTTGCTGACGACCTGCTGCTGGCCGGCGAAGTCCTGGAAGCGAATGGGTCGCAGGGCCTGCTCAAAGTCAGAAGCGGCTCCTCCCACTGGGGGCTGAGGAGCGGAGGGGTGAATGAGGTTATTGAGTTCTTGGTCCATATTTCTATAACTTCACTTCGTCCAGGTTGACGAGTCCGTTGACGATGGCGTAGATGGTGAGGCCGGCCGGAGAGTGAATCTGTGTCTTGCGAGCGATGTTGCGGCGGTGGGTCATCACGGTGTTGGTGGAGATGAAGAGCTTCTCTGCAATCTCCTTGTTGGACAGGCCGCGGACGACGTGACAGATGACTTCCTTCTCCCGCTCGGAGAGTTCCTCGGTGGTGGGTTCTGTCTCGTCGTGCCGACGGGTTGGTGACGAGGTGCCGCTGGCCTTCTCACGCACTTCCTCTTCCAGCTGGTGCACGGCCTCTGCGAAGAGCGTGTCCTCCAGATAGCAGTGGCTGAAGAGGTCTTCCTCCATGATATAGATGTCCATCAGCGTGTCGGCCAGCCGTTGTGTGTCCGAGTCGCTGGGATAGTATTTGATGATGATGCTTTTCAGCTCATGGCTGCTCTTGGTGAGACTGGCGTGGTTGTCGTGGTGCTGATGGGCCAGTACGCTGTAGGTGGCCGTGCCGCTGTCTCCCTTTTCCGAGGGCAGCTGACCTTCCAGGAGTTGCTGGACGTAGGTGTGGATGTGGTCGTTCTCGTAGGCCATGTGTCGCTGCACCTCGGCGGCGTACTCGTCATAGAACTTCAGGATGAGGAAGGCTATCTGGTTCTTGGCGGAGCAGTCGATGGCCTCGATGAGTTTGCGTCGGATGGCAGGCAGGCGGAAGTCGATGAAGTAGCTGTGGGAGCGCTGGAGGTAACGCATGAGTTCTGCCACACTGACCTCTTCTGCCAGTTCATCCACGGGGGCGTGGCCCTCGCTCTTGATGAAATTGACGACCGCCAGGAAGGTGGCCGTATCCACGCCACTGCCCTTGCAGGCAGCCGCCACGCTCTGGTCTCCGAAGCCCAGCGAGACGCCAAAGCGCGAGATGACCTGCAGCAGCCGGTAGTCATCGTGTATGAGGTCGCTCATGTGAGCCGTTTCTGTGAAATGCAAGGTGAGATGAAAGTTTCAGGTTTCAAGTTTCAAGTTGAATGTATCAGCCCGCCCGCTGCGGATGTACAGGGGCGGGCTGGTGAAAGAGTTGAAAAAGCGCGATTAGTGGACGTTCTCTTCGATGATGGTGTCACCGCCGCGACGGACGATGAGACGAGAGGAACCGGGCAGTGGTTCCACCATGTCGAGGTAATCAGCAGCACCCTTGACAGAATAAGCAGCAGTCTTGGCCTTGTTGTCCCAGATGGAGACAGCATCGGTGGTCTGCATCTTGGAGAAGGTCTGCTTGGCGGCATTCACGGTGAAGCCCTGGGCCTGGAAGGCCTTTGCCAGTGCATCATTCAGAGCGGACTCTGCATTCAGAGCAGCCTGCTTCTCGGCGGTGGTGGCATCATTGCCGAGGCTGGTGTTGGCCAGCATCCAATTGTACTCATAGTTCCAGGGACCATTGTCGTCATCCTTGCTGCTGCAAGAAGAGATAGTCAGAGGCAGTGCAACGATCATCACAGCTGCCAAAACTTTCCAAATGTTCTTCATTTTCTTGTTTGTTTTTGTTTATTTGGGTTTGAAAATTCATTTTTCCGCGGCAAAAGTACACTTTATTTTCTATTGAGCCAAAGAAAAGTGCCATAAAATCTGTGAAAGGGGCCTAAAAAGCCGACGATTTCCTTTCCCATTACCTAAAAGTTGTGAGTCTGGGCCTCTGCAGAAGCGCTTGAAGTTGCCCAACGGCTCATTAATTGTAAGTATTTTGCAAGCGAGGTCTTGCACGTGTCTGTTTTTTGCCCTACCTTTGCCGCCAAAATCAATCGTCAAGACCCAAAAATACATTCAACAATATGAAAAGATTCCTCTTTATGATGATGACACTGTGCAGCCTCACTGCCTCTGCACAGCAGTCTGCCGGCGACAGCGTACTGCACCGCACCGTCGGCAATCGCCTTTCTGTGGGAGGCTATGGTGAGGTGGCCTACAGCCGCCAGTTCTACAGCGACCACGTGAATCGTTACAGCAGCCCCGCCAACTACAAAGACGACCCCAGCCACGGGCAGTTCGACATCCCGCACGCCGTCATCTACTTAGGTTACAACTTCGGCAAGGGCTGGACTTTCGGCACAGAGATCGAGTTTGAGCACAGCGGCACAGGTTCCGCCATCGAGAACGAGGCCGACGAGGCTGCCGAGTGGGAACGTGAGCAGGAGAAAGGTGGCGAGGTGGAGCTGGAGCAGTTCTGGATCAACAAGCGTTTCTCCCGTGCCGCCAACCTGAAATTCGGTCACATCATTGTCCCTGTGGGACTTAACAATGCCCACCACGAGCCGCTGAACTACTTCACCGTCTATCGTCCCGAGGGCGAGGACAAAATCCTGCCTTCCACCTGGCACGACACGGGCATCTCTTTCTGGGGACGCTCGGGCAAGTTCAAGTATGAGGCACAGCTGCTGGCAGGCCTGAACGCCATGCTCTTCAACCGTGACCGCTGGATTCACCACGGTGCCGGCTCGCCCTTTGAGTTCAAGCCTGCCAACCAGTACGGCGTGGCAGCCCGCGTGGATTACTTCGCCCTGCCTGGCCTGCGAATCGGCATCAGCGGTTACTGCGGCAACGCTGCCCACAACACCTATCCCAACGACCTGAAAGGCGACGGCAAACCCTACGACAACGTGAAGGGCACGGTGGCCATCGGCGCAGTGGATGTGACGCTGGATCGCTGGAACTGGATCGTTCGCGGGCAGGCTGACTACGGTTATGTGGGTGACACAGAGAAGCTGAACATCATCAAGGACGCCAAGGCACACGCCTCCAACTCACCCGTCAAGAGCGCTATGATCGGGAAGAATGCCGTCTGCATGGGCATCGAAGCCGGTTATGACATCTTCTCACAAATCAAGAAGCTGCGCCGTGATGAGCAGAAGTTGTACGTCTTCAGCCGTTTCGAGTACTATGACAGCTACATTCCCGAGAAGAACAAAGACCTCTTTGACTACACCAACGTCCATCGCATCGCCTTCGGCATCAACTATCATCCCGTGCCCCAAATCGTGCTCAAGGCCGACTGGAGCCAACGTCTCCTGAAGAGCCCCTACAACAATGAGCCATCTCTGAACTTCGGCATTGCCTATGAAGGCTTCTTCCTATGAGAACGGAATAAACGGAAAATCGGAAAATCGGAAAGTCAGACAATAAGTAATAACTCAACTTTCGCAAGTATGCTAATAAGCTGTAATTCAAAGCCCCGTAGGGGCATAATAGGGGTAGCCAGCCAATTCATTGGCTGGTATGCAATGATGGGGAAAACGCGTGCCTTTAGGTACGCGACAACAGATCCCTATCGCGTACCTACGGCACGCATCCCGTTAACTGACACATTACCAGCCATTGAAATGGCTGGCCGCTCGGCCCAAAGGGACGCTTGACCCTTCAAGAACCCCTATCAAATGCCTACGGCATTACTTGCGAAAGTTAAATTAATCAGTTTTATGAAAAAATTTCTCTATTTCGCGGCCCTCGCACTGGGCCTGACGTTCACCGCTTGCAGCAGTGACGACGACAACAACACCCCGAACCAGCAGACCGAGAAGGAACAGGCCATGCAGGCCCTGACCACCCAGTATGTGAACAACGTGGTTTTCCCCATCTACAAGTCCCTGGCAGCACAGACCAGCGACCTCTTTGACCAACTTGTGGAGGCCAAGGCCAAGCTGCGTGCCGGCACCCTCTCACAGGCCGACATTGACAAGCTCTGCACCACTTTCATCGGCGCACGCGGCGCCTGGGAAGTCAGTGAAGCGTTCCTGTATGGCGCAGCCACCGACTTTGGCATTGACCCGCACATCGACACTTGGCCCCTGGACCGCACGGCACTGGCCAAGGCACTCAGCAGCGCTGAGACCGTGGCGGAGCTGGACGATCTGGAGGAGGACGAGGAAGGCGCCATCGCCGGCATCGACAATGCCCGTGCCCTCGTGGGCGAGCAGCAGCTGGGCTTCCACGGCATCGAGTTCATCATCTTCCGTGACGGGCAGAACCGCACGTTGGCAGCCCTGCAGGGCGTGGAGGATGACGAGGCTTTCGCTGGTCGCAACATCACGGGCGAGACGGAGCTGGTCTTCGCTGCCGCTGTGGCCGGCGACCTGCGTGACAAGTGCTTCCAGCTGGAAGTCAGCTGGTTGGGCGACGAGGCTCCCAAGGCACATCAGGAACGCGTGGAGGCTTGTGAGTTCCCCTGCACAGTGGCCAGCGGCGAGGCTTCCTACGGGCAGAACATGCAGAACGCCACCAAGGCCGGCAGCACCTACTCCACCTGGCGACAGGTCGTGAGCACCATCCTCGTGGCAGGATGCAGCAACATCTGTGCCGAAGTGGCCGGTCAGAAAATCGGGCAGGCCTACACGGGTGCCGACCCCGACTACATCGAGTCGCCCTACAGCCAACGCTCCTATTATGACTTCTATGACAACATCAGCAGCATCGCCTACAGCCTCTGTGGTCAGCAGGGCACCACGGCACACGCCCAATCCATCATGGCCTACCTGCAGAAGTACAACGCCACACTGGCCACAAGCCTCCAGGCCCGACTCACTGCCGCCCTCAACGCCCTGACAGCCGCCAAGCAGGGAACACCCTTCGTGGTGAATCCCCACAGCGCTGCCGCCAAGAGCGCCATGGATGCCATCAACGCCCTGGACGATGCCCTCAACGAAGCAGCCACATGGATGGCGGCGAATTGAGGTTTCAGGTTTCAAGTTTCAAGTGAAATATGAAGAGACATTATCATCTATTGGTCGTGGCAGCCCTGACGGGGCTTGCCATGACTGCGTGTAAGGACGATGAAACGCCCTTCACCGCCGAGGAAATAGCAGACCTGACCAACGATGCCAAGTACATCGGCAAGGCCGTGGGCAACTTCACCGCCGAGGAATGGTACGTGGGCGGCGAGAAAGGTACGACCCTGAACGTCACTGCCGGCTGCTATCAGGACGAGACGCCCGCCGTCACAGAGATGGGCCTCACAGAAGCCTTCAACCGCGGCGAACAGTTCTTTGAACGCAACGTCACCGAGTTCCAGGCACCCTTCAACGGTCTGGGCCCCGCCTACGTCCGCAAGTCCTGTCTGGACTGCCACCCAGGTTACGGACACGGCAAGCGCGTCACACAGTACACCGCCGAATGGGGCAACGGCTACCTGCTGGTCATCTATCACCCCGTGGATGGGGAAAACAGCGACGACGGCCCCTACGTCAGCGAAGTCACGGGTATGCCGCAGACGCGCGCCGTCAGCCCCTTCCTGCCGCCCGTGGATGAGAAGGGTATTCACCTGAACTGGCGCACCGTCACCGCCATGGCCGACGGCAGCGAGATCTCCCCCACGCAGTTCCCCGATGGCGAGACCTACGAGCTCATCTATCCCGACCTGTCCATAGACCGCAGTGCCTTCAACACCTCTCCCACTCCATGGGAAACGGGCAACGGCGCCGTGGCTTTCCGTCTGGAGAGCACCATCGGCATCATCGGCACGGGCCTGTTGGACGCCATCCCTGACGACAGCATCCGCGAGCAGTACCGCCGTGAGGCTCCCTACGTGGAGCTGAACCCCGCTTTCTGGGACAAGGCTGCCAACGACTTCGCCAGCACCGCCTGGTATGTCAACGCCAGCAGCGGACAGGAACAGGTCAACCGCCTGAAGAAGTTCACCTACGCCATGACCCGCGGCTCCCTGCAGGACGGCGCCGGTGCCAACGCCATCTGGAACATCACCAACGTCACACGCTCCGACCGCCCCAAACTCTACACCACCAAGGCGTGGGCCAAAGCCATGAGTGAGAACCCGAAAGTCATCGCCGCCATCCAGGCAGACCCCACCTCGCCCTACTATGCCGACGGCACAGCAGAGGGCATCGCCGACGCCGTGCTGAACCTCCTGGACCCCACCACCAACCAGTTTGACAACCAGTGGCACGTCTTCTCGCCCGAGATGTCGGACAACAACTTCTGGGCATTCCAGGTCTGGCACCGTGGCCTCGCCATCCCTCGTGCCCGCAACCTGCAAGACCCGCTGGTGCAGCGCGGCAAGGAGCTCTTCAACCAAATCGGCTGTGCAGCCTGCCACCGCCCCTCCTGGAAGACCACGAAGGATGATTACTGGAACCCGCAGATCATCGCCAGACAGAACCTCCAGCTGCCGCGTTATCAGAACCAGACCATCTGGCCCTACACAGATATGATCCAGCACCGCCTCTACATGAAAAACGGCATTCACGGCTCATGGTGCCGCACCACGCCGCTCTGGGGCCGCGGCCTCTCGCTCATCAACACAGGAGCCGCGGACCGGCTGCACGACTGCCGCGCCCGCAACGAGATCGAGGCCATCATCTGGCACGGTTACTCCGGCAATAGCGACGGATATGCCAGCACCCTCCGCTTCTACCGCCTGCCAAAGGCCGACCGTGACGCCATCGTCCAATTCCTCCGCGCCATCTGAAGAGCAAGAAACAATACGCAACTTGCCCGCGTCCTCATGAAGTGACGCGGGCAAGTCTGTTTTTAGTTTCAAGTTTCAAGTTTCAGGTTACAAGTGTTTCAAGTTTCAGGTTTCAAGTTTCAGGTTACAAGTGTTACTCTCGGGGTTCCACCCGGTCCACACTCCCCTCTTTGAAAGAGAGGGGTCGGGGGTGAGTCTTTAGAATGGTCCACGGCCCATGCACGACGTGGTGGTCAGTGCGGTGACAATCGCGGTCAGGATGGTGATGACGATGTCCAGAATGCGTTTCCAAGTTTCCTTTTTCATAAGTTTTTAAGTTTTGCGTTTAGTGTTGTTTGTGTTGTGGTTGATTGTGTTGTGGTTGATTGCGTGGATTGATAGGTAACCCCGAAGGGGTGTTTAGACCACAGGCAGGTGGTGGAGCGTAGCGAAACCCCTGCAACCAGGGTCGGTGTTACACGAGTGCCGCGCTCGACCTCTGGTCGCTTGACACTTCAAGAAGGTACGACAGAACATTTTCATTCTGTCACCCCGTCGGGGTTCGTGTGGTGTCGCCGTTCTATGCAGGGGTTCCATTTCATTCCACCCCTGCCTGTGGTCTTGCGCCCCTTTCGGGGTTTTACTTGAGGGAATTAAGTATGAAATATATCTGCCATCTGTCACCTTTTGAGGTAATATTTTGATAATAAGATAGTTTAGTGGTGGCAGATTGTGGTGTAAGATGGCAGATAAGTAGTGAAATAGTTGCAAATAGTGGTAAAATTGTTTGGTGAATTGCTTTAAAATGATTGTTGAAGTTAATTATAATGTTAGTCAGCTAAACGCAAAAATACCTTCACTAAAGTCCGAAAGACTGGTTTCTCAAGTTTGTCTCACCTTTGAGACGAATCTGTCTCATTAATGAGACAAAAGTGTCTCGCCATTGAGACAATTCAGTCTCACCAATGAGACAAATATGTCTCACCATTGAGACAGATATGTTTCAACCATGAGACAAAGCGTTACCAAGACGCTAAAACGTCTTCGCTTGTACCCTTGATTCCTCAAAAATCATTTATTACACAAATTGTGTGCATTTTCTTATGTAAATAGTGTAAAAAATAGCAATTTCTGCATACTTATCTGCCATCTTACACCCATATCTGCCACCATCTAATCCTTTCTATACTATTTGAATATCCTATTCTGGTGACAGATGGCAGATATTTTGCATTATATTATCATATTTGGGAAGAATGATAACTCTATTTTCGCAAGTATGCCAACACACTGTAATTCAAAGACCAGTAGGGGCATGATAAGGGTTCTTCAAGGGTCAAGCGCTCGACCTTTGGTCGCTTCACACTTGAAGAACCCCTATCAAATGCCTACGGCATTACTTGCGAAACTTGAGTAATGATATAAAACTTAAATAGCACACTCCTATATTATAATAAGTATGAAAATCGATATATGTTACACTCTTGTGTCATAATTAATGTTAATTTCTACTGTTTATTTGGCAAAACAGAAATTCACATATATCTTTGCACCGTAAAACATTTCAAACAGCTGATGAAAGGCGAAAATTCTTGATTATATAGAGCAAAAATGAGATGGTAACAACCATTGCTACAATACTAATAACGTTAGCCTTGATACAACTGTTAGTGATTTCCTGATATAAATAAAGGCATGCTAAAAATTATTGTAAAAAATAAAGAACTCAACAAGTCATTGTTAAAAGAGGGTATATCTCTTCCTAAAGATATATACCCGATGCTCTTCTCTTTACTTGGGAAACATCCCAAGAAAGGAGATAAAGAAATCGTCTCTGTTGTGTTAAATAATATCATTTATGAAGCTTCCCTGTATAGCTCAAACGCTGAAAAACTAAATGGAGAACTCTTTCAGTTATTATGGCGAGCTGAAATGGCAGCTAAATTATGTCAGTTTTTTGAGGATAGTACGATTAAGTTGGTGGATAAAAATGGGAAGGCCATCAAAGGACCAATAGAGACAATAACAGAGTATTTAACCATTTACACAACAGATTCAAGGAAATTTATGATAGATTGTCATTACAAACTCACAGATGCAGAGTATGCTCTTTGCAAGGAGAATTTCAGTTATATCGCAGCAGCCAAAGCCAAGCCATTCTTGATTCTTGGCGGTTTTTCTGGTACAGGGAAGAGCCAGAAGGTAAAGGAATTGGCCTATCTGACATGTCCTGATTTAGACGATTTACAGAAAGGACAAGATCCTGGTAACTATTGCCTGATTTCTGTGAAGCCCAATTGGCATGATAGCACAGAGTTGTTGGGCTACTAC
>JAFZSP010000001.1 GCA_017619335.1 Bacteroidaceae bacterium
TGCGTTAGCGTCCTTTACTTCCACCGACCTCTACTTTCCCTTGGCTTGACTTCCCTTGGCTCCATCCGTTGTTCGGTGCGGGCGGAACGATTGTTCGGCGCGGGTGGAACAATGGTTCGGTGCGGGCCGAACAACGGAGGGTGTTAAGGGTACTTGGGGAGTCGTCCTTTCTCATCCGCTGGAGGAGCCTGACTCATCGAGCGAGGAGACCAGTCCTTCTGGTTGAGTTGCCCAGTTCTTCAAATCGAGGAAGCTCGTCCTTCAGGTCGATGAGTCCAGTTCTATTTAAGGTTTGCTAAATTAAGTTATCCATCTGATATTTAATAAAATATTGAACACTTCTCTGTTTCAAGAAAAATGCTTACCTTTGTGCGTTAAAATCAATGTATGACGTCACGAAATACTACTCACAATATCGCACCTTCGGGACCTCGAAAAGAGTATATCGGGCAAACAACATCCGGGCTTTTCCACAAAGGATGGGAAACGACTATGAGACAGGATCTTCTGCCGACTCGCAGTGGGGATAGAGGAAGTCGTTGTAGGGGTACTTCTGGACGTGAAGCTCGCGGACACGATTATAGAGGAGGCGTCGGAGCTCGTCTAAGTTGGTACGTTTGGCAGCGCTGATGAAGAGGCAGTCGCCACCAAGACGTGCCATCCATGTGCGCATGAGGTCTGGCAGAGATGTGTTCTCGCGAGTGGCGGGGGTGAGGTCGTCCTCGTCCTTGGGCGTGAAGGTGTAGGCATCCATCTTATTAAAGAGGATGAGCGAGGGCTTGTCAGCACAGCCGAGGTCGCTGAGTGTCTTCTCCACCACCTTTATCTGCTCCTCAAAGTCGGGATGGGAAATATCCACCACATGCACCAGAAGATCGGCCTCACGAACTTCGTCCAGCGTGCTCTTGAAGCTCTCGATGAGGTCGGTGGGCAGTTTGCGGATGAAGCCTACGGTGTCTGACAGCAGGAAGGGAAGATTGTCTATAATCACCTTGCGCACAGTGGTATCCAGTGTGGCAAAGAGCTTGTTCTCTGCGAAGACCTCGCTCTTGCTGAGGAGGTTCATGAGGGTACTCTTGCCCACATTGGTGTAGCCCACGAGTGCCACACGAATCATGCGTCCGCGATTACTGCGCTGGGTGCTTTTCTGGCGATCGATGTCGGCCAGTCGCTGTTTGAGCAGGCTCATACGGTTGAGGATGATGCGACGGTCCATCTCCAACTGGGTCTCACCAGGTCCGCGCAGACCCACACTGCCCTTGCCGCCCCCGCTGCCTGAGCCGCCGCCCTGTCGTTCCAGGTGTGTCCACAGGCGTTGCAGACGGGGCAGCATATAACGGTACTGAGCCAACTCCACTTGTGTCTTGGCGTTGGCGGTCTGTGCACGCATGGCAAAAATGTCCAAGATGAGGCTCGTGCGGTCGAGGATCTTGACTTTCAGGACTTGCTCGATGTTACGCAACTGCTTGGCGCTGAGCTCGTCATCGAAAATCACCATACCCACTTCCCGCTCTGCATCTTCCTCTGCAAGGATGTATTCACGGATTTCCTCGAGCTTTCCCTTGCCCACGTAAGTGACCTGGCTGGGACCCGGCACTCGCTGTGTGAAACGCTTGACGGTGACTGCTCCAGCCGTCGTGGCCAGGAACTCCAGCTCGTCCAGATACTCGATGGTGCGGCGCTCATCCTGCTGGGGCGTAATGAGTCCCACGAGCACCGCTGTCTCGGCCTTGGCCTCTGTGATGACAAATTCTTTCACTTGACTTGAATGACCAGGTACTTACTGGCGTGCCAGAACTTCTCCGGATCTGTGATGCGGAGGGTGTATTCCTTCTTGCTGTCACGCTCCAGACGGTAACTGCCAGAGGGATGGCTGGTTAACAGCTCGGCGCTCTTGCTGTAGAGACGGAATTCCTTATCAATGCGGGTGTCAATCTGTTGGAAATAGTCCTTGTTGAAATCGCCGTTGCGCAGCACATCACCCTTCTGGAGGATTTTCTGTTCCTTGAGTTCGGCCTTGGTGCCAAAGACAAACCATGCTGTGTGCAGGTCCTTGTCCTGCGCCTGGATGGCAGCCTGTTTCTGGGCGTTCTCCTCTTGCAGGTTGGTGACGTTCTCGTTCAGCGTGTTAATCTGCTCGCCCTGCTCGGCTATCAGCAGATTCTTCTCTGCCAGCTGAGCTTCCAGTTCCTGGACGTGGGTGGTCTGGTTGTCCAACTGCTGCTGGAGGTTCTCGATGGTTTTGGAGAGCTTCTCCACGTTCACGGTGGTGCTCTTCAGACGCTGCTTCAGCTGGGCAATCTTGTCGCGATTCTGCTGCATGGTGCTCTGAATGAACGACATATTCTCCCGAATCACGTCCTTTGTGGAAGCCGCTTCGGGGTTGCCATTGGCCACCGTTATGCGTCCTTCTGCCTCGTTGATTTGGCGGAAGCCTTCCTGAATCTCATTGATGGAACCCATGATGTCATTGAGTTCCGTTTCTTTCTCGTCAATCACTTGCATGAGCGAGTCGCGCTCGTGCTGTGCTCTTTCCTCTACTTTCTTTACGTCGTTGCAGGACAGGAATGTCAACAAGCAGAGGGGTAGTAGAAATAACTTTTTCATATCTGTTCTTGAAATAATGGCCTTTTGGCCCTAATTATCAATTATACATTATACATTATCAATTATACATTATCAATTATCCATCATCCTTTCCTCCCAGCACGATGACAAACTCTCCGCGAGGCTCGTGTGCAGTGAAATGCGCGAGGCACTCTGTCAGGGAGCCGCGCACAATCTCTTCATGCAGTTTGGAAATCTCGCGGCAGACAGCGGCAGGACGCTCAGGCCCAAACACTTCCGTGAACTGCTGCAGGGCTTTCACAACGCGGTGGGGAGACTCATAGAAAACCATCGTCCGGGGCTCCTCAGCCAACTGCTGGAGGCGCGACTGGCGTCCCTTCTTCTGGGGCAGGAAGCCTTCAAAGCAGAACTTGTCACAGGGCAGACCCGAAGCCACCAGAGCCGGGATGCAAGCTGTGGCACCTGGCAGGCAGCTCACCTCCACACCGGCACGGATGGCCTCGCGAGCCACCAGGAACCCCGGATCACTGATGCCTGGGGTGCCGGCATCGCTGATGACAGCCACCTGCTCACCTGCCAACAGACGCTGCACGATGTGCTGAACGGTCTGGTGCTCGTTGAACTTGTGATAGGACAACATCGGCCGGTGAATGTCGAAATGCTTCAGCAGGAGGCCGCTCGTCCGAGTGTCTTCCGCCAAAATCAAATCGGCCTCGCGCAGCACCCTCAAAGCACGCATCGTGATGTCTTCAAGGTTGCCCACAGGCGTGGGTACAATGGTTAACATGGTGCAAAGTTCGGCATAAATCTTCATTCTGAGGCCAATTATGGGCAGAAATTAACAAAGTTTGAGGTTTTTCTTGCGTTTTTCTTGCTTAAAAGCAAAGAAAACGCTAATTTTGACCCCCGAAAACGACATTTTACCCATGACAACGAACGAAAATTACAACGGAGAACTCATGCGACGCGGTCGCGTAGAAGTGATTTGTGGCTCCATGTTTTCTGGTAAGACAGAAGAACTCATCCGACGGATGAAGCGTGCCAAGTTGGCCAAGCAGAAAGTGGAAATCTTCAAGCCTTCCATTGACGTCCGCTATAGTGAAGAGGACGTCGTCAGCCATCAGGGCAACGCCATCACCTCCACACCTGTGGAGAGTGCTGCCAGCATTCTGCTGATGGGTTCGGATGCCGATGTGTTGGGCATCGATGAGGCACAGTTCTTTGACGAGCAGATCGTGGATGTCTGTAACGACCTGGCCAGTCGTGGCATTCGTGTGATTGTCGCAGGCCTGGACCTGGACTTCCAGGGCAGGCCTTTTGGCCCGATGCCACTACTCTGTGCCATTGCCGATGAGGTAACCAAAGTCCATGCCATCTGTGTCCGTTGTGGTGCACTGGCCTATGTCAGCCACCGCATCGTGGCTGGAGAGCAGCAAGTGATGCTGGGAGAAACCCACGAGTATGAACCCCTTTGCCGTCAATGTTATGCTGAAGCAACCCATCACCTTTGATTCCTTCATCCGCAGCCTGCTGATTCTGTTGGGAATGATTGCAGTGGGCTTCCTTATCAATCGATTGAGCGGCGTGCTGCTGCCCTTCTTCATCGCGTGGCTGCTGTCCTATCTGATGTACCCGCTGGTGTGCTTCCTGCAGTACCGCTGTCATCTGAAATACCGCATAGTGAGTATCTTTATGGCAGCCATCATTGTCATCGCCGCTGTCACGGGCTTCTTCATGCTGGTCATTCCACCCACCATCGAGGAATTTTCCAAACTCAGCGGGCTCCTGAAGGAGTTCTCATCCAAGTACCTGAACGGCACAGGGATAGCGCCCTACATCTCCAACTTCATTGAACAGTACGGCTCCCAGTACCAGCAGACCCTTTTGGAACTGGTTCAGGAGAAAAGCTTCTTAGATGCCGTGCAGGTGGTGCTGGCGCAGCTCTGGGATATTATCTATCAGACCGTTGACTTCGCCTTTGGCCTCATCGGATCTCTCATCGTCCTGTTGTATATGTTCTTCATTCTGCAGGACTACGAACTGATTTCCGAGGGCTGGATCAAGTTCGTTCCCCAGCGCAGCCGGCCTTTCGCAGCACGCTTGGCAGGCGATGTGGAGCGCGGCATGAACAGCTATTTCCGCGGACAGGGAATGGTGGCATTCATCGTGGGCGTGCTCTTCTCCATCGGTTTCGTGATTGTGGGGATGCCGATGGCCATCGGACTGGGTATGTTCATGGGATTCCTGAATCTCGTCCCTTATCTCCAGACGTTGGGTTTCCTCCCGATGGCACTGCTTTCCCTGCTGAAAGCCGCCGACACTGGCGAGAACTTCTGGTGGATATTCTTCCTGGGATTCCTCGTGGTGGCCATCGTCCAGACCATTCAGGATATGTTTCTGGTGCCGAAAATCATGGGCTCCGCCATGGGATTGAACCCTGCCGTCATTCTCCTATCTCTCTCTGTCTGGGGTTCGCTGCTTGGGTTCATTGGACTCATCATTGCGCTGCCTCTGACCACCCTTTTGATCTCCTATTATCGGCAATTTGTGCTTGAAGAGGCCCCAAAAGAAGAAAAAAGTGCCTAAAAGTTTGGTCAGTCCGCAAAAAACACTTACCTTTGCAGCCGCAAAATGAAAGTCACATCGTTTTTTCAACGAAAATCATTCATTGATGCATGAGGTTGATCCGTTAGCTCAGCAGGTAGAGCACAACACTTTTAATGTTGGGGTCTTGGGTTCGAGCCCCAAACGGATCACGAAATCATGATGGGCTCTCACCCAAGGGTTCTTTCACCCGCTGCGCTCTGAAAGCGTCTCTTCGAGCCGAGCGCGAGCCCCAAACGGATCACGAAATCATGATGGGCTCTCACCCAAGGGTTCTTTCACCCGCTGCGCTCTGAAAGCGTCTCTTCGAGCCGAGCGCGAGCCCCAAACGGATCACGAAAAAAGGAGGTCATTGGCCTCCTTTTTTCGTGATTCTACTTATGAGAATTACTCCACTGTGACACTCTTGGCGAGGTTGCGTGGTCGGTCAACGTCCTTACCCTTGCAGACAGCGATGTGGTAGGCAAGGAGTTGCAAGGGAATACTGGCTATGAGAGGTTGGAAACATTCGAGTGTGTCGGGCAGTTCGATTACGTGGTCAGCAAGCTGGCGGATCTGCTCATCGCCAGCGGTGACGAGGGCAGTGACACGTCCACCGCGTGCGCGAACTTCCTGAATATTGCTGATGACCTTCTCGTAGAGCTTGTCGCGGGTGGCAATGACAAAGACTGGCATCTCGCTGTCTATGAGGGCTATGGGACCATGCTTCATCTCGGCTGCGGGATAGCCTTCGGCATGGATGTAGGAGATTTCCTTTAGCTTCAATGCTCCTTCAAGTGCCACGGGATAGTTGTAGCCGCGCCCCAGGTAGAGGCAGTTTTTGGCGTAGGTGAAGATGGGTGCCAGACGCTCAATCTGTGCATTGGTCTTCAATGCCTCCTCCATCTTCTCGGGGATGCGGGTGAGTTCTTCCACCATTTCCTTGTACAATTCTCCGGAAATGGTACGACGCTCGTTGGCGATGCAGAGCGCGAGCATAGAGAGGACTGTGACCTGACCTGTGAAGGCCTTGGTCGAAGCCACTCCAATCTCCGGCCCCACGTGGATATAGACACCTGTTGAGGTTTGACGAGGGATGCTGGCACCGATGGCGTTGCAGATGCCGAAGACAAAGGCACCGGCTTGTTTGGCCTGTTCGATGGCGGCCAGCGTGTCGGCTGTCTCGCCGCTCTGCGAGATAGCGATGACGACATCATCAGGGAAAATGACCGGCTCGCGGTAGCGGAACTCCGATGCATACTCCACCTCCACGGGGATGCGGCACAGACTCTCGATGAGCTGCTTGCCGATGAGACCTGCATGCCACGACGTGCCACATGCCACGATGATGATGCGCCGTGCAGCTACCAGTTTCTCGCGATAGTCGATGACTGCGGAGAGGGTGATGCGGTCGGCATCCACATTGATGCGTCCACGAATGCAGTCACGGATGCAATTGGGCTGTTCGAAGATTTCCTTCAGCATGAAGAAGGGGTAACCGCCTTTTTCCAGCTGTCCCAGTGTGACGTCAATCTGTTTCACCTTCGGGTGCTGTTCTTCATTGTCCACGTTCACCACCTTCAGCTCCTCTCCCAATTGCAATACTGCAATGTCGCCATCATTCAGATAAACCACCTTGTCGGTGTATTCTGCTATTGGGCTGGCATCGGAGGCCAGGAAGAAATCACCATCGGCACCCAAGCCCACGACGAGCGGCGAACTCTGACGGGCGCAGATGATGGTGTCAGGGTGCTCGCGGTCGAGGATGGCAATGGCGTAGGCGCCAATCACCTGATGCAGAGCCACCTGTACGGCTTCGAGCAACTGGAGGTCGTTACTCACCATGATGTGTTCGATGAGCTGCACCAGTACCTCGGTATCTGTAACACTCTTGAATTGGATGCCACGCGCCACCAGATTTTCCTTGATGGTAGCATAGTTCTCAATGATGCCATTGTGAATGAGTGCCAGACGCCCCGAAGATGAATAGTGGGGGTGCGCGTTGGCACTGCTGGGTTCGCCGTGCGTGGCCCAGCGGGTGTGGGCAATGCCAGCGCATCCGCTGATATCTTTTTCTTCACAGAAGGCTTCCAGGTCAGCCACCTTGCCTTTGGCTTTATAAACATTGAGGCCGCCATTGTCGTCAATCATCGCAACACCTGCGCTGTCGTAACCACGATATTCCAGTCTCTTTAGGCCTTTAATCAAAATGGGATAGGCCTTCTTCCGGCCTATGTATCCTACTATTCCACACATGTTTTGTTGAGAGTTGAAAGTTGAGAGTTGAAAGTTTTGCTTACTTTTTGTTAGACACAATTGCTGAAATCGGCGGCAAAGGTAGCAAAAAGTAAGCAAACAACCATAATTTTTGAGCAAAAAGTGTGATTTCTTGTTACAAATATGATAAATATAGGTAATTTGTCTGTGCAGGATATTCTGCTGCGAGGGTGTCAATCTGGCTGACGGTGGGGATAACACCGAGTTCCTTCCTCCATTTACGGACGAGTAAACCGGCTTCTTCCATAGAACGGTTCTCGCCGAGTCCGAGTGCACGGGCAATCTGGAAATCGGAGAAACCGTATATCTTAGCCTCACGAAGAAGTTCTACAAATTCCGGGGTCTCCAGGTATTCCATCAGTTCCAGCGAATCCATCACTTCGGCCAACGCTGCTATCTGTGAGAACTCTTTCAGTTGGGCGTTAAGACCAACGATGTGATGGAGTTTCTGGAGAAACCAGCGGTCAATCTTAGTTAGTTTGTGAATCTGCTCAACGCTGTAACCTATCAACATAGCCTTGGCAATGACGAAGATGCGGGTGTCGGTGGCATGTTGCAGGGCATTGGGGATGTCGGTCACGTGCTGTGCCTTGTTATCCACAAAGCCGTGCATCCCTTGCCCAATCATGCGCAAACCTTTCTGTATGGCTTCCTCGAAGGTGCGACCAATGGCCATCACCTCGCCCACACTCTTCATGCTGGAACCCAGCTCGTGGTTCACACCGTGGAACTTAGAGAGGTCCCAGCGCGGAATCTTACAGACCACGTAGTCCAATGCAGGCTCGAAGAAGGCACTGGTGGTCTTGGTGACTGAGTTTTTCAAGTCAAAAAGTCCGTAGCCAAGACCAAGCTTGGCGGCCACGAAGGCAAGGGGATAACCCGTGGCCTTGCTGGCCAGCGCCGAGGAACGTGAGAGGCGAGCATTGACCTCGATAACACGGTAGTCCTCGCTCTCAGGGTCGAGAGCATATTGCACGTTGCATTCGCCCACAATGCCGATGTGACGGATAATCTTGATGGCAAGGGCACGCAGCTTGTGGTATTCTGAATTGGTCAGCGTCTGCGAGGGAGCCACCACAATGGATTCGCCTGTATGAATGCCCAATGGGTCCAGATTCTCCATATTGCAGACGGTGATGCAGTTGTCAAAGCAATCACGCACGACCTCGTACTCTATTTCCTTCCAACCTTTCAACGACTTCTCCACCAGCACTTGCGGCGAGAACGAGAAAGCCTCCTCGGCTTGTGAAAGCAATTCTTCGTCGTTGTCACAGAAACCGCTGCCAAGGCCGCCAAGGGCGTAGGCTGCACGCAGGATGACGGGAAAGCCCAGCTCATGTGCCGCCTGCTGCACTTCCTCGATAGTCGAACAAGCCTCGCTCTTGATAGTCTTCACACCAATCTCGTCCAGTCGCTTTACAAACAGGTCGCGGTCCTCTGTATCTATAATGGCCTGAACGGGTGTTCCCAACACCTTGACGCCATATTTCTCCAACACACCTTTTTTATATAATTCTACGCCGCAGTTCAAAGCTGTCTGTCCACCAAACGACAACAGGATGCCGTCTGGACGCTCCTTTTCAATGACACGCTCCACAAACTCTGGCGTCACTGGCTGGAAATACACGGTATCCGCCACGTCCTTCGAAGTCTGAACGGTAGCAATGTTTGGGTTGATGAGGATACTCCTAATGCCTTCTTCCTTCAGCGCTTTCAGGGCCTGTGCACCGCTATAGTCAAACTCACCTGCCTGTCCAATCTTCAAGGCACCGGAACCGAGAAGAAGGACAGAAGAAGCCCCTCCCCCGACCCCTCCCCGAAGGGCGAGGGAGGATAAGGCCCCTCCTACTGCCCCCGAGGGGGCTTCTTTTCCTTTGTTGGCAGAAAACAGAGGTTTTGTATCCCCCTCGGGGGACGAAAGGGGGGCCGCGTTAAGGCGTCCTATAAACTCATCAAACATCCACTCTGTATCTGTGGGACCTGAGCAAGCTTCGGGATGAAACTGAGCAGAGAACCAAGGGTTGGTCTTGTGACGGATACCCTCATTAGAGCCATCGTTCATGTTTACGAAGAGGGGCTCCCAGTCGGCAGGCAGGGTAGCCGCATCTACAGCATAGCCGTGATTCTGCGATGTGATGAAACAACGGTTTGTACCTATCTGACGAACGGGCTGGTTGTGACTGCGGTGACCGTACTTCAGCTTGTATGTTTTGGCACCGGCGGCACGAGCCAGCAACTGGTTACCTAGGCAAATGCCCATACAAGGACGCACAGCCTCACCCCCAGCCCCTCTCTGATTGGAGAGGGGAGTAGTTACTTTTTTCAATTCAGTCTCCAAGAATGTACGGATATGTCTCACCGTCACCTCGCATTGTTCCGGGTCTCCAGGACCATTGGCCAAGAAAAGGCCATCGAACTCCAACTGATTGAAGTCATAGTCCCAAGGAACGCGGAGAACCTCTACCCCTCGACGCAACAAGCATCGGATGATGTTGGCTTTCACACCGCAATCGACTAAGACTACCGTCTTTAGTTGAGAGTTGAGAGTTGAGAGTTCTTCGCGGAGCGAAGCGTCGCAAGCGCCGAGCGGAGAGTTGTCGGGTTTGTAGGTGATAACCTCCTTGCAGCTCACCTTCTCTACCCAATTGATACTCCCATAATCCTCATCCAGGTTATCGCTCCCCTCGCCCTTTGGAGAGGGGTCGGGGGTGAGGCTAATCCTTCCCCTCATCACACCGTGCTCACGCAACAGCTTGGTGAGTCGGCGGGTATCTATGCCAGAGATGGCAGGGATGCCCTCGCGCTTCAGCCAGCTGCTGAGCGACTCCTTGGCATTCCAGTGGCTGTACTCCTGGCTATAGTCGGCAACAACGAGGCCCTTGACATGTATCTTATCGCTTTCCAAAACAGGTAAAGCCTCACCCCCAACCCCTCTCCCAAGGAGAGGGGAGTGGTCACTCTTGCTATTTGCGTTTTCAGCGGAGTTTTCAGCAGTAGAACTATTTACTCCCCTCTCCTTTGGAGAGGGGTTAGGGGTGAGGCTTGGCACACCGTAGTTACCTATCAGCGGAAAGGTTGTTACCAGTATCTGACCGGCATAGCTGGGGTCGGTAAGGCTCTCGGGGTAGCCCATCATGGCTGTGTTGAAAACCACCTCGCCAACCGTATTCACCTCGGCACCGAAA
>JAFZSP010000065.1 GCA_017619335.1 Bacteroidaceae bacterium
GAGTCGGAATACGACGAGTATTTCGTTGACGGCAACCTCATGATTACACGCTGGAAACTCTCGGGACGCGACGAGGAACGCCAGAACTGCATCATCGAGTCATACGATAACGGCACACTGATCATCAAAGAGGTGGTCGTGAGAGGCGACAAGCTCTACACCGAAACAAGCACACTAAAGAGAATCGATGAAATCCCTAACCTCAGCGTGGCCGAGAAGATTATTGGTAAGTGGATGAGTGCCGAGATTAATGGTAAGCCTTTCCCCACCGATAACAAAGGCGTATATACTTTCCTCACTACAACTACAGCCCGCATGAGTTCCTCTGTGAACTCCCGTCCCGAACTGGGCGACCTGTGGCACGACCTTAGCGAGCTGGATGTGAACATCTCCGGCAATGTGGTCACGCTTACCCACCAGCTGGATGAGCATAAGACGATGACCATCGAGATGGCAGTCACCTCCATCAACGCCAAAGAGATGCACGCTGATGTGCATGCCACCCTGACGGTGGATGGTACAGAGGCACGCGCCATGAACGACCATATCCGTTATGAAAGGATAGAAGAGAATTACCGCCAATCCATCCAAGGGATATGGGAGGGCCGCAGCACCGGTGCTGAGGGCTCGGAGTTCGACGACGGCGAAAACCACCGTTGGGAGTACCTGGCCGACGGCACTTTCCGCTATTACCACAAGGTGGACGGCCAGTGGCAGCTGAGCGACGACGTCCTTCACGACTATTTCGTTGACGGCACCCTGCTCTGCACTCGCTGGAAGAACGCCGGCGAAGGTCAGGAGGAACACCGCGAGTGGTGGGAGATTGAGAGCATCCAGGACGGCGTGATGAAGTGGAAGGCCCTGCGCCAGCGTGAGGACGGCACCACCTACACCGCCACCTTCGAGATGACCAAGGTGCAGTAACAAGCGGCAAGGCCGAGCTTGTCTCCCCTGCCCGCTACGAAGAAACAAAATTTCAAGTATCAAATAACAATTAAAACAAAACAACAATGAAAACAAAAAAGATTTTATTCATTCTCGCCCTGCTATGCACTATGGTGCAGGGGGCGAAAGCTCAGAATGGTATCTTATGTACAGTCAGCGACCAAGGCCGTGTGATATGTACTGACGGTAGTATCTACGACAACGTGTCGGCGGCACAGACTGCCGGCAAGACGGCAGTTGCCATGATTATCTGGGTGGACGAGTCGAGCAAGAAAGGCCTTGCTCTCCATTTGGCAGATGATTGGTACTACAATAATACTGCTGGTGCCGAACGATGCAACCAGAGAAACTCATTTCAACCTGTTGCTGGTGCCACATGGAAAATGGCCAGCAAGGATGAGTGGGACACCATGGTCAATGCCGCCGGCGGCTACCAACAGTTGCGTGATGGCTTCAGCAGCGTCGGTGGTGCAAACCTAAGTACGGAGTCTTATTATTCCTCAAGCACAGTATATGAAACAAATCCTGATAAATATTGGTTATACTATTTTCATGATGATGAGGGTTTAACTACTAAACATGGTTGGATGCTATGTAAAACAGAGCTATCAGGTCATCTTCGTCCGTGTCTGTCGTTCAATGTGCTTGAGCTTTACACCATTGAGAATGTGGACATTTGGAATTTATTATGCAACAAAGTGAAAAATGGCAATCCCTGCAGCAACCTGTATGTGAAGCTGACCAATAACATCAGCGTATCGTCGATGGTGGGCACCGACGATGACAACTCGTTCCAGGGCATCTTCGACGGCGATGGCCATACGCTGACCTTCACGAAAGGCACGTCACAGGAGCCATTCGCTGGGACAGGTGATGAGCCAAATATAGATACATATTGTGCTCCGTTCCGCCACGTCAAGAATGCCATCATCAAGAACCTGCACGTCGATGGTACCATCTATGTCAGTGAGAAGAAGGCTGCAGGATTCGTGGGCGAGTCGCACGGCGCGCTGACCATCACCAACTGCCGCAGTTCAATCAACATCAACAGCAGCAAGAACGGCGACGGTACCAGCGGCGGATTCGTTGCTACACTGAGTGGAGCCAACAACACCATCCTGATTGATGGCTGCCTCTTCGACGGCTCCTTTGCCACCACTAACGGCACCGTGGGCTTTGGCGGATTCATCGGATGGGGCGTATATAACAAACCCACCATCAAGAACTCGCTGATGAAGCCCAGCAGCGTGGACGCAAATATGCTGGGAAGCACCTTTGCCCGCTGGTACTCAGGCGATGGTGGCATTTACGAGCCGACCATCACTAACTGCTACTACATCGCCACCACCAATCTGCCCACCGACCAAGGAAAGCAGGCCTATACTGCCGCGCCAGACGGTGAGATAAGCAAGATCATAACACTTTCCGGCACCACGCTTTACTCTACTGCCAGCACCGTCAGCGGCATAGAGGCTTCCTACAATCTGGACGAAGGCATAGCCAGAGTCATGCCAACCATTACCGACCCCTTAAGCGCGTCGCTCACCTTTGGCACCGACTACACAGCCACATTGAACGGCAATGCCGTGACGTCGTTACCCACCTACATCAGCACGACGGGCAACTATACGCTGACCTTCACGGGTAAGGGTAATTACACTGGCACCAAGACCGTTAATTTTGAGGTGACTGGCACATATAATGCTGTCCCCGTCACTGAATCGACCACCGTACTTACAGGAAATTACATAGTTACTCAAGATGTGGAAATCACGTCGCGCATCACTATCAGCGGCAACGTCACGCTGATTCTCGGCGAGGGCAAGACGCTCACCGCCCCGAAAGGCATCGAACTGAGTGGAAGTAACAGTCTGACCATCGACGGCACAGGCACGCTGACTATCAACAGCTGCGACGAAGATAAGTCGGGCATCGGTGCCGTGCAAGTGGGTACGCTCACCATCAACGGCGGTACTATCAACGTCACAGGTGGAAAAGGTGCCGCTGGCATCGGCGGAGACGAGAGAAATAGCTCTGGCGGTACTATCACCATCAATGGCGGCGTGGTCAATGCTACGGGCGGAAGTTTGGGTGCTGGCATCGGCGGCGGTTATGATTTGGGTAGTAATGTTTGCGGTACCGTCACCATTAATGGCGGCCAAGTGACAGCCATAGGTGGAAATAGTGCGTCCGGCATTGGGCCTGGTTGTAATGGCTCCACTAGCGCTGGTTCTCTGACAATCGGCTGGACCAACCCCACTGACTTTGTCAATAGCACCGTAAAGTTAAATAATGTTTCCTTTGCTGCTGGAAAAATATTCGTCTTTGAAGGCACGAAGAGATTTGCCACCCCCAGCACCTTCAGTGGCAAGAAGATTGTACCCTTAGACGCACCAGCTCTTAGCGGTTCAGGCTCGGCGGAAGAGCCCTATCTGATTAGCAATGATGACGATTGGGTCACGTTTGCCTACAATGTCTATAATGGTACAAACTACAACGAAAAGTTCGTTAAGCTGAAAGAAGACATCAGCGTTATGGAGAAGTGCGGCAAGGTGACAGGCTCCTCACAGGAGAACGCCTTCAGCGGCACCTTCCTCGGTGGCGGCAAAACCATCACCGTCACGCTTACCGACAACAGTAACCAGGGCACTGCCCTCTTCTGCTACATCAACGGTGCCACCATCCGCGACCTCACCGTGGCTGGCACCATCGCCTCCAACCAGAACCACTCGTCGGGTCTCGTGGGCTTCGCCAATGGCACCAACCTCATCGAGAACTGCCTTGTTACCGCCACGCTCAACGTCAGCAGCAACTACGCCGGCGGTATCATCGGTCACGGACTGAGCTCCAACACCACCATCAGGGGCTGCGCCTTTGACGGCACTATCAACGGTGTGGGCGGTGATCATGAGAACATCGGCGGCATCTGGGGATGGAGCGACAGCGCTACACCCACGCTCGAGAACTGCCTCGAGGCTGGTACCTACACCAACATCACCTCCATGCACCCCATGGGCTTGCAGAAGGCCACCGGCACCATCACCAACTGCTACTACGTGAACCCTCAGATGGGCGAGCCCAAAAACGCCTGCACCGTCAGCGGAGCTTCACTGGTCTATACCGCTATCCCCGACAATCAAATCTGCAAGGTACTGACTATTCGCAACATCACCGTCTATATGACACCAATATGCGCGGTCAGCGGCGTATCGGAATCCTACATTCTGGATGGTAATGTCAACATCACGCCAGCTGTGGCATACAGTAGCACTCCACTCACCTTTGGCACCGACTACACGGCCACTCTGGATGAAGCGAACGTCGTGTCATTCCCCGTCAGTCTCGACAAGTGGGGCTCATATACGCTCATTCTCACAGGTACGGGCGACTATGCCGGAGAGAAGACAATCGAATTCATGGTACTGCCGTCTTCCTCTGAAAATGTCACGTTGACCGACGCCAGCACCTATAGCTTCAAGTCTGACGTCAATGTTAACTCTGCCACCTACAGCAAGACCATTGCCGAAGGCCGCGAGAATATGTTCCACGCATGGCTTGTGCCGTTCGACTACACTATCACGGCAGCCGACCTGGAGAAGTTTACGTTCTATAAGATCAACATGATAGCCAACGCGCCCGATCCCTGTCAGGAAGCCACCGACCAGATGTGGGTGTTCCTGAAGAAACTGGATGCCGGCGACGTGCTGCACGCCAACATGCCTTACGTCTATAAGCCCTTGGCGGCTGTGACCGACTATGAGTTTACCACCAACAGTGCCGTTCTGAAGGCGAAGAACACGGGCGTGATAGCTGATGCAAGCACGCTGGAGGACATCTATAACTTCTACGCCACATACGACGCTACGACGGCCACGGCACAGGATCCGTTCTACTACGTGAACATCGATGGTGACATCAGTCTTGGCAACAACGGCACGATATCTGTTGGCGCCTTCCGCTGGATTATCCGCAAGGAGAGCAAGTTCGGTGGCAGCACGGCCTACGCCCGCAAGATGACATTCTTCGACGGAGAGAGTGACGTGACGGGAGTCATTTCAATTGACAATGGACAATTGATAATGGATAATTCGTGGTACACCCTCGATGGCCGCTGTCTCGACGGCAAGCCCTCGCGCGCGGGCGTGTATATTAATAAAGGTGTAAAAGTCGTGATTAAATAATAAAACAATGAATAAGATATATCAAAAACCCTCGATGCTGGTGGTAAGGGTGAAACAGTCCCAGATTATTTGCACCAGCGTCATCAATCCGGGTGAGCCTAATGTGCCAGCAGGCGTGCGTGGCTTCGGCGGCTGGGATATGATGGACATCGGATTGTCCAACCAAGCCGCCCGCGTGAAGGAAGTCCTCAACGGATGGGACGACACATGGAGTGAGTGATCGGTCCCATCCCAGGCTGGTGCGGGTGCGAAAGGTTACGAGCAAGCGAGCTTGCTCGGGAAATTCCCGTACCAGCCACAATAACGAAACAAATGGAATTACAACGATGATGCAAAGAATGAAACTATGGATGCTCGCCGTCATCCTGACAACCTGCGGTGTAAATGTATTCACGGCGTGTTCGATGGGCAACGATGATAATGCTGCGGACTACCAGCAGCATTACCAATACCTATACGCTGCTGAGGAACGTGAGAATGTCACCGAGGAGCAACGCGCAGAATATGCCCCCTATGCCTGGCGGTTGGAATTTGAGAACAAGACGGGGATGCCCCTCAACTGGAGAACCTCAATGAGCGAGTTCGTGGAGCGGGATTTGCTGAACGGATACGACCCTGATTATGAGCCTTCGAGAAAAGGGTTGGACCAGTTGAAAGCCAGTGCCAGTTCCGACTTCAGCGCTCTTCAGCTGGACACACTCGTCAAAGAAATCAGGAAACTGCACTCTGGCCCGATAACCATCGTTGACCTCCGCAATGAGACGCATGGCCTGATAAACGGCAATCATGTGTCGATCTATGGCAAGCAGAACTGGGCCAACATCGGTCTGAGCCATGAGACAATCATTGCCGAGGAGGGTGAACAGATTCACAACACCCTGGGTCTGCAGCTGTCAACAGTCATCTTAGGCAGTGCCA
>JAFZSP010000010.1 GCA_017619335.1 Bacteroidaceae bacterium
ACATGACCTTCGTCAAGACCGTCAGCCGCACCGTCCAGGCCGCCGTTGACAAGCTGGTCAAGGACGGCACCATCTCCGCCGAAGAGTGGCAGGGCATCCTCGATGGCGAGATCACCGTGGAGCTGGATGACAATGGCAATGTCACGCCCGTGACGCCGGAGCCGTAATGGAAGGTCGGCCCCAACAGACTCACCCCCGACCCCTCTCTTTCAAAGAGGGGGGCGAGGGAGCCGGGCAGAAGGGAAAAGGGTAGCCCAGCGGAAAGGCAAGCCCCAGAGGGGCTTAACAAAGGTAGCCAGCCGTTTTAACGGCTGGTATGAAGGGGCGGAGAAAAACGCGTGCCTTTAGGTACGCGACAACAGATTCCTCTCGCGTACCTACGGCACGCATTCCATTTGCGACCACCTTACCAGCCAATGAATTGGCTGGCTACCCTTATCAAATGCCTACGGCATTACTTGCGAAACTTGAAACTAAAAACAGACTTGCCTGCATCACGAATGAGGATGCGGGCAAGTTTTTCTTTATGGATGGTTGGCTGGCCGATTGGCGTCCTGCAACTTTTTCTTTAGGCTGAAGTGGCACCGTATTGCTGCCAGAGGAAGTAGGCGATGACAGCCAGGAGGGCCAGGACGATGAGCAGTCCCAGGCAACCGAGGATGGCACAGCCCCACGAACAGCCCTGCTGCTCAGGCAGTTGGATGCCGCCGGGAAGGGTGGTTCCCTGCTGGGTGTTCTCCTGCTGGGCCTCTGCTTCGGCCTCGGCAATGGCTTCGTCCAGAGACGGAACGGTCGTACCCTTTTTGCCCCGGGTGACGGCACCTTTGGTGGTGGTCTCCACGGCGCTTCCCTTGTTGCCTTTCTTGCCTTTCTTGGCAGCTGCGGCACCGCCGAGGCCAAGGATACTCAAGAGGTTCAGTTTCTTCCAGGTGATCAGGCGCTTGCTGTAACCTACGCCTTTGCCCAGGCTGACGTTGACGTTGACACCGGTGGAACCGATATTCAGGGTCTTGCCCTTGGGGCCCACGGTGGCGCTGATGCCACTCTTGCCGACATTCAGTTTCAGCCAAGAGAAAATATTGATACGTTTGTTGAATCGGACGCCCATTGTTGAGTTGAGAGTTTAAAGTTTAAAGTTTCAAGTTTAAGAGGTGATTTCGGGTGCAAAGATAGTAAGAAGTTTCAAGTTTCAAGTTCCAAGTGACAAAGAAAATGCATCTGAGAAGCAAAAAATGATGATTTTGATGTTTTATGAGGCAAAAACTTGAAACTTGAAACCTGAATCTTGAAACTTTTTCCGTACCTTTGCCCCCGAATTATCAAGGGGTGCTCCCGTTTGGGGGCTGAGATGATACCCTCTGGACCCGATGCAGGTAATGCTGCCGTGGGAATGGATAGTGGAAATCTGGCAGGAATCTGCGCCCCTTTATTGTTAAACATTAATGATAAAGGAAAATGAAAAAGCAAATCATGAGAATTCTGGGAATTCTGGGAGCTATGGGAGTTATGGGCTTGACTGCTGCCCAAGGGCAGGAGGCTGACTCTCTGCGGCTGGCCGAGATGCAGGAAGTGATGGTCAGCGGCGTCAGGGTGCAGCAGGATGCGCCGTTTGCCGTGACCAACGTGAAGTACAAGGAACTGCACGAGCACGCCCGCACGGGGCGCGAACTGCCGCTGCTGCTGGCCCGCACACCGGGCATCCTGGCCTGGGGCGAGAACGGACTGGGAACGGGCACCACCTACATGCGCATCCGAGGTGCCGGCGACTCCCGCATCAACGTGACGCTGGACGGAGTGGCGCTGAACTCACCCGAGGATCAATGCGTCTTCTGGGCCAATATGAATTCCTATGCGGCCCTCCTGGGCAACGTGCAGGTGCAGCGCGGCGTGGGCACCAGCACCAACGGCGACGGCGCCTTTGGCGGAACGGTGGCGCTCTCCACAGCCACTCCCTCGCCCACTCCACGCGCCGAGATCAACTACAGCGCCGGCTCCTACAACACCATGAACTATGGCGTACAGGCTTCCACAGGACTGCTCTGGAACCAGGTCATTCTGGAAGGCGCCTGGCACCAGACCACCACAGACGGCTTCGTACACGGCACCGCGGGACGCTCCGGCTCCTACTACGGCGGACTGACGTGGATGCCCACAGAGCGACTGACGCTGCGCTACAAGAATATCGGCAATTACGAGCACACGGGGCAGGCCTGGAACGGCGTGACGGCCGGAGACAACGACCTCAGCCTCATGGACGGCACCTTCGGAGCCAACACGGGTATCAGGACCTACGAAGACATGTACCGCGTGGGACTGGGAAAGTTCAATTCCCTGTATGAGGCGCTGGAGTATGACGAGGAAGGCAACTTCGCCCGTGATGCCAACGGCAACTACCTCACGCGGCGCTACACCATGGCCGACGGCAGCCTCTGGGACCGCACCACCGACAACTTCCAGCAGAACCACAACCTGCTCTCCGCCGCATGGGACATCAGCGAACACTGGAAAGCCACAGCCACCCTGCACTACACCTACGGCTACGGCTACTATGAGGAGTTCCGACCAGACAACAAGCTGCCCAAGAAGTTCGGCCTCAACTACTTCCGTGAAAACGGCAAGGAGAAGAAAAGCGATGTCGTCCGCCAGAAAGGACTGGAACAGCACAGCCGAGGAGTGGTGGCCAACGTCTGCTACAAGGATGAGCAGTGGGATGTCATCGGAGGCATGGCGGCACAGCGCTTCACAGGCGACCACTTCGGATACCTCACCTATATCAAAGACGAGGCCGTGCGCCAGGAAGTCCTGAAGAACGGGCGTTACACCTACTATGACTCCGATGCCACCAAAGACGACATGAGCGCCTTCCTGAAAGCGGCACACCACGTGGACGAAGCGTGGACGGTATTCGGAGACCTGCAGTACCGCCATGTGGGCTACCGCACCGACGGTTACAACGACAAGTTCATCCGACAGGCCGACGGCACCTACGCCAAACACTACCTGGACATCAACAAGCACTACCATTTCCTGAACCCCAAGGCTGGCATCAGCTGGCACCGAGGCGGTCACCAGGCCTACGGTTCCGTGGCCTTTGCACATCGCGAACCGGAGCGCAACAACTTCACAGACAACGGCTCCTATCCGGCACCCAAGGCAGAGAGGGTCATGGACTATGAACTGGGCTATTCCTACACACACGCGCGCTGGCACGCGGGCGTGAACCTTTATTATATGTACTATAATGACCAGTTCGTGCAGACGGGTCAGGAGAGCGACATCGGCGAGAAGCTGACCACCAACATCGCACAGAGTTACCGCACCGGCATGGAAGTGACGGCAGGCGTGGCGCTGACACCGTGGCTCTCCTTAGAGGGCAATGCCGCACTGAGCCGCAACCGCCTGACAGACTATGACGAGGTGGCCAGCGTCAACTGGGAGGACAGCTGGCAGACGATCCATTATGACGATGCGCCACTGGCCTTCTCGCCCACAGCCATCCTGAACGGCTTCGTGGACTTCCACTGGAAGGGATGGCAGGCCGTCTGGCACACCAATTACGTCAGCCGGCAGTACTTGGACAACACGGGGAACCGAGACCGCTCCCTGCCGGCCTTCTCCGCCTCCGACTTCAACATCACCTATACCCTGCCCTGCCACCGCACGCTGGGACTGCGGGAAGTGGTCCTCGGCGCCTCGTTGAACAATGTCTTCAACCGCCGTTATGCCGCCAACGGATGGGTCTATAGCACCATCGTGGAAGGCTATGGCCATCCCAATGACAACCGTTATTACCAGATCGGATTCATCCCTGCCGCCGGCTTCACGGCCATGGGAAACATCACGCTAAAGTTCTGAAGTATGAACGCATTGGACGTCACTACAGCCGCCCTGGGACTGGCCTACATCGTACTGGAGTACCGCACCAGCATCTGGATGTGGGCCGTGGGCGCTGTGATGCAGCTGCTGGGCATCATCCTGTATTATGAGAAGGGGTTGTATGCCGACTGCGGCATGGAGTTCTATTACCTGGCCATGACGGCCTACGGCTGGTGGAAGTGGAGGGCTCAGAAGGCCGATGGTGGCTCTGAGAACGCGGCACGCACCGAACTGCCCATCACGCATATCCCCGTGCGCACAGCCCTGCGCTGGGGACTGACGGCGGCAGCATTGTGGGCAGGCATCTGGTGGCTGCTGGTCACCTTCACAGACTCCACGGTGCCCGTGGCTGATGCCTTCACAACGGCGCTCTCCCTCGTGGGCATCTGGGCGCTGGCCCACAAGTACCTGGAACAATGGTTCATCTGGATAGCGGTGGATGCCGTCACCTGCATCCTCTACTGGCACAAGGAAATTCCCTTCAAGGCATCACTCTATGGCCTGTATATCATCATTGCCGTCGCTGGCTACCTGCGCTGGCGACGGCAATGTAAAGCCGAAAGGTGAAGGGGCTACTTCCGCTTCTTTTTCTTGCCTTCTTCTTCGTTGCCATAGCCATAGCCGTAGCCATAACCATAGCCGTAATGGCCGTAACCATAACCGTAATGGCCATAGCCATAGCCGTAGCGCTTCTTCTCCATCTTGGCATCATTGATGACGATGCACAAGTTGTTGAATTTCTTCTCGTCATACAGGCGCTGTAACTCAGGCAGATAACGGCGGTCAATGATGCCTTCACGCACCACGTAGAGCGTCACATCGGCCACACGGTTGACAATACCGGCATCGGCCACCACCTGGGCAGGAACGTTATCCACCACAATATAGTCATAACGCTGTTTCAGCTCTTCAAAGAGCGCTTCCAGACGGTCACTCATCAGCAGTTCAGACGGGTTCGGAGGCGTGATGCCGGCCGGCAGCATATCCACATTGTGCTCCTTGTCCAACGGCATAATCAGCTCGTCCAAGTTCTCCACACGACTGCTCAGGTAGGACGTCAGACCCTCATGGTGGCGGATACCCGAGAGCTTGGTCTGCGTGCGCTTGCGGATATCGGTATCTATGAGGATAACGCTCTTGCCTGTCATGCCCAGCGTCACGGCGAAGTTGCGGGAGATGAAGGTTTTACCCTCACCGGGCGTGGTGGAGGTGAACATGATGACCCGCGCGTCCTTCTTGATGAAGTTGAGGCTGAAACGCAACATGCGGAACGACTCGTTGATGGAGTTGGTGTTATGCTCACTCACGAGAATGGCGGCATCTCCGATACCTTCCTTGCGGTGGGGAATTTCACCCAGCACGGGAATCGTGGTGTTGTCCTCGATATCCTTTCTGCCGCGAATACTCATATTCAACAGGCTGCGCACGTGGAAGAAAGCGAAGGGCGCCACGATGCCAATCAGCAGGGCTATCAGATAGATGACCTTGGTGCGCGGGGAGATGGGCCTGTTGCTGCCGAAGGGCTCTTCCACCACGCGGATATTTGCTTCCTGGATGGCCAGCTGAAGGGCTGTCTCCTCACGCTTGTTCAGCAGGTAGGTGTACAGGGTCTCCTTGATGGTCTGCTGACGGGTGATGTCCAGCACTTCTTTTTCCTTGTCGGGCACGCTGGAAATCACGCCTTTCACGCTGCGCTCTTCCTGACGGGCGCTCTGAAGTTGCACATTCAGGGACTGGAGGAACGCCTCGGTGGTGGCAATGATATTGGCGCGCATCTGTGCCAGGTTCTGGTCGGCCTGCTGGATGCGGGGTGTATTCTCACTGGTGTTCTGAATCAGGCGGTTACGCTCCAGCATCAGTTCATTATACTTCATGATCTGTTGCTGCAGGCCTGCATCGGTGATGCCTCCCAGGGTGGGAATGATATTCATGCCGTTGGCCTTGTCCTTCAGGTTGTCCAGCAGGTACTGCACCACACCCACCTGGGATTCCAGCTGGATACTGCGCTGGCGGGCAGAGATGTTCTGCTGGAGGAAGGCGTTGGCATCGTCCTTGAGACTGACGAGGCGGTTCTGTTGCTTGAAAGCGGCCAACTGACCCTCCACTTCACTCAGTTCCTCACTGATGATCTTGATGCGGTCGTCAATGAAGGCTGCGGTGCTCTCGGCCACACGGTTCTTGTCATCAATGATGCTCTTCCGGTAAGCTTCCAGGACGGCGTTGAGGATATCCTCGGCACGCTGGATATTATTGTCGGAATACTGGATGCCCACGAGGGTGCTCTCCTTGTCCAGTTCACTGGATTTCAGCGGGCCGCCGAAACTATTGGCCGCCTGTTCCACCGTTGTGTGAGTGACGCGGATGGTCTTGCCGTCAAAGTAATCCAGGTACTGCTCCATGGGAATAAGCGCCATGCGGCCGATGGGCGTGTTGATGGTGTCACCCAGCCGGAAGTTCTTCTCGAAGAGCTGCTCTCCCTCGATGGTCTCGAGTTTGGACAGACGAGCCTCGCGCCCGTGCAGTTCTATCATAAAGGTATAGGGCCGCTTGGTCTCCACGGTGTCAAAGACGGCCGTGAAGGGACGCACATCATACAAGCTGATGGTCTGCAGACGACGCTTGTAGGAATAGTTCACATCCAGGCGCAGGCGGCGAACCACCTCCATCATAATCTGGTGGCTCTGAAGGATATAGACCTCATTCTTCACGCTGGTGCCCATCATGACGCCATTGAGCTGCATGAGGGCATCGGTGCCGATTTTGGAGCGGGAACCGCCGGCAGACTGGTCATCCTTCACCAGCATCACGGCAGAGCGCTGGTAGATCTTGGGCTTCGTGGCCAAATAAAGACGGGCGACTGCCAGACAGAGAATGACCGACAGGATAAACCACTTCCAATTATATACAAAGATATCAATAATGTCACGCAGTGACAGCATATCATCCACCAACTGCGACTGTTTCTTCTGATTGATTTTTGCCATGAGGATACGGAACGTTTATTTGTTGATGGCAATAATGAGAGACACGATACTGACGACCATACTGACCAACGTAGAGCTGACGCTGAGCAGGGTATAACTGGTGCTGCCCTTGACGCGCACAGACTTGTTGGGCTTCACATACACCACGTCGTTCTGCTGGAGGTAATAGGCGGGGGACTGGAAGACGCTGGCCTGGTCACGCAGGTCGATGTCATAGACCACGCGGTTGCCGCTTTCTTCACGGATGACCTGCACGTGGTCACGCTTGGCAGAGCTGTTCAGGTCGCCAGCACGACCGATGGCCTCCAGGACCGTCAGACGCTCGCCCGTGAAAGTCTGGGTGCCAGGAGTGCGGACATCACCCAGAATCGTGACCTTGAAACTCATAATCTTGGTGTTCACAATGGCATCACGGATGAAGGCGCTATGGGTGGCATCACCCTCGCGCAGCAACTTCTGGACCAGCTCACTGACCTCTGTGGTGCTCTTGCCCACCACTTTCAGCTGACCGAAAACAGGGAAGGAAATCTCACCGTTCATATCCACTCGGAAGTAACTGACGCCCGAAGTGGTGTTGACCGTATTGGTGCCATAGTTGGACGAGGCGCCGCCACCGATCAGCGTGTTGTTGTTGAACGGTTCTATGAGCTCGCGGTCCTGGGAAGTGACAGAGATGGCCAACTGGTCGTCGGGCTGGATTTTCAGCTCGAAGGCTTGGGCAATCTCACGAGGGAAAGCGTACTCCTGATCCGCTCCCTGCAGATAAACAATGGATTTGTCAGACATGCACCCTGTCATCATTACCGATGCAGTAACCAAGACAAGGAGGAAAGAGAGGATTTTTGCGTGATATTTCATTGTTTTGGGTGTAAATCTTGTCAAAATGCGTGCAAAGATAGGTATTTTTTCCCACCTAATACCATAAAAACACAAAAAAAGTTTGTCATTCCCCCAAAAATGCCTAACTTGCGCCCCGAAACCCCTAAAAACCTCTCGAGTGAGTACCCGTTTTATCCTTTTTTGGGCATTTTTGCTCCTTTTTCCACAACTCACCGCCGCTCAGCAGCTGAAGGAACAGAAGGGCAATGCTTCCTATTATGCCGACCGCTTCCACGGACGGCGGATGAGCAACGGACAGATTTACCATCGTGACAGTTTCACCTGTGCCCATCTGCGATACCCGCTGGGGACGTGGCTGCTGGTGCGCAACCTCACCAACGGAAAAGAGGTCATCGTGCAGGTCACAGACCGGGGCCCCTACTCCCGCAAGTTCGTCATTGACCTCTCCAGAGCCGCGGCCCGAGAATTGGACATCATTCATTATGGATGGCGTCCGGTGGAGATCATCCCCTTCGTGGCCGGAAAGATTCCCTACCGTTTTGACCCGCCCACAGAAAGGCCGGAGCTGGATTTGGGCTACAGTGGAGAGGACGTTTTTGAGCCGCCTGTGTGGATGGAAGACAGCATCTACCGTGCCCGTCACCGCCTGTCACGAACACAAGTGGTGGCACTGGATCCGGACTCCCTCCGACAGGTCGTCACCAAAGACACGACCCTGCACGCAGCCGTCAAGAAAATACATAAGAAGAAATAAGGCCATTTTTCCGACTGTTTTTTCTTTCCTTTAACGGAAAAATTTTCCTCTCGCGGAAAAAATGCTTTCCTCTCGCGGAAATTTCCGTGAAAGGAAAAAGGTTTTTTATATTTATATGTACTTTTGCAACGAAATTCAAGAGCGACCATACATATATTCTATCAGATATGAATACAAGCAGAATTATCGCCCTCATCATTATGGGCATCTTTACAGTCATCCTCATCTACTGCATCTGGAAAGGCCTCCGGATACAGCGGCACGACGAGCGCAGGGAGGATGATAAGTTGAGAATTGAAAGTTGAAACATATTATTTAACAGCCATCACACAATAACAAAATGAAAAAGATTTATGAAATGCCCGAACTTCGGGTCACAATGGTCAAGACGACTCACATGCTTTGCACCAGCACCACAGAAGTGCTCAACATCTCCACCGGCGTAGGCATCGGTTACGGCGGAGGCAGCAACCAAGCTGCCCGCGTCAAGGAAATCCTCGACGGATGGGAAGACTGGGAAGAGTGAAGAATGGACAACTGATTACCTACTTATTATAATAAGGTGTATCATGGCACAAACAATTCACATAAAGAACAAGGTCCTCGCAGCAGTGCTGACGTTAGCAGCACTCCTGACGGGACAGAACCTGTGGGCGTGGGAAGGCTCAGGAACAAGCGAGAGCCCCTACCTCATAAAGACAACCAGCGATCTCGACCAACTGGCCACCGAAGTGAACGCCGGCACCAGTTATAGTAGCACGTTCTTTAAGCAAATGGCCAATCTCGACTACAAGGATGTCGCCCTTGTCAATGGCTCGAACTATACAGCCATTGGTGTTCCCGAACATCCATTCCGCGGTACTTTCGATGGGAACAACAGGACCATTAGCGGCATCCGCATCAACAAGAGCGGCTCCAGAGACCAGGCCCTCTTCGGGAATATCGGCAGCGGTAGCACCGTGAAGAACGTCATCCTCATTGACGCAGATATCACAGGCAGTCAATATGTCGGAGGTATCGTGGGATTCAACGCAAGCGGCACCATACAAAACTGCCTTGTGTTCAACTCCACCTTCACCGCATCTTCTAAAGTCGATGCCGTTGTGGGTGACAATAATGGCACGCTCAGCAACAACTACTATCACAACTGCACTGTGAACAGTAGCACCAGCAGTAGCATCATAGTCATCCATAATGATGACACCGCCCTGGCCGAAGGCAAAAAGAACACAGACGTCATCACCGCCAATACCGGCACAGGCAAGAATGTCATCCTCTATGGCCGCACCCTCTACAAGGACGGCGGTTGGAACACGCTCTGCCTGCCGTTTAACCTGACCATCAGCGGAAGCGTGCTCGATGGAGCAGACGTGCGCACACTCAGCAGTACCAGTTTCAACAGTTCAACGGGCGAACTCACCCTCACCTTCACGGCCGAGGGCGATGTGACAACCATGCTTGCCGGCACACCTTATATTATTAAGTGGGCCAGCGGAACCGACATCGTGAACCCCACATTCGCCAATGTAAAGGTGAAGAAAGACGCTGTCAATGTCTCGAAGGATCACGCCGATTTCATCTGCGCCTATAGTTCTGTCCCCTTAGAAGCCAACGACAAGACAAAGCTGTACCTGGGTTCAGGGGAGAAACTGTACTACCCCAACGCCGCTGTGACCATTAACGCCTGCCGCGCCTACTTCCATCTGAAAGGCATCACTGCAGGTGACAAGGAAAAGGACGTCCGTTCCTTCCTGCTGAACTTCGAGGACGACTCATTGCCGACCAGCCTCAGTGCCCTCAACCCCACAGAGGGGCTTGGAGAAGGCCACTGGTATGATTTGAACGGACGCCGGTTGGTCAAGCAGCCTACTCAACGCGGCATTTATATCCATAACGGCAGAAAAGTCGTGATACCATAATCATTGAGCAAGTAATAATCACATATTTAAAAGTTAACATTTATACTTTATGAACCGAACAAGAATTCAAACGAAGTGGTGGCAGCGATTGCTGCTGACGCTTCTCATGTGCCTGTTCGCAGGTGGCAGTAGTCTGTTTGCCGCCTCCGACTACACACACAGTTTCGAGGAAGACGGAATGTCAAAAATCCGTCACCAGCCCACATTGAAGAAACCGTGGATTGAAATCGAAATGACCATCTATGACAACTATGGTTATGGCGGTTTCTTCCTCCACAGCGAAGCCGAAGAAGGACACGCAGGCCCTGCCGTGTATGTGAACGGTGAGTATGTGTGCTCTCCGAATTATGAGCTCGCATGGCCCGGAGGCCTCCTCGATCACGGCAACTGGAGCCAATTGAATGACGAGATTTCGAAAAATGAATGGTGGGGCAACGAGTACGAAGGCAATGGATACACCGTTCGTTTCTGGAACCCCTTCAAACAGGAACACGGTAAAGATAACTCTTACGTCCGTGTGACCATGTTTATTTTCCCAGATGTGTGGGAAGTTGGTAAGCAATACACCGTGAAAGTCAAGGGAAAATGGAGAATCGTTACCGGGGCTTTTTCAGAGGACGACAACTGGGTGGAAAAAGAGTGGACAACCGATCCCTTCCCCAACATCTGGAAAGTGCCCGATACCGACATGACAAGCAAAGAGGAGGTAAACGTCAGCGGTAAGTTGGAACCCCTTGTCTCTTCTACACGTATAGGCTTTTATACACAGGACACCAAGGCTCCCAATGTATATATAAGTGAGGAGAAAGAGGACATGTTCGCCAAGACACATCCGGCTGGAATAAATAGTGAGTCGTACCAAAATGTCAAAGTCCCTTTCGTTCGTGAGAAGTTCAATGTCTTCAAGGACTTGCCCATGCAGTACAGTGGAAAAATAACTGCCGACCCTAAGCCCGATGTCTGGCCAAGAGTAAAGAAGACGATGAAAGTCTTCCAGTGGCTCACCGCTTCCGTCCCGGGCTTTGCCTATCCCGAGAACGTAACCTGTGAGAAAAAAGACCAATGGAACAAGACTATCACGGTCAATTGGAACAAAGTAGATACGGTCACGTACGACAAAAAGAAGCGTTGGCTCAGCACAGTCGGCACATGGACAATTTATAACGCTACCACTGAAGCAGTGCTGGAGAGCGGAATCAAATACGACAAGCTAAGCAGAGATGTGAAGCTGGAGAGCTATGACACCCCCAACACCATAGAAGTGTATTTTGTTCCCAATCAGTTGGATAGTCTCCCAGCCGAACTGATGAGCAGCGCAGAAGCCAGCATCCATCCTGTCTGGAGCTTTACCGACCTGACAGCCCGCGAAACCGACGAAGGCATCGTCCTGAACTGGGCCCACAACGCACTCGAAGATGCCAAGAACAACAATAAATACTACATCAATATTTTGCGGACCACAAGTCCCGACAGTAATTCCTGGACTTCCATCGGAACCAAAGAGGTGAACGACACTACCACCTCAGGAACTTACACGGATGCCAGCAGCAATCTGGAGCCCAATACCACCTATTACTACCAGCTGATGGTCACGGTCTTCGACACCAACCAATACAGCCCTACTGCATCGGCTCGTCTTGGCGGTTCCAAGCTCGAGGGCTTCACCGCATCCCAGGGCACCTACAGCAACACGGTGAAACTGCAGTGGAACGTGAAGCAGGTGGGCTCGTTCGACACCAACTTCACCGTCTTTCGCCGCCCGTTGGGCAGTCTAAACGAAAGCGACTGGACAAGCATCTACACCACTTCGGGTAAGACCGCTACCTACACCTACGACGATGTGACGGCCCAGCCCGGCAACTACAATGAATACAAGGTCGCCATCACGAGCAACGACGACGGGAAACAGACGGAAGACGACATCCTTAAAGCCGACGGATTCTGCCTCGCCACAGGTCTCATCAGCGGAAACATCACCTACGGAACAGGCACCGCTGTGGAAGGAGCCAAGGTAACGCTGAAGCAGCAGAACCCCGACGGCGAAATCATCAGCGGCATGCGCTCCGTACTGCTCACCAACTATGGTTCAGGTTTCAAGTACGCCTGTGACCAGAGCAACTTGAATGAACTGTTCAACAGCGACTTCTCCATTCAGCTGTACGCCTATCCCCTCCTCAGGGAAATGAGCACCGACAGCGCCTACTACAAAATCATGGACGTCTGGAGCACCTTTGGCCTGTACCTCCACTACAAACAAGAGGACAACACCTACCGGCTTGGCGTTTCCTTGGGCAAGAAAAATTATGATTCCGACCTCATCATAGAGCCGGATGCATGGACACAAATCAACTGCGTACACAAAAGTGACGCGGCCAAGACCATCCTCTATGTGATGGATGGAGACCAAGTCAAGAGTTGCGAACTGGATATCCAGAAAGAAGAGGGCAAGGTGAACGTCAGTGACCTGGAAGAAGATCAGCGGTGCGTGGCCATCGGTAACAACTGCTACTTCGACAGTCAGGACTACTACCAGGGCTACCTGGACGAGTTCCGCTTCTGGACCAAGGCACTCGCTCCGGATGACATCCGGAAGAACTACAACCATCCCTTGACAGGTAGCGAATCCAATCTGGCCATCTACTATCCCTTCGACGAAGGACTGGAAAAACAGACGAAGGCCTACGACCTCTCCAAGAAGAACGGCATTGCCAACGGACGTCACGCCAAAACGAAGGTGGCAGCAGAAGGTACCACCAAAGTGCCTCATGAAGAACAGCTGAGCCAGATGGCCGTCACCGACATAAATGGCTACTACGAGATTCGCGGCATACCGTTCTCGGGTGATGGCACCAGCTACACCGTGATTCCCACCTTGGGCATCCATGAGTTCTCTCCCAGCACAAAGTCACGCTTTGTCAGCATGTCATCGCTCACCCACAGCGGCGTGGATTTCAAAGACGTCTCGTCATTCCCTGTCAGTGGTAAGGTCTTCTATGCCGGCACGGACTATCCCGTGGAGGGCGCCTACCTTTATGTGGATGGAGTCGTCTGCTCCCAAGACGGTCAGATTATTCAGACCAACGAGGAGGGAGAATACACCATCAGTGTGCCCATCGGAGACCACTTTGTCTCCGTGGAAATGAACCAACACGAGTTCGTTGATGGAGGCCGTTATCCTGTTGATCCCAACAACGTGGGCGTCAAACACAATTTCGACCGCGAAATCAAGAACTTGGACTTCTATGATGCCACTCTCGTCAACTTCACGGGCCGTGTGGTTGGCGGTGATATCGAGGGTAAAAAGGACCTGGGCTTCGGACTGAGCCAGAACAATATCGGCGTGGCTGAACTGGTGCTTACCCCGACGAACAATACGTATCGCATGAATGTGGTGAAACAAGAGGAAGAGACCACTTTCAGCTACGAGACCAACACAGATACCGTTTTCGTCGCCTCGGCCACCAAACACATCAACAGTAAATCATGGCGCGGTGCCGGTGCCAACGATTGCAAAAGTATCTTCATCCACACCGACTCCCTGACAGGCGAGTTCTCTGCCATGTTGCCGCCCTTGGAATACAAGTTGGACGACATCAAGGTGGTGAAGACCGGGCTTATTATGGTTGGCTCCTCCACAATCATCGATTTGACTAACGCCGCGTTGGAACGCTCCGACACGTTGCGCCGTGACAACAGTTCAGAAGAGACATACACATACAATACGAAGCTGCTACAGACCTATCACAGCACACCGGTATTCAACGTGACCCAGGAGGATCATGACGACGGAGCCTTTGGATTGAGTAGTTATTCAATTGAAGATGAGATGGGTAAGCTTCAGATAGACGACATCTACACCATCGATAATGGCCAGCCCGTCTATAAATATGGCGGTGCCATCTTCGAAATGTATGAGTACTACACCTTCAAGATAGAGGCCTACGAGGAATATGTCAATAGTGACAGCGGTACCCCCGTCAACTTCTATGTCCCATTGCAAGATCTGGTGGTCACCATCGACAATGCCTTATCCTCTGATCAGACCGTTTGCAATCAGGAAGCTACAGATGAAGATGGAGAGACCTATAAGCCGGGAGATGTGATTCAGTTGAAGAGCAACCAGTTGCGTTTAGACAGCATCGGCTGTGCTACCTACAAGTGGATGGCGGGTCTGCCAAATATTGCGGCACCCTATTCCCGAAACATTTCCATCACCTACCAGATAGAAGACCGTACCCACGTGTGGAACGACGGTGGCCTAACGGGCATCGTCTTGGGCAACCTGCCCACCGGCAACAACTTCGTCACTTCCGGCCCCGATATGGTACAGATGATCCTGCGCGACCCTCCCGGATCCAAGTCAAAGACAGAATGGGCCTCGGGTACAATTTTTAATAGGTGGAGTACTCATGGCGGTCATGTTGCAGGCGATATTTTTGCAAACCCAGAATTTCATTTTGGCACAAAACTTGTTACTGATGAAGGTTTTGGCGTTGCTGTTGAAAATACTAATGAAGACAAATTTGATATTCTTGGTGGTATCAAGCTTGGTTGTGAATACCATGGAGACAAGAAGTCATCTACCAACATAGAAGCCGTAAAGACCGTCTCCACCAGCGATGATCCCGAATTTGTGGGTGCAGCGGGTGATGTGTTTATCGGTTCTGCCACCAATGTGATTTTCGGCGACTGTAACAATTTGGGGTTCCATCGCATAGGCACCAGCGACGAAGTTCAATTGGACGTAGCACAAAGTGTTTCCACGGATATGAGTTTCAGCACCATATTCCACTATACGCAAAGCTACATCGAAAACACGCTGATTCCTAACTTGGAACTGTTGCGCAACTCCATGCTGAAGACAGTCACTCAGGAAACGATTGACGGCTACGTCAACAAGGGTCGGTATCCCGTGTATCTGACCACGCGTTCTCCAGAAGACCCCAATTTCGGAGAACCCAACAGGGATAAAAACGGGGCTCCTGTATCCTCTGGTGAATCCTATACGATGTTCTCGCCCGAAGGGTCGGACGAGAGTTTCCAGGATAGCGTTCTCTGGGTTTATAACCAAATAGATGTCTGGGAAAAATACCTAAAATTTAATGAGGAAGAAAAAGTAAGAGCCTACAACAACCGCGAAAACCCTGATAGTGTGACGTATGAGAACTACTCCTTCGACTCTGGTACATCCATTACCAAGAGTTGGGAAAAACAAACATCTTCGGGCGGCGTTCACCATCAGGTGGAACTTGATTTGTCCGTCTTTGTTCACTTTGCAACGGGCTACTTGTGGAATTCTTTTGGTATCGTCTGTAATTTCGGTGTTGACATAAATGGAGGATACAATTATGAACACGAAGAATCAACCACCAAAAAGACAGCGATTAATTACACCCTTGCAGAAGATGGCGATGACAACGCCCTTACGGTCGATATCTATGACTACGGTAGTTACAGTCCTATTTTCCGCACCCGTGGTGGGCAGACCAGTGCCCCGTATGAGAAAGAAGTGGTGACTAAGTACTACAATCCGGGCACGACCATTATGGAAGGCACCATGCAGATAGAGGTGCCGCAAATCCAGGCCGAGAAATCTTCGGTCACAGATATCCCATCGGGCTCCACTGCCACCTACACGTTGCGACTGAGCAATGCCTCGGAGACCAACGAGGAACTGTATTACCGCCTGATGCAGGCCGAGGAAACCAATCCCTATGGCGCTATGCTTTTCGTGGATGGTATGCCGCTGACAGACTCGCGCATCATTAAGATTCCGGCCCACGAAGCCGTCTATAAGACCCTGCTGCTGAAACAGAGTGACCAAAGCATCCTCAATTATGAACACATCGGAATCGTTTTGGCTTCACAGTCACAGTACCAGCCTTCCACCAACTGGGATGTCATTGCCGACACCGTGTTCATATCTGCTTACTATGTGCCGTCATCCTCACCCGTGACGCTCGCCCTCTCCAAGAACGTCATAAATACCAATACAAGCACCGACGTGGTGCTGACCATGACGGACTTCGACCGCACCTACCGTGGACAGAAAGCCTTCCGCATGGAGTATAAGAAACAAGGTGAAACGACCTGGACACAGATCCATGAGTATGTGCTCAACGAAGACGACATGAAAAACAACAGTGAACTGTTGCCCAAGGAGGGTTCCAGCGTCAGCTACACGCAATCCATGAAATCCTTCCCCGACGGTGAATACCTCTTCCGCATCGTCTCGGCCAGCACCTACGGCAACGAAGAAGTGAGAACGACCTCCGAGGAACTTGCCTTAGTGAAAGACATGCAGAAACCGACACCCATCGGCGTTCCGGAACCGGCAGACGGCATTCTGGATATCGGCGACGAGCTGAGCGTGACCTTCAATGAAACCATTCTGAAGGGCGAGCTCACCAACGAGAAAAACTTCAAGGTGACGGGTGTCCTCAATGGTGCAGAGATTGCCCATGAGACAGCACTGAACCTGACGGCCAGCGAGGCAGCCACCGCCAGCACCGAGGCCAACATCGACCTCAAAGACAAGGACTTTGCCTTCGACATGTGGGTGAACCTCACTGGCGAGGCAGGCACTCTGCTGACCCACGGAAGTGAAACAGAAAAACTCACCCTTGGTATCAATGACGCTTCGCAGTTCGTGGTCACCATCGGTAACTCGACCTACACTTCCACGGACGCTGTGCCAACGGGCAAGTGGGCTTTCCTGAGCCTCAGCCTGACAGCAGACGGTAAACTGAATGCCTCTGTGGCCGACGACGCCAACACCACCAACCTGTTCCTGGAGAAGGCTGTGAATGCGTACACCGGCAAGGGCTTGCTCACCGTTGGCGGCGGCACCACTGCGGCCCTCCATGAGCTCCTCCTCTGGGACGAGGCCCACGACATGACCACCGCCCTGCTGAACCGCAGCAAGACGAAGAACCCATCCACCCGTCACCTCATCGGTTACTGGAAGATGGATGAGGGTGAAGGAACCACCATCCGTGACTACGCCCGCAACCGCCACATGACGATGGCCGACGAGACGTGGTACCTGAACAACGAGAACAAGGCCATCAGCCTCGATGGTAACAGCTATGTGAGCATCAACGCTTCAGAGCTTCCCACCAGTGTAAATGATGACTATGCGTTGGAATTCTGGATGCGCGGCAGTGAGCAGACAGGCGAAGTGCAGCTCCTGCAGATGGGAGACATTGCTCTCTCTCTCAACGCCCAAGGCGTGTTGCAGCTGGCAAATACGAAGGACGGTGCCGTCCAGACCTTCCTCACCACAGCCTCTGGCTTGACGGACAACGTCTGGCACCATGTGGCACTGAACGTGCTGCGTCAGGGAACCGCTGCTGCATACGTCGATGGCAAGCGCTGCTTCTCCACCAATGCCGCCAACGTTGGCAGCATCACCACCAATAACCTGATTCTCGGTGCACGACGCACCTCCACCTACAATGAAGCAGGTGTCGCAGAGGGTTACACCTACGACCATCCCTTCATCGGACAGATTGATGAGGTACGCGTGTGGAACGCTACGCTCAACGGAGACTTGCTAATCAAGAACCGCAAGGTACGCCTGACGGGTAGTGAAGATGGCCTGGTGGCCTACTATCCCTTCGAGAAGAAGCAACTGGACGAGGGTAACCAGGTGAGTACCGTCGGCGATGCAGCCGATCTCACCGGCAGTGGTCTCCAAGCACAGCTCTGCGTGCTTGATGGTTCCGCCAAAGAGGCAGCCTACACCGATGAGGCTCCCGCCCTGCGCACGAAACCCTCTGAGACAAACGTCAGCTTCTCCTTCATGGCCAGCGAAGAGAAGGTGGTTATCACCCTCAACGAGGACGCCTCCACCATTGAAGGTTGCACGCTGAACTTCACCGTCAAAAATGTCTGTGACGAGAACGGCAACTACTCCGAGGCCGCCTCCTGGTCGGCCTTCGTGAACCGCAAGGAACTCGTCTGGGACGAGAGTGAAGTAAGTTGCGTTGCCAACGAAACCGCCGGCGCTGCCCTCACTGCCACCATCATCAACAAGAGCGGCACCCAGCAGATGTGGACCCTCAGTGGAATGCCCGCTTGGCTCACTGCCAGCGAGGACTACGGCACCACCAATCCATTGGGCGAGACAGAGGTGACCTTCACCGTCAGCCCCGCCACACCCATCGGAAAGTATGAGGAGACCATTTATCTGCAAAGCAACAACGGCATCGAAACACCGCTGACCCTCTACATCACCGTCACTGGTGAAGTGCCCGACTGGGCTGTCAACCCCAATGACTTCGAGACCTCCATGAACGTCATTGCCCGCGTGGAACACAACGGCGTAGCATTGAACGATGAGGATGATATCGTGGCAGCCTTCATCGGTGAGGAATGTCGAGGCATTGCCCACCCGAGCTATATGGAGCGCTATGACAGCTACTTCATCACCATGGACATCTACGGCAACGACGGCGAGTCTGGTGACATCATCTTCCGTGCCTACGATGCTTCCGATGGCATCACCTATCCCGTCATCCAGGCAGACCGCAAACTCAGCTTTGCATCCCTCGCTCTGGAAGGCCGCTATGAGGCACCCGTCGTGCTCACCATCACCGACAAGCTGGAGCAATCCACCGAGCTGAAAGCCGGATGGAACTGGTTCTCACTCTATGTCACGCCAGAAGACATGTCGACAGAAAACGTGCTGAAAGACATTGCCTCCGATGTGCTTGCCATCAAGAACCAGAACAGTTGGTCGATGCCCGATGCACAAGGGGTACTCACCGGAAGCTTGCCAGATACCCTGAACAACGTAGAAATGTATGCCGTGCAGATGAAGACAGCTCGCACCCTGCGAGTGGTGGGCGATCCTGTGAATCCCGCAGAGACACCCATCTCTCTCGAAAAGGGTTGGAACTGGATAGGTTACTATCTGAACCGAATCAGCAGCGTGGACGACGCCTTCGCTGGCATGAATCCCGTGGCAGGCGACATCGTCAAGGGTCAGAGCGGTGTGAGCTACTTCAACGACTATGAATGGGCAGGCTCTCTGCTGCTCATGCAGCCCGGAGCAGGTTACATAGTGAACGTCGGAGAGAAACGCGATTTCAGCTATCCTGGCAGCAAAGTCATGAACGCTCCTCAAGCATCTGGTGCATCCAAAGCTTCCAGAATATCCAGGAAACCTGGAGACAATAGCCTATTCTCTCCCGTTGACTACCATCTCTTCTCCACGAATGCCATCATGGCCGCCCGCCTCGTGGCCAACGGTCAACCTGTCAGCAACATTGAACTCGCTATCTTCAACGGAGACGAGTGCCGCGCAGCAGCCGTCACCAATGACAACGGTATGGCCTACCTCACCATTCCTGGTGACGAAGATGCCGTCATGAATGTCAAACTCGCCGTGGCCGGTGAAATCATTGACACGCCAGTAAATGTCAACTACGAGCCTGATGCCGTCATCGGTTCTCTCAGTGCTCCATTCGTAATCAACCTTGGCAATGTGGACGGCATCCACCTTGTGAACTCCGACACCGACCTGGAGAACGGCTTCGACCTCAGCGGACGTAAGCTCTTCAACAGCAATGCCGAACACAAGCAGCTGCACAAGGGTATCTACATTATCAACGGCCAAAAGATTGTCATCAAATGAACACGCATCAGTCATTATTCACCCAGAACCCAGCGGCCCTGCACGGGAGCCGCTGGGTCTCCAGGGCCTGCTGGCTTCAGCGCCTCCTCTGGGTCCTGTGCCTGCTCTGTCCACTCGGTGCGCCATCCAGCCTCCGTGCCCAGACAGCCGATCCCTTCCCTGCCGTGAACCCTCACGACTATTACGGAAACATGATGCTCACCGTGCAAGTCAAGGCCAGCGACCAAGTCATCAAAGACGTCAGCATCGCAGCCTTTGTGGGCGATGAGATTCGAGGCAAGGGAGCGCCGAAAGACCCTGCTCGTCCAGGCATAGCCTATCTCACCATCTATGGTAACACTTCTGGCGAGACGCTCACCTTCAAGGTTGCTGCCAAAGGCTTCGTCATCGAGTGCAGTCAAAAGCTCACCTATGACGTCAATGGCATCACCGGATCACCAGACGCACCCTACGTCCTCGACATCACCAATCAGGTTCCATACGAAGGCATCACCTTGAAGGAAGAAAACGGACGACGCATCGCTATCTTCGATGACGACTCCGAAGCCACCATCAACATTCCCCTGCCTCTGAAGGTCGATTCCATTATCTACAACCGAACCTTCATCCCTGGACAGCCCGCTGCCCTCATTCTGCCTTTCGATGTGACTGGCAACATGATTACTGGTGACAAGTTCTACCTCTTCGACACCGTGGAGTTTGAGGACCCCAAGTGGGTCGTTACCATGCGACAAACCACAGAGACAGAGGACAACATGCCCTACGTCATCCTGCCCAACGAAGACCGCCTCACCTTTGACTTCAATGGACAACCTGTCATCCTCATGACCGAGGCGAAGACACCCCAAGCCCACAACGGCTGGACCTTCAAAGGAACCTATAGCACCCTGCGCTGGACGGAACTCAGCACGGACTACAGCATCCCTGCCAACGCAGACGATACAGGAGCCCCGCGTCACTTCACACGCCTCAACGACGGCGACTACATCCGGCCCCTCCACTGCTACCTCAGCTACGTGGGTGAGAACCCGCCTGCAAACGCCCGTCGCCGTGTGCCGACCCAGGACATTCTACTCCCCGACTCCATTGAACTCCGCCTCATCGATGATGACGAACCCACTGGAATATCCGAATACTCAAAGTATTCCGAGTCATCCAATTACTCCAACAGCAACGCCTTCTTCACCCTCGACGGCCGCCGCCTCGTCGGCAAGCCCACGGATTCAGGCATGTACATTTACAGGAAAAAGAAGATGATTGTCAAGTGAGTTCAAAGCAACACTCCGTCTTCCAAAGGCACTCTCCCAATTTGGGAGGGTGCCTTTTCCTATGGACGTAAACTGCGTAACGTCCAGTGGAAAAGCACTTTGCGAACAGACGAAGTGGCCAATTCGTCCAGACGCAATGCCCGCTGCAACCGTTTCTTCACCATTCACCGTCCGCCTGCCGCTCCTGAGAGGTCTTCAAGCAAGACACTGCATTCCCCATTCATAAACGGCATCGATGCAGGGACAATTGAGATGTCTTTGATGAGCTGATTCGTAAATGAATCTCAGCCCGTAAGGAAAGTCCTCCGTGAAATAACGGCTTGAGAAGTCTGGCACCCAGCCATTCTCCACCGCTTTCATAGGGGATTTCAGCCCCTGAAAGGCCGGGATGGAGCACAGCTTGCGAGTGAGAGATTCTGCATCGTGGCTTTCGTAATAGTCCAGGACAGAAGGAACGGCGCCCTCTTTGAGCCCCAGGACCTTCAAAAGAATCTGAAACTCATTATCCATTTTAATGAACAACTCGGAGGTTTCTGTCGTCCAATCAGCATAGAAGAAGGGGTTATACTCATAAACCATTCCGGGCTTCCAGTCGTGCCATAACGTATAGAGCCGGGACGTGTGCAACAGAGGATTGCTGTTGGAGAGGCTCACCTCATAAAAGCTGTCAAGTAACACCACTGGCGTACAGAAAAGCTGTTCAAGCGTCCTTCTCACCTGTTCTTTATCAGCGGTTTGCTCCACTGCCACTCTTAACGACTCCTTGTAGCCCTTCAACTCGGCACTGTGACCATATTCTGTGGTGCGAGCAATAAAAGGAACCCGCTGGAAACCAAACAATGTCTGATGCCTGGGCAGCAAGTCCATCGCCTCGAAGAAGAAGCCTGTACTGGACACCACAGTTCCCACCCAAGCAGACGGCTTCACATAAGGAGCTATCTGCAGCAAGACATCATGGATGGCATACCCAGGAAGACAAATCAGCACAAGGTCTGCCTCGGGAATGACATCCTCTGGACGAGAGGACTTTTCCTGTATTCTCCCAGAGTACATCTTTCCATTCAGGTCTGTAACCTTAATTTCTGACGCCCAACGTTCAGGCCGTGTCGTCAACAATGAGACATTGTTTTCCACACCCAAGAACCCAGCACAAACGTGTCCTAAGTTTCCACCTCCACAAATCGTTATGTTCATCACGTCATTCATTGGGGTTGTTGTGTCTTCGCTTTCCTACGCTCCTCAAAATACAGTCCCGGCAACGTCCTGACAATCCAGTAACAACGGCTCAACTGCTTCTTCGGGTCTTGCAGAATCCGATAAATGAATTCCATGTGCCACTTCTGCATCCACACGGGGCAACGACTCTCTTCCGTGCCGCTGTAGAACTTGAATGCAGCTCCCACACCTATCATCACGCCAGCAGAGAGATGAGGCTGCAACCGGTTCATGAAACGTTCCTGCTTGGGAGCACCCAACGCCACCCAGATGATCTTGGCACCGTCCTCCTCTATCATTCTTGCAATCCCCTCATAGTCAAACTCCTCGACTTGACGGAACGGCAACTCCACGAACTGCATCCCTTCGACAGCTGGATTCATCTTCTTCAGCTCACTGCGTAACCCGTCCAGCGTGGCCTGATTGGCCCCCAGAAACATCATTCTGTATTTCCTGGAAGAAACGATATCCTTGAATATCTCCGAACCACAGTATTGCTGATACTTCACGCCATAGATGGACTTCAAGTAGAGTGGTACCCAGCTGCTGTCACAGATGCTGAACAAACTTCCATTGACGACGTCCAGATAGTCCCTTTCTCTATTCGCAATATTCAGCACCACGCCATCTGCCACGCAGATATATCCCTTCTGCGCTGCTTCAATGCGGCGATGCACCTCCTGCTTGTCAAACTCGTAATTAATATTGAAATATGTCTTCATTGTAATCTTATCTTACACCTTTATTGAAGCCATTTATATACTCTATATGACGCTCCTTTTCTTCGTCTGTTTGAAATCGCTCTTTGAGAACTCTTGCCGGATTCCCTCCGACGATGGCACAAGGCGGAACGTCTTTCGTCACCACAGATCCTGCAGCAACGATGGCACCATCACCAATCGTGACACCAGCCAGGATAATGGCTCCATGGCCTATCCACACATCAGAGCCGACATACGTCTTGCCCGTATCACCCCGTCCAGAATTCCATATCGTTTGTTCTGGGATGTTTGTAAGATGGTCGTCGCGGCCAATGAAAGACACACGGGAGGCCATGAGTACATAGTTCCCGAACTCAATATCACACTGGATAAGGCATTGAGGCCCGAACTGCACATGATGTCCCATCGTAACATCTTTGTGTGGAGACCAGATGACAGTGGAAACCGGTATTCTAATGATATCATTGAACGTCAGCGAGGCCTTCACAAAAGGATATTTGATTCGCAGCATAAACCACGATCTCACATAGTTGGCAACATGGCGAATGACTGTCACCCACTTTCTCTGATCTGGTAATATATTATTGTTCAAGTCCATAACCACAACCTGTTTTCAGTGATGCCGCAATAGCATCATAACTATATTTATATCGAACACGTGAAGAGACAACAGAGAAGTGCTGATAATCATGAATGATATCCCTGATGGCTTTCAATAGCTCTTGATAGTCTCCTGTTTGCAAGAAGATGCCATTTTGCTCTTGTTGAAAATGCCTAACATTACCGGAAGATTTGACAATCAACGGTATGCCACAAGCTACAGCATCCTCAATGAGTGTCGTATGAAGTAAGGGCCAACAAGCCACATCTGAAAGGGCGAGTAGAGAAAGAGTTGTATCCCTGTCACACCAACCAAAATTCGAAACAAAAGGACTTTCTTTAACCGCTTCTGCGACTTCTGAATCAGACTTTCCGAATAAAATGAGATGAAGTTGAGGAATCTCCTCTTGAAGATCTCGAATTACATTAATCAAATCAATGGTGCCCTTGGAAGCATCCATTTTACCACCACTGACCACCAGAAATGCATCGTTTGAGAAACCATATTTCTGACGCAATTCAACACGATTCAGGCCTAATGCATCTACATGATAGGTGTCACAACCAATCGGTAAAAAACCGATCTTGTGGGAAGGGACACCAAACTTGACATGCAGATATTCACAGCGCAAAGGAGTGACACCAAAGTAACAATCCACGAGGTCTCCCAACAACTTAACTACTGCAGAAAGCAGCACCTTATTATAACAGATGTCCCAAATCCTATTACGGGTTTCGTTGATGGCATCAGCATGATTATCTACATATAATCTTATATCTTTATGGTTGTATTTGTACATCGTCGCCACCACTAACGAGGAACTATCTATGCCATGATGCAGAATCATATCAGGCTGTTCTTCTCTCAATAGCCGATAGAGTCCTTTGCAAAACAAGGATGTATTGGAAGTGTTGAAGAAACATTTTATCTTACGAATCCTGACACCATTGATGACATATTCAGAACCTCTTGCTCTAATGGCTGAAGCTAATTCTGGATTTTGCATATATCCAAGGTGGTCGTTGTCTGACACCACGACGACCTCATCCCCCTGCCTATATTGGTATTCAGGAAGTAAGTTGTCTTGATAGCCCCAGCCATCAATGTAATGATGAGTAATATGTACAATTTTCATGTGAGCGCCTTTTTGCCTACAGCCTTCCATCTATGATCTCACGAGGAAGAATTCCCTTCACATCGTAAATTATTCCATTATCATTAGTAAGAGCACGGATGTCCATCTCCAAGAATTCCTTATGGGCGACAGCAAGAATGATAGCATCGTATGTTGAAGCTTGAACTTGAGCCATTGTCTTTTCAATCTCTATTCCATACTCATGTAAAACGGATGCAGCATTTGCCCAAGGATCATAGATAGTAATGTTGTTGGAATATTCTTCCAGTGTGTGATAGATATCCACCACCTTTGTATTACGTATATCCGGGCAATTCTCCTTGAAGGTGATTCCGAGAATAAGAATCTTTGCATCCTTCACCAATAAGCCCTTTTTGTTCATGAGTTTAATCACTTGATTGGCCACATAATCTCCCATACCATCGTTCAAGCGACGGGCATTAGACATCACACGAGGTAACACACCATAGACTTGAGCTTTCTGGATGAGATAGTAAGGATCAACGCTGATACAGTGACCACCAACAAGTCCTGGAGAGAGTTTGATAAAATTCCACTTGCTGGATGCAGCCTCGATGACATCGTGAGTATCAATACCCATCGCATTAAAGATCTTTGCCAACTCGTTCATGAAGGCAATATTCACGTCACGTTGTGAATTCTCAATGATTTTGGAAGCTTCAGCCACCTTGATGCTTGGTGCTTTATGTGTTCCATTAACGAGCACTGAGTTGTAAACTCTATCAACGATGTCTGCAACTTCTGAAGTACTGCCGGATGTCACTTTTTTTATCTTCTCCACAGTGTGAAGTTTATCTCCTGGATTGATGCGTTCAGGAGAATAGCCTGCATAGAAATCCACATTAAACTTCAAGCCACTGACACGTTCCACCACAGGTAAACACTCTTCCTCTGTAACGCCGGGATATACCGTGCTCTCATAGACCACGATGTCACCCTTGGAGATTACCTTTCCCACTGTCTCAGAAGCACCCCACAGAGGTTTCAGGTCCGGACGATTGTTCTCATCCACAGGGGTGGGCACTGCTACAACATAAAAATTGCAACTGCGAATCTTCTCCAAATCCGTGGTGCAGACAAAGCCATGATTGTTAATGGCATCTTGGAGCAGTTCATCGCTCACTTCCAGTGTGGCATCATGGCCAGTCATGAGAGCATCCACACGCTTCTGGTTCATGTCATAACCAATGGTTTCATACTTGGTGGAAAAAAGACGAGCCAAAGGAAGGCCCACATATCCAAGGCCGATGACGGCAATTTTAATGTCTTTTGTTTCCATATTTTCAACTATTGCATTAAACAGCTTATTAAAAACTTCTGTAATTTATCTGGTTAAATGTATGTCATTATTTCGTTTAACTGCTTCTAAAAAAGCATCAAAGGTATCAAAAGGACGAGAACGATTGAGGAACTCGTGTATATCTACTTTCCCTTTTAACCTGAAATCGACATTGTGACGAACCTTATTATTGTTTTTGTATTCCTCTTCTGATAAGAAAAGGACCCATTCCTCTGGAAAATCTCCCATCTCCAACTTTTCTATACCCCCTTTTTGCTTAGCCAGTTCTATAGCATATTCGAATGCTTCTGATAATTGTTGGTTCTTGCGTTTCTTATAATATTCATCAAGAGAACAAATCACCTTTGCAGGTACACCGACAGCTACAGAATTCTGAGGGATGGAACTTGAGACTATTGAACCGGCTCCTATTATACAATTATCACCGATAGTAACCCCTTTCAAAATTGTAACATTCCGACCAAAAACAATGTTACTCCCAATCTTAACCCGGCCTGATGAGTTAACAAAATCTTTATAATAGCCTCTGAAAACAAATGAGGTAAAGTCGTGAGTAAGAACAACAAAGTTGTCATTGATATCCAAGTTATCACCAAGTTCCACAAGACAAGGACGATTAGTGTCTATCAAAGTGTGGGCAGGGTATCTGAATTTTACATTTTGACCTACCCGTATTCCCATTTTTCGCAAATAGGACACATATTCTTCTCCACTCATGGATTCTCTCCATAAACGTCGGATTATAGTCTTTAGTCTTTGAATATATCTAACCATAGCGTATTAGTAATTATGATATCGTAATCTGTACAAAATACTATAAACTTCAAATAGCCTACCAAAGAATAATGTAGCCAAGAACCCCATTACTCTGTTATTAAAACCTGCATGTTTTAAATAACTTATTAGGACAAAGTTCTTATTGACAAATCTCCGAAGAATAGATATTGTGTCTTTATCTTTACATTGTTGGGAAAGGAACAACACAGAATTAACAGTTTGTGCAATACAGAAGCCCCATTTATATTTCATGGAAGCAGGAATAGCCTCATTGCCATAGTTGATTAACGTTTCAATTATATACATTAAATCTTTGATCCTTTTTGGGCTAACCTCACTTTGCGTGATGGAACCATCCCTAAAACGATGATGATACACAGGCGTTTTGTAACATTTGACAGGACCGGCATGTGTAATCATAATGGGAGTGAACAATGTATCTTCGTGCAGTAGGCCCACTTTAAACGAGAGGTCATTTTGCAAAAGAAAAGCTCTGCGCATAATATAATAGGGTGCACAGAAATAAAAAGGCTTACATGCTAATTCAGATCCTGTGAAGGCTTCGATAACACGTTTGTCAAGAGTCTGATTGCCGTTGTCTTCATTATAGCCAAAGTAGCTGCTAAAATACAAGAAATCGATGCCCTGTAGTTCCTTAATAATTTGGGGAATCTCTTGAGTTTCAGCCCAATCATCCGAATCGAAACACCAGATGTATTCACCCTTTGCTTCTTGAATACCTCTGTTACGTGCAGCAGACAGTCCTGCATTGGTTTGCTCAACAATCCTTATGCGTGAATCTGCATACTTCTCCCTAATAATATCTATACTTCTGTCCATTGTTCCATCATTAACAACAACAATCTCATAATCATCATTATCTGGGACAAGGAGGGAGTCCATACACTTCTCTATGTACTTCTCCACGCCATACACTGGCAGGACTATTGATAGTTTCAAATTCTTATCCTTCATAGCTGTCTATTTCTTCATCAGATTGTTCTTCTTCCATGTCTTCACTCTCTTCACCACTACCATCCTGATTAATATAAAGCATCATTGCCATTGCCACCCAAGCTTCTGTATCAAGAAATAATGTACCAGAAGTAAGACGCAATAAAAAGAAATAAATGAATATAAGTCCAAAAGCAGCAATGTTCATATTATTGCGAATGGCATACATGCAATTTTTTATCCCATACCACAACAATATCATAAAAGGAATCGTAAACACAACTCCAAATGTCATCAACAGCTCCAGAATAAAATTGTGAGGATAATTACCCACACGTGATCCCAATAATGTCCTAAAATAGGAACCCAAAAATGGACCATCAGAAATCTGTCGCCATGCAAGAGAGAACTCAGAATCTGCAGAACCAAAGCGACCGGTGCCACCATCTTCTACTACAGAAAAGAATCGCTTGAAAACATAAAATTCAGACAGAAAGGACATCAGCTCTTGGCTAAATAAGAAGGCAAAACACGAAACTATCAATATGAACAAGAATGTTTTTATTCCAAAGAAACCTTTGCAGAAGAGATAGAATAGTACTGTCACAAACAGAAACAACAAAGGACCTCGTTGAGCGATGACAATGACATTGATAAACGTTAATGTGGCTATACTCCAAAATAGAATTTTATTCAGGATTAGATTCTTCGTCCATCTGTCTTTAAGCCATAGATTCAGAAGAAAGGCTTCTGATGCATATTGCGCCAGGGAGATTTCATCCAACATCCTGAAAGCTTTTATCAAATCATGTTTCTCCGTAATCTTGGCTGCTTGAAGCATATATACAGACATATTACCGGACAAATCATGAATAATTAACATGACAACAAGAAATAGTGTAGATATTCTCAACAACATATCCAGATTGGCATATTGCTGATAGAGAACGACAAAAGAGCAGACAAGAGAAATAGTGATAATATTTTGAATGATAGTCACATTACTCAAAGGCACGTGCATCATAATGTCACGTGGAATCTGGGGATCTACCATGATGTAATAAATCACATAGAAACTATATATCCAGTAGAGTAATTGAAAGATTAAGACGGTCATTAAACTTTCATGATTCCATCTCATTTGGAAGGAATGAAACATAAGGGCCGTCAGACAGAGATACTCCACAACAGCTAAACCCGAAGCAATCATTGGATAGCCAAGAATAGGCAACCAATGGATGAGAATTCTCATGGGGAATAACCAAAAGAGTAGTACTTGTATTGTCAGTTGCAACCTATTCATATCATCATAGAAATATTATTAGAAGAGTGGGAGTTTCGAGAGCCAGATTTCCGACATTTAGCGCCTACGTAGTTACGCATCCAAATCCATTCTTCCTTGTTTAAGCCCAAAAGTATGATAACTAAGACGGTCTCTATTGCCACCATCAAACAAGAAACAAGGAGCATAATAAAGGAATGAGGCTCTATGTGGGTAAAATGAAGACAAATGGCACTAATAGCAGCCACAAACAGGAAAGGAATAACGATTCTTCTATAATAAGAACCTATTGTGATATCCAATATTTTGGATAATGACCATACTCGATAAAAAAGAACAATCATACAAATCGCCGTAAGAAGAATCATAGAGGCAATCGGTGGGGCCCCCAATTTAAACACTAAATAGCAAATCGGGATAAACATCAGCGTCTGCACCCCCACTCCTATTTGATATTTTTTAATATCACCTGTGGCTCTCACGGTTTGCGTGATAGGATATTCGAAAGAAAGTGCCATACAGTGGATCAATGTCCACTGAGAAAAAAGGACCATATCATCTGTTACCTGTCCTTCACCAAGCCAAAGGACAAGCAGAGGCTTCATATTCACTATCAGAGGCATTGATAGGAGAAGTATTAAAAAGAGAGAAAATCTTGAACTTTTGAGGACTAATTGTTTAGTATATTCTTTTTCGTTATTGGCATAGGTCTTGACAATTTGAGGATTGACCGCCATAAAGAAATTCGAAACAAATGAAATCACCAATGTATGCACATTATCTGAAATAGCTTTTGCAGCATTAACCACAGGACCAAAGAAAATATTCAGCAAGATGGCTTGACCTTGTACATTCATTACGCTGGTTGCCGTACCAAACAGATTCCACCCCATAAAGGACAATAGATGCTTCAGAACACTTTGATCCCAGTATCGTTGATATATACAACCTGCTAATTTCACCTTACAATAAACCACATACACCAAATTTGATAGCAAATGAGCCACAACCGTCATGAAGACAATGGTTATCAAATGGTCATAAGGTGTAATATAAAGTAGATAAACAACGGCCAGTTTTAGCCCTGCATCCAGTAAGGACACATAGGCAAATATATCCATCTTTTCGTATGCAATAACGGCCGATGTATATGGAATAACCAAGGTACTGATGACAAAGTCAAGAATCGTAAACTGAAAAATCCATTGAGCGGCATTGAGACGATTGGGAGGGATGGTAAGCTGGTGAGAAATAAAATAGGGGCCGACGAGTTCGAAAAGGACAATTCCTATAACCGAGATGATAATGAACAAATTTATCAGCATGCTGAATGTGCGACGGAACTGAACCATATCGTTCGTTCCTAAACCATAGGCCAGAAAACGCTGTGCCGCATTCACCATAGCGGTCGTTACGATTCCCATGAAACTGATGATACCAGCAATAACATTCCGAATACCAAAATCTTCTACTCCGAGAATTTGCAAAGTGATACGAGTTGTATAAATGGAGACGATAGTCATCACTATCATCCTAAAATATAGCAACAAAGTGTTTTTTGCTATCCTCTTATTATTCTGAGATTTGTTCATGTTACCGCTTTTTGAACCAGCTGATCGTTTCCCCATTCTGGCAACTGGCAAAAGGCAAACGTTTTCCAATGAAAATGATTACCTTACGGCGAAGTCCTCTTGTGAAATAGGAGGGAGAATACCAGAAATATTTTTTTGTTAATTGAAGCGCCTTTGTGAATTCATGTTCTTGGAGATAGGGAACCAATAGGGAGCCATAATGCAAAGCATATACTTTCTTACGGAATCCAGGTTCGACTTCGTCAATATTATTAATGCAATCGGAAAAAGTGTTCAGGAAAAAAACTTTCACGCTCTGTAATGATTTTGAGGAAGGTATGTTATTATTTCCACCGGTCCCCCGCTCCACCAAAGGCTCTTTCACACAACCAATCTTATAGTTCGCATTAAAAAATCGAAGAAGTAACTCATAATCTTGATGCCGACGGAAAGCTTCATCAAAACCATGAATTTGACGAAGAGGCTCTGCACGAAACATGAGACAGGTCGTAAACATCCTTGTTTTCATCAGAAGGAGTTCTCTCGTTGCATCACCTTCATAAGGTTCCACCGCAATTTCAACACCATTCATTTGAGCATAACAATAAACCGCATCAAATGTGGGGTGAGTGGAAAGAAATTGTACTTGCTTCTCAATTTTACTAGGTAAGAAACAGTCATCATCGTCTAAGAAAGCTATAAATTCCCCATGAGCATACCTTATGCCTGTATTGCGAGCTGCTGAACCATTCTTGTTCTTTTCATGTTTTAGGTACACAACACGAGTGTCTGCTAAAAACGGAAACATAACCTTTTCTGTCTCCTCCCTCTCCAATGATTCAGGAGAATTATCATCAACAACGATTATTTCTATATCGTGATACGTCTGATTCAGCACAGACTTGATTGCCTTGCCAACGACACCACTACTCTTGTATGTAGGTATTATTACAGAAACCATGTTTAATCAAAATAAGACAACAAACCTCGTTTGCTTTTCTTAAAAGATAAGTCACTTTATATTAATCGTGCAAAGTTACTGAAAAAAAAGACGGTGAAAGCGTTTTTGATGTTAAAAAATGCCAAAAGAGAGGGTGAAGGGGGTATTATGCTGTCTTTCCGCTAAAAACGACGTGCCCGAGTATGGTCTAATCCACATAATAGATGCGTTTGACGCGGGGTGAAACGGAAGTGAGTATCTCATAGGGAATGGTGCCGATAGCCTCTGCGAGGATGGTGGGCGGAAGCTCCGGTCCGAAGATGACGGCCGTGTCTCCCTCCTGACAAGGAATATCGGTGACATCTATCATGCAGACGTCCATGCAGATGTTGCCCACGTAGGGTGCTGGCTGCCCATTGACGAGACAGTAGCAACGGCCACAACCGAGGAGACGGTCCAGACCGTCGGCATAGCCGATTGGAAGGGCGGCGATGCGGCTGTCCCGGGTAAGGTGGCCACGACGGCTATAGCCCACGGTATCTGAGGCTGGCACGTCGTGGATCTGCAGGATGGTGGTCTTGAGGGTGGAGATGGGGGTGAGTGGAGAGGGAAGACGGGAAGGGGTTCCGTCGGGTGAACCGACGGACACAGGTTTTGAACTCAGAGGAGCGAGCGGCTGCACACCATAGAGCCCTAATCCCAGACGAACCATATCACAATGACGATCAGGAAAATGCTCGATGCCTGCACTATTGCAGATGTGACGGAGGATATGATCTGGGAAGGCTGTCTGGAGCGTGTCTGCTGCGGCACAGAAAAGGTTCCACTGCTGCAATGAGAACTGGTCAAAGTCTTCGCTGTCTGACCCCACAAAGTGGGTGAATACAGAACGCGGCACGAGCGCTTTCTGTGCGTGGAGACGATCTATCAAGGTGGGAAGGTCTGTGGCAGGCGTAAAACCGAGGCGATGCATGCCTGTGTCCAGTTTGACATGAATGGGGAATCCCGTAATTCCTTCTCGTTCAGCAGCGTGGATGAGTGCATCCAAGAGGCGGAAGCTATACACTTCAGGCTCCAGTTGATACTCGAAGAGCGTCCGGAACGATGACATCTCGGGATTCATAACCATGATGTTGGCCGTGATGCCTGCACGACGCAGTTCCACGCCCTCATCGGCCACTGCCACCGCCAGATAATCCACCCGATGATCCTGCAGCGTCTTGGCAATCTCCACGGCACCAGCACCGTAGGCCGAAGCCTTCACCATGCACACCATCTTGGTCTCCGGCCGCATGAAAGAGCGATAATAGTTGAGGTTCTGCACCACAGCAGAGAGATTCACTTCCAAGACGGTCTCGTGTACTTTCTGCACCAGCGCATCAGCCAGACGGTCAAAGCGTGCCTGACGGGCACCCTTGATAAGGATAACCCGATCCTGCAGGGCGGAGAAAGTGGCGGAGGAGAGAAAAGCATCCAGAGTGGGGAAGGTGGAGAGTATCCCTACGGGTGAACCGTCGGGCACACGTGCCGCCACGTTCGCCATCCCTGCAGAAATCTCTGTGCCGATGCCGATAAACTCATCCACACCATATTCTTTCACGAGTTCTGCCACCCGGTGATACAACTCCGTCAGGTTGAGGCCAGACTGTTTGATGTCGGAGAGGATGAGCGTACGGCGACGCCCGCTGCTGTCAGGACGGCGCCGCATGAAGTCAAGAGCCGTTTCCAGTGAGTCGAGGTCACAGTTGCAGGTGTCGGTAATGAGAGAGCAGTTGTTTCGTCCCTCCTTGACTTCCAGGCGCATAGCCACGGGCTCCAGCCGCTTCAGGCGTTCGTTGATGACTTCTTCCTTCAACCCCAACAGACGGCACACGGCCACGCAGTGCAGTGTGTCCTCATCACCATCTTCTTTCCACCCAATGCGCTGCCCTTGGAAGCCGCTGACATCGATACATTCTTGAACGACTTCGTCAGAAGCATTATAAATAAGTACGCGCGCGTGACGGAAAAGGCGCAACTTCTCCATGCATTTCTCACGACGGTTGGCAAAGTTCTCGTCATGTGCAGGGCCCAGGTGGGTGAGTACGCCGATAGTGGGCTGAATAATGCTCTCCAGCGGATCCATCTCCCCCGGCTCGCTGATGCCAGCCTCAAAAATGCCTATCTGAGTGTGCTCGGACAAGCGCCAGACCGAAAGCGGCACGCCAATCTGCGAGTTCCAGGAACGCGGCGAACGAGTGATGTTGAAGTCGGGTGAGAGCAACTGGTAAAGCCACTCCTTGACGATGGTCTTTCCGTTGCTGCCCGTGATGCCGATAACGGGAATATCAAACTCTTCCCGATGCCGTTCGGCCAGCCGCTGCAGGGCTTTCAGCGGTGAGGGGACGACAAGGTAGTTGGCATCCGGTTCGGGCTTCTCAGGTGCCTGACTGACCATGAAGGCGCGGACACCACGTCGATAGAGTTCTGGTATATAACGATGGCCATCGTTCTTCTGTGTGCGGATGGCAAAGAAGAGCGTGGCCTCGGGGAACGTGAGAGAGCGGCTGTCTGTCAACAGCCAGTCTATATGGGTCTCGGCAGAGCCTATGCGATGTGCACCTACGAGGGTGGTAATGAGGGAGATGGGGTATGTCATAGTTCAATGTTATACTTGGCCAGCAACTCGTTGAGGCGCTGCTGAGTCTGTTCACGAAAACGGATGGTGGCAGGCGAATCAGGATCCTCCGGCCGATGCTGTAAGGCACGACGAATGGGTTCATAATCCACCAGATAGCGGTGTGTCTCAGTATCCAACCAACGATCTGCAAATCGTTCCCAAATGTAGTCCAAGGCCTGTGGTGACGGATGCAGCATATCCTCTGCAAAGAACCTATAATCCCGCAATTCATCCAACTGCAACTCGTATGCAGGGAAATAACAGACTTGCTGTGGGCGATTGCGCATGACAGCATCCACCGCCAACAGCAGTACCGCCTTGCTCAGACGGCTCTCATGAAAGCCATACTTCGCATAACGGTAGGGTGAGACGGTGAAGACGACCTGTGCCCGAGGGAAGAGCTGACAAAGACGGTCCAAGGTGTCTGTGACATCCTCAACCGTCATATCCTGCTCTGTAAACTCGGCCTGCGGTTGCTTGTGGCAGTTGCCCACGACCAGGTCTCCCTTGGCATAATATCTGTTGGTTCCCAGTGTGATAACCACCGTGTCGGGGTTCCATTCAAAGAGGCGTCCTCGTGCCGAGAGGATTCCTGCCTTGCAGGCATCTAACGTGGAGGCGTTCTTGCTGCTGTCTGTCAGCCAGCAATGCCAGCGCTGGTCTGCATCCTCGAAATAGAGGGCATCGTCCATGGGATTCTGCATCAACACCTGCAGAATGCTTTTGGGATTGTAGAGTACGCCAAAGGGATTGACCAAGGCGGGCAGGCCGCTCTGCCTCATGCGCGTTCCTATGTTCTCCGCGAAGCAGGAACCGATGAACGCCACGCGACTTCTGATGCCGATGAGCCGCAGCGGTTGAGAGATTTCTATGGTTGTTTGCAGTTTCATGGTGCAAAGGTAGTAAAAAAGTTTAAAGTTTGGAGTTTAGAGTTTAGAGTTTTTCGTCTGAGGACTTCATTTTTACCCATAAAACCATGAAAAATGACCCAAAAGACCCCCTTTTTGGAAAGAAACTCCCAACTTTGAACACTAAACTCTAAACTTTTCCCTACCTTTGCACTCGAAATACCACATTCATGGAAGAAACCAATCAATCGACATACGCTCTTTTGGAGCATATTCATCTTCCCAAGGATCTGCGAGCCCTGCCGTTGGAGCAGTTGCCACAGGTATGTGAAGAGTTGCGTAAAGACATCATCGCAGAGGTGGCCGACAATCCTGGTCACTTCGCCTCCAGCCTTGGCGTAGTGGAGCTGACGGTGGCCCTGCACTATGTCTATGACACGCCCTACGACCGCATCGTCTGGGACGTGGGACATCAGGCCTATGGCCACAAGATCCTGACGGGACGCCGTGAAGCCTTCCGAACCAACCGCCATTTCCATGGCATCAAGCCTTTTCCCTCTCCAGAGGAAAGTCCATACGATGCTTTCACGGCAGGCCACGCCTCCAACAGCATCTCGGTGGCCCTGGGACTGGCATTGGCCGCCAAGAGTAAGGGCGAACGACGTAACGTGGTGGCCGTCATCGGTGACGGAAGTATGAGCGGTGGTCTGGCATACGAGGGTTTGAACAACGCCGCCAACACCCCTAATGATGTACTCATCATCCTCAACGACAACAACATGTCCATTGACCGCAGCGTCGGAGGCATGAAGAATTTGCTGCACCGTCTGCAGACCAGCTCTACCTACAACCGCTGGCGTGACCGCACGGCTCGCAAGATGGTGTCATGGGGATGGATGAGCGAGGAGCGCAAGAACAGTATTATCCGCTTCAACAATTCCCTGAAGAGCATGATCAACCACCAGCAGAACATCTTCGAGGGAATGAATATCCGATACTTCGGTCCCACAGACGGACACGATGTCATCGAGTTAGTGCGCACCCTGCGCATCATCAAGGACATGCGTGGTCCCAAGCTGTTACACATCCACACCATCAAGGGTAAAGGCTTCAAGCCCGCAGAGAAAGGCGGTGCTATCTGGCATGCCCCTGGCAAATTTGACCCCCTGACGGGCGAACTCATCAAATGTGACGAGACAGGTTTACCCCCGAAATTCCAGGATGTCTTTGGACACACCTTATTAGAACTCGCGCGCGCGAACGAAAACATCGTAGGTGTCACACCAGCTATGCCCACCGGCTGTTCCTTGAACATCATGATGGACGCCATGCCAGACCGTGCCTACGATGTCGGCATTGCAGAGGGACATGCTGTCACCTTCTCGGCAGGAATGGCCAAAGACGGATTGTTGCCCTTCTGTAACATCTATAGTTCCTTTGCCCAGCGCGCCTTTGACAATATCATCCATGACGTTTGCATTTCCAAGCTACACGTGGTGCTGTGCCTGGACCGTGCAGGACTCGTGGGTGAAGATGGCCCCACACATCATGGTGCCTTTGACCTGGCCTACCTGCGTCCCATCCCCAATCTCATCGTGGCATCACCCATGGACGAGCATGAGCTGCGCCACCTGATGTACACCGCACAGCTGAAGGACTGTGGTCCCTTTGTCATCCGCTACCCTCGAGGCCGTGGTTCCAACGCCGACTGGCAGTGTCCCATGCAGGAGATTCCCATCGGACGAGGACGACGCCTGAAGGATGGGCAGGATGTGGCGGTGCTCACCATAGGCCCTTTAGGTCTGGCTGCCGCCGAGGCCATTCGCCAGGTGGAAGCTGAGCGCCCAGGCTTCACCGTTGCACATTATGATATGCGTTTCCTCAAGCCATTAGACGAGCGTCTGCTCACAGAAGTAGCAGCTTGTTTCCGCCGCATCGTGACACTGGAAGACGGCGTCAGGACTGGCGGCCTGGGGTCTGCTGTGCTGGAATGGATGGCCGATCACGGTGCTGCACCTCGAGTGGTCCGGTTGGGGCTGCCAGACCAGTTTGTGGAACACGGCTCCATACAAGAGCTGCATCACCTCTGCGGTATAGACGTAGAAGGTATTAAAAAGGCATTATTATGAAAATCATCATTGCCGGAGCCGGAGCCGTGGGCAGCCACTTAGCCACCCTCCTCTCCAAGGAAAACCATGATATTGTGCTCCTCGACGAGGATGCCGAGAAGCTCTCTGCCGCCTCAGACGGCCTGGACTTGATGACGCTGGCTGTCTCACCCACCAGCATCACGGGTCTCAAGGAAGCCGGCACCCCACAGGCCGATCTCTTCATCGCCGTTACTCCACTGGAGACCAAGAATATGACCTGCTGTATGCTGGCCCACAGTCTGGGAGCCCGCAAGACCGTGGCGCGAATAGACAACGGAGAATATCTGGAAGAACGGTATGCAGATTTCTTCTCCTCGATGGGTATCGGTTCGCTCATCTACCCCGAAGTGCTGGCTGCCCACGAAATCGTGGATGGCGTCCAGCGCTCTTGGGTTCGGCAGTGGTGGGACGTGCATGATGGCGCCCTGACCATCCTTGGCATCAAGCTACGTGAAGAAGCCACCGCCCTCTACGGCAAACAGTTGCGAGAGCTTTGTCCACCGGATTCACCTTACCACATCGTCACCATCAAGCGTGACGAGGCCACCATTATCCCAGGTGGTTTTGACGAACTGAAACAGGGAGACATCGCCTACTTCATGACCACCAAGAAGTATGTACCGTTCATCCGCGAACTCGTGGGGAAAGAGAAATACCCCGATGTGAAGAAACTAATGATTATGGGTGGCGGACGCATCTCTCTGGAAACCTGTCACTTGCTGCCTGACTACATGGAAGCCAAGCTCATCGAGCGTGACAGCCTCCGCTGCCAACAACTGACAGAACAACTGGACAATGACGATGTGATGGTCATCAATGGTGACGGCCGTGACATGCAGATGCTCATGGAAGAAGGTATCCGCCAGACACAGGCTTTCTGTGCCCTGACGTCTGACACAGAGGAGAACATCCTGGCCTGCTTAGCCGCCAAACGAATGGGCGTCCGCAAGACGGTGGCACTGGTGGAGAATATGGAGTATATCACGATGGCCGAGAAATTGGATATCGGCACCATTATCAATAAGAAAGCCATCGCCGCCGGACACATCTACCAGATGATGCTGGCCGCCGATGTGGCCAGCGTGAAGAGCCTCACCATCGCAGATGCAGATGTGGCAGAATTCGTGGCTGTGGAAGGCAGCCTTGTCACCAAACAGCCCGTGATGAATTTGGGACTTCCCAAGGGTATCACTATCGGTGGCATCGTCAGAGATGGTGTGGGACAGCTGGTCAATGGCCGCACACAAATCCAACCCGGCGATTTCGTGGTGGTATTCTCCCGCACAGCGCTCTTCAAGCAATTAGACCGTTTCTTCCAAAAGCCCCAAGGTGGACTATTTGGAATCCTACATTAATCCCTTTATTCATTCATGCGACAAAAGCATCTTTACAGATCTTCTGTTCCCTTTATCTTCCATCGTTTCTGCCGCCGAGGCTACGCAGCCTTTGCCAGTATGCACCGTGAAGTGTGCATCGGCGTGCTCACGGTTGGGATGCTGGCCAGCGTGCAGCTGCCGAAAGTGCAGGCACGTCAGCTCGCTGCCCACCCCGAAGAGGAAGGGGACACCGATGACCGTGAACTGGCAGAGCTCACCGTCTCGGGAACACTGTCGCCGCTGGCAGCATTGCAGGCGGCACGCATCGTGGGCGTCATCACACGCCAACAAATAGAGTCATCGGCGGCGCAGACCGTCAACGACCTCTTGAAATCAGTCGCCGGCTTGGACGTCCGACAGCGCGGCGGCTTTGGTATTCAGACGGACATCAGCATCAACGGCAGCTCGTTCGACCAGATTATCATTCTCCTCAACGGCGTTGATATTTCCTCTCCCCACACAGGCCACTTGGCAGCAGACTTCCCCGTGAGTCTGACAGATATTGAACGCATCGAGATTCTCGAGGGCGCCGCCTCTCGCATCTATGGACCCTCCGCCTTTGGAGGTGCCATCAATGTGGTGACAAGAGGGGCAAGCCCCTCCTCTGTTAGTGAGGGGAAAAAAGCTTCTTTTGATGTCGGCGTGCAGGGTGGCAGCCACGGTACCTTTGGTGCCGACGCCAGAGCAGCAGTGGGGACAAAGCTCCTCCCCCTTGGGGGTAAACCGACCGTGTGGAAAGGTTTTTGGGAGGGGGCTTCTCTTTCCACCTCCTACCTCCGCTCCGACGGAGCCACCCAGAACAGTGACTTCTCCCGCTTCACAGCCTTCCTCCGTGGTGTCACAGAGACCGAAGCGTTAACCTTTGACGTTCAAGCCGGTTACAGTCAGAAAGCATACGGTGCCAACACCTTCTACTCGGCCGCCTACCCCAACCAGTGGGAGAGCAACCACCGCTTCATCGTCAGCGCCGGTGCACAGACCAAAGGGCAACTACGAGTGCGTCCAGAAGTCTTCTGGAACCGCCTTTATGACCACTTCCAGCTCATCCGTGACGCACCCACAGCCGAGAACTACCACCGCAGCGATGTGCTCGGCGCCCGCCTCACCGCAGAATACCACTGGGCTGCCGGACAGACCACCTTCGGGGCGGAACTGAGGAAGGAAGCCATCAACAGTTCCAGCCTTGGGAAACCACAGGGCGAGGGCGGCTCTCCCCCATACACTCATCATGACAGCCGTACCAACCTCAGTATCACCGCAGGACACACCATCCGTCTGTCACAATGGACCATCAGTGCTGGACTCTTAGCGTTTATGCCCCTCCCCCTTGGGGGAGGAAGGGAGGGGGCTCAGTATTCCACTCTCGCCCCAGGCCTGGATCTGGCATACACCCCCACTCCACGCTGGCGACTCTTCGCATCCTACAACAAAGGTTTCCGGCTGCCCACCTTCACAGACCTTTACTACAAAAGTTCCACCCACGAGGGTAATCAGGGGATGCGTCCAGAGGTGAGCCACAGCTTCCAGCTGGGCTTTCAGCATCATTTCCTGCTGTCATCTGCCGATTGTCATTTCTTGGGTAAGGCCTTCTACCATCGAGGCAACGACCTGATAGACTGGGTGATGTATGCACCGGATGATGTCTTCCACAGTGCCAACTTCGCGTTAGATAATCTCGGTTTCCAGATACAGGGTGATTTCCACCTTGCTCCGCTCTCCGTGAATCTCTCCTACGCCTTCATCCACCAGCACCGTCGTGACGACCTTCCCGTTTGGAAGTCCAACTACGCGATGGAATACCTCCGCCACAAGGTTGTGGGGACGGTGAACCACCCTATCACCTCACGCCTCTCTGCCTCTTGGACCTTCCGTTGGCAAGACCGCAACGGCGGATACATCCTTTATGAGAACGCACAATCCACTGGTCGTCAGGTTCCTTACGACCCATACGCCACCCTGGACCTGCGCCTCCGTTGGACACTCTCCCACTGCCTGTTCTGGGCCGATGCCACCAACCTCTTCAACCGCCGTTACTACGACCTCGGCAACATTCCACAGCCCGGTTTCCAGTTCCTCGCTGGCATCCGCGTCAACCTCTAACCGCACCTGTAACTCATGAGTACCTCACAAGAAGCCACCCCAGAACGTCATTACAGCAATCACGGAGCTGTCCACAACCCGACACAGCCCAACAGCCACCGTCGGTCCTTCAGTCACGACTATCATGACGAGGGTATCTATATGGTGACCCTTGTCACAGAGAACCGCGCTCGCCTTTTTGGGCACATCGAGGGGAACGCTCTGGCCACCAAGCAGCCCAGCAAAACCGCCTGGGTAAAGGACTGGCAGGCCCCTCACATGGTGCTGTCTGAGTTAGGCCATCGCATTCTGGAAGAGGAACTTCCGAAAATCACCCACTATTATCCACAAGTGGAAGTCTGGCGTGCCACGATCATGCCAGATCACCTCCACTTGCTCTTGCGAGTAAAGGAGCACTTGCCCGAGGGCAAGCACCTGGGTCACATTATCCGCGGCTTCAAGACCGGCTGCACCAGAGCTTGGTGGGCGCTCCAAGATGCCGGCATCATGCCCCCGTCCACGGGCAAACAGCCCCTCGCCGACCACAGCCTGCCCAGCGGAAAAGCACTGGGCACGACCGCCCCAACCCCGGGAAACACCCCCACCTCCCTCTCCACCCCCTTCGCCACCTCCCCCACCTCCGTTGCCTCCAACACCACCGCAGCCTCCCTCGTGTCCCCAGCTTCTACAGACCCTCGGGTAGTGGCCCCCGTGCCCGAAGCGTCGCCTTCGGGCAGCCTCCCCCTCCGCCCCCTCCTCTTCTCCCCCGGCTACCACGACCGCATCATCAACCGCCCCGGCATGCTGGAAAACATCAAACGTTACATGCTCGAGAATCCCCTCCGAGCCCGCATCCGTGAAGAATGCCCGCACCTCATGGAGCGCCGCCTCCACCTCTGGATTGCCGGCCGCGAATACGCGGCCTTCGGAAACCTCTTCCTCCTGAAATACCCCCTGAAAGAGCAAGTCTTCTTCCATCGCTACACCACCGTGGACGAAGAAGAGCGCCAAGCCATCCTCGCCTCCGGCAACCTCACCGAGAAAGAGCGGTCACACATCTCCACAGACCCTCAAAAGATGCCCACACACCTCACCGCCTTCTTCGCGACCGAACGCACCCGCCTCCTCAGCACTGCAGAAGAGGGCACCGTCCTCATCACCCCTGGCATCTCAAAAGGGGAAAGCATCATCGCCAACGCTGCCATCGATGCCGGCCTGCCACTCATCCTCCTCCAAGCACTCCCCATTGGACAGTACTGGAAACCCGAGCAGCGCCGCTTCTATGCCTGTGCCCAAGGTCACCTGCTCATTCTCTCCCCCTGGGAACTGGAAGGAGAGACAGACTATGAGCACTTCCACCGCCTCAACGACCTCGCAAGCGAGCTATGCAACGCCACAGAAATGCGCATTATGGATTACACCATGCTCAAAACGCTATAGAGCAAAGAAAAAGCGAAGAAAAATACAAAGGAAAAATGTTTTTTTCCCCATTTCTTTCGTCCATATCAGAGAAAAACATTACCTTTGCCCCCAAATAATGCATTTATCAACTAAAATTTTCAATTTTAATCAACAAAACAATGAAACAAAAATTACTCAAGAAACTTTCATTGCGAGCAACAATGTTCGTAATGATGCTCGTGGGAGGCTTTATGTCCCTCATGGCACAGAATGACTACTCTGCCGTGTTTACCAGCAATGTAACACTCACCACAGAGGGCGGCTCAAACCTCAGTGAAGCAAAGGTGGTAATCAATGGAGAATCATTTGATGCAATAAAGGCTGGTACCAATTCCAAGGCTGGTGTTATGTTCATCGTAGCTCCTGCCGGTACCAAATACCTGCATTTCCACATTGCTGGTTGGAACGGCAAGGCCGTAAAGCTTTCTGTTTTAGGTAATGAGGGGTCTGTCTTCATGGAAAACTATGATTTGACCTCTGATACAGGTATTGCCAACAACAGTCCATTCACTTTCGCTGGTGATGCCACAAGCACAGACTTCTACAAAGTCATCACTTTCACACAACCACTTGCTGGAGAAATGACTTTAAGACTTGAAGCAACGGCCAACTTCCGCTTTGTCATCTGGGGCGTTAACGCAGAATTAGGTGGCACCGTGGTCAACAAGGTATCCAAGCCAGCAATTAACGGTGAGACTCCTTTCTATGAGAGCACAGCCGTGACCATCTCTTGTGGCACATCGGATGCCACCATCGAATATAGCACCGACGGCGGCGAAACTTGGCAGCCCTACACTATCCCCTTCCGTCTTCTGGAAACCACGACCGTTATGGCCCGTGCCACAAAGAGCGGTCTTGATGATAGTGATATCGCAGAGAAGACCTTCACCAAGTTGGCTCCCGTCTCCCCCGCAGAGGCTCTGGAAGCAAATATTGGTGACGTGGTATTCGTGGCAGGCGTTGTCTCCGAAATCGTTACTCCGTTTAACGCTTCTTTTGGCAACATTTCCTATATGATTTCGGACGGTGAAGCTGAAATTCAGGCTTACCGCGGTATTGGCCTCTACAAGGAGAAATTCACTTCTGCAGACGATCTCCTCGTTGGCGCTGAAGTGGTTGTCGCCGGCACCATTAGTGAGTATAATGAAGTCAAGCAGTTGGCCGCCGGTAACTACCTGCTTTCTTACAAAGCCCCTGAAGTGGTGAAGCAAGATCCCAAAATCGATGTAGAAGATGTGACCGTTTCCTATGGTGAATCATTCACCCTTGATGCAGAAAAGATTGAGGGCGGCGCCATCACTCTCACCAGCAGCAACCCGACTGTGGCCGAGGTTAACGGACTGACCATCAAATCCAAATCAGTGGGCGAGGCTACCATCACAGTAGCCACAGCAGCCAACGCTCTGTACTATGCCGGTGAAGAAACCTTCGAATTTGAAGTGCTCCAGCCCGAAGGCAAGACCGAGGGCGATGCTAGCAACGCGTTCAAAACCGAGTTCATCAACAAGGATCTGGAGTATGTATCTGGCATCGACTGGACAGCCAGCATCCCTGCCAACAGCTTTGAGTCCCAAAGCCCTGCTCGTGGCGTGCAGTTCGGAGCAGCCAAGGGCGTGTTCACCATCACAGCCAAGAACAGTGCCAAGGTCACACTCGTGGAACTGTGGGTATCCACCAATGGTGAAGGCAACACTGTCTCTGTGAAAGTCGGCGACACCGATTTCATTGCCAAGGAATATGAAGACGCAACGACTGTCACTTTGAAGAAAGAGAACCACTATGCAGTCTCCTTTACAGGTGAAGCCTCTGGCGACATCGTCATCACCATCAACAATGTAATGAAGAGCGTGTACATTAAGAGTATTGGTCTGGTGCTGGCAGGCTCTGACGATGCCATTGTCACATTGAACGATAAGGGCTTTGCCACCTACTGCTCCGAGTATCCTCTGGATCTCTCCGCTATCAAGGGTGGCTCCGCATGGCAGCTCATTACGATTAAAGACAACACCGCTTGGTTTGACCAGGTGTACATACCCGTCATAGGCGGTGAGGGCCTGCTGCTGGAGGGCGAACCGAACGCCGAAGTCACTATCCCCGTCAAGAGCAGTACCACAACACTGCCCAACAATCTGCTGATTGGTACACTGGCTCCCACCTTCTCAGAAGACAGTGAGTATCTTGGTCTCAAGGGTGACAAGTTCTTCTTGGTGGATGAAGGCGTGATTCCCGCCAACAAGGCCCTCATTGACGCCGACTTGGTTGACTATGCCTCAGTGAAGGAATTCCAGCTGGTATTCAACGGCATCACGGGTGTCAAGACTGTCAAGGTCAGCGCTCAGGAATTTTCCGAGATGTTCAACCTCGCTGGACAGCGTGTGAACAAGAATACCAAGGGTGTGGTCATCAGCAATGGCAAGAAGGTCATTCGTTAAATAGAATAGAAACGTATATTGTATAATCACTAAAAAACAACGCTATATGAAAAAGACATATATGACTCCCGCAGTGAAGAGCGAGTATTCCTCTCTCTGCGAAATAGTGGCAACCTCCACGATCGATGTAGCCATCGACACGGAAGGCAGCGTGGATGCCGGAGATGTCGATGTGAAAGCCAACGACTGGAACATCTGGGGTGAAGATTAATCCTCACGTGTATTCCTATGTACAATAAATAAGTAAAGCTTTGACGCTGGGTGGACAGGTTCCTATTTTACCTGTTCACTTAGCGTCTTGGTTTTTTTTAGATAACTAACTTTTTCCTTTACCAAAATCAAAAAGCAGGGAAGGCCCCTGTTTTTTCACCTAAATAAACAGAACAGTATTTCCTTAACATCAGACTATTTATCTACACCATTAATCTACAAAGCAATGAAACAACTATTACCTAAAATATTTGCGCTCAAAGCGTTTTTGTTCATTGCCATGCTCGTTGGAAATATCAGCGGAGCATGGGCTGACGAAGAAACCATCGATTTCTCAACATTAGGTTATGAGAATAGTGTACAATATCCCACAACCACCAAAGGAGAAGTAACAGTAACTTTTGGCGATGGTTCAAATGATGGCAAGTACTATACCACGGGTTCCGCTATTCGAATTTATAGTAATGGCTATGCCAAATTTGAGGCTAATGGAGCTACTATTACTAAGGTCGCCCTCACTTTTGCGACAACAAGTGGTAATTATCCTACAGATGAAATTGGCGAATGGTCTTCTGAAGGCAAGACTCGCTCAAATCTGGACAGTGATTGTTATTGGGAGGGTTCTGCTACATCCGTAAAAATCACTCGTACAAATGCAAGTAGTGGTCATTGGCGTCTGCAAAAAGTCACAGTCACCTATAGTGGCACCTCCAATCCTGCCGTAGCAACACAGACCACCATCAACGTTCCCGAAGACTTCAACACCGATATTAATGCTGGTACCACAGCAGGACAGTTGACAGCCTCCGTGGTTGCTGCCGAAGGAGAGGTCATTCAGAATCCAACCATCACATGGTCTTCTGCCAAGCCAGACGTTGCCACCGTTGATGAAAATGGCAATGTAACCCTCTTGGCTACTGGTTCCGCCTCCATCAAAGCCGAATATGCGGGCGTGACCAATGAGTATAAACCGTCAAGCGATGTATTTACTTTTACGGTAACGAACAGTGATGCCACAGTCCTCACCATCGCAGAGGTGCGTGCACAAGGAACAGGTGAGGTCATCACCAAGGGCATCGTCACCAGCAATGAGGGTACAACGGCCTATATTCAAGATGAGACAGCTGGCATCTGTGTCTATGGCCTTTCACTCACTGCCAGTGAAGAGGTCATCGTGCAAGGCACCCTCCAAGACTATAAAGGTTTGTTAGAAATCACGAATCCCACACTTATTGAGGTCGTTTCTCGAGCCAACACCGTCACACCAATCGTGAAGACCATCGCTGAAATTAACGCCGATTTTGCCGGCAATAATGCCCTGCAAGGTCTTCTCGTCAAGATTGAGGATGCCACCGTCACAGCTATCGATGGAAAGAATACCACCATTGCTCAAGGCGAGAATACCATTGTGGTACGCAGAAGCGTTACACCTGACGAATACGCTGTGGACGATGTAATCACCGTCGTTGGTAACATCGGTTGTTACAACTCCCCACAGATTGCCAATCCTATTGGAATTACTGTTCAGAGCCATCAGGAAAAAGCTGATGCCGCTTTCTCCTTTGGCGAGACCACAACATTCACCATCACCATCGGCGAAGAGTTCACAGCTCCCCAGCTGGCCACAGCTGAAGGCTTCGATGGCATCATCACCTACGAAAGCAGCAAGAAGGAAGTGGCCACCGTTGATGCACAGACTGGTGCTGTGACCATCGTTGGCACGGGCACCACCGTTATCACCGCTTCTTCCGAAGCCACTGATGCCTTCAAGGCTGGCAGTGCAAGCTACAAACTGACCGTGAAAGAACCCGTAGTGGGAAATCTGGCAGAGTTCGACTTCCCCAATATGGGTTATGAGAATGCTGAAGTTCTAACCACCGAAGAAAAGGATGGTATTACACTGACATTTGACAAGGGGGCACACACCACTTATGGTCCCACATATTATAATACTGGCACTGCCGTTCGCCTGTATGCAGGCAACACCATCACCGTCTCCAGTGAGAAAGTCATCACGCTGATTCAGTTCTCCTTCTCTGACCAACCCACAGCCCTGCAGTTGACATCCGGTGGCGGTGAATTCACAGAGGGTCAGTGGACTGGTTCCAGCAACGAGGTTGTCTTCACCTCCACTGCCAAGCCTCGCATCCAGGCCATCAAGGTCCTCTATGAATCCGAAGCTCAGGTGAAACTGGATCCAGAACTCGCCTTCGAGGAAGCAGAGTTCACAGTGGAACTGGGTAGCACATTCGAGGCTCCCGCTCTCATCAACCCCTACAACCTGCCCGTAACCTACAAGAGCAGTAACGAAACAGTGGCTACCGTCGACAAGACCACCGGTGCTGTTCAGATTGGAGAAACAGAAGGCATGGCTATGATTACTGCCTCCTTCCCTGGCAACAACGATTACAAGTCTGCTGCCGTCAGCTACACCATTTTCGTCATAGATCCCAATGCCACCGCCAACTACAAGGCCCTCGTAGCAGAATATAACGGTCAGTTCTTTGCCATGAACGCCACACTCGACAACGGCGTCTGGGGAGCCACCGAGGTAGCTGCTGTGAATGGTAAAGTCGTCACCAGGCAAGCCGATGAGCTCACATGGGACGTCAAAGCATACGGCAATGGGTACTCTTTCATGAACAAGGCAAATGGTAAGTTCATCGCCAACGCCGAGTCCGGCACCGCCCTCGTGGCAAGTCCCACCAAAGTTCTGTGGACCTATGATGAAGCAAATGACGGTTGGACCCTCGCTGGCCGCTCCTTTGCATACCGTGCAGGCACAGGCTTCAAAAACTACGCGATCTCCAACCTCGGTTCCGGAGAGTACGCAGGATTCACACACGCTTATGAATTCGTTGCTGGTTACTATCGTGAAGTCACCATTTCTGAAGGCGAAGACGCCGCCGCTTGGGGCACCATCTGCCTGCCTTCCAACGTGAAAGCCGAAGACCTCGGAGGTGCAGAATTCTTCAGCATTAAGGGCATTGATGCAGCCCATACATATATCCAGCTCCAGCCCGAGACAGAAGGACTGACTCCTGGCGTTCCCTACATCTTCAAGGCAACGAGCAACAAGGTTGTTGCCGCCTACACCGAAGACTCCGCAGTGGAAGCTCCCGCCACAAACGGTGCACTCATAGGTTCATTCTCCGGCGAGGAAGTGGCTGCTGGTATGTACCTCCTCTCTCACGGTGAGATTGTGAAGTGTGGAGAAGGATGCAAGATTGAAGCCAACCGTGCCTATATCGATCTCACCAAGGCAGAAGTCCTTGATGGCGATGTGGCAGAGGGCGTAGCCGTCAAGCTCTTCATTTCTGGCAACGCCACAGGCATCACCAGTGTGAAGGCACAGCAGGCTGGCGAGGCCTACGACTTGACTGGTCGCCGCGTCAACACCACCAAGTCTGGTCTCTACATCATCAATGGCAAGAAGGTTGTCCGCTAAAGCTGAATGTAAAATATATAATGTATAACCTATAAAGAACAACGCTATATGAAAAAGATATATTTGAAGCCTGCTTTTGCAGCCATGACGATGGACGAGAGCCTCCCCATCGCCACCAGCCTGAATATCAACGATGAGCCTCAGGACAACATCTCTGGCGATGTCAAAGGCAACGACTGGAACATCTGGGGCGACGAAGATTAACTCTTAATAGACTTCACAAGCTCAATACTGATAACCGCTGCAGCATCCTTGTCGCAGCGGTTTTTGTTATTTGTTGTCTTGTTCATTGTAAGGTACAGCCCTTTGTCACCTGTCTGTCTCATTAGTGAGACAGGGTTGTCTCAAAGGTGAGACAAAGGAGTCTCATTATTGAGACAGGGTTGTCTCATTAATGAGACAGATGTGTCTCACCTTTGAGACAAACATGAGACAAAGGACGTGCAGGGCGATGCGGCAAATAGCTCATTCGGTTTTGGGGGAATAATAGGTGATTTCAACGCGGTCGGGGTGTTGGCTGCACACCTTTTACAAAACTTAGTTAAAAAAGAAAGGGGAAGATAATAAAAACATCATTTTAGGATTCTATCTGTCAAAAAAGCAGTAACTTTGCGGCCTTGAAGGCAGCAACCGCGTGCTTTGGGTCCCAAACATGACAATAACAAACAAGGTAATGAATAAAGAAGAAAAAGCATCATTCAACAGTCAATACTGGCGCTTCCTGTGGTCCTCCATCCTCATCGCCCTCTCGGGTTGTCTGGGTAATGTCGTGGACGGCATCATTGTTGGCAATCTGCTTGGCGAGGACGGTGTCAGCGCCATCAACTTGTCAAAGACGGTGATACAGTTTATGTTCACCCTGAGTATGCTCCTTTCCACGGGTGCCGGTATGCTGGTGGGTATGGAAATCGGACGGAAAGACATGAAACGAGCGGCCTACATCTATACGCTCTCGATGGCGTCCTGTCTGGCCGTTGGATTGCTGCTCACCGTCTGCGGTTTCATCATGCCCGACACCATCGCCGGATGGCTCTGTAACAATGAGTTACTCTATCAGCCCACACTTGACTATCTGATTCCGACCCTCGTTGGCGCGCCGGCTTATATGATTATGTGGGCCATGAGTACGATGGTGGGCGTCGATGGCAGTCCCCGCTTAGTGAGCGTGGCCATTCTGATAGACAATGCCGTCAACCTGTTCTTGGACATCGTCTTCATCAAGTGGTGTGGCTGGGGCATCGAAGGTTCGTCGCTCGCCACCGTGGTGGGCCATCTGGTCGGCATCGCCATCATGTGCTGGCATTATCAATACAAGGACAACCACCTGCGCTTCTCGTGGGCTCACGACAATCCCGCCTTTGGCAGCATCATCTCCCAGGGCGCGCCGCTGGCTGTGGCTTCCATCTGCCTGACCCTGCTGCTTTACAGCGCCAACACCATTGTGCTCTCATCGCTGGGCCGCACGGGTATTTTTGCATTGGCCGTGTGCATGAACCTATTACAGATTTACAACCTCTTCCTCGCCGGCGTCTGCCGCACCATTCAGTCCCTGGGTGCCATTCAGGTGGGCAAGGGCGACAGCGAGGCATTCGGCCTTGTACTGAGTAAATCATTCTGGTTCATCACCATCGCCATGATCATCACCTGTATCTATGTGTGGTTTGACCCGACAGCCATCAGCAGTCTGTTTGGTGCAGACGAACCGGAAATCATCTCCGAGAGCAACTACGCCCTGCGTATTCTCGCGCTGAGTTTCATTCCGTTCTGCTACATTTATACATTAATGATTGTCTATAAGCTTTACGGCCACCACAAGATGGCACTCTTCATCTCCTTCGCCCTGTCACTGACGGTTATTCCGGTGCTGTGGGTGGTCTCCCAGTTCTTCCCCAATCTGCTCTGGTACAGTTATCTGATTGCCTATATCATTGAGGCACTGCTCATCGCCCTCTTCCACCGCTTAGGGCATGTGAAACTGGAGTTAGGATAATGTAAAACCCCGATAGTCAGGAAGGCTATCGGGGTTTTCTTTGCCCAGCAACGATCGCTGCGGTGTGCAGCGTTGCCAGTACTATTTCTTACTGCTGTTCCACGACGACGGTCTGGTTGATGATGACCTGTGCCTTCTCGTCGGGGATGGTGATGCCAGTCTCCTTGCGGGCGGCATCAAAAGCAGCCTTGCGGGCGTTCGTGGCCTTGGTCTGATTGACGATGTAGTAGGATTCCAGTTCATAGACGCCGTCGGCACCTGTGCTGATGAGGCTGTAGGAGGGCTTGATCTGTCCCTTGATTTCCGACTCTACCTTGGTGAGGTAGATGGCGCTGAACTTATCCACTTCCTCATCCACGTTCTCTGCATTGCCTTCCAGCGTCTGTTTGAGCTGACCCTTGATCTGTGCAGAAGCCTGGGCGGCATAGCGGGAAGCGACACTGTTCTGTGCAGCAGCAGCCAGCAGGTTCTTGGACTTGCCGCGGGCATAGCCCACGATTTCCTGGACATCATCACCGCCGTTATCCAGCGCCTCGAAGTGGCTGAGCAGTGCCACATCAATGCTACGGCTGGTGCCGAAGAGTTCCTGTTTGTTGTTCTTGATGGCTTTCTTGCGCTGGGCGAGTTCCTTCTTCAGGGCCTTGGCCATCTGCTTGTTCTGTGCGGCAGCGGGCGCTGCAATGATGAGGCCGAGGGCGGCCAGCATAATCACAAAGTACTTTTTCATTGTTGATTGATGTTTTTGAATGATTAGGATTTGATTGATTAACTTTCTCTATGGTGTGACCGCCCCGCTGGGCAGTCCGTTCTTTTCTTTGACGGGCGAGAGGGAAAAGGGTTTAATTCCTACTCAGAAATTTCCTCCCCAGTAGAGTCCGTAGTGCGGGTTGTCCCAGCCTCCATTGGCGTTGAGGTTGGGGTCTCGTTCGGGCTGCCACGTGCGGACCTTGATGCAAGGTTGGAAGACGTCATTCAAATCCACGAGGACGAAGAGATAACCGGTGTCACCGTAACTGCTGGAGTAATAGTCCTGATGGATCTGTATGCCGTAGGTGTCACCGCCCACGCCCATTCGGGAGATTTCACTATCGGAGAAGCGGATGTTGATGAATTCGTTGCTCTTAAAGCATTTCTCCAGGTTGTTGAGGTAGGTGTTCTTGTCCAGGCGGTTGTACTTGACGATGTCGCTGTTGGAGTAGCGGGCGTTCTCACCGCTCTTGGGGGCAGCCTTGGTGACGTGTCCCACGATGATGATGGCGTTGTCATCGAAGATGCTGCGGATGTAGTCCAAGCGCTTGAGGGCGAAGGCAGTCTTGTAGTTCTCCAGGAAGGTGACAATGCTCATGCGAACGTCATCACTCCACGGAGCCTGCTTCTCAAAGACAGCGTCGCGGGCGTTCTTGCTCAGGCCGAAGGCCACGCTCTCTATCTTCTTCTCGGCGTTGAAGGTCAGGGTGACATCTTCCGTGAACTTGCGCTTGTTGTTCTTGAAGGTGAAGCTCATGGGAATGCTGCGGCAGATGGTGCGGCCCTGCAGTTCATAGAAGTTGAGGGCCGGCGTGCCCAGTATGCGGGCGTCGCCGTAATGCACGAGGGCATCGAACATGCCAAAGCCCTCATCGGTGAAGTACTGCTTGACGCTGGCATACTGCTTCTTCTTGATAGCATCGATGATGGCGAGCACGGCGGTGTTGAACTCATCGGGCTGTGCCACCTTCACGGCGTGTGTGGCGGTACCCACGGCAGCGGCAGCGGTCTGGAACTGCTGCTGGGCCACTTTCATCTCCTTCTTCTTGCCAAGGTTGACGGTGGTAGTGGCTTTGGCAAAAGGCGTGCCGTGGAAGATCTTCATCACCTGCTCCAGTTCCTTGTCCTGACGGCTCTGTCCCATGTACTCGAACTCATACTTGATCTGCAGACGGTCTGGTGAAGCGCCTGGACGCAGCTCAATCTCTGCCATTCCGCCCTTGGCAGAGCAGATGTTGGAGAAATTCTGACCATCCATGAAGCGGAAATCCACGCTGGTGACAGGTTCGCCCTTGTAGTTCACGATGAGCTGGATGATGTCTCCTTCCACGCCGGCGATGTCGGCCTTGAGGTTGCCCAGGATGGCATTCATCTTCTCGGGAATCCAGTTCACCAGAATCTCTTCACTGCCCTCTACCTTACTCTTGTAACGGCAGTCGTTGGGGTGCTGGAGACTCTTGAGGAGGGTGTAACCCCAGTAGAAGTTGCGCAGGGCGTCATCAATGCGACCGTCCTTCTCGGCGTTCTCTGCACTACGCATGTAGGAGAAGATGCGGTCCTGCCGACCCTTGAAGATCTTGTCTATCTCGCTCTTCTTGATGTAGGCGAAGACGTGGGCGTCCGGTGCTGCCTTGATGATGACGGTCTCGGTGTTGGTGAGCGTGCCGGAGGTGTAGGTTTTGACCACGTTCTCCACGATGCTCTTGCTATCGACGTCTCCGCTGCCGGTGTTCACCTCTTCCTCGTCAATAGAGAATTCCGAGGAGACGCTGACAGAGATCTTTGTCATCAGGTCGGCCAATGCCGCCTGCTTGGCAGCCGCCTCGGTCTGGCCATAGCCTTCACCCCAGAGATAGGTGGCATCGCCCTTGATGGCCTCCACATCCTGTGCGAAAGAGATGATGGGGAACAGAAGGAACAAAAGGCCCACCCCCAAGCCCCTCCCTGTGAGGGAGGGGAGTATATACCTTTGTAAATACGTTTTCGTTGATTTCAACATTTCCATATTCTTAAAAAACTATTTATTATTTTAATCATTACTGATTATCTTTAGTGACCACTCCCCTCCCTCACAGGGAGGGGTAAGGGGTGGGTCTTTATCTCATCACCTTCTTGCCGTTCACGATGTAGATACCCTTGCGAGCAGCTTTCTCCACACGGCGTCCGCTGAGGTCATAAATGCCATCGGCAAGGTTGCCGGCCTGACGCAACATAAAGGCTGGAATATCCTCGATGCCGTCTGCTGGATCCTCGAAGAGCTTGACGGGAGCGTTGCCCGGAGTCTGCACATAGGCCTCGAAGGGCAGCACGCTGCGGCTCTGCGGCAGGAAGATGCTGCCCTCGGCGTGTCCGTCAATAACTTCACGGTTAATGGCTAAGATGTCTGCGGCCGCAGCCTGACGACGGAAGTTGGAGATAAGGGAGAGGCCATTGGCGTCTGTCACGGTCTCGGGTGCGGTGACTCCGATGGTGACGTTCTGTCCCTCGAAGGTGACATCGCCAGCGAGGATATAGCGGTCTGCATACTCGGGATTGTTCGGCATGGAGACGGCGTAGGGCTTGTGGGCCTCGATGGTGGTGGCCACCTTGAAGCCGTCGGTCTGCAACTCACGCAGCCAGAAGCGCGGCAGCTGCACATCCTCCGGCAGTTCTACGCCGAACGGCACGGCTTCACCACGGGTAGCGTGGGTGATGCGGGTGACGTTGAACGGCACTGCCAAGGTCTCCCAACCGCGTGTCTCGCCGATGCCTGTCTGCATGGCGTAATGGTGGGTATAGGTCACCTGCTTGGCAAAGAACGGACGCGGGCTGTGGAAGTTGCCGTCGGTGGCGGCATCGGTCAGTGTGATGTTCGCGGCCTGACGACCCACGATGACATTGCTGACGGTGGTGGGAGCGTATGCGGCCAGCGGCACATAGAGCAGGAGGTTGGGATTCTCCACTCCTGTGAGAGCATCAGCACTCAACGGCATTGCAGCGTTCCAGATGATGGCAGAGAGCTGATGACAGTCGGTGAAGAGGGCATTGCCCGTCTGCTGCAGGTCGGCAGGCAGTTCGGCAGTGACCAGACTGCTGCCGGCAAAGGCGCCAGCAGGCAGTTCACGACCTGTGACAGACACCAGCTTCAGGTCTGCGGTCTCCAGGGCGGTGGTCTCTGTGCGGATGGTGGCGAAGTCTGCTTCACCCATGCGACCGAGAACGGTAAGGGTCTTCAGCTGAGACTTGTCCATCCAGGCCAGGGCCTGTGAGAGAGAGCCGGGCGTGCGGAGTGTGGCGGTCAGTCCGTCGAAGTATGCGGGCAGTTCCAGCAGACTCTCGTTGGAAGGATTGCTGCCTTCCTTGACGGCGATGGCACGGACGGTGCAGAGGCCGTCGGCAGCGGTCTGACCCGTGTAGAGGGCCGAGAGCGCGGTGGGATTGGAACCGTCCGTGGTGTAGTAGATGGCAGCGCCGTCGGTAGCAGTGAGTGTGAAGGAGTGACCGTCAAAGTCGATACCCACAGCCGACAGCGCAGGCAGTGCGGTGTCGAAGGTGGTGACCTCTGAATCCCTGTAACCTTCACGCACGGCCAGCGCCTGCACCACAGTACTATTATTAACAAGGAACGGGTGCGCGTACGCGGGCGAGGCTGTGGTGGGCACAGTGCCGTCGGTGGTGTAATAGATGGTGGCATCGGGCGTGAGACAGCTCAGGGTGAGTTCACCGACGTTGAGCGCGTAGGCAGGCAGGTCGGCCTGGAAACAATCGATTTCCAACTGTGCTTCTTCACTGTCGCCATAACCTGTCTTCTTGGCCACAGCACGAACGAGGCCATTGCGCTCCAGTTCGATGGCACCCGTGTAGGGCGTGGTGGGCGCGGCACCATTAAGGGAGTAGTAGAGGGTGGCACCGTCGGTGATGGTGCTGATGGTGAGCAGGCGGTCGGCCAGGATGAACGTGGGCTGTGCACAGTGTTCCTCTGCCGGGTCGATATCCACCACGAGCATATTGGAAGTGGTGTAGCCGTCACGCACACCGAAGGCCTTGATGGTGGTGCGTTCCTCCAGATAAATGGGTGCATCAAAGACGGGGCTGGAGGTGGTGGGCGTGCTGCCATCGAGGGTGAAGTAGATGGTGGCGTTCGGGGTCTCGGTGGTCAGATAGAGGAAGCGCTCGAAGAGCTCGGCACGGATGTCTTCCACACGGAAGCGGTCTGTGACGAACTCTGCCACGCCGGAAGTGCGGAAGCCCGGGGCGATGGCGATGGCACGGACGGTGCAGTTGCGGGTGAGCTGGATGGGTGCCGCATAGACGGTGCTCATCTCTGTCGGCATCGTGCCGTCCATGGTGTAATGGATGACGGCGTCGGGTGTCGGGCAGAAGATGTGCAGCAGTCCGTCGGCGAACTCGAAGATCGGCGTCACAGCGCTGGGATTCTCCAATGAGAAGTAGTAACTGGAGACGTTGGAGGGCTGCATCTGCTCACGCACAGCGATGGCGTGTACCACACAGCTGTGGTCGATCGTGATGGGTGAGGTGTAACGCTCACTCTGCTCACTGGGCTGACTGCCGTCAATGGTGAAGTAGATGCGGGCACCTTCCGTGGCTGTCTGCATCGCCAGACGACCGCCTTCATAGATAAAGGTGACATCCTCCACGGTGAACCAGTTGACCATGTAGGTGCTGACGCCGCTGGGCAGCGTGTTGTCGGCCACGGCGATGGCGCTGACCACGCAGTTCTCGGTCAGGCGAATCGGACCTTCATAGAGGGCTGAAGCCGTGGTGGGCGTGGTGCCGTCGAGGGTGTAGTAGATGCGGGCCTCCTGGGTAGCAGAGGTGAGGATGAGTTCGTCTCCGCTGCGGCTGAAATTCGGCGTGGCAGCAGTGACGGTGGCAGTGCGGAACTGGAAGATGGAAGCCTCGGCAGTGGTCCAGCCGTCCAAGAAAGCAGCTGCGCGAACATCAGTGTCCTGCGTGAGCAACAGCGGATGGGTGTAGGCGGTGCTGGTGGCCACAGGTGCCGAACCGTCCAGGGTATAACGGATGGTGGCATCCGGTGTAGCCGTGTGGAGTACCAGTTCAGGACCTTCCAACATGAATTCCACGCTGGAGACACGGAACCAATCCACCTGATAGAGCGAGATGGCAGAAGCCATGTAGTTGCTACCCAAGGCAATGGCTCGCACCACACCGTTGCGGGTGAGCTGAATGGGTTCGGTGTACATCTGGCTGGAAGAGGTGGGCTCGCTGCCGTCCAGGGTGTAATAGACCGTCACATCTGTCACACCTGTACTGATGGACAGCACATTACCATTTCTGCGGAACTGAGGAGCGGGAGCGGTGTGGGCGTCACGGTTGAAGTGGAAGAGGCTCACAGCCGAGGGGTTCCAGCCCTGACGATAGGCGATGGCACGGAAATCGGCATCTGCCGTCAGTGTCAGCGGTGCCACATAGGGCGCTGAACTCTGGTCGGGAATGGTGCCGTCGATGGTGTAATAGATGGCGGCGTCAGGAGTGGGCGTACTCATGGTGAGTTTCAGGCCATCCAGGGCAAACTCCACGCCGGAAACCTGGAACCAATCCACGGTGTAGGCACTGACGGCGGAGGGGAAGTAGAAGTGCTCGTTCAGGGCGATGGCACGGATGGTGCCGTTCTCGGTGAGTAGGATGGGTTCGGTATATTCCATGGAAGCCTCCGTGGGCTCGCTGCCGTCTGTGGTATAGAAGATTTGAACATCCTGCACGCCCGCAGTGATGGAGAGCTGGTTGCCGTTGCGGTAGAACTGCGGCGTGGGAGCGGTGACAGCGGCGCGATTGAAGTGATAGAGCGTCACGTCGGACGTTTTCCAACCCTGACGCACAGCGATGGCGCGGACGTCACAGTCGGCCGTGAGCATGATGCGGTCGGTATAGACCTGGCTTTCCTCACTGGGATAGCTGCCGTCGGTGGTGTAATAGATGGTGGCGTTGGCGGTGGAGGTGTACATCTCTAAGTAGAGTTCGTGATAGGCAAACTCCACGCGCTCGGTCTGGAACCAGTCAACGGTGTAGCTCACGACGGGTGAGGGGTTGAAGTTCGGGCCGGTAGCCATCGCACGGATGGTGTAGTTCTGCGTCACCTGTATGGGTGCCGAATAGACCTGAGAAGCGGTGGTGGGCACGGAGCCGTCCAAGGTGTAATAAACGGTGGTGCCCTCGGTGATATTCGTGATGGTCACGAGGTTTCCTTCACGGCTGATAACGGGACTCTCTGCGGTGACATTGCTGAGGCTGAACTCGTAGGAAGAGACCTCTGAATCCTGCCAGTTCTGACGCATGGCGACGGCCTGCACCACACAGTCACTTGTCAGCTCGATGGGTTGCTGATAGACTGGGGACTGGGCGTTGGGCGTGGTGCCGTTGATGGTGTAATGGATGGTGGCTCCAGGCGTCGTCGTGCTCATGGTCAGGTGCAGGTTGTTGAAGGAGAAGTCCACATCGGCCACCTTGAACCAGTTGACCTGATACTCGCTCAGTGCAGAAGGATAGAAGCCTTCGGCCACCGCCATAGCGAGTACCACACCGTTGCCGTCCAACTGGATGGCACCAGTGTAGGAAGGACTCTCAGTGGTGGGTTCGGTGCCGTCCAAGGTGTAATGGATGGTAGCACCTGACGTCGTGGTGGTGATGAAAAGCTGGTTGCCATTACGGCTGAACTGCGGTTTCACCACGGTGACATCTTCCAGGAAGAAGTCGTAGGCGGTGACCTCGGAGTTCTGCCAGTTCTGGCGCACGGCGATGGCACGCACCTTACTGTCAGCGGTCAGCTCTATGGGTTCGGAATAAACCTTCGTGTTACCGGTGCCAGTGGTGTTGGGCGTGGTACCATTGGTGGTGTAGTAAATAGTGGCATCGGGCGTGGCGGTGCTCATGGTGAGCCGCAGGTTGGCGTAGGTGAATGTCACGTCGGCCACCTTGAACTCACTGGCGACGTATGTACCGATGGCAGAGGGATACATATCACTCTTCAGGGCGATGGCTTTCACCGTCACGTTTCCGCTGAGTTGGACGGGATTGGTGTAGGCGGTGGACTGTGCCGTCGGGTCGGTACCGTCGGTGGTGTAATAGATGGTGGCACCGGAAGTGGTGGTGGTGATGAGCAGCTCGTTACCCTGACGACTGAACTGAGGCGTTGCCACGGTGACAGCGGCCAAGGTGAAGGCGTAGGTGGCAGCCGCAGAGGGTGTCCAACCTTCCCTCACGGCGATGGCACGAACCACGCAGTCCGCCGTCAGCTCGATGGGAGCGGTATAAGCGGTGGAGGTGGTGGTGGGCACGGTGCCGTCGGTGGTGTAATAGATGGTGGCACCTTCTGTAGCGGTGGTCATCGACAGACGGAGATTGGTGTAGGCAAACTCCACGACAGCCACCTGGAAGTCATTGCTGCTGAAGTTGGCCACAGCAGAGTTGAACAGGTCTGAGCGCATGGCGATGGCCTTCACCGTCATATTTCCATCGAGGGTGACGGGAGCGGTGTAAAGAGTGGATTGTGCCGTCGGGTCGGAGCCATCGGTGGTGTAATAGATGTCGGCACCTTCTGTGGCTGTGGTGATGGTCAACGTGTTGCCCTCACGATTGAACTGCGGCGTGGCAGCGGTGTGATCAGCCAGCACAAAGTCGTAGGAGGTACTCTCTGAATCCGTGTAACCCGAACGCAGGGCGATGGCGGTGACAGTGGTGTTAGCGGTCAGCGAGAGCGGAGCGGTGTAGGCCGGGCTCTGGGCCGTGGGTGCTGTGCCGTCAAGGGTGTAACGAATGGCCACACCTGGAGTAGCAGAAGAGAGGACGACGGTGCGATTCTCGTAAGCAAAGGTGACGGGCTCACACTTGAACCAATCCACCTCGAAGGTGGTAACCGCAGATTGTGCCATACCGCTGGCCACGGCCAAAGCCTGGATGGTCTCGTTCCGCGTGGGGGTGATGGCTTCGGTATAAAGCGTGGAGGCAGTGGTGGGCGTGGTGCCGTCCTCGGTGTAATAAATGTCAGCGCCGACGGTGGCAGAGGTGATGATGACCGTGCTGCCCTCCCGTGCTATCACGGGTGCAGCGGTGGTGCTAGCATCGATATTCACATCGTATGAGGTGGAAGCAGACTGGTTGTAGCCCGGACGCTTGGCGATGGCCTTGACAGTGGTGTTCTGCAGAATCTCGATGGGTTCGGTATAGACGGTGCAAAGGGTGTCGGGTTCTGAACCGTCCAAGGTATAGTAGATCTTGGCACCCGTGCTGGCCGTGGTCATTGTCAAGTTAGGATAGGAATAGGAGAAGAGCACGACAGAAGTAGTCAGCCAGTTGACCGTGTATTCTGTGTATGACGGCAAAAGTCCTGTGGCGGTGGCAAGGATATTGAGTGTGCCGTTGGCCGTAGGAATGAAGGGTGCCGTGTAGGGGGTATCGTTGGTCGTGGGAGTGGCACCGTTGGTGGTGTAATAGAAGGTGGCACCTTCCGTGGCAGAGGAGATAGTGAGGTAATCACCGTTGCGAATCACCACGGGTTCAGCCACGGTGTAGTCGGCTGCCACGAACGTATAACTGCTCACCAAAGAGTTGGTCCAACCCTGACGAACGGCCATGGCCTTCACCGTGCAGTCAGCACTCATCGGTAACGGAGCCGTATAGACAGACGATGAAGTGGTGGGGGTAGTGCCATCCAACGTGTAATAGATGGTGGCACCGTCGGTGGCACACGTGAGGGTGAGCTTCAAGGCGTCGTAGGCAAAGGCCACGGTGTCACACTGGAACTCACTGGCGATGTAGGTGTTGACAGCGGAGGGCAGCAAGTCTGTGGCATAGGCTCTGGCGCGAACCGTCACATTGCCTTCCAAAACGATGGGCTCGGTGTAATGTAAACTGTTCTGGTCGGGATCCTGCGGAGCGGTGGCGGACAATCCGTCATCAATGAGGTAATAGATTTCAGCATTGGGCGTGGCGGAGGTGATGGTCAGTTTGCTGTCCGCAAAGGCGAACTCCGGTGTGGCCACGGTGTAATCAGAGGCCACGAAAATGTAGGTGCTGACATCAGAGGTGGTCCAACCCGTGCGCACAGCGATGGCTTTCACCGTGCAACTGGCCGTCAGGCTGATGGGAGCGGTATAGGCGGTGCTGGCGGTGGTGGGCACGGTGCCGTCCATCGTGTAATAGATGGCAGCATCGGCAGTGGTGGTGGCCAGCGTCAGCTTCAGGGCGTTATAGTCGAAGGTCACGGTATCACACTGGAACTCACTGGCGATGTAGGTGTTGACAGCAGAAGTGAACATACCATCCTTGTAGGCAATGGCCTTCACGGTGACATTGCCGTCCAGGGTAATCGGTTCGGAGTAAAGCGTGGCGTTGTTGTCTGGATCTGCATCAGCATTTACATTATAGTATATATGCGCGTCGGGCGTGGCAGAAGTAATGGTGAGTTGGGTACCGTTGCGAGCGAACTGAGGTGTTCCCACGGTGTGCTCTGCCAACACGAAATGGTAAACAGAAACCTGTGAGGTGGTCCAGCCCGTGCGCACGGCGATGGCACGGACGGTGCAGTCAGCGGTGAGGTTCAGCGGTGCTGAGTAAACGGTGCTGCTGGTAGTGGGCACGGTGCCGTCAGTGGTGTAATAGATGGTGGCACCCTCAGTAGTAGTGAACAGCGAGAGTTGAAGGTCGTCATATACGTAGGCCACGGTGTCACACTGGAATTCCGTCACCACATACTCATTGACACCAGAGAGATAGTAACCCTGAGCGATGGCCACAGCCTTCACAGTCACGTTGCCGTCCAGTTCCAGGGGAGCAGTGTAAGGCGTGCTGGTGGTGTCGGGATCTTCCGCTGCATCTACATTATAGTATATTTTGGCTCCCATCGTGGCCGAAGTGATGGTCAGACGAGCGTTTGCAAAGCTGAACTCCGGTGTGGCAGTCACATGGTCGGCCAGCACGAAGTCGTAGGTGCTCACCTCGGAATCGTCATAGATGGAAGCATTGATGGCAATGGCCTTCACAGTGGCATCAGCGGTCAGCTCGAAGGGAGCGGTATAGGCCGTGGACTGCGCTGTGGGCGTGGTGCCGTCAAGGGTGTAGTAGATGGCAGCAGCCGGTGAGGCGGAGGTGATGGCCAGGCGCAGGTTAGCATAGTTGAAGACCGGTGCCGCAGCCTGCACACCCGTCACTGTCTGCATCACCACTGGCGAAGAGGCCAGGCTGCTGCTCTTGGCGGCAGCATAGAGATAACCGTTATAGGTGGGATTGATGCCGACGCTGAGGTCTGTGAGTTCACCGCCTTGCACTTCCGGCAAGTCAATATTGTTGGCGGCCATCTGCTCTTCGCGGGCAGCGACGGCAGCAGTATAAGCGGCCAGAATCTGCTCGTAGGTGGTCAAGGACAGCTGCGTGGCCGAGAGGAGGTAAGCCACAGTGGTACCCTCACTGGCACTGGCGAAGGAGATCTGACCGCCTTCCATGGTGATGGAGGGTGCGACTGCCTGATGGTCGGCCAGATTAAAGACCGTGATTTCGGAATCCATCCAATTCGCTCTCAGTGCGATGGCCTTGACCACAGCTCCCTGCTGCAGAGTGATGGGGGCCGTATAGACGGAGCTGGTGTCGGATGGCACATCACCGAGGGTGTAATAGATGGTGGCACCGTCGGCCGTGCTGGGACTTTCCATCGCCAACTTGTTGTCTGTAAAGGTGAAGGTGACGTTCTCACACTTGAACCAGTCAACTGCGTAGGTGACGATGTTGGAAGGAACCTTTTCCGGAGCCACAGCCTGCGCCTGCATATAACCGCTCGGAGCGTTCTCCGTGAACAACACGGGTGACTCATAAAGCGTGGTGGGCAGGTCACCTGCATCCGGGCTGTAATAGATAATGGCACCCGCATCTTCACAAGTGATTGTCACTGTATTGTCTGTCCGGCTGAACTGAGGCTCGGCAGTGATGTGACCTTCACGGGTGAAGATCGTGACGTTGGAAGCGGCAAAGCCGCTGCGCTGACCAAAAGCCTGGAGGTCATGCTGGAAGTCACCGGCACTGTTGATGAGGAAAGGCGCAGTATAACGGATGGCATTCACGGTGTCTGTAGGTTCTGTGCCGTCCAAGGTATAGAAGATGGAGACGAAGGGTGTGGTGCTGGTCAGCGACATCAGACGGGTCTGGTAGTCGTAGGAGAACGCAATGTCCTCAACCATGAATTCTCCATTCTGGAAATCCATAATGGCCGAACTCTCAAAGCCGTCACCACCGGCAATGGCACGCAGATAGACATTCTCTGTCAATACTATTGGCCCTTCATAGAGGGTACTGGCTGTGGTGGGTTCCGTACCGTCAAGGGTATAATAGATGCTGGCACCGTCCGTTGTGGTAGAGAGGGTCAGGATATGGGAAATCTCATCATAGTTGGCTATCGGCTCAGCGGCCTGAATCAAAGTAGCAGAATAGAAAGCGTGGAGAGCCGTGAATGAAGGAGCAGTAACTGGCATCGCAATCTGCAGGTCAGAAGCCGAACCGTTCCATTGGTTGCCCGAGAAGGAACCGGCATTGCCCGTACCGCTGCCCAATGAAGGATAGCAGCCGGCAGCCTCCATCGATTCAGCACTGCCTTCGCCCGGAACAAAGACCAACTCCGACAAGGTGGAAGCGGAAGTCAGTCGCAGGTTATAGGCTCCCATGGAACCTATCTCAATTCCACCACTGACAGACAAACGGATTACCGCGGCACCGCCAGTGAAAGACATATTCACAGCGCCGAAAGTGAAAGGTATCTCATCCAGCGGATAACCTTCTGGGTAATAGGTATTCAGCACATTCTGAAGTGTTTCAAAGCCTTCCCCGTTAAACTCCAACATGGCATCTGTGGCAGTCACCGTGGTGTGCACAGCTGCCTGAATATAGGCAACCATCTCTTCCTGCGAAGGAGGATTCACAGCGGTGGCTACGGTCACTGAAAGAGACAATACTTCCGTGGCATCACCCGTCATGAAGTACAGCTTCTCCATGGGTTCACCTTCCCAAACATATTCATCGCCACTAACGAGGTTCAAGATACCGTGGTCGGGCGTAAAAGTCATGGTGGCTCCAGAGTTCATAATCACCGTAGCGGAAGTAATGGTGGAGCTAACATCGTTCGGTTGGAAGGTAAGGATGGAGCCCTGATTCACAGACAGGTATGTCCCCGAACTAATCATAGATTGGTAAATCGTACCCGGTGAGGACTCGTTGTCTTCAGAGGTGATGGTCAACGTTACTGCGCCCTGATTGAAAGACGAGCCATTAGACAGTTCCACGGAGGTCTGTTGATTGGGAATCTCCTCGGCAGAGAAGTCAAAAGTATAAGTCTGTGCGTGCAACGGCAACGCTGTCATCAAGAAGGAAGCCAGCAGCAACTGTATATGTCTTAAACCTTTCATATCTATACTATTTTAAGGTTGTGAGGTCTTGAGGTTGTGAGGTTGAGAGATCAGCTCAATACTGCGGGTCTGGATTATCATCGTCACCCGGCATCTTGCCTGCCGTGGTGAAGCTGACTTGTTCGCCGTAGGTGATGCCCGTGGCATTGCGGGCAAAAGGACGGACGAAATACATCGTTCCGGACTCTAAGTTGGACAGGGTAAAGGTCACATCGTTGCCGGTGTCGTTGCCACTGCGAGCGACCTTGCCGTCGTTGACGGTCGGATTCTCATGGGTGGCGAAGCAGACGCCATACTCGCTGACGACCGATGTACTGCTCTGGTAACCAAAGGAAACAACGGCACTGTACTTGCTCACTTCGCTGACTACCGTCTGCTGGACGGAGGGTGCTGCACCGGGACGCTGTTCCACGGTCACAGTGGTCACATACTGCTGATGACTGCCCGCCATAATGGTGACCACCGCAGAGCGGGTCGTGGTCTGGGTGTTCTGTTCACAGTTCAGTGACACGGCACCGTCTCCCTCGCCTTGCGCTGTTTCCACATTCAACCAGCTGGCAGAAGAGGTGGCCCACCAAGCGGCATTACAGAGCACGGGAATCTGATAGCTGCCACCGATAGCCTGTGCCATGAGACTGCCCACGGAGGTGGCCAACGTGACTTGTTTACCGTCCTGACGCAGGGTGACACTGGCCGACTTGTCGGCTGAGGTACCCACGGTGGTGAAGACGAAGGTGGCGGTGCGCTCTGTCTCATACATATTCTCTGCCACGGTGATGCGGACCTGGCCATTCTTCTCACCGCCCTGGACATCACAGGTGAAGCCGTCGGCACCTCCCGTGACCACCCAGTTGTCTGTACAAGTCACGGCAATGACGTGCGTTCCGCCGTCGGCCACCACGGAGATGACATCCTGCGGCTGCACGCTGATTTCGATGGTGCGGGGTTTCTGGGTAATGACGACGGTGGCGCTGGCCAGACGGGACACGCCATCGTTCTTGGACTGAATCGTGAAGACTGAAGTGCGTTCTTCCTCGTATGGATTGGGATCTGTGGTGAAGCTGACAGAGCCATTGCCGTTACCTTCTGTGGTACTGCAATGGAAGCCTGGCATGCCATCGGAGAAGATTTCCCATTCGGCATTACTGCGAATGGTGACAATCTGCTCTCCGCCCTCGAAAGTTTCCTCAATAGCGGTCTTGCTCACCTCGATGTAAGGGTCAATACCTCTTTGTTTGACATTCACCGTCTTGATGATGACACCCGTGTTACTGACCACGCGCAGCACGCCTTCGCGGGTCGTGGTCTGGGCATTTTTCTGCATATCCAGACGAATGGCCCCGTTGCCGCTGCCTTCGTGGGTACTCAGCACCAGGTCGTCCCAGCCTTTGACCAGATCCACCGTCCAACGGCAGTTGGCCTTCACCGCGATGGTGTCTGTGATGCTGTTGGCATCAATGACCTTGTCGGGGTTCACGTCCAACAGTTCCTTGGAAGGAGTGCCCTGAGGGTCGTCGCCGCTACAAGCAGTCAGCGCCAGCGCACCCACCACAGCTATCATGAATAAAGGAAGAATCTTTTTCATAGTCTTTCTATTTTATATTTAGAAGTTTGCCAGCACGCCGATGTGAACAGCGAAGCCGCCTGCATTCAGGTCGGCCGTCTTGGCAATGCTCTGGAAGGCATTGTCCTTACTCAGCGGGAAGGCATATTCTGGAGAGGCAAAGATGTAACAGTGCTGGAAAGGCACCATCAACAGTTTGGCACCCAAGGTCAGGCAGAAGGACGTGGCGCCGTCGCCATACTTCTCGGTGCCATCCACCAGATTGGCTTGCAGACGGTTCTGCATAAAGCCCAACTGCGGGAGGATGCCGAAGCGGGTGAAGAGACGGAACTGATAACCGTACTTCAGGGCGATGGAGCTCATCTTGTAGTTCACCGCACCTAAACGGGTGCTGCTGGTGGGATCGGTGGCGCTGTCCCACCAATAGATATCATCCGAAGCGCCAGTGCCGAAGGTGTAACTGGCCTGGAGGTCATGATTCTTGTAGGTATAACCCACGATACCCGTGGGGCCGCCCATGGAACGAATGGTGTAGGCGGCACCGAAGTAGAAACAAGTGGGCTTCACATAGTTGATGCGTTCCAGCGTCACCGTGTCGGCAGTAATCTGGTAGCGCTCCACATTGAATTCGCGCGTCTGGCTGACATAACCTTTGCGGCTGAACTCCAAGGCGTGGGTTCCCACAGGCACAGACTGTGCCTCGGTCAGATCCACCGGCGTGCGGCCGTCCAAGAGGGCGGTGAGGTTGCGCGGACGCGTATAAATATTAAGGTAACCGGTGTGGGGCGTTGGCGGTGTGGCTTTCACCACATTCTCCTTCAAGGCGGTCACGGTGAAAGCGGTCTTCACGGAGTCACAGTTGGCTTTGTGGGTCTCCAGGATGTACTTGCCTTCACGCAACTGACTCTGCCACTGTCCGGTTCCCACCTTCTGACCTTGGAAGAAGATGTCGGCATTTCCATCCACGGTGACATTGATATCACCATAGTGGTCACTCATGTCGCGCATCTCCACGTTGAAGATGAGGTTCTCTTTCTTGGCACCTTCCTTGACGGTGGTCACATAGACAGTGTCGGTACCCTCAAAGCGGTTATTGGTGGCTGTGATGGAGTGCTTGCCATACCCTAAGTAACGGTTGTAGATGGGAGACTTGCCTACAAACTCCCCGTCAATGACGATATCTGAATTGGCCACCGTTCCCGAGATGGTGGCATAACGTCCCGTACCTATATCTATCAGCATCTCATAGGTGCGACCACCTTCCACCGTGACAGGATAGGAATAGTTGCGGAGCACGCCAAAGTTGGGATGGCTGATGGTGAGGCGCTGTGCATAACGAGGTACATAGAGCCAGAGTTCACCGGGCTTCTCCTTGGTTCCCACGATACCGAGGGAGCCGCCGTCGAAGTTGAAGCCACGTTCCAGGGTGACAATCTTGATGAGTGCGGCCGTTTCACCATTCTGGTCCATCTCCGAGGTGCCACGGGTGTTAGCCGTCAAGTCGGTTTCCAAGAGGCGGAAGCTCACCACAGACATTTCTTGTGCTGTGAGTGGCACAGCCAACAGTGAGCCGAATAAAAGAGCTACGATTTTTCTGAACATGGCAACTTAATTACTGGTTATTCAGGAGAATGAGGCTGACATCGGTGCAGTCTTGGAACTGTTCCATGCACTCACCAACAGGTGCTCCCCAACCAACGATGGTCGGGTCACATACGTAGTAACGCTCATCGTCCAATGTATAATAGGTACCCGAGACGGGCTCATCAAAGTGCACGGCCATTGCCAAGTGTCCAGGGTAATAGACCAACACGCACTTCAGACCCACCAAATCACGAATCAGGCGTGACAGCAGAATGGCACGGTCTTCACAGTCACAGTAGGGATAGTAGAGCGTTTCCTCTGCAAAGAAAGCGCGGTCCTGCCCCCAGACTTCCTCGTCAAAACGATACTCATAACCTGTCTGTAGCCAGTTGAGCAACTTGTTAACGGCCTGCAACTGGGTCATTCCTTCCAACTGTTTCTTCAGTTCAGGATAGAGCTGTTCCTTGACGTTCTCATCCATAGGCGTGTTGGCATACATCGCCCAACGTGTCATGAAATCATCGTTCAGGGTGGAAGTGGGATAATGATTGTAGAAATCGATCAGGTGCTGGTTGACGCTGTAGGTGAGTTTCTCACCGGGGAAACGTTCCGAGACAATGGTGCGCACGGCAGTGGGATCGAGGTCAAAGAGCTGTTGCTCATGCATAGCCAGGGACATCGACTGCTCATCGGGGTAAGGGACATTGCAGATGGAGATACTGCCGGCCTCACACTCAAAGGGATAGAAGAACAAACCGTCAATGCTGAAATAGTCCTGATCATAGATGTAATGTTCACTGCCGAACAGCATAAACAGCTTCTGACCGTCACGGCAGAGACGCATGCGGTAACCGGACTGACAATAGACGTAGGCCATCAGCAGGGTGGCCTCATTGCCCTCGCCCATACAAGCGATACCAATCTGTTTCAGCATCTGCAAGTAGGCCCAGTCTCCCAGATGATGCTCGAAGCGCAGGTCCATGCAGTCACGAATCAGGTTGTTGTAATTCTTTGTGGCCAGTTTCTTCCACGCCTCGGAGAGGGTGTTGGGCTGTATATCGGGCAGATGTAGTTTGTCCGCGGGATTGAAGCGCACCGTGAACGTCGTTCCCCAAACGCTGGCCGACACGGTACCGGCAGCTGGTGCTTCTCCGGCTGTTGGCGTCTGGGCAACAGGTGTCTCCGGCACCTCCACTGGGGTTTCACGGATGGGAGCAATGGGAGTGGGCTGCGGCTTGGGTTCTTCCATCTTCACCACTTTCTTGTGCTTGCGGAAGAAGCTGGCTGTGGTCGGCTGATCACTGCTGGTGCGCTGTTTGACCACAGGTGCCACATGCTCGTCCTTGGGACGCGGGGTTCCGGGGGTGCTCTCAAAGTTCTTCCATCCGGTCTTGATGAACTCCGCATATTCCTTGTTCACCTCGTCACGGAAGGCTTCATATTCATTGGTCACCTCTTCACTGAAGCTGTCGAACTCGGCTTCCAAATCCCATTCGTCGTCTTCGTCCAACGGTTTCTTGGCCACCTGCATAGTGCGGGTGACAGTAGCCACATCGGAGTGTTCCATCCGAGTGGATTTACCGCCATCACTGATTTGGGCAATAATATAATTAAGGTACTGTCCCGTGAGGTCGGTGATGCTATTGCGGTTATCCTTGGAGAGGGTAGTAATCTTTCCCGATCCGGGAGTCTTCAAAACCACTTTCTTGCTGCTCTGGCTGTCGATGAGCTGAATCTGTCCGTTGTAGGGAATGGTGACATTGGCGTTGGCCGTCAGACAATCTCCAGGTTTGACGGGTTTGTCGCCTCTTGGTGTCTGTACAGTGACTTTACCAATGACACGGTAAACGGTGTAGGTCTGGGCTGACAGGCGTGTGGCAATGAGTGCCAGTGCGGTCAGTACGCAAAGGATGAAGGTTCTCTTTCTCATATTGATGTGATTTTTATTGTCGATTTGGCTCGAAGAATACTTTATAGAAATTCTCTGCAGTGAAACGGAAGGCAATACCGGAGAATGCCCAACCAAAGTTCACACTGACCGAGAAGAGGGCAAAGACGATGAAACCGATATAAGTGAGGAAGGCCATCCACACAAAGGTGATAAAACCAGTGACAATGGCCGAAGTCATAAAGGTTCGCCAGTAATCGTTCTTAATATGCGAGTTGGCCCAACGTCCATAGTGGGCAATCAACCAGGAGGTAAATGCCACGATGAGAAGTGACATGAGAATGGTAAACCACGTGGGCAGGTATTTCAAGTTAGTACCGGTGACGATGGTCTTGACGGCGTAGGCCAGCAATTCCACTCCTGCAATTTTACCGAGCGGACAATAATGCATATCGGTCTCTTCCTTCATGGTACCGTAGAGCACAATATGATCCTTGATGAGTTCAGGATGATCCACGACTTCTGAAGCATGGAGGCACGGGAACTCAGCATGACGGAAATTGATATTAATGTCTTTCTTGGTAATCGGCATAATTTGTTCACCGGCGTATGTGTCAGAAACAGAATTGACCCATGATGTCACCATCTCCCCATTCAGGCTGCGTCCCACTGGGGTCTGACGTTTCACACCCTCGTACAGGTCTCGCGGCATATTGGTGAAGCCCTCCTTGGGTGCCGCCTCCCAAGCGAAGAAGCTGTGGACTTCACCTTTATAGTCTTGATCTGTGGGATCGAAGTCCATCAGTTTGAAGGACCAGGTAATCTGCGGATAGTTCTTGGCAATATCCATCAACCACATATCACTGGCAGTGTCGGGCTTCAATCCTTCAAAGACTATATCGATGCCGACAGCCTTGGGCTCATAATCCATGATATCCTGCAATCCGGCTGCTATGAACTCGCGATTGGGCAGGTCTGTCATATCCACAATGGTGATAAAGCGGCAGGTGTCCGCCACGCCCACACTCTGCTGAATCTGGTAGTAGATATCCGTCATGGAGAAGTTACGGAGCGCATTGGCCACCGGTCCCATGAAGGAGAGGTTGAAGGTCACCAAGCCATAAAAGCCTACCACCAGGAAGGCGATAACGGATATGATGATATATTTAAATCGACGTGCAATTTCCATAGTTAGTTGGACTTTTAGGCTGCAATATTACAAAATATTTTTTAACAAGGAGCAAAAAGGGTGGTAAAAAAACCTTAAAACCCCTTGATTAGGGGGAAAATGTCGCTTAAAAGGCCAAAAGAGCGCAAAAAGCAAACACGGAAAGTGCTCATTTTTGCACTTTCCGTGTTAAAAAAAGAGAATCCGAGGGAGTCTGAATTATCTCACCACAATTTTCTTGCCTTTAATGACATAAATGCCCTTTGGCAGACGTCCATTCGCGTTTCCATTATTGAACACGCGAGCACCCGAGAGGGTATAGACCTCAGCGGTTCCATCCAAGGTGACATCCTGGATTCCGTCATATTTGCCGACGGTAAGCGAGCCGTTCTTGTAGGTGATGAAGTAATTGGGGCTCTCTGCACCAGAGACAATGATGGGATAGGTTCCACCAGCCTCGTTGGAGGTGTCGCCTTGCACCTTTGCCGTGGGTCTCTTGGTGAGATTAGCTGCTGTCTCATAGTTACGGAAACCGGTATAATTAATCTCAAAGACAGGATCCGGTTCGTTATACTCACGGAAGTAGTCACCCACAGAGATTACCAGGGGTGCCTGTGTGATGGTGAGCTTGGCGTTCTGATGGGTAATCTCATAGTTCTGGCTTGTGGTCTCGGAGAGAACAATGTCATATTCACCCGGTGAAGACGTCTTATCAGCATTGATGGTCACCGTGGTGGGTGGCAGTGCACGGTAGTTTTCACCGTTCTTGAAGCCTTCGTAGAAGAGTTCCACCTCGGGATTAGCTAAGCCGTACTGGCGGGTATAATCTTTTGTCTTGATAGTCAATGGAGCCTTGGTGATGGTGAGGGTGCCGTTCACAAGCTCCGGAGTGAGATTCTGGATGGTACCACGGGAGACAACAATCGGATAAACACCCACGGGAGAACGCGGTGTGGCTTCACACGAGAGTTCGGGTTCACCGCCGATGAGCGTTCCACGAACGGTATAGCGCAGTTCTGGATTCTCTTCACCATACTCACGGGTCAGGTTGACAGCTGTCAGCGTGACGGGTGTCTTCAAGCGTTCCTGTTCTTTATATTGCTGATACTCTTCCTCATTCATGATTTTGATCTCATCGGGAGAGTTGGCGGGAACGTTGATCCAAGCAGTATTATGAGGGATGTACTGAAGATCTGCCGCCTTGATGAAGCCCAGAGAACCGTCTGAAAGTCGTCCTAAGACGCGCATCGTGGAAGGATTGAACTCCACACGATTAACGTGGGACTGTACGCCGCTACAGAAATAAGTACCCGAGAGCTTGTTGCCAGAGACACTGGTGGGTGTCGTGAGTTTCGGAGTAATCTTATTGGCGGTCAAGTCATTGGAATTGCTCTGAATAATCACGGGAGTGGCGGGAGGAACTTCTCCGACGACTTCTTTCCAAAGCGCTGCACCACCATCAATTTTGTCAATGTAGTAAGCCTTGGAGGAGGCATTATTGAACGTATAGCCATAGGAAGTGTAACTGGTGGTGTAATAAAAATCTCCAACCTTCACGTCTGGCGTCACGGCCAGATACTGTTCATCAGCATCAGCCACGGGGATGATGTACCAGTTGGCTGTTCCAGAGTTGAGCTGACCTGTCGTGAGCACTTTGCCCACATCACGGTTGACGTTGTCCAAGTCAAAGAGGTAACGAGAGACACCACTCGCTGACTTGAAAGCGCGGTACATATTGTGGCCGAGGTCTATCACCTGAATGGTAATTCCCACCATATCATACACGCTGGTACCCTGACCGATCAAATCCCACTCTGATCCCATCTTCTTAAAGTAGATGATGGAACCAGGGTCAGCGGCCACGGTTTCAAAATATTTATAGGTGAGAATGGCTCCGAGGTCGGCTTGAGTGGAAGCCACATCTATACTTCCCTTATTGTCGATAATGCTGATATAGCGTGCAGTCTTCACATTCTTCACGCGATAGAAGCCGTCGTTGGTGAGTTGTGCCTGTGCAGTAATGCCAAACAGACACATCATCATCCAAAAGATGCTAATCTTCTTCATATTATGATTTGGCTTTGAGGGAAAGAAAATTGAAAAATAGTCCTGCTTCACACCTTGACAAGTACTTGACTTGTGCAGCGTGAAGCAGGACTTGTTCAGTGATGAGTCAGACGATTGTCAAGACCTGGAAACGCCTTACTGGGCGATACAGATGGTGACACGGTTCTTGTCGTTCTCGGCGAACGGCTGCTCGTTGTGACCCTTGTAGTCCACGGTGATGCGGGAAGCATCGATGCCATACTGGTTCTTCAGGATGTCAGCCACGACCTTAGCACGCTTCTGGCTGAGGTTGGTGTTGATGGTGGCGTTACCAGTGCCCTTGTCGGCATAACCGGTGACAGAAACCTTGGCATTGGGATACTTCTTGAGGTAGTCAGCCACTTCCTTAACCTTATCCTTGTTCTCCTGGCTTGCGACCTGGGTAGCACGGATGGTGAAGAAGATGTCACGACGCAGAGGAGCGACGCTGGACTGAGCAGCAGCGGTGGCAGGAGCCACGTTGTTGCGCTGAGCAGGAACCTGCTGCTTGACATAGATGGTATCCACGCGGTGGATAATCTGAGGAGCGGCAGCACCCTTGATAGCTTCGGGATGGTGTGTCTGACCGAGGTTGATCTTCACGCCAGCGAGGGCATTGAAGTACCAGTCGAGGTTACCAGCCTTCTTGCTGTTGTACTTGTCGGAGAGAGCGTTGGCAGCCACTTCCAGACCAACAGTGAACATGTCGTTGATGCGGAAGTCACCAGTGAGACCGAGACGGCCGAAGCCGCGGAGCTCAGTACCAGTCCAAGTGTATTCCATGGACTGAGAGCCCATTTCGGTGGTTCCATACTGATTCTTCCAAGCATTCAGCACATTGGTAGCCTCATCGTTGTCGAAGCCGATGTTGAGACCGGCACCTGCGAAGAGACCGAGGTTGAAGGGACGATCATACTTGTAACCCATCAACATGTTGGTGAGGTCAAAAGTAACATCGAGAGCGGGAGCCACATACTTCCACTTCCACTGGTTGTTGGCAAGGATCTTGGTGTCCAAACCAGCCTTGCTCTGCCAAGCGTTCACACCCAGGCGCAAGCCGATATAGGGGTTGAACTGGTAGCCGACGGCAGCCTGAACATTATAGGAAATCAGGTCGCTGAAATCCACTTCACCCAGCGTATATTGAGCGCCGAGGGGCTGAATCTGAACATACCAATGTGGATCAAAGACTTCCTGGGTCTGGGGCTGCTGGGCCTGTGCAGTAGCACAGAGACCCAGAGCAACCAGTGTTGACATCAGAATTCTTTTCAGTTTCATACTTTATATAGAATTTTTTAGATTAGACAATTTAGACAATAACTCTCTTGATTACTTCACCTTGACATAGTACTTCTTAGCGCTAACGTAGCCGCTGTAGTCCATTGCCTGGTAGGAGATCTCATAGATGTAACCTTGCTTCAGGGTTGTGGACACACGACGTTTGTTGCCATCGAGAACCTTGTTCATCTTGCCGGCGTTGGCAGCACTGCGAGCAGCCTGGCAAGCAGCGTTACCACCCTTAGCGCTGGCGGAACGGTCTGCGGTGAAGACATCGGTTACAGCCACCCACTTCTTGTAAGCCGGTGAGAAGATCTCGGCGTTCAAAGTCGTCGGGATGAATGAGATGGAAGTGCTGCTAACCTTAGTAGGATTGGTGACAGCCTGGCTGAGGAGAAGAGCGCTACCGTTGCTCTCGCCAAGCAGAATGGGCTGGAGGTAACGACTCGGAGTCAGGAACGGCAGGAGTCTGTTGTTGATAGCATCCAGATAGGAGGCAAGCTTATCCTTGAAGCTCTGCTTGGTGTCCTCAATCTGCTGGTTGAGCTGGTTCACCTTGTTCAGTTCCTGGAGAGCATCGTTCACATTATCCAAGAAGCTGTTCATGTCGTCAATCATCTGGTTGACATTGGCGATAGGAGTCGTCATCTTATCGTAGAGCTGGTGAACAGCATCACGGAGGTCAACCTTACGGGTCATCAAGAGATGAACGCTGGTTTCATCAATCCAAATGGGATTCACATTGGGATAAATCCACTGAGTGGAGCCAGGAACCCAAATGTCATCGATAAAGACATAAGGCTGATCAACATCAATCGGGTCAAGATCAATTGTTGTCCATCCTTCAACCCAGTTGCCAGAAACCTCATCATAGAAGGAGATATAGACATCTTGTGGTTCGGGATCAACCTGCGGAATCTCCACTTCAACATAAGGAGCTTCAATCCAGCGACCATTAACTTGAACCTTAATAGGATCAATAACCGGGTTCACCCATCTTCCGGGAACGGTGATGGTGGTATCAAGCTTCATTTCAACGATGAAGTTACCCATCATGTTCTCATCCAGGGATTCCAGAGTGATATGCTCGATGGTGGGAGCCTGGAGGTTATTAATGTTGAAGGTAGGAATAGAGATGTTGATACCGTCAATGAAGGAACCAACGAAGTTCTCGATGCGATCCAGACCAGGAACACGCTGAGGATTGATGTCGCTGAGGAATGCGAAGGAGAGGGGCTTGATAGCTGTAGCAGCCACATTGTATGCGGAATAGACAGCGTGGTCACCTGCGGAGTCGGTCCAAGGAGCCTTAATACCGTAAGCGGGCAGGATGTCGCTGGTAGCAGCCTTATAGACAGCGCCGGCGATGTTGGCGAAGTTGATCTTGCTCGGGCTGGAGGCGTTAGCCTTGATGTCGCTGAGGATTTCCTTCACCTGGTTCTGGCTGAGGTTGATCTTCGGAGCAGCCTTAGCAAAGTCAGACTTGATGGTAGCCTCTGCCTCATAGAAGCCATTGTCAGCAGCACGTGTGGTGATGCCGAAGACCTTCTTATAGTCAGACTTCTTGAGCTTGCCGAGTGTAACGGGAGAAGCCTCGTCCTGAGAGTTAACCAGTTCGAACTGAGTGTTCGTGAAGTCCTGCTGAGAAGCGCTATTCACAGTGAGGTAGATGGTACCTGCATTGCCGTCCTCGTCAATGAAGAGGTTACCGTTCTCGTCACCAACAGTGATTTCGTTGCTGCCGAAGACTGCAATATCCTCATCGGTGAGGGTAGCTTCACCATTATAGAAGTAGTTGGGAGTGGAGGTCGGGAACTCATCGATGCCGGTGATGTTCTTGCCATAGTAAGCAGCGAGGAAGTTGCTCTCAATACCCCAAGGAGTAGCGAAGGTGCCATAGACGGGGTTGAATGTAGCCTGAACGATGATGCCGGTGATCAGCTTGTTGAGGCGATCGTTGAGGTTGTCGATGAGACCATAAATCTCATCCACCTGGTCCTCCAAGAGTTCCACGCGGGGCTTGAGGTCTTCGAGGTCAGCTTCCACTGCATCGAGACGATCCTGGAGATCCTCGATATCCAACTCAACGAGCTGAATCTCATTAGCCAGTTCCTTAATCTTAACGGTGTTACCAGCGATGCGCTCGCGTGTATCAATGGCGAGGCTGTCGATACGGTAGTTGAGGTTCTCTTCCACTTCATCCACATAGTTCAATGTAATGAGAGCCAGGGCATAAGCCTCAGCGCGAACCATATCAATGGAGTCGTGCAGGATGGAGCAACGGTTGTTGATGGAGTCGAAGTTCTCGGTGATCTGCTGAGCGAGTTCAGCATCCTTAGCCTCGAGAGCAGCCTTAGCAGCCTCGTACTCCTCGCGCAGAGCGTCCACCTTTTCGAGAGCAGACTGAGCGTTGGCGTATGCGGTGCGAGCGCTGTCAGCAACTTCTTCCACGCGAGCCTTGGTGGCGAAGTTCTTCATTTCCTCCTGGATGGCAGCCACGGTGGTGTTGAGTCCTTCAACAGCTGTTTCGAGAGCAGCCACACGGGGTTCCAGAGATTCGGCGAGAGCCTTGGCAGCGTCAGCGACTTCCTGAGCGGCAGCAGCAGCGGCAGCAGCATTGTCTGCTGTACCCTGAGCAGCCTGAGCAGCAGCGAGGGCATCAGCAGCATTCTGAACAGCCTGATCGGCAGTTGCCTGAGCATTCTGAGCAGCGGCCAGAGCATCAGCAGCAGCCTGTTTAGCCTGATCAGCAGCAGTCTGAGCAGCAGAAATCTTGCCTTCCAGTTCGAGAACCTTAGCAGCAAGTTCGGGCTTGGTCACATAGTTGTTCTCCAACTCTTCTGCCAGATCATCGACAGCATCCTTAGCCTGATCAGCAGCTTCTTTGGCTTCATCAATCTTGTCAGCAACAGCGCCAGAGGTGGCCAGATTAGCAATGAGCGCATCAACCTCAGCCTTGGAATAGGTCTGAGCCTTGGTGTAGTAGTCACCCAGCAGGTTGTTGATCTCGGTCTTGTTGAACACCTCGGTCTTCTTGTAGTAGTTGTCGAAGTTGTTCCAAATCTCCACGCGAGCTGTGGAGCAGTTCTGAGCGCACTGCTGCTGGAGGGCCTCCAGTCTTGCAACCTCAGAAGTCAACTTAGCCTGCAGAGCAGCCAGCTGGTCCTTCAGGAGGGCATTGCTGAGGTCGTTCTCCATGCGGAGGTCTGCCTCGTAGTCCTTACAGGATACGAACGATGTCAGGGCGGCTATGCTGATAGCCACCAAGAAAAATACGTTTGTAAATTTCCTTTTCATTGTTAAATAATTATAGTTAAACTTTAGTTTGTTACAGGATATACCTTATATATATATTATAGGACAAAAAATGCCCTTTCTCGTTTACTTGTGACCAAAATCGCGGCAAAAATAGTGACTTTTCTCCGAACAGGCAAGAATTTTTAGTTTTTTTTGTGAAGAAAGCATTATTTTGTTGCATTTTGGGACATTTTTCTACTTTCTGACGTACTTCTGGCCCTTTCTGAGGAAGAATCCTTTGCGATTTGGCGTCCCCACGGGCTGTCCCGAAAGGTTGTACCAAATATGGCGTTCTGCGGCATCGGAATCATGTATGTCTGGAGCGCTGATTCCATCCATTTCTGCATCGATCATGATGCCCAAAACGGAGGTGTTGCTGGTGCGTCGGATGGAGAAATAGGCACGGAAAGCCTGGATGGTGGTATCCACCAGCTCGAACTGTGCTCCTGTGGTGTTGAGGGCGAAGATGCTGTCGAGTTCCTGGAAGTAGCGGATGCCGTTCATCTGGTAGTTGATACCGGTGGTGGCAGAGGGTGCATTGGCCAAGAGGGTGACGTTGTCGGCCATGAAGGAGACAGGCTTTCCTGTGAGGTCGGGTCCGATGTCATCAGGCGACTGTGGTACCGCCACAAGGTAGGGTTGGTTGGCAGTGAAGTCTCCGACGGGTTTGAAGACGAGGTTGTTGCCATCCTGGTGGTCGAACTGCATGAGCCAGAAGTCCTGACGGTCGCTGCCTGGACGCAGCCATTCAATGGGTCTGGTGGTCTCGTCCTCGGTCACCTCCACTTTATTCACAGCGAAGGGAAGCGTCATGGTGTTCCAACCGTCCTGGGTGGCAGCCTTGAAACCACGACGGAAGGTGCGGGTATAGCGGATATGATTGGCCTTGATATCTTCGGGGATGTAGAAGTTGTAGCCATCAGCCAGCAAGATGGTGTCGGCCTGTCCTCCACGGACAATGTTGCGGGTGATACCCTCGGGCACTTCCATGTTTTCGCCAATGAAATAGATGGTGTTGGGGTTGCCGCCCTTCACGAACTTGGTCTCTGTGGCCAGCTTCAGATCCACAGCGGCAGCTCGGGTAGGCACGACGCAGGTGTCACGCGACATCTCGGCCAGCGAGAAGCCGTCGGCACGGTACATGAAGACAGGCGGCACAATAGTCTTTCCTGCAGGCGGCAAGGGCTCGGTGAAATAGCCATTCTTGCGGAAATACACCTTATAATTATAGGCGTGTCCCATCTGGTAGGCTCCGAAGCCTGTGGCTGCATCGGGGAATCGCTCGTCCAGGTAGAACTCGTCAACGCTGTGGTTCTTGATGGTATAGGCGCGAGCCGTATTCGTTCCCGGGAACGTTTTCTTGTAGGTATTCCCTTCAAAGGTGCGGTACTGCCTGATTTTCAAGCTGCCCACATAGTTGGAATCGGTGGGATTGGTGATGGTGATCTTGACGCGCGGCTTGGTGCCGAGAATATAGACGCCGTCGGCACTGAGGGGTTCGAAGACAAGTGTGGCCTGCAGGTCAATGGCATCAGTGTCCAAAGGATTGGCTGGCGGGTAGTTGAAAGCCGCACGACGGGTGGCCAAAATGGGAGCATCCACGGTGTTGTCTGTGGCTACGGAGAAGAAGACGGTGTCGGGTTTGTTGGTGACGTATGAGAAGTCCGTAACAACCTCTGCCCCAGCACGAACGGTGATGCCGGCAGAGTGCAGGAGCTTGGGTGCCTCACCTTCATGGTTAATGAGAAGGTAAATCTTGCCGTAGAACTCAGAACCGTTATTGGTGATGGTGACGCGGACCGTGTGACGCTCGCCCACCAAGTGGCTGCCAAGGACTTCTATCTGTGCTGCGAGATCCACAACGGGTTTGTGGACTGTCAAGGTGACATCTTCCTCAGTGACAACGGCTTCAATGTATTCCGTCTCTGGGTTGACATTCGTGTTCCACTTGTTGGCACTGGCCAGCTTGCTGATGGGAATGACGCGATAGGTTCCGGGGTCGAGACGACTGACGCGGAAAGTGGAATTGACGATGACGCTGGTGGTGGAAAACTCCATACGAGCCACCTGAATGGGCGTTATCTTTCCGTCCTCGTCAATGGTGCCGATACCGTAGCTAAACAGCTCAGCCACACCAGTGTTGTTCTCGAAGTTACAACGGACATAGGCACCTTCTACATTGATATTGACGGCTGTGAGGCAGTAGTCCTGATGAGGTTCCTCGCCCTCGTTCTTCTTGATGCCGAAGACCGCAGACTGGTCGGAGCTGTAGCCGTCGAGCGTGGAACTGGCGCCAGCACCGCTGTTGTTGCCGGGGTTGAGAACGGTGAGGCGGCAATAGACTTCACTGTTGTCGTTGCCCCAGCCCCAGTTGATGTGGAAGAAGCCTTCACTGTAGCCATCCACCACGAAGTCGTGGGTACCGCCCGATGAGGAACCCTGATAGAGGACGGGGCGTCCAGCCTTGAGTTCGTCATAAACCATCTGTTCCCAGACGTCGGCGGTGTAGTGGGCGCGGTATTCGTAATGGAGGGCAGGACTATAGTCGAAGTAAGTCTTGAGAGCGTAGGGGACATCATAAAGTGCTGAGGACGAGCCGCCATTGAGGAAGTCACGGTAGTTCATCCTGACGGAAGCTCCGGCTGCAAGCATGAGGGTGGAGATGGCTTCTATCTGCTCTTCGGACTCGTCGCCCTGATAGATTTCTGTCATGTTTTCCCAGTCAAAGTGGAGGCCGGCAGGAATGGAGTCCATCGCGATGCCGCCGTTGTAGGAGGGTGAACTGATGTAGGAAGGAATCTCAGCAATGGTGCTGTCGGGCCACTGATGATAGTACATCACCTGTGCCATCGCCGTGGCCACACAGCCAGTGACGCAGCGTTCCCCATTGATAAAGGTTGGACACTTGAGGTTATAGGGCTCCTTCTGGTTCCACATCGTGGTGAGCAGGGGGCTGATGGGGTTCTTGGCAGTGATTTCTCCCTCTGTTCTGCGGGGACCAGCAGCAGTCGCGGGCTGGGTGGCGAGGTAGCGGAGTTGGTCCTGATAGCCGGCAAACCAGGCGCGCATGTTGTCGGGGATCGACTCCAGGCTTCCAGTGGTGGAGTAAGCGAGGACGTCGGCGGCGCGCTCATCGGCACTCAGGATGATGAAACCGTCCTTTTCACCGATCTTGAAGGCGAAGAGGGGGGAGGACGATGGGGAGAGGGACTCGGCGGGGGAGGACGACTCGGCGGCCGACCCGCCGAGCACTCCAGACAGGGGCACGGCGGTGAGACCAGGGGGGCCGGG
>JAFZSP010000066.1 GCA_017619335.1 Bacteroidaceae bacterium
TCAGCCAATCAGCTGTTGCTTTATCTCTTGAAAGCAGGTCTGAAACCCATTGAGGCTGCCCGCGTCCTGCACGTGGATCGCTCCGTTATCAGCCGGCGCCTGAAACGATTAGAAACGAAGGCAGGAAGACCTCTCAAAGACTTTTAGCAAGATTATTTGAACAGAAAGGGTCTTCATGAAGAGCGGTTACCCAAAAGGATGCACCCGCAGGCTTCCTATGCAGCTACACAGGAAGCATCTGAGGAAATTGTGCACTGCTCAGGAAGAGAAACTGACATGTGTGCATTACAATAGTAAACATAGGTAACAAAGTGTGTACCTGTTTCAGGTAAAGTCAAATCGTTGCAAATGGTTAGTCGTATAGCCGCAAGTGGTACCGCGTATAGACAACTTCGCATTGTCGGCCAGACGACAAGGCCTTTACGGCCAGACGACTGAACCGGAAGAGCCGAATGACTGAACTTGAACGACCAAAGAGTAATGTGGTATAAATATTACTGTCCGCTAAACCCTGAATAATTCATCATGCACACGCATGCAAGAGAACTTCAGAATTAGCGGGCAGTAATAATTATGAAAAGGTCTGTTGTTTACTTCAGACGCTTGTAGGCGTTTGTGCCTTACTTCTTGTTGAGTGCGAGGTCGATGGCAACGGCAATGGCGACGGTAGCACCCACCATGGGGTTGTTACCAATGCCGAGGAAGCCCATCATCTCCACGTGAGCGGGCACGCTGGAGGAACCTGCGAACTGAGCATCGGAGTGCATACGGCCCAGGGTGTCGGTCATGCCGTAGCTGGCGGGACCTGCAGCCATGTTGTCGGGATGCAGGGTGCGGCCTGTGCCACCACCGGAGGCGACACTAAAGTAGGGCTTGCCGGCGAGCACGCGCTCCTTCTTGTAGGTACCTGCCACGGGGTGCTGGAAGCGTGTGGGGTTGGTGCTGTTACCAGTGATGGATACATCGACATTTTCCTTCCAGAGGATGGCCACGCCCTCACGGACGTCGTCGGCACCATAGCAGCGCACTTTCAGACGGCTGGGGTTGTTGCCGTAGGGCACTTCCTTCACAATCTTCAGCTCGGAGGTGTAGTAGTCGAACAGTGTCTGCACGTAGGTGAATCCGTTGATGCGGCTGATGATCTGTGCAGCGTCCTTGCCCAAACCATTGAGGATGACGCGAAGGGGCTTCTGGCGAACCTTGTTGGCCATCTCGGCAATCTTAATGGCGCCTTCGGCTGCTGCGAAACTCTCGTGGCCTGCGAGGAATGCGAAGCACTCTGTCTCCTCACGAAGCAGACGGGCTGCGAGGTTTCCGTGGCCCAGACCCACCTTGCGGTCATCGGCAACGGAGCCGGGGATGCAGAAGCTCTGCAGACCAATACCGATGGCCTCGGCAGCGTCGGCAGCGGTCTTCACGCCCTTCTTGATGGCGATGGCTGCACCGCAGACGTAGGCCCATTTGGCGTTCTCGAAGCAGATGCGCTGAGTCTCCTCGCACATCAGATAGGGGTCAACCCCTGCTTTGTCACAAATCTCGTTGGCTTCTTCAATACTGTTGATGCCATTTTCCTTGAGAGCGGCCAGCACCTGTGCGATGCGACGCTCCTGACTTTCGAATTGAACTTTACGTATCATAGGAATAACTGTTTACTTGTTAATTGTGAATTGTTAATTGTGAATTAGAATTGCAATTATTCCTTACGCGGATCAATAGCTTTCACAGCGCCCTGTTCCTCGGAGGTGCGGCCATAGGAGCCGGTGAACTTCTTGATAGCCTCGTTGGCATCCATGCCGTTCTTGATGGCTTCCATCATCTTGCCGAGGTGGACGTACTCGTAGCCGCAGACTTCGTTGTTCTCGTCCAGGTACTGCTTGGTGATGTAACCCTCGGTGAGTTCGAGGTAGCGAGTGCCCTTGGCGACAGTGCCGTAGAGGGTACCGGTCTGTGAACGCAGGCCCTTGCCGAGGTCTTCGAGACCGGCGCCAATAGCCAGACCGCCCTCGGAGAAGGCGCTCTGTGTGCGTCCATAGACAATCTGCAGGAAGAGCTCGCGCATGGCGGTGTTGATGGCGTCGCACACGAGGTCGGTGTTCAGGGCTTCAAGAATGGTCTTGCCCGGCAGGATTTCGCTGGCCATAGCGGCAGAGTGGGTCATGCCCGTGCAGCCGATGGTCTCTACGAGAGCCTCCTGGATGATGCCGTCCTTCACGTTGAGGCTGAGTTTGCAGGCGCCCTGTTGAGGAGCGCACCAACCGATGCCGTGAGTGTAGCCCGAGATGTCTTTGATTTCTTTAGCCTGAATCCATTTGCCCTCTTCGGGAATGGGTGCAGGTCCATGGTAAGCGCCTTTGCAAACGCTACACATGTTCTTCACTTCAGTTGAATAAATCATATTAATGGATTGATAAAAAATAAGTAAGATAGACTTAATTCGTGGCAAAATTAACGAGAAGTTACGAATTGGCCAAATAATCCACGTGTTTTGCCTTTGTTATTAAGAACAATTAACATAAAGGGGAGGTCTCCTGTGCCTTACTCCGCAAATACGCTGCAAAGATGCGGGCTGCACTCTCCACTTTTGCGGCACACGGACGGGTTTTGTAGTACTCCGCTGTGCGAGGGGATGCCTCGTAGGTGCAATGTGCTTTCTCGTGGCCTTGCAATCCCAAGATTTCAGCACAGATGAGACTGCCGTTGTCTTGTTCGGAACGTGCCAGCAGCTGCTGCACCACTTTGTAGCAGGCCGATTTTCCTGCGCGGTCGCTGCCCTCTGTCTGTCCGCAGTCCAACCCCACTAACATAACGATTCCTGACACAGCCCCGCACATCATACGCAGCCTGCCCACGCCGCCTCCGAAGCCGGCAGAAATACGTTTGGCCAAGTCTTCATCAAGGCCATAAAGGTCGGCAAATGCTGCCACCACACTCTGGCAGCAGCCATAGCCCGCCATAAAATTGTCAACGGCTCGGGCCACACGTTCATCCAGTTCCTGATCAGTCATAATTTAAAGTGATTTAATGCGTTTCAACGATGTGGGTCGCGGCCTGCTCGGCATTGCGCTTGTCGGTCTGTGTGACCACGCGAGCAGCTAATTGGAGGAAGGCATTACCTGTGGAAGTGGAGGGGTCGAGAGCAGCGGGCGTACCAGCATCACCGTTCTCGCAGACACTCTGAACGAGCGGGATTTGTGCCAGCAAGGGAACTTTCATCTCCTCTGCCAACGCCTTCACGCCTTCGCGGCCAAAGATGTAATATCGGTTCTCTGGCAACTCAGCAGGGGTGAACCACGACATATTTTCCACAAGACCAAGAATGGGAACATTCACCTTCTCGTTTGTGTACATATTCAGCCCCTTGCGTGCATCAGCCAGCGCCACCTGCTGCGGTGTGCTGACGATGATGGCCCCTGTGATGGGCAGCGTCTGCACCAGCGTCAGATGAATATCAGAGGTGCCAGGAGGGGTGTCCAAGATGAAATAGTCCAAGTCACCCCAGGCGGCCTCGCCGATGAGCTGTTTCAGGACATTGGAGGCCATACCTCCGCGCCAGAGAGTGGGGGTGTCGGGCTTTACGAAGAAGCCGATGCTGAGGACTTTAACCCCATATTGCTCTGCAGGGATAATCAGTGGCTTGCCATCACGTTCCTCACTGTAAATCTGTGCGCCTTCGATGTGGAACATCTTGGGAATGGAAGGTCCGAAGATGTCACAGTCCAACAGTCCCACACGGTGTCCTAAACGTACCAGCCCGATGGCCAGATTGGCTGCCACAGTGCTCTTGCCCACACCACCTTTGCCAGAAGAGACGGCAATGATGTTGCCCAAGTGGGAGAAACTCGGAGTACCCGGAGTGTCCTGAGCACTCTGAGTGTCCTGATTCTGAATGGTTTTTGTCTTCACCTCCACTTCCACATCCTTGGAAACATAGGCATGAATGGCTGCTTCAGCAGCCTTGACGAGGGATTTCAGGAAGGGGTTGGTGGGTTTGTCAAAGAGAAGGGAAAAGGACACATGCAGACCAGCGATGCGCAGGTCGTCTTCCACCATTCCCATTTCCACAATATTCTTGCCTGTGCCGGGATAACGAACGGTGCGCAGGGCATTGATGATGAGTTGAGGATAGAGTTCCAATGTGATATAGCATTAAAGGTGAGTTATTTCCACTTCGTGGAGAAGAGGCGTGTGCTGACGTTCAGCTGCAGCCAGAGCCAATCCTGACGTTCTTTATGATTACCGCCCTTGAAGGCGTCCATCGTTTCTGTGCCGAACATCCTGGAATAACCGGCAGTGACGACGGCATCGGGCATCATCGTCCAGCTGGCTTGCAAGTCCAGTTCGTGTCCCAGCATCTTGTCTCGATTGCCGATTTTCTCGGCACAGAGCAGACCATGATAATCCAGGCCGAGGCTGAAACGGCGAGAGAGATTGGTGGTGACACCGCAAGTGATGTCTTGCAGACCGCAATTGACTGAGCCAGTGAAGTAATCCATCGCTCCATAGAATTTATGATGGGTACCATAGAGCGGGTCAAAGGCATGCTGGTTGGTATTGCGTCCATCATTACCGCTGAGGTAGTCATAGCCCGCACGCAGCTGCCAATAGGGATTCAGGGTGACACCAGCGCGGAAACTGCCCATGAATGCAGATACCTTGTAACCATACTGGTTCTTGCCCGTCTGTACATAGAACGAGGCGGCGAAGTCCAGGCTGTTTGGTGCGTAAGTAAGGTGGGTGCCAAAGGTTTGCATGTGCTGCATCGTGGATTTGCCTCGTGCCCCGCCTTCGTAGGTGAGATTCATACCCATCAGTGAAACACCAAAAGGAATCACGCCGGAATCCAGGTGCCACCAGAGCAGTGCCAACGCCTTGTAGGGCATCGCCCCGCTGGCATAATAATGACCTCGGATATTCTCCCCGTTCTGGTTGAGGGAGATAACAGCGTGAGCCTTCATGAGGTTGCGATCATAGCCCAGGCGCAAGGCATCATGCCAGTTGCCGGCTACATTCCAGTCTCCTGTACCGAGGATGCGTTCATCATCGAATGACAGTTGCTGACGACCCACCTGGGCAAAGAATCCTTTTCCGAAGTCCAGCTTGGCCCAAGCCTCGTTCATCGACACACGACCATTCGTGGTGTTCATGGCGTCTTGTCCCCAGACACCTGCATGCTGCGCAGACAGCTTCACTTCAAGGCGGTCACGGATATAACCCAATGACAGACGGGCGCGTTCATTGGCGAATAAGGCAAGACCTTCATCCGTCTTGCGAGGATAGATGGAGCCATGATTGATTTCCCCGCGGGGACGCAGTTGGGCATCAATCGTGAATTGGTTCTCTTCTTGAGCTGTGACAGTGATGGCCATCAACAGCCCGATTAGTGTCAGTTTGCACTTCATTGCGATGACTCAAATTGTTTTTCGGGCGGCAAAGTTACACATTTAAGAATGAAAAGTGAAAAATGAAAAGTGAAAAATGAAAAAAGTGACGTTATTTTTCTGTTTTTCACGCTAAATTATGTATTTTTGCAGCAGAAATAATGAAAAGATGAACGAAACGCTGTCGCTTTTTGAGCTGAATAACCTGGTGCGCTCTGTCTTGGAACAGACGCTGGACGGTGAGTACTGGTTGCAGGCTGAACTCTCTGAGGCACGCCTGGCCAGCAACGGACATTTCTATGCCGAATTCGTGGAGAAGGATAAGGATGGGCGCAGTTTGATAGCTCGTGCGCGCGCGACCATGTGGGCGCGTACCTTTAATATGTTGTCCCCACTTTTCGAACGAGCCACAGGAGAACGGCTGAGAGCAGGACTGACGGTCAGGGTGCTGGTGACGGTGGAGTTTCATGAGTTGTATGGTCACTCGCTGAATATCATCAACATTGACCCGACTTACACGATGGGCGAGATGGCCCGTCGGCGTCGGGAAATACTGGAACAGTTGCAGGCAGCAGGCATTCTGGAAGACAATCGTCAGCTACCTATGCCCCGACTGATGAAACGGGTGGCTGTCATCTCCTCAGCAGGCGCTGCAGGTTATGGCGACTTCTGTAACCAGCTGGGGCACAATGCCTACGGTTTCTTCTTCGAAACTCACTTGTTCCCTGCTGTAATGCAGGGCGCTAACGTGGAAGCCAGCGTCTTGTCGGCTTTGGAAACCATTATGGCAGAGGCCGAAGATTTTGACTGTGTGGTCATTATCCGAGGTGGTGGGGCCACCAGCGACCTCTCTGATTTCGACACATACGCTTTGGCGGCTGCTGTGGCACAGATGCCGTTGCCTGTTATTGTGGGCATCGGACATGAGAGGGATGAGACGGTATTGGATCATGTGGCTCATACCCGTGTGAAAACGCCCACTGCAGCTGCGTCCTTTCTCATTGAGCATCAGTTGATAGAACTGACTGAACAACAAGAACTTCAGAGACGCATCAACGAGGCTGCCATCGTCCTCATTCAGGAACAGCGTCAGGCGCTGGAGCGGCTGACGACCTTCCTCCCTCGAGCTTTTGCTCTGATGCACGAACGTCAACAACGACGCTTAGACAATCTCTCTGCCCGCCTTGCAACTGCGCCCCAACGGCATTTGTTGGCTGCCGCCCACCAGCAGGAACGACTTTGGCAGACGATGATGCAGGCCGCTCAACTCCGCTTTCAGCGAGAAAAGGGAAGCTTGCAGCTGTTAGCCCAACGCTTGAAAGCAGTGGATCCTACACTGTTGCTCCAACGTGGTTACTCCCTCACCTTCAATGCGGAAGGCCGCCTCATCAAGTCCGTCTCAGACGTGCAATCAGGTGAAATACTCCACACTCATTTGGCAGACGGAACCCTCCACTCTGTCATAAAAACCATCGATAAAGGTAATTGACCTTACTGAAATTCTAAAACGAACAGAAGTTTCGCAAGTATGCTAAAATACTGTATTACAAAGCCCCAGCGGGGCTTAATACGGGTAGCCAGCCATTTTAATGGCTGGTATGCTATGACAAAGAAAACGCGTGCCTTTAGGTACGCGACAACGGATCCCTATCGCGTACCTACGGCACGCATTCCATGTGCAACCACATTACCAGCCAATGAATTGGCTGGCCGCTCGGCGCTCTGCGACGCTCCACACTTGGAGAACCCCTATCAGATGCCTATGGCATCACTCGTTAAACTTGAACGTTTTTTTATTTAACTTCCCAATAATGAAATGATGGAACAAGAAGAACTCACGTATGAAGCCGCCATGAAGCGGTTGGAAAAGTTGGCCCAGGAAATGGAGGCCGGCGAAGTGGCCATTGATCTGTTGGCCCCCAAACTCAAGGAAGCCCAGCAACTCCTTGCTTTCTGCAAAGACAAGCTCACGAAGGCCGATGAAGAGGTGCAGAAACTCCTCACAGGTCAATAAATCACGGTGAAACATCAGTTTTTATGCCATTTTGTGCGCTCATCTCGATTATTTTGTGTACTTTTGCCGCCAAATTTGCTTAATCACACAAACAGATGAAAGAAATTGATTGGGAAAACATCGGTTTCGGCTACATTCCGACCGACTACAATGTCCGTTGCGCCTATCGTGACGGAAAGTGGGGAGAGATAGAAGTAACCTCCTCCACCATTATTAACATGAGTATTGCGGCCACCTGTCTCCACTATGGTCAGGAGGCTTTTGAAGGCCTGAAAGCCTATCGTTGTCCAGACGGCAAGGTTCGTATCTTCCGTCCCGAAGAGAATGCCGCCCGCCTGCAGGCCACTTGCCGCGGTCTGGTAATGCCGGAAATCTCGACAGAACGTTTTGTGGAAATGGTCAAAAAGGTGGTGCGACTCAATGAGCGCTTCATCCCGCCCTACGAGAGCGGTGCCACACTTTACATCCGTCCGTTGCTTATCGGGACGACTGCACAAGTGGGCGTGCATCCCGCCAGTGAGTACCTCTTTGTGATCTTTGTCACTCCTGTGGGACCGTATTTCAAGGGCGGTTTTGCCACCAACCCATACGTCATCACTCGTGACTACGACCGTTCTGCACCCCTCGGCACAGGCTGTTACAAGGTGGGAGGCAACTACGCTGCCAGCCTGCGTGCCAACCAGTGGGCACACGAGCAGGGCTATTCCTGTGAGTTCTATCTGGATGCCAAGGAGAAGAAGTACATCGACGAATGTGGTGCTGCTAACTTCTTCGGTATCAAGGACAATAGCTACATCACCCCACTCAGTCACAGCATCCTGCCTTCTGTCACCAACATGAGCCTCATGCAGTTGGCAGAGGATCTCGGAATGAAGGTGGAACGTCGTCAGATTCCGCTGGAAGAGCTCTCTACGTTTGAAGAAGCCGGAGCCTGCGGAACAGCTGCTGTCATCAGCCCCATCGAGCGCATTGACGATCCTCAGACAGGTCATAGCTACGTCTTCTCCAAAGACGGTAAGCCAGGTCCTGTCTCCTCCCGTCTCTTCCACAAGTTGGTGGATATCCAATATGGAGTTGAACCCGACATTCACGGCTGGACAAAGGTAGTGATTGAATGAGCAAGGGAAAATTGGCCAAATTTGCCGATATGGCAAGCTTCCCACACGTCTTCGAGTACCCCTTTTCGGTGGTCGAAGACGTGCCATTTCCCATGCGTGGTCTCTGGCGTGACCAATTCTTCAAGAACGACAATCCCATTGTACTGGAATTGGGCTGCGGACGGGGGGAGTATGCTGTGGGGCTGGCTCGACGTTACCCTGAACGCAACTTCATCGGCGTGGATATCAAGGGAGCCCGCATGTGGAGCGGAGCCACAGAGTCCCTGAAGGAGGGACTGCAGAACGTGGCCTTCCTGCGCACAAACATCGAAATTATCGACCGCTTCTTTGCCCCTGGTGAAGTGCAAGAAATCTGGCTCACCTTCTCCGACCCACAAATGAAGAAAGCCACCAAACGCCTCACTTCCACCTACTTCCTCCAGCGTTACCGCCATTTCCTCTCAGACAATGGACTCATTCATCTGAAAACTGACAGCAACTTTCTCTTCACCTATACCAAATATGTGGTGGAGGAAAACCACTTGCCGATGGAAGTCTGTACAGAGGACCTTTATGGTAATGGTGTCAGCGGCATCGCCGCAGACAACACTGCTATCGACCTTTCCATCCGCACCTACTACGAACAGCAATGGCTCTCTCGCGGCATCACCATCAAATACATGCGCTTCCGACTTCCTGCAGAAGGCGACCTTGTGGAACCCGAAGTGGAGATAGAGATGGATGACTATCGCAGCTACAACCGCGAGAAACGCAGTACCCTAAAAACAAGCAAATAAACCCGTTACGTTTGCGTTGGCTCTGCCGGCGCGCAATACCTAATCATTATGAAACGTTTACTTCCCCTCTTCCTGGCCACCCTGTGCCTCACTACCGTTTTCATCCTCAGTTGCGGTTCGGATGACCCGCAGCCCAGTCCGAACACAGATTCCACGCCCACACCCACGGACACGACCTCAAAAGACCCATCATCCACGGATACGACCGCCTCGCAACCGGCTACAGTGGAAGGTTGGCCCGCAGCCTATAGCGGCGTTATGCTGCAAGGTTTCTACTGGGACGGTTTTGGTGATGCACAGTGGACACGCCTCGAAAAGCAGGCAGAAGAGTTGGCGCCCTATTTCTCACTCGTCTGGATTCCTCAGAGTGGTAATTGCGGTGGAACCTCCATGGGCTATGATGACCTTTATTGGTTTGATGATTACAATAGTTCCTTTGGTTCTGAGCAACAGCTCCGATCCCTTATTAAAACATTCAAGGACAAAGGTATAGGAACCATTGCCGATGTGGTTATCAACCATCGTCGTAATGTCACCAACTGGGTGGATTTCCCCAAGGAGACCTACAAGGGAGTGACTTACGAGATGGTCTCTACTGACATCTGTGCCAATGATGATGGTGGCAAGACCAAGACTTGGGCAACACAAAACGGCTACAGTCTCAGCTCCGCCAGCGACACAGGTGAAGGGTGGGACGGAATGCGTGACCTGGATCACACCAGCACAAACGTCCAGACCATTGTCAAAGCCTATCTTGATTTCCTGCTCAACGAATTGGGATACGCGGGCTTCCGTTATGATATGGTAAAGGGATATGCTGGCAAATACACCAAGCTTTACAACGAGAGTTCCAAGCCTCAGTTCTCTGTGGGAGAGTGCTGGGACGGCACAGAAACCATCCGCAAGTGGATAGATGCCACAGAGAAGACCAGTGCCGCCTTTGATTTCCAGTTCCGTTACACCGTTCGTAATGCTGTTAACGAAGGGAACTGGGTTCGTCTGGGACAAACTAATGATGGCAATTACCCGCTCGTTTCGTCCTACTATCAGAATGGAACCTACCGTCAGTGGGCTGTCACCTTTGTGGAAAACCACGATACAGAATACCGTTCAGCCTCAGCACAGCAGGATCCTATCAAGAAAGATACCCTTGCTGCCAATGCCCATCTGTTGGCTTCACCGGGTACTCCCTGTGTTTTCCTGAAACACTGGAAGGCCTACAAACATGAGATTGCTCGTATGATTCAAGCCCGCAAAGTGGCTGAGATTCAGAATACCAGCACAACGACAGCGGTGGCAGCAGCTAAGGAGCATTTTGCCTATATCGCCAATGGCGCCAAGGGAAAACTCCTCGTATGGCTCGGAGAGCAGAGCGGAGCAGCTTCTTCCACTGCTGCTAACGGCTTCACCTGCATCCTTTCCGGGCAGAACTACAGCTATTGGTTGGAGAATGCGCTCGTCGGCACTTGGAATGCGCTGGCAGAACCCTCGTTCCCTGAAGACAAGGTGGAGAAAAAAGATATCACCATCTATCTGAAAGATCCAGGGTGGAGTAGCGTTTATTTCTATGCATGGGACGGCAACCTCTTCATCAACGATCAGTGGCCGGGTGTGAAGATTACCAGCACCAAGACCATCGGTGACACAAAGTATTACTATCGCACATTCAGGGTCTCTGCTGAAAGCAACTACTCAATGAACATTATCTTTGATCAGGGCCTGGATAAACAGCAGACTATAGATATCACGGGCATTACCTCTGACCGCTATTACGAAATTGCCACTGAAATGGATGGCAATAAGTTCACAGTCAACGACATTACCCCCGCTGAATGAACCACGACCGCACACGTGAGCTCGGCACCAAGCCCATTGGCCAACTGCTGATGCAGTATGCTGTCCCTGCCATCATCGCGATGACGGCCTCCTCCTTATATAATATGGTGGACAGCATCTTCATCGGGCAGGGCGTGGGACCAATGGCCATTGCAGGACTCGCCATCACCTTTCCGCTGATGAACCTCAGTGCTGCCTTCGGTGCAATGGTGGGCGTGGGAGCCAGCACCATGATCAGTGTCCGTCTTGGGCAGAAGAACCGTGAGGCAGCACAGCATTTCTTTGGCAACAGCATCACACTGAATGTGTTGATGGGACTGTTCTTTATGGTGGGGGTCTATGTGGTACTTGATCCCGTTCTCCGGTTCTTCGGAGCCTCGGACCAGACCTTGCCCTACGCCAGAGAATATATGGAGTGGATCCTCTTTGGAAACATCTTCACCCACCTGTATTTTGGTCTGAATGCCATCCTTCGTTCGGCTGGTCATCCACGTACTGCGATGTATGCCACCATCCTCACTGTGCTGCTCAATACTGCGCTGGATCCGCTGTTCATCTATGTCTTTGGTCTGGGCATTCGTGGTGCAGCAATGGCCACCGTGCTCTCTCAGTGTGTCTCGCTGTGCTGGCAGCTGTGGATATTCTCTCGCCCCTCGGAGGTTGTCTTCTTCCGTCGGGACACTTGGCAGTTGCAGCGGCACATCGTGGGAGGCATCATTAGTATTGGCCTCTCACCCTTCATTATGAACGCCTGTTCCTGTCTGGTGGTGCTCTTAATAAATAGAGGTATGGTGCAGTATGGGGGTGACTTGGCTGTGGGGGCCTATGGGATTGATAACCGTGTGCTTTTCCTTTTTGCCATGATTGTCATGGGCTTCAACCAAGGGATGCAACCCATTGCTGGTTACAACTATGGCGCCAAGCTACATCACCGTGTGCAGGAAGTGCTGTGGAAGACCATCGGCTACGCGACCATTGTCATGACTGTGGGCTTCATCGTGTGCGAACTTTTTGCCGAAACCATCGCACGAGCATTTACCACCGATGAAGAACTCATTGCCATCGCTGCCCATGGACTACGCATTGATGTGGCACTCTTCCCCATCATTGGATTCCAAATGGTCACTGGCAACTTCTTCCAGAGTATAGAGCAGGCAGGCAAGAGCATTTATCTCTCCCTCACACGCCAACTCCTTTTTCTGGTCCCTTGCCTGATGATTCTTCCACGCTTTTGGGGACTGGACGGTGTGTGGATCTCATTGCCCGTCAGTGACGGACTGGCTGCACTTAATGCCGCCGTGCTGCTATACTTCCAGATTCAGCAGTTCAAAAGCGTGGAGGGCGGTGCTTCTTCCACAGACGAGACTACTTCCCATACATTGTCAGAAGTCCATCACCATTTACTCCGCCTGCCCCATCGCATTCACTATTTTGCCATGAACAGAGTGGCTCCTTATATTCCTTTTTTCACTACTTTTCAGCATGAAGACCGTGAAAACGCCGAAAATGGCTAAACAAGTGGAAAAGCAAGCATAGAAAAGGGGTGTAACAAGGCTTATTGAGCCGTTATAACCCCTTTTTTTAATGAAAATGTCGTCTTTTTTAATAAAAAATGCCTATTTTTTTTGCGGTTAGAAAACATTTCGTTAATTTTGCCGCCGAATTGGGCTTATTATACCCTTTCGTCAAACCCGCCAGAAGCTGTCTGTGAACGGCATAAGGCGTCCCAAAAGAGACTATAAAACAAATGTTTAACTAAATTTTATTAACTTTTTAAATTCAATCCAAATGAGAAAGCTTAGACTACTCTTTGCCAGCATGCTTGCTTTGCTGGCGTGGACTGGCGCCATGGCTCAGACAGAAGCTGAGGCTGACGCCGCGAATGCTGTCCTCAGGGATGGAAAGCGTTATACGATTTCCACCACGGATGACGGTACTAAGTATTACCTGACGACTGAAGGCTATCTGGTAACAGATTTCGAGGAAGCAGGTATTTTCACTTTCAAGAAGTGCCAGGCAAGTGGTACCTTCCTGCCCATTGGATGGCAGTGCACTGATGTGTTCTGGAGCAATCCTGCCCGCACCACCGACGAGTCTGGTAAGTTCGTGGCTGTCAACGATGGACGCATTCGCTACGACAAGGGCAATGGCGGCCGTCAGGACTGGGAGGCACAGGTTTACTACCTGCAGGGTGGCAAGTATGCTATCCGCACCACCAACGCCACCAACACCGATTGGCTGTGCGACTACTTCTGGACTGTTGACTACGACGAAAATGACGACCTCGTAGGTTGGTATGTTCGTCCCCAAGAAGATGACAGCTATGACATCTTCATCTGGGAAGTTGAGGAGTATGTGGATCCCCGCATGCCTCTGTATGACAAGGTTGTCACTTGGCTGCCCCGTCTGCAGGCTGCTACTGGTTACATCCAGGATGCTGCTCAGTTCAGCTGCAACGCCAAGGAGGAATCCGAAGGTTCCTATGAGGCTCTGATTGATGGTGATTACAGCTCATTCTTCCACTCTTCTTGGAGTGCTGCTGGTCCCGATGAGGATCACTACCTCCAGGTTGAACTGACCGAGGCTGTTGACAAGTTCGTCCTCTATTTCAAGAAGCGTTCACAGAACAACAACAACCGTCCGACCATTATCAATATCCTTGGTAGCAACGACGGTACAAACTTCGAGGAACTGGATGCTATTGAAGAAGGTCTGCCCACAGACGCTTCTGTCCTTGACTACTCTGCTGCTATCGAGCTGGATGCTCCTTATAAGTTCATCCGTTTCAGCATCGCTGCCACCAACAATGGCGCCACACATGCTGAGAGTACTCACCCCTTCTTCACTTTCTCTGAGTTCTATCTCCTGCCTGACAATGAGATGACTAACACGGTGATGGAGTACACCCAGAACGTGAAGTCCTACACAGACATTGATGTCGCAGAAGACACTGAGGCCATCAATGCTATTGAGGCTCTGTTCGAAGCTGCTGAACTTCCTGTATTCTACAACAACGCTCTCGCTGCTATCGAAGATGGTGCAAGCTATCGTATCTTCGCTAACGTGAATGGCGTCAAGTACTATCTGACGAAGGACGGTGTCGTCACCACAGACGACAAGAAGGCTTCCACCTTTACATTTAATAAGGTAGCAGGTGTTGCCTACGAGTATGGCTTCGTTCTGGATAATGGCGGTGCCAACTGCTTCAGCAATCCTCTGAACACCAATGAGGAGAGCCTGTATTTGGGTTCCATCAACAACAATGGTACCAAGCGTGCTGACTGGGATGCTCAGGTATTCTTCCTCAACAACGCTGGTAAGTATGCAGTCCGCAGCACCAACGCAGCTCCCGCCACCAGTGGTTGGGGTTGGGTCGGCAGCGCCTATTGGACTGTTGAAGAGGTTGAAGGCGAGACCGTCGCTCAGTATTCTTGGGATCCCCAGTACCTCTTCGAGCTCGAAGGCTTCGTAGATCCTCGCGCTGAAGAGTTTGAGAAGATTAAGGATCTCCCCATCAAGATGCAGGAGATGACTGGTATCGTTGAGAACGCTTCTCAGTACATCAGTAACGCTAAGGATCCTTCCGAGGGTTCATACGAGGCTCTGCTCGATGGTGACTATGCCACCTTCTTCCACTCCACATGGCATGCCAGCAACGATCCCGAGGAGGACCACTACCTCCAGGCCGAGATTCCCGCAGGTGTGAAGAGCTTCTATATTTATTATAAGAAGCGCAGCCAAAACAACAATAACCGTCCGACCTCCATCCTCATCTCCGCCAGCAACAATGGTAAAGACTTCGAGGAGATCGACGCTATTGAAGAAGGTCTGCCCGTTGACGCTTCTGTTATCAGCTACACTTCCGACCTGATTGACCTCGGTAGCAAGTACAAGTACGTCCGCTTCACCATTCCTGAGACCAACAACGGTGCAAAGACTGGTGACCACGTCTTCTTCACCTTCTCCGAGTTCTATCTCCTCCCGGATACCAAACTGGTGCAGGAAGCTCTGCCGTTCTTGGCTGTTCAGGACTACACTGACCTCGGCTTCGACGACGGTGCCAAGATTGATGCTCTGCTCGAGAAGATTGCTGCTCTCTACAAGGAGGTGACCTATAAGGTTATCTACAACGATCAGGTGATTGCTACAGCCACCAAGCAGGATGTGATTGGCAAGACTCCGTCACTCCCCGCTGAGCTGAACAACCCGTTCTTCGCCTATGTGCTTGACAAGGACGTCATCACAGAGAATACTGACCTCGTTTATGCTACCGCTTCTTGGGCTGGTCCCTTCGAGTTCTCCACTCCTGAAGAGATTGCTAACCTTGGCGGTAAGTGGTACAACATGACCATCCGTGGCAACTACTGGGTGGGCGTTGATGCAACCGAGCCTTACTATCCGAACGCTGACAAGAATCTTGACAGCAACTTCAATCAGTGGGCATTCGTTGGTGACGCTGAGCACATCAGCATCTACAACCGTGCTTATGGTAACACCGCAACACTGGCTGTCGATGGTGACAACGTCGTGATGCGTGAAGGCGAGCCTTACTTCTGGGAAATCTTCAGCCAGGCTGATGGCTTCGTGCTCCGCGAGCCGGGCACAGACACCCGTTATGTCAACCAGAACGGTGGTGCTTCCGGTCCTCTGCAGTTCTGGAACAGTGGTAATGGCCGTACCGACAACGGTTCCACCTTCCGTGTGAGCGCAGTTGAGGAAACTGAAATCGCTGAGGGCGAATACTTCTTCCTCAACCTTGGTTCCGGTCTCTATCTCGGCGCTGGCAACAGCTGGGGCACTCAGGCTTCTCTGAGAGCTCACGGTGAGGCTCAGACCCTGATTCCCAACGGTGATGGTACCTACAAGCTCTTCAGCCAGGTCTGCAACAGTGGTGCTGATCATGTTTATCAGTACTTCGGTGTCAATGGTTACATGGATTGCCATCCCAACGATGCAGATCCTCTCACCTTCATCAAGTATGGTCCTCAATACCTTATCAAGGCTGGTTCCAATGGATTCCTGGGCTTCGATGGCGAAAGCACCATCCTGGGCAAGAACCTCGAAGGTTACAATGATCCTAACCTCCAGTGGGTGCTCGTCACCAAGGAACAGCTCACAGAGACTCTCGCATACGCTACTGAAGAGAATCCCGTGGATGCTACATTCCTCTTCCTGGATGCTAACTTCGGTCGTAACAATGTGAATCAATCTGCATGGGTTGTTGAAGACTGCTGGAATGCTAACCTCACAGGTGGTAACAGTAACAGACACACTGGTGAATCCTGGCGTTCTTCCTTCAACATCTACCAGACTGCTGAGGTGCCCGATGGTCACTATCGTGTAAGTCTGCAGGCAGCTGTTCAGGATTATGCTGGTCTCTTCGACGGCGCTGACTATCCTGTTGTCTATGCTCAGGATGCTTCTGTTCCCTTCAATAGCATGGAAGGTGACGACCTCGGCAGCAGCATGGCTAAGCTGTGTGACAGCTTCGAGGCTGGTAAGTATTATGTGACTCCTCTGGATGTGGTTGTCCTTGACGGCAAGCTCACCATTGGTGTTCGCGGTACCCGCACCGACACTTGGGCAATCTGGGATAACTTCGAGATCTATCGCACTGGCGATGCTACCGCAGAAGACTACAACGATGCTCTCCAGCGTCTGATTGCTTCCGGTATGGCCTACTACTATGCCGAAATGTCTGTTTCCGCTAAGGAAGAACTGCAGGATGCTCTCGTTCAGAGCTTCGGCGTTGATCCCACAAATATCGAGTCCATCAAGGCAGCTATTGCTCGTCAGTCTGCAGCTAACGATCGTGCTCGCACGAGCGCTCGCAGCTTCCAGATTTTGGAAAATGGTTTTGTTGACGATGCTCTCGAGAACTGGAGTTCTACCAACGGCAGTGCACCTGTGCTCAACACATGGTCTGTCGAAGGTGACACCGACGGCAGCGGAATGGTTGTTCCGTTCGTCCAGACGTCTGTAGCTCCCAACGCTACGCTTGGCAACGGCAAGATGCAGTACACCCTCAAGGGTATCGATCCCGGAACCTATCAGGTTACCGCTCTCGTTCGCATCTATCGTGAGAACGGCACCGAAGTTTCTGGCGCTAAGGTTTACACCAACAGCCATGAAGACGACCTCGCTGACGCCACCGCTGGTATCTATAACGAGGTGAGTGCATACATCTGGAAGGAAGTGACTCTGACCGCTCAGGTTGGTGAAGATGAGACCCTCGTCTTTGGCGTAGAGTCCACCAATCCTACTTACAACTGGATTGCTGTGAAGAACATCGTCATCACTCGTCCTATGTACGTCATCAATATGCTTACTGGTTCCTTCGACACTTCCTATGTCAACGGCAAGCTGGCTAAGGAATGGTACGCAGAAGAAGTTCCCGGTTCTATTGACTTCGAGCTCACCAGCAAGTTCTACACGATGACCTCCGAAGAACTCAATGGTGGCTGGCCCACTTATCAGTTCGAATATCCTTATATCGGCTTCTACACCGATGGTGAGAATGGTGAATACACCGTTACCGCTCCCGAAGGCTACAACATCGCTCAGCTGATCTTCGTCGGCGAAGCTCTGACAGACGGTGGCTATGTAATTGCTCCTAAGGGTGGTCAGCCCGTTTGGGTCGCCGGTGGTATGCAAGGTGTTGTTCTGAACTATCACGGCGTAGAATCCGCAACCTTCGTTCTCGATACCGCTAATGAGTACGAGTACGCTTGGGTGAAGGGTCAGATTATCGTTGTTTACAACATCACTGGCGAAGGCAATGAGCTGCCCGATGTCACCAAGGTTGAAACCATCAAGAACGTTAATGCAGCAGGCACCATCTTCAACATTGCTGGCCAGCGTGTCAACAAGGCTCAGAAGGGCGTCTATATCATCGACGGTAAGAAGGTTATTAAGTAAGAATCCCGTGTGAATCCCTGCGGTCTTCGTGGCCGCAAGGATTCATTTCCTCAGAAAAGTATATACGCGAAGCCAACCGGCAACGCGTATATACTATTTTTAGACCATTGCAGAATGAAAAGAATTGGACTTCTCTCAGACACCCACGCTTATTGGGACGACCGTTACCTCCAATACTTCGAGGAGTGTGACGAGATCTGGCACGCTGGTGACATCGGTTCCGTGGAACTCGCCGACCGGTTGGCTGCATTCCGTCCCTTGAGGGCTGTAGTGGGTAACTGTGATGGCGGAGACCTGCGGCGCATGTTCCCCCAGTTGCTCCGATGGAACTGTGAAGGCGCCGACGTGCTGATGACCCACATCGGAGGCTACCCCGGACGTTATGATGCCCGCATCCGTCAGCAATTGTACCTCCGCACACCCAAGCTCTTCATCTGTGGTCACAGCCACATCCTCAAAGTTCAATACGACCCGCAGCTCCGAATGCTGCATATCAACCCTGGTGCCGCAGGACTTCAAGGCTGGCACCAAGTGCGCACCCTTATTCGCTTCACCGCTGACAGCGGCACGTTCCGGGACCTGGAAGTGATAGAGATGAATAAAGATGCTGCACAGGAAATGTCCTACATATAAAGAATTAATAGCGGTATGAAACAAAAGCTCCTGATCATTGTTTTTGCACTCATCGTGTTCTCCTGCCCACTCTGGGCTATCATAAGCGGACGCTCTCTGACGAAGACGCTCTTTGAACTTCACACAGAGCTGCAGAGCGCCTGCCTCCAACGTGAAGAGGCACAACAACGTTTCACTGATGACTATGAGCGTCAGCATCAGAAGATGATAGACATCATCACGCAATCCAACGAACTCTCCATCATGCTCTATACCCAGGAACAGGAGATGACGTTTGACCTGGCCTATGCTCTGAAGAAAGTCGCTGCCGAGTACAGAGACTTCAACGAGGACCGCCGCCCGCATGACATGTTTGTCAGTAGCCTTAACATAGAAATCGACCGCTATGCTCGCCTCATTGAGGCACTTCGCCGCCTCCCGCCGATGATCAAGGACCTGGAAGAAGAAATCGTGCCAGACAGCCTGCTCTATCATAACGATTCACTGGATCTGCACATCTCCAATGCCTCGTCCTCTCTGGAGAATGAAGTCATCCGCATCGCTTCAGGCGTTACAAATCTTCCTGAGCAGAATGACTCATCGATCCATGCAGCAGAGACAGAAAAGACACTGTCGATCGTACATGACACGCTCTCTGTGCCTTTCATCCTGGATAAAGAGGGAGAAGTATATCGTGATTCTTGCATCCGTTACGCCTCCGAGCTACTGAAAATGCATGCAGACCACCGTGCCATCGTGATAGCTGACAGCATGTACTATCAAGAGGCCTATCTGCGTGTGAAAGAAGCCTCTGACTATGCCGAGAAGCGTTATAAGGGCCTCGAACGATATGTCTTCTTGGAGGGACAAACGCCGTTCTTGGACATTATGGAGAATCTCGGATACTACTGGGCCAAGATGAAGGCAGACTTACGGGGACACTATGATTTAGCCGACTTGGTCAATGTGTCAAACGACTATGCATTTGAGGATTCCTCTACAGACAGTTCAGAAGAAGAGGAGGAAGCCCTGTTCTTTTCCAATCTTTCTCGCAAGGGCGAGAACTCCTTATTGCTGATGATCAGCATTTTTGAGTTATTGCTTTTGGGCTTCTCGTGGGCTCTCATGTTTTTGATTCTCTGGCTATTGCACCGACGCACCCGCCTCAGGAACTATATTCCCAAGGGGAAGCTGCCCTTGTACTCAGTACTTTTGGGTACTGTAGTCTATTTTATGTTTTTCGGCTTCTTCTGGGGCGGTGACGAGTATATTCAGTTGGGCGTTCGCCACGTCAATACCTTCCTCTGGCTTCTCATTGCTATTTCCGGTTCCTTGCTGCTTCGCTTGAAAACAGAGCAGTTAGGTCGCGGACTCCTTCTCTACTTGCCCACCATCGTCGTAACGATGCTCATCATCTTTTGCCGCGTCAATTTCATCCCCGACAAGCTCATGGTGTTCCTCTTCCCGCCTGTGCTGTTCTTGATTGTGCTTCGGCAGCTGTTCTTTTGTATCCGTGAGCACGGCAAGGCCACAGTCATTGACAGGACCTTGGGTTGGGTATCTTTGGCCATCTATCTCATCGCGTTCTTTACCGCTTTCTTGGGTTACACCTTCGTTGCCCTCCTTGTCCTCGTCTGGTGGTACTTCCTCCTGGCAGCGTGGCTCACCATCGTGTGCATCGTGTATTTGATGGGGCGTTTCAAGCATCTTTGGTTAGACAGGCGCGTGGATGCCAAGCGGGAAAGCATCACCTACGTCACTGGCGAAGACCGCGAGTCCCTGCTCTTCGGCACTACCTGGTTCTATGACCTCATCCGCCAAGTTCTTGTCCCCACGATGGTACTGCTCTCACTACCGCTGTGCGTGAGCCTCTCTTTGGGCATCTTTGACTTTGATGACCTTTTTATGAAGTTCTATGAGAGTCCCTTCGTCCAGCTTTATAACAAGGACGGTGTCGAAACGCTGCGGATTTCTGCACAAAGCATCATCTATCTGCTCATTTTCTTCTTTGTCATGCGTTACCTCAGCCGCGCCATTCACGCCATCTGGCGTCACGCTCGTTACTCATCCTTCATGCGCAAACACAACCGCACCACCATCCGCGTCAACGAGATTAACCTCTCCCTGGGCAACAGCATCATCTCGGCGCTGATCTGGCTGACTTTCGCAGTGGTGGTTATCCACGTTTGGCAGATTCCCACGGGCTCCCTTGGTCTTGTGGCTGGCGGTCTCTCGGCTGGTATCGGTCTCGCTCTGAAGGATACCATCAATAACTTCCTCTATGGCATCCAGCTGATGGGTGGCCGTCTGCGCGTCGGAGACTGGATAGAGTGTGACGGCGTGCGCGGCAAGGTCAGTTCCATCAATTACCAGTGTGTGCAGGTGGAGACCATCGAGGGCACGGAAATGTCGTTCCTGAACTCTTCGCTTTTTGGCAAGAACTTCAACAACCTAACCCGCAACAACTCCTACGAACTCACCAAGATCATTGTCGGCGTCACCTACGGCACAGAAGTCCAGCATGTGCGTGACGTGCTGGTAAAAGCCATGCAGAAAATGCGTACCAAGGACCACTATGGACGTGAAATCGTAGATCCTCAGTACGGCATTTATGCAGTGGTGGAAAACATGAGTGACATCGCTGTGGAAATCGCCGTCAAGCAGTATGTACTGGTGGCCGAGCGCATTGGCTATGTTGACAAGGCCAAGGAAGTCATCTATGACGCCCTCACAGCTGCTGGCATCTCCATTGCCTATCCCCAGTGTGACATTCACCTGATTCAGGAGAAGTAACCACGCCTGGGGCCTTTCGCAGATGATTCGAGATTATACGATGCTGTAGAGCAGCAGGATGATGAGCTGTGCCGTGAGGATGCGCAGGAACATGCAGAGGGGATAGACAGTGGAGTATCCCACGGCGGGAGCATCGTTGTTGGCGGTCTGGTTGGCGTAGGCAAGAGCTGGGGGGTCTGTGGTGCTGCCGGCGATGAGTCCCATGAGGGTGAAATAGTTCATCTTGTACTTCATGCGCGCGAGCGTACCTATTATTAATATAGGAATGACCGTGATGAGGAAGCCTGCCCAAACGTAGGTGAGGCCATCGCCCTCTGTGACGGTGTGCCAGAAGGTGGCGCCAGCTTTGATTCCCACGGAGGCGAGGAAGAGCACCAGTCCGAACTCGCGCAACATGAGGTTGGCAGAGGTGGTGGTGTAGGAGACCAGGTGCGCCTTGTAGCCGAAGCGTCCGATGAGGATAGCGACGATAAGGGGACCGCCAGCGAGACCCAGCTTCACGGGCGTGGGCACGCCCGGCAGGGCTATCGGCATCATGCCGAAGATGATACCCACGACGATACCGATGAAGATGGCGCTGAGGTTGGGATGATCCAGGCGTTTCACCTCGTTACCCAACATGTTGGCCACGCGGGCTATGGCATCCTCGGGGCCCACGCAGACGAGCTTGTCGCCAATCTGTATGCGCAGGTTGCGGTCGGCAAAGAGGTTCATGCCGTTGCGGTGGATGCGGGTGACGTTGACACCATAGACAGAGCTGAAATGCAGCTGTCCGAAGGTCTTGCCGTTCACCGCCGGCTGTGTCACCAGCACGTTCTTGGACACCATCTGCACGTCCTGCTCATCCCATTCCAGATGATCCACGGGACCGATGAAGGCAGAGATGGCCTCCCAGTCATCTTCGGCACAGGTGATATACATCAGGTCACCCACGTTGACAATCGTATCCTTGTTGGGAATGGTGACGTGCCCGTCATGCAGATAGCGCGAGCAGACGAAGTTGCGCCCCAGAAAGTCGCGCACCTGGAGGATGGTGCGTCCGGCCAGTGCCTTGTTCTCGGCACGCAGCGTCATGCGGTGAGGCTTGGCGTGTGGGTTCTCGTTCATCTCCTGCTCGATCTGTTCCTGCTCCTTCTTGAGGCTGATGCCGCAGATGTAACGGATGGCGATGGTGGCTCCGATGATGCCTACGACGCCGAGTGGATAGGCACAGGCATAGCCGGAGGCAATCTGGGGGAGGGTCCCCTCTCCAAGGAAGGGGAGATTCTTATAAATGGTGTTCACCGCCTCAGAGGCAGCACCCAAGCCCGGAGTGTTGGTGATGGCACCGCAGAGCACGCCCGTCATCATCGAGAGGTTCCAGACGTTCTCGCCGCCGTGAATGGACGGGTTATAGAAGAGGATGAAGTAGAGCGCCAGCATCGTGACCACATTGAGTCCCACGACACCCATCGCCAGCGCATTGGCCGTGATGCCGCCCTTGGCAAAGCTCTCGAAGAAGCCCGGGCCCACCTGCAAGCCGATGCAATAGACAAAGAGGATGAGGCCGAAGTCCTGCACATAGTTCAGCACCTCGGGGGTGCCCGTGAAGCCGATGTGGCCGGCCAGGATGCCAGCGAAGAGCACAAAAGTGACTCCCAGTGAGATGCCGAAAAACTTGAAACGACCGAGGGCGATACCCACAGCGATGACCAACGAGTAGAGCACCACGATGTGGGCTATCGAGTCGGTGTTGGTGAAGAGATTGATGAGCCAATCCATACTATTGATGATTGATGATTGATGAATGACGGTGCAAAAGTACGAAAAAGTTTTAATATTTAGGGCAGGAAAGTAGAAAAAGTGACGAAAGAGGCTCAAAAGTTGACCAATTATCCCCTAAGGGGCTGTGACGAACCTCCCTGATAACGATGATGTCCCATTCTAGTCGGCAACCGTACATTTTATAAATTGAGCACAGCTGTCCTCGCGGATGGCAGCGCTCGCATTAATAACCTTAAATCCATGATGGAAAATAATTACTTGACTACTTTTTGTCCGTTAATAATGTTGATGCCTTTTTGCGCCTTGTTCATGCGCTGACCTGCCAAGTTGTAGATGACAGCGTTGGGGTTACCCTTATCATGCCCCTATGGGCCATTGTATTACAGTTTGTTCTTCGAAGTGTCGAAGCGACCAAAGGTCGAGCGCTTGAAGTGTCAAGCGAACGAGTTCGAGCGGGCAGACTTGCATACCTTGAGTTACAAGGTACGTTTTGTGTGCGAGTCTGTCGAGTTGTGTTAAAAAGTAAGAGAGGACGGGTTAATTAATTCAAAATCGAGGGTAGTTCCTTGCATAGTGTCATGAAAAGGAGTACTTTTGCCACCGAAAAAGCAAAAAGGGCTCAGAATCTGCCCACAAACGAAGACTCACATACTAAAAAGAAGTCTATGGCTAAGAAGTTTTTTATCGTACTCCTGTGTCTCAGCACAGTGTCATTCGCCGTCACCCCTATCCGTCATCATCGGACAACGCTCCCGCAGCCCGATGCCTGTGTGTTGGAGGTGGATGCGCAGGCCCAATTGGCAGAGGTGCTGAAAGTGGCTTGCCCACTGACACTGACCGGCAGCACGATGAACACTGTCAGCACGCTGACTTCTGCCATTGCTGCCGACCTCATCACAGCTGCCAAGAAGCACATCGGTGCTCGTTACCGCAGGGGCTCCAGCGGGCCGTCGGCCTTTGATTGTTCGGGATTTACCAGCTACGTCTTCTCCAAGTTAGGCATCAAGCTGAAGCGTTCCAGCCGTGAGCAGAGCACGCAGGGCACCGTCATCAACGACATCCAGCAGCTCCTGCCGGGCGACCTGGTGTTCTTCGGTCGTCAGGGCAAGCGCGGTGCCACCGTCAATCACGTGGGAATCGTCACATCTGTGGATGCCGATTCGGGGGCATTTGAGTTTATTCATTCCAGCACTTCACAGGGCGTCAGAGTGGATCGTTATCCCGATGTGGCCTATTGGGAACGTTCTTTCATCAATGGTCGCAGAATCATCGGAACAGAGATTGAAGAATAGATATGAACACTTTAACGCCTCCTTCTTGGAGTTAAAGTTTTACTTTAAGGACTTAATTTCTAGTAAAATGAGGAAATTAAGAACTTTTTTTGAAAAAAATTAGAAAAAAGCTTGCATGGTTCAAAGATTCTCAGTACTTTTGCGCCATGGAAGTCCCCAATTATCACATTCCTGTCATGTTGGAGCCATCAGTGGACGGCTTAAACGTCAGAAAAAGTGGCGTTTACGTGGATGTGACATTGGGTGGCGGCGGACACAGTCGTGAGATTCTGTTCCGCCTGTCTGAGAAAGGGCGTTTGTTCAGCTTCGATCAAGACGCGGATGCCATCCGCCGATGCGAGCAGCAAATCCCCTCCTTCGAGCTCTCGGATGCGCCTCATGGGCAATGGACGCTGGTATATTCCAATTTCCGTTATCTGAAGAACTGGATGCGTTATTATGGCGTGGAAGCAATCGACGGTCTCTTGGCAGACTTGGGCGTCTCCAGTCATCATTTCGACGAGGGCCAGCGCGGTTTCAGTTTCAAGAGCGATGCGCCTTTAGATATGCGCATGAACCAGCAAGCCCGCCAGACCGCAGCAGACGTTGTGAACACCTATTCCCGCGAGCAACTCACTGCCATCTTCCGACTCTATGGTGAACTCCAGCAAGGACACCGATTGGCAGAGGCCCTCGTCAAGGCCCGCAGCCGTCAGGAAATCCACACCACAGGACAGTTAGCTGAGGTACTAACACCGCTTCTGGGACGGGACCGCACACAGAAAGACATGGCCCGCGCCTTCCAGGCACTCCGCATCGAGGTCAATCATGAGATGGATGCCCTGCGAGACATGCTCTCCGCTGCCACAGAACTGCTGGCGCCTGGCGGAAGACTGGTGGTACTGAGCTATCATTCCCTGGAAGATCGCATCGTCAAGAACGTAATGAGAGCCGGGAACGCAGAAGGTGAACTGGAACAGGACATTTACGGCAATAGCCATTCACCACTCAGACCCATGGGCAAACCAATGGCCCCTTCCGCAGAAGAGCAAGCTGCCAATCCCCGCAGCCGCAGTGCTAAACTGAGAATAGCAGAGAAGCAGGCATAAGCGTGTGATGAAATGAAGAATTACAAGTGTTGGCGATAAGAAAATAAGGAGTAGAAACGCGCCACACCATCCTAAATATTTGAGGTAAAAGTGACATTCGCATGAAAAAGAGTGAAGACAAAAGCGATGATTTGACCCTCATCGTAACCAATCTGGAACCTGACACTAAGGAAGTTGCAGGTGAAGTCCTGGACGTTGACGCCGAGGAGGCTGCCAGTGTGGAGGACGATGTCCCCGTGGCTGTGACCGAGGACGAGGCCGCTGAGACAGCGACCACCAAGGCCCAAGGAAAGAGCAAGCGTTCTGCCTGGAAAATCCTTTCCAACGAAGACCTGCCAGCTGTCTCCCTGCGAGAAATCCTGGGCGGTGACTACCTGATTGGCAGCTTCCTGCGTCACAACATTCTCTTCATTCTGATGCTGGTGCTCATGGGAATCGTCTATATCAGCAACCGCTACGGCGCCCAGCAGGAAATCATCGAGGAAGTCAACCTGCGCAAGGAACTGCAAGAGAAAAGAAGCTACGCCCAGACGCAATACGCCAAGCTGACCATGCAAACCCGACAGAGCGCACTGGAACAGCGCCTGAAGAACCTCGGAGACAGCACCCTGCTCGCTGCCAAGGAGCCCCCTTTCATCATCATCAAATAGCTACATCACGAAAGATAAACGACGAGTCTTATGAACTTTGACAGCAAACATACCATACCCCGCTTCCTGTTCATCATCATTCCGATGACCATCTTCGGCCTGCTGATAATCGGCAAGGCTGCCTACGAGATGCTCGTGCAGAGTGACTACTGGGAGACCGTTCGACAGCGTCTGGCCACCCAGCAGAAAGACATCCCTGCGCTCCGAGGCAACATCTATTCTGCCGACGGACAGCTGATGGTGGGTTCCATGCCTGTCTTTGACTTGCGCATGGACTTTGTCATCAAGGATCAGGACTCTGTGGCTGAGCGCAAACTCCGCATCCGCCGTGATACCCTCTGGCGCAACGAAGCCGACAGCTTCTGCATCTCACTCGCCGAACTCTTTCCCAAGCACACTGCACAAGAATACAAGAACATGATCGAAAAGGGACGACGAGAGCAAACCAAACGCAACTTCCTAATCGTTCGTGGTGTATCCTATATTGATTATAAGGAAATTATGCGCCGCCCCTACGCCCGTCACGGGCACATCGCCACAGGCTTCTATGCCGAGGAAATCCCCCAGAGACAGAAACCTTACGGTTCAATGGCCCAGCGCACATTAGGCTCCCTGATGACCACCAACGATTCAGCTCGCAACGGCCTGGAACTGGCTTTCGACAGCATTCTGCGCGGCACACCGGGCAAGAAGCATCGCGAGAAAGTGCGCCAGAAATGGATGGACAAGACCGATGTGGAACCGGTCGATGGACTGGACATCATCACCACCATCGATGTGGGAATGCAGGATGCTGCCGAGAAGATTCTCACACGTAAGTTAAAGGAAATCAATGCTGAAGTAGGTGTTGTGGTGCTCATGGAAGTCAAGACGGGCGACGTCAAGGCTATTGTGAACATGACGCGCATTGCTCCGGGAGTGTATGCCGAAGTGAAGAACAACGCCATCACCGACCTCTGGGAACCCGGCTCCACCTTCAAGACAGCTTCCATGATGGTGGCACTGGAAGACGGCGTCATCACCCGAGCCGACGGTGTGGATGTGGGCAATGGTGTATATATGATGCATGGCCGTCCAATGAAGGACCACAACTGGCGTAAAGGCGGTTACGGACGACGCATCAGCGTGGATGAGTGTCTGATGTTCTCGTCCAACGTGGGCGTTAGCCGCATTATCGATGAGCACTATGCCAAGAACCCGGAGAAATATGTGGATGGGCTTTACCGTGAAGGCGTGGGTGTGCCGTTTGACCTGCCGTTCCCGGGTGTGGGCAAGCCCTACGTGCGTCGTCCCAAACCTGACGGCAGCAACTGGAGCAAGACTGCACTTCCCTGGATGTCAATCGGTTACGAGACACAGATTCCACCCATCTACACCGTCACCTTCTACAACGCAATCGCCAACAACGGCTGCATGGTCAAACCCCGCTTCGTCCGCGAGATTCAGCAGGACGGGCAGACAGTGAAGACATTCCCTGTGGAAGTGGTCAAGCAACGCATCTGCAAGCCTTCCACCCTGCGAGATATTCACGAGATTCTGGAACGTGTGGTCAACGACCCGACAGGCCTTGGCAAACGTGCTGGCTGCAAACAGTTTAAAGTCTGCGGAAAGACGGGCACCGCACAGGTGGCCGACGAACACGGCAGCTATCACGGTTCACCCGCCCGTTACATGGTGAGCTTTGCTGGCTTCTATCCCTCTGAAGACCCGAAATACTCCTGCGTGGTCTGCATCAAGAAGAGCGGACTTCCCGCCTCGGGCGGCGGACAGGCAGGTCCCGTCTTCAGCGAGTTGGCACAGTATGTGATGGCAAAGGGCGTGTTCCGTTCTGCCGAAGAAGCCGCCGACAGCACCAGCGTCTTTGAGCGCCCAGCAGCACCCGTACTGCCCGACACCATTGAAGGTAAAGTTCCGGATGTCAAAGGATTGGGTGCACGTGATGCCGTGGGTCTCATGGAAGCACAGGGCCTGAAAGTCAAGCTTCACGGACAAGGACGCGTGAAGAGTCAGAGCATCCCTGCCGGTGCCAATGCTGTCAAAGACCAGACCGTCACCCTGGAATTGAAGAATTAACATTTCTAACTTTTACATTTAACATTCTACATCATATATGAAGCTCTCCGAACTCCTCCAAGTCATTAAGCCGCTGCAAGTCTGCGGCACCACGGACACAATCGTGGCAGGCATCGCCATTGACTCCCGACAAGTGAAGCCGGGTTACCTCTTCATTGCCGTCCCTGGTACACAGGTGGATGGGCACACCTTCATCCCTAAAGCCATCGAGCAGGGAGCCACAGTCATTGTCTGTCAGACGCTGCCGGAAGTTCAACCGGACAACGTGACCTTCGTCCAAGTGGAGGACTCCGAAGGAGCTGTGGGACCGCTGGCACACCATTTCTTCGGCGACCCCACAGAAAAGCTGGACCTCATCGGCGTGACGGGCACCAACGGCAAGACCACCACTGCGACGCTGCTGTTCAAGATGTTCCGTGCGTTTGGCTATCGATGCGGCCTCTGCTCCACCGTCTGCAACTACATCGATGAGGAAGCCATTCCCACCGAACACACCACGCCCGATCCCATCACCCTCAACCGTCTGTTGGGCAGAATGGCCGACGAGGGCTGCCGCTATGCCTTCATGGAAGTGAGCTCCCACAGTGTGGCACAGCACCGCATCGGAGGGCTGAAGTTCAAGGGCGGCATCTTCACCAACCTCACCCGTGACCACCTGGATTATCACAAGACGTTCGAGGCCTATCGTGATGCCAAGAAAGCATTCTTTGACCAACTGCCCAAAGATGCCTTCGTGGTCACCAATGCCGACGACAAGAACGGCCTCTTCATGACGCAGAACACACAAGCCACCGTGAAGACCTACAGCCTGCGCTCGATGGCCGACTTCCGTGCCCGCATCCTGGAAGAGGGCTTTGATGGTATGACGCTGGATTTCTGCGGACGGGAAGTCTTCGTGCAATTCATCGGACGCTTCAATGTGTCCAACCTGCTGGCTGTCTATGGCGCTGCCGTCTGCATGGGCAAGAAGCCGGAAGATGTCCTGCTGGTACTCAGCACCTTGCGACCCGTCAATGGCCGATTCGAAACCATCCGCTCTCGAGATGGTGTCACCGCAATCGTAGATTATGCACACACGCCCGATGCATTAGATAATGTGTTGGCCACCATCAATGAAATCCTGAAGAAGCCCGGACAATGCATCACAGTCTGCGGAGCTGGCGGCAATCGTGACAAGGGCAAGCGACCTCTGATGGCACAGTCTGCCGTGCGAGCCAGCGACCGCGTCATCATCACTTCGGACAATCCCCGTTTCGAGGAACCGCAAGACATCATCAATGATATGTTGGCAGGCATCACTACGCCAGAAGACAAACGTAAAGTACTGGCCATCACAGACCGCCGCGAAGCCATCCGCACCGCCTGCACACTCGCGCAGCCCGGAGACGTCATCCTCATTGCCGGCAAAGGCCACGAGGACTATCAGGAAATCCGTGGTGTCAAGCACCACTTTGACGACCACGAAGTAGTACGCGAAGCATTTGAACTCTAAACTCTCAACCCTCCACTCCCCATGCTATACTACCTCTTCCGCTATCTCAACGAGTTCGGCATTCCCGGTGCTCATATTTGGAGCTACATCTCCTTCCGCGCCATCCTGACCCTGGTGCTTTCACTGATTATCTCTGCCTGGTTCGGCGAGTGGTTCATCAAATGGATGAAAGCCCGCAACCTCAGCGAGGAACAACGTGACCCGAGTATCGACCCCTACGGTGTCAACAAAGTCGGTGTCCCCACCATGGGCGGCATCATTATTATCGTTGCCATCGTCATTCCGGCGCTGCTCTTTGGCCGCCTGCGCAACATTTATATGTTAATCATGCTCGGTACCACCGTGTGGCTGGGATTGTTGGGCTTCTTGGACGACTGGAAGAAGATGACGCGCAGCAAGGACGGCATCCGTCCCATCGTGAAATTGGCTGGACAGGCGCTGTTGGGACTGGTCGTGGGACTGGTGCTGTGGCAGAGCCCTGACGCTGTGGTCCATGAAAATGTCACCAGCGAACGGCAGAACGGCGTGGAAGTGGTCGTTCACACCAGTGAATCCGTCAAGAGCACCGTCACCACCATTCCCTTTGTGAAGAACAACAACCTCCGTTACTCCGACTTCTTCCTCTGGCTGGGCCATTATCGCACCGCTGCCGGCTGGATACTCTTTGTCCTCGTGACGACCTTTGCTGTGATGGCCGTCTCCAATGGTGCCAACCTCAACGACGGTATGGACGGCATGTGTGCCGGCAATTCTGCGGTGATGTGTTTCACGCTGGGCATCTTGGCCTACGTGTCGTCCCACATCAATCTGGCTTCCTATCTGAATATCATGTTCGTACCAGGCAGTGAGGAACTGGTGGTCTTCCTGATGGCTGTCGTGGGAGCACTCATCGGTTTCCTCTGGTACAACGCCTATCCGGCACAGGTCTTTATGGGCGATACAGGGTCGCTTGCCATCGGAGGCATTATCGCCGTGACAGCGATCATCATTCACAAGGAACTGCTACTGCCGCTCATCTGTTTTGTCTTCCTCATGGAAAGCGTCAGTGTGCTTGCACAGACCAACTATGCCCGCTACGGCAACAAGCGGGGCCTGAAGCTGCGCGTGTTCAAGCGTGCTCCGCTGCACGATGCCTTTCGTGTGGCACCCGGACAGCTGCCAAAAGATTTCCGCGTGCTGCTGAACTGGCCCAAGGGCTGCTGGTTAGAGTCCAAGATCACCACCCGTTTCTGGATTGTAACAATCATGATGTGCGCACTCGCCATCGTCACTTTAAAAATCAGATAATGAATATGAAAAGAATCGTCATACTTGGTGCCGCAGAGAGCGGAGTAGGTGCTGCTGCACTGGCAAAGAAAGAAGGCTTTGATGTCTTCGTGACAGACATGGGGAAAATCAAGCCGCATTACAAGGAGATGTTGGATCAGCGCAACATTCCCTGGGAAGAGGGGCAGCACACAGAAGAGCTGATTCTCAATGCCGATGAAATCATCAAGAGCCCGGGAATCCCCGAAACGGCTCCTATGGTGAAAAAGGTCAAAGCTGCAGGAATCCCCATTATCAGCGAGATAGAATTTGCAGGCCGCTACACCCACTCCAAGATGATTTGTATTACTGGCTCCAACGGCAAGACCACCACCACCAGCCTCATTTACCACATCTTCAAGAAGGCTGGTTATGACGTGGGACTCGCCGGCAATATCGGTAACTCACTGGCGCTGCAGGTGGCCGAGGAACCGCATGAGTACTATGTGATAGAACTGTCAAGTTTCCAGTTGGACAATATGTATGACTTCAGAGCCAACATCGCTGTGCTGCTCAACATCACGCCCGACCATCTGGACCGTTATGACAACTCCATGCAGAACTATACCGATGCCAAAATGCGCATCATCCAGAACCAGACCAAGGACGATGCCTTCGTCTTCTGGAACGACGACCCCGTCATCACCCGTGAACTGGAGAAGTACCACATCGAGAGTCGCATGTGCCCATTCAGTATCATTGAGAAGGAAGGAATGATTGGTTATATCGCTGATGGTGAATACCATATCGAGCGCCCCACGCCATTTAACATGGAACAGGAAGCGCTGTCCCTGACAGGCATACATAATATGTATAATTCCCTGGCAGCAGGTATCACGGCAGACATCAGCGGCATCTCCAACGATGTCATTCGCGAGAGCCTCAGCGATTTCCAGGGTGTGGAACATCGTCTGGAATATGTGTGCACCGTTCACGGAGTGCGCTTCGTCAATGACTCCAAAGCCACCAATGTGGATGCCTGCTGGTATGCCCTCGAGAGCATGACACAACCCACCATTCTCATCCTCGGAGGGCTGGACAAGGGCAACGACTACAACCAGATCAAGGACCTTGTTCTGAAGAAGTGCAAGGCGCTGGTCTATTTAGGTGCCAACAACAGCAAACTCCATGCTTTCTTTGACCAGCTTGGATTGCCAGTGCGTGACACGGCGTCCATGAAAGACTGTGTGACAGCTTGTTACGAACTGGCCACTCCTGGCGACACAGTCCTTCTCTCACCCTGTTGCGCCAGCTTCGACCTCTTCAAGAATATGGAAGATCGCGGAGAACAGTTCAAGGAATTGGCCAGAGGCCTATAACACTAAACACTAAACTCTAAACCCTAAACTCACACCCCTCACTCCCTCACCCCCAATGACCATCCGCAATAAAACCATCAATGCCAGCAGCCTTTTTGAAGGCGACAAAGTAATCTGGATGACACTCTTCTTCCTCTGCCTCATCTCCATCCTCGAAGTCTATAGCGCTTCGAGTACGATGACTTTCGGCAAACGTGCCTACTGGGCTCCCGTGCTGATGCACAGTCTCTATCTGGCGATGGGTGTGGGAGTGGCGTGGGTCATCCATCGTATTCCCTGCCGTTACTTCGGATGGATCGTGGTCGTGGGACCCGTGTTGAGTGTGGTACTTCTGATCACCGCTTTGCTCTCTGGCGGCATCAACAGTGCCCACCGCTGGACCACCATCCTCGGTTTCTCCTTCCAACCTTCCGAGATAGCCAAGGGGTCACTGGTCGTCGTGGTGGCCTGGCTGCTGAGTGTCATGCGTGACCAGAACGGCGCCACAACCTCTGCATTCAAATGGATACTCGGTTTCACCGCCATCATCTGCGGACTCATTGTGTCCGAGAACCTTTCCACCGCCATGCTTACCTTCTTCGTAATATTGATGATGATGTTCATAGGTCAGGTGCCTTGGAAATGGCTCAGTGCACTTGTGGGACTGATTGTAGTGGGGGGAGCATTGGGTTATTCTGTGTTACGGTTCACGCCAGAAAGTACGCTGCAGAAAATGGATGAAGTACCCGTGTTGAAACGTCTGCCCACCTGGGCCCACCGTGTGCGCAACCACACAGAGACCCCTTCCGACCCGCTGCAGTATGACCTGAATACCAACCCTCAAATCACCCAGTCCCGCATTGCCATTGCCACCTGTAACGTCATCGGACGAGGACCGGGCAACAGCACAGTGCGTGACTTCCTGCCGCAAGCCTACTCAGATTTCATCTATGCCATCATCATTGAGGAATTAGGACTCATCGGAGGTCTCTTCCTCCTGATGCTTTATATCACGCTGCTTTACAGGGCTGCCCGCATCGCTGGACGATGTGAGAAGAACTTCCCTGCGTTCCTCATTATGGGCCTGTCGCTACTCATCGTGACACAAGCGCTCATCAACATGTCTGTGGCTGTCGGCATCTTCCCCGTCACAGGTCAGCCACTGCCCCTCGTCAGTCGTGGCGGTTCATCGATTATGGTGAATTGTGCCTACGTCGGAATGATGCTTTCCATCAGCCGTTCGGCACGTCAAAAATACGAAGAAGCGGTCTGAGAGACCAAAAGTGATTAAACTTTCAAGGTTAAAGTAAAAAAATCAGCCCTAAAGTATTCTATTCTCGTTAATTATTTGTATATTTGCCCCCAAATTCAACACCCATATATGGAAATACCTCTCAGAGTCATCATCAGCGGCGGCGGCACGGGCGGTCACATCTTCCCGGCACTGTCCATTGCGAACGCGATTAAGGCGGCTCGCCCCGACACAGAAATCCTCTTTGTCGGAGCGGAAGGACGCATGGAAATGCAGCGTGTGCCAGCTGCAGGCTATGAAATAAAAGGTCTGCCTGTGGCAGGGTTTGACCGCCAGCATCTGTGGAAGAACATCTCTGTGCTGTGGAAACTCTTCAAGAGCCGTCGCATGGCTCGCCGCATCATCAAGGAGTTTGCCCCCCATGTGGCAGTGGGCGTCGGCGGATACGCCAGTGGACCCACCCTGAATATGGCAGCAGCGATGGGCATCCCCACACTCATCCAGGAGCAGAACTCCTTTGCCGGCGTCACCAATAAACTGTTGGCCAAGTCGGCTCTCAAGATCTGTGTGGCCTACGAGGGAATGGAGCGTTTCTTCCCTGCCGAGAAAATCATGCTCACGGGTAATCCTGTTCGCCAGCAGTTGGCCGACTGCAAGCTCAGCCGTGCCGAAGCGATTGAGAAACTGGGCTTTAATCCTGTACGTCCTGTTATCTTGGTGATTGGAGGCAGCCTCGGAGCCCGCACCATCAACGAGAGCATTCTTGGCAGCCTGAACCTGATTCGTGAGAGTCGTGTGCAGATCATCTGGCAGACGGGTAGTTACTATTTCGAGGATGTCAAACGTCAGCTCTCAGCAATGGACTGTCCCCAGAACCTGAAGGTGACGGCTTTCATCAATGCGATGGATGAAGCCTACCGTGCTGCCGACCTCGTCATCAGCCGTGCTGGAGCCAGCAGCATCTCTGAGCTCTGTCTGTTGGGCAAGCCCTCTATTCTGGTACCCTCACCCAATGTGGCCGAAGACCATCAGACGCACAACGCGATGGCGCTAGTGAAGAAGGATGCCGCTCTGCTGGTGCGCGATGCCGAGGCCCGTGAGCAGTTGGTGCCGTTGGCCATCCAGACAGCCCTCGATACAGAGGCGCTCAACCGTCTGGCCACCAATGCGAAGGCAATGGCCCTACCCGATTCAGCAAACATCATTGCAAAAGAAGTCTTCAAGTTAGTAGAATCATGATTACAGCAGTATATTTCATCGGTATCGGAGGCATCGGCATGAGTGCCATCGCCCGTTATTACTTGCAGCGCGGACTCATTGTGGCAGGTTATGACCGCACTCCCACTCCGCTCACCCGTGAGTTGGAACGTGAGGGAGCGCTCATTCATTATGAGGAACGCGTGGACCTCATTCCGGAAGCCTGCCGTGACGAGACCTCCACGCTGGTGGTCTATACACCTGCCATCCCTCCTGAACACGCAGAACTGCAATATTTCCTGATTCATCATTTCAACATCCAGAAGCGTGCCCAAGTGCTGGGAACCCTCACCCGCATGCACAAGGGTCTCTGTGTGGCAGGCACCCACGGCAAGACCACCACCAGCAGCATGACAGCCCACCTGCTGCACCAGAGCCATGTGGACTGCAACGCCTTCCTGGGCGGCATCACCAAGAACTACGGCACCAATTATATCCTGGCGCCCGAGAGCGATTATGTGGTCATCGAGGCCGACGAGTTTGACCGTTCCTTCCATCATCTCTCGCCCTTCGCCACCGTCATCACCGCCACAGACGCCGACCACTTGGATATTTACGGAACCGAGGAAGCCTACCTCGAAAGCTTCCGCCACTACACCGAACTCATCCAGCCGGGTGGCTATCTGGTTATTCATGAAGGATTGAAGATGCAGCCCAATCCTCCCGCAGAAGTCACCACCTTTACTTATTCACGCGAGCGCGGAGACTTCCATGCCGAGAACATCCGCATTGGTGACGGCGCCATCCGTTTTGACCTCATCTCCCCATTAGGCAATGTCACGGATGTGGAGTTGGGTGTGCCTGTGGGCATCAACATCGAGAACGGTATCGCAGCAATGGCGCTGGCACAGATTGCAGGTCTCTCTCCCGACGAGATTCGCAGCGCAATGGCCTCATTCCGAGGCGTTGACCGTCGGTTTGACTTCCATGTGCGCACCCCGGAAAAGGCCTACCTCAGCGACTATGCCCACCACCCCGAAGAGCTGCGCCAGTGCATCAAGAGCATCCGCGAGGTCTATCCGGGACGCCGCATCGTGGGTATCTTCCAGCCCCACCTCTTCACTCGCACTCGCGACTTCTACCCCGATTTCGCCGATGCCCTCTCCGATCTGGACGAGGTGCTTCTTACCGAAATATACCCAGCCCGTGAACTGCCCATCGAAGGCATCACCAGCCAGATAATCCTGGACAACCTGCGTCCTGGCGTTCCCGGCCGCCTCATTCGCAAGGCAGATGTCCTGGACGTTGTCCGTCAGTTGGATTTCGACGTCCTCATTACCCTTGGTGCCGGCGACCTCGATGACTATGCCGAGCAGATCGCAGCCATCGTGCAAAGTAAATTGTGAATAGACAGATATGTTCAAGACCATTCTGAAAATATTCGTTTTCCTGGGGCTCCTTGCCTACCTCATCTTCGCCCTCGTGCGCCTCAATCGCAACGAGAAGGGACAGGAGTGTACGGGTCTGGAAATCACCATTGACGACCGTCAACAGACTGGCTTCCTCGGAGAGAACGAGGTACGCGAGCTGCTGGTGTCCAGCAAGCACTTCCCCGAGGGAGAGCTGCTGGACAAGGTGGATCTGGCCGAGTTAGAGTCCGTGCTGGTGGCCAGTCCCTACATTGATGAGGCGCTCTGCTTCAAAACTGTGGAAGGCAAGATTTCCATGCATATCAAGCCGCGAGTGCCTGTGCTCCATGTCATTAACGACAAGGGCGAGGACTTCTATATCGACAATTGCGGCACCACGATGCCTCGTGGTCACCACACCTCGGACCTCATCGTCATGACAGGCAACGTCCCTCGTACCACAGCCGGTCCGCTCTATTCCGAGATGGGCACCATGCTGGCACGTGACGACTTCTGGAATGGTCAGATACAAGAGATTCACGTCACTCCGCAGGGAGAGATGGAGATCACCCCCCGCATTGGCGAGCACATCATCATCCTGGGGGACACGTCCTGCCTGCGAGACAAGCTCCAGCGGATGAAGACCTTCTACACCGAAGGGCTGGACCGTGTGGGCTGGAACCGTTACAAAGCCATTGACCTGCGCTTCAAGGACCAGGTCATTGGAATCAAGAAGGATAAACATTAATCAAATATAGAAAAGTATGGGAGCAGAAAAGAACATTGTCGCCATTGAGCTGGGTTCCTCCAGCATCCGAGCCATCATCGGGCAGAAACGTGCCGACGGCACGCTGCAAGTGCTTGGCTTCGAGAAAGAGAACGCACCCGACAGCATTCGCAAGGGTGTGGTTTATAACATTGACAAGACCATCCAGGCCATCACCGCCATCAAAGGCCGGTTGGAAGAACGCCAGAAGGTCTTTGTCAATCGCGTCTATGTGGGTGTCAGCGGACAGTCACTGCGCACGGTGGGCAACAGCGTGCGTCGTCAGTTGGACGTGAAGGTCGCCATCACAGACGAGATTGTGGATAGTCTGATGGACGAGAACCGCGCCCATCTCTATCCCGGTGCCGAGGTGCTGGATGTCCTGCCACAGGACTACCGCGTGGGTGCCCATCTGACCAGTGAGCCCGTCGGCATCATGGCAGATCGCATCGAGGGTTATTACAAGAACATTGTGGCTCGCAGGACGTTGCGAGAGAGCATCGGTCGCTGCCTGCAGGGTGCCAAGTTGGAAGTGGCAGACTACTTCATCTCTCCGCTGCTGCTTTCCGGCTACCTTCTCTCCGACACCGAGAAGCGTTCCGGCTGTGCGCTGGTCGATTTCGGCGCAGAGACCACCACGGTGGCCATCTATGAGAAGAACATTCTCCGCCATCTGGCAGTACTGCCCCTGGGAGGTGCCAACATCACTGCCGACCTGGCCAACAGCTTGCACATCGAACACGATGAGGCAGAGAATCTCAAGCACTCCTACGGCTCTGCCTACACAGAAGAAGGCAGTCTCACCAATCCTCGTCAGATCAATATCTCCAATGACCGCGTGGTGGATGAGAAACGCCTCCTGAACATCATCGAGGCCCGCCAGCAGGAAATCCTGGCCAATGTCTGGGAACAAATCAAGGAGTATGCCGACCGCCTCTTGGCTGGCATCGTCTTCACAGGTGGTGCTGCCAACATGAAGAACCTGGAGACAGCCTTCATGAACTTCCACCACTTCGATCGCGTGAAGACACGCTTGATGCCCACGACCACGGAATACACCACCAGCCTGAAGCTGGATCCCCAAACCGTCACACTGGCCACACTCGTGGCCATGCTGCGTCGCGGAGACCAGGAGTGCACCAGTGAGAAGCCTGCAGAGCCCGACCTCTTCGACGAGAACAACGTGCAAGCCACTGCTGCCTTCAACCAGACACCCTCCGCTCCCGCAGCCGGAGAGGGTGTCGTGCGTCCTGTCAATACCACAGAGACCGCAGAGGCCGCCACTCCTCCAGAGACAGAGGAGACACCAGAGACTCCTGAGACTCCTAAAAACCAGGAACCGACAAAGCCCAAGGAACCCAGCGTGTTCAAGAAAATCGGGAAATGGATCACAGAACTTGTAGAGGAAAATTAAACAATAGAAGATATGGACAACTTTAATACAGAGACTGGCGGCATCCAGTTCAACCTGAAAGCCAGCAACCCAAGCATCATCAAAGTGGTGGGCGTGGGCGGCGGCGGCGGCAACGCCGTGACACACATGTTCAACGAGGGCATTCATGACGTCACCTACGTCCTCTGTAACACAGACAGCAAGGCGCTGGCCGACTCTCCCGTTCCCAACAAGCTCCAGATGGGTGAAGGTCTCGGAGCCGGCAACCGCCCCGAAGTGGGGCGCAAGGCCGCCTTGGACACCATCGACCAGATCAAGCAGCTCTTCACAGACGGCACCCGCATGGCCTTCATCACCGCTGGTATGGGCGGTGGCACAGGCACCGGCGCGGCTCCCATCGTGGCACAGTGTGCCCGCGAGATGGACATCCTGACGGTGGGCATCGTCACCATCCCCTTCCGTTTTGAGGGTCACAAGAAAATCGACCAGGCACTGGACGGAGTGGAGGAGATGTCCAAGCACGTGGATGCACTACTCGTCATCAACAATGAACGCCTGCGCGAGATTTATCCAGAACTCACCGTCCTCAACGGCTTCGCCAAAGCAGACGACACCCTCAGCGTGGCTGCCAAGAGCATCGCAGAGATCATCACCATGCGAGGCATCATGAACCTGGACTTCCAGGATGTCAAAACGGTACTGAAGGGCGGCGGAGTCGCCATCATGTCCACAGGCTACGGAGAGGGCGAGAACCGCGTCACCAAAGCCTTCCAGGAAGCACTCCACAGCCCCCTGCTCAACAATAACGACATCTTCAATTCCAAGAAAGTCCTCTTCTACATTACCTTCTCCGGAGGTTCCGAGAACGAGCAGCTCACGATGGAAGAGATGAACGAGGTCAACGACTTTATGTCCCAGTTCCAGCAGGACAGCGTGGAGACGAAATGGGGTATGGGAACCGACGATACCCTGGGTCCCCGCGTGAAGATCACCCTCCTCGCCTCCGGATTCGGACTGCAGAACGTGCCCGGCATCGAAGAGAAAATGGCTGCTAAGCTCACCCGCGAAGAAGAAGAAGAACAGCGCAAGCTGGAGGAGCAGAAGGAAATCAACGACGACCGCCGACGCATCTATTATGCCGAGGAGGATAACCGTCCACAGAAGCCCCGCCGCCAAATCTTCATCTTCTCCGAAGCCGACCTGGACAATGATGACATCATCTCCATGGTGGAATCCTCGCCCACAGCAGACCGCAAGAAAGATGAGCTGCGCCGCATCCAGGACAAGTCCAACACCGCCGACGCCGCACCCGCAGCAACAGAGGCTCCCGCTGGCGGAGAATCCGCTCCCGACTTCACCATCACCTTCTGATAGACGGTGAAACCATCTCCGCTCTGCCCCCGGACAGGAGACGGCTTCACCGTCTCCACTCTGGTAGCCGTGGGTCGCCACGACCAGAAATGTGACACGTGAATGATACTGATCCTATGAAAAAGAGCCTGTTCTTCTTCATGCTGGGATTGCTGCTCCTCGCTGCCTGCGGGGGCGGCAAGCGGTACCATGCACTGATGCACGAGGCGGACTCGCTGCTCACGGCGGGTGATGCTGTGGCTGCCTATCGTCTGCTGGCAGCAGCGGATTCGCAGAAGACCGCATGGAGCCGGCGGGAGGAGATGGACTATGAACTATTGAAAGCGCAGGCACAGAACCTGGCATACGTGGATTTCCAGACGGACTCCGTGCTGCGCATCGTCGCCCGTTACTATGACCGTCACGGCACCCCCAACCAGCGCCTCAGGGCCCACTACCTGCTGGGCTGCACCTACCGTGACCTGCACGAGGCGCCCCTTGCCCTCCTCTCCTGGGAAGATGCCGTTGCCTGTGCCGACACCCTCAGCCCCGCCTGTGACTTCGCCACCCTTTTCCGCGTCTATGGCCAGATGGCGGATGTCTATTTCCGTCAGTTCATGCCGGAAAAAGAGTTGGTCGTAAGAGAGAATTTCTGTCATTATGCCTTGCTCGCAGGTGACACCTTAAATTATATACGGGGGCTATTGCTCAGAAA
>JAFZSP010000067.1 GCA_017619335.1 Bacteroidaceae bacterium
CCCTTGCTCGGATGCAAAGAAAGCCGTATCTTGACGCGGGTGCCCGCGTGTCTTAATAATGTATAAGCTATTGTAGGTGAGTACCTGAGAGAGAGAGAGAGAGAGTAATCAAATCTTTGGAATGACCAAGGATTTGCGCTACTTTTTGCCCTGCGTTAACAATATTTATCTCTCGCTCAGGCATAGCCTCCCCTCTGCTGCCGCCGTTGGCGTCAGTCCTCCTAAAAGCGGATATGTAGGTGAGCGGAGGCATAAATAGTATTGTTGGGGATTATTCCGGTTTATTGGTCAGTATGCTGATGGTGAACTGGTAGGCTCCCGTCGGCCAGATGGAATAGTCGTCCATGAAACCGATGTCGAAGATTTGTCCCCGGCTGGTTTCCACATAGTAGTCACGTCCGTCCTCCGTCCAAACCTTATAGGGTGCGAGGCGGCAAATACGAGTCAGGTCGAGTGGATTCATCGGTTAGATGCTAAGTTGGAGACGTTCCTGACGAATCTTTTTAATCTCTTCTTCGGCCCGCTGCTGCCACTCCTGCTTCTTGCGGATGGACTCGCGGAAGGCGGCGATAATCTCGTCGCGTGTGCGGTTCTTGTATGCTACTGATACCATAATTATGCGCATTAAAGTGTTAATTTGTCTGCAAAGGTAAGCTATTTTTTTCAATTATCGCGCGTTTCGGCGTTAAAAGTGCGAAAAGGTGGGTGCAAGCACATCATTTTCGCACTTATCACCTTCATTCTTCTTTCTTTCAGGGCCGTTTTCCTGCTCACAGGCACCCCTACCGACCGCAATTTCAAGGCTCTATGCCACTACTTATTCGTTTCATCATCTCTTCGGCGGCATCGAGCAACGGTTGGGGCGAAACTTCGCTGCCCACAGCGTGGCGCATCCAGAGTTGCGGAGTCAGACGGCCTACGGGATAGATGCGCTCGATCTCTGCGGCCACCGACTTGCCCATCAGCTGCTGTTCCAGCTGGAAGTGGATGATGTGGCCGTAGGGGTAGTTGGCCAGATATAGCGGGGCATCAATCATGTGGCTGTAGATGGCCAGGATGGGCGAATCTTCCTCGCCGAGGTGCTGGGCGTAGTATTTGTTCCAGACGTCCTGCGCGATGCTGATAATCTTCTCCTTGAGCTGCGCCGCCGTAGCGTTGGGGTGTTCGTAGAGCCAGTGCCAGGTGTACATATCAACGAGGGCCACACCCATGATTTCGTAGCAACCCCAGAAGATGTCGAGCGTCTGCATCGCTTCGCGGGTGGCGTCGTCGCTCTGATAGCCCAGGAAATCGAGGTCGCGTACCTGGAACACGAAGGCGAGCGCCTCGGTAAAAGCGGTGTTGGGCACGCCTTTCATGATGTAGTGATCCACATCGTGGAGGGTTATGGTCTGCTCTACGTTGTGTCCGAACTCATGCACAGCGATGTTATAACCTTTATAGTCCATACCGTTCTCACCGATGCGGGTGCGCAGATGGGCGTTGTCGGAACGCATCTCAGACGGCCATGCATGACCTGCTCCGCGTGAGGGATCGACGGTGACGTGGGAGCAGATGAAATCGCTCTTCTCCTGACTGAAGCCCAGATGGTCCAGGATGGAGGGCATACCTTTCGTGGCGAATGCCTCACGGTTGGGATAGAGCTGGCAGGTCTGTGCCGAAAGGTCATCTTCATTCAGCGTGCTGCGACTCTTGAATCCGTCGTACCAGATGTCGAAGGGCTCAAGCTTGCGGCCCAGTCGCTGCTCGATGAGTTTCGCCACTTCGCCCACCTGCGGCGAACTGCAAAAAGCATCGAACAGACGCTCTATCTCGTCGAAGCTCACCTCCATATCGCTGTCGAAAGCACGGGCTATAGCAGTGGGATAGCGCGGACTAAAGCGGTCAACCTGCTGCATGGCGTGGAAATTGTCGAGGAAGAACTGGTAGCGTGTATCTGGCTCGGGGTCGGCGCTCACCTGTTTGCCGTCCTTGGTGACAGTGTTGGCGAATGGTTTCCAGTCGTATTCGGGGTTGTCGATGACGCACTGGGGGATGCTCTGGTCGATGATACGGCGCATCACCTGATAAATCATGCGCTGCTTGGCAAGGCCGGTGTCACCCTCGCTATAGTGGGTCTTCAGTTCGTCGCGGAGACCCCAGTGGGTGATGAGTGACATATCGGGGAAGAGACGCTCGCCCTTGTCGCTGAGCAGATGCCCCATCTGGATGTTGTAGTTCGCAATATAGTTGTCTGATGCCGAGATCTGTGCCGACAACGCCTGCTGGACATCAGCGGGCACGTGGGCAATGAAGATGTCACCCAGTCGGGCATAGGCCCACTCTTGGCGACTCCAGTCCTTGCCCAGCGTGTTCTTCTCCTCCAGCGTGTAGAAGGGGAAGTTCAGCACCACGATGAAGGCTATCTTCTGCTGGAACATATCGTCGGTGAAGTGGGCAGAAGGGCTGTAGGCACCGAACAGTTCGTCAAGGTGTGTCGGGTCGGGACCTTCCAGATGGAGGGGCATATTCAGGTCGAGGTTCATTTTGTTGAAGCAGCCCCACAGACTCTCGAAGTTCCGTTCCAACTGGGCGGCCATACGGGCCCGCTCGTTGGGGTCGGCCACAAAGTTCTCCAAGCAGAAAGTCTCGAACTCGGCAGGTGTACCGTCCGACTCTGTCCAGAAGGCGGCAGCCTGCTCCACACCTCGCGCCAGGCGGCCTCCGATGCCCTCAATGTCGGCATATTTATCGCTGAGCGACTTAACGGTGCGCTCCACGCATTCCTTGTCAATATTACTCATTGCGGTCTCATTGTTTTTCTTGCAACTGGCAACCAGAAGCACCACTCCTGCTGCCAACAATACAGTCCAAAATCCTTTCATTTGTATATTGATTTAATTCTATTCAACAATTCTGCGGCAAAAGTACAAAGAATTCCTGAATAGGCAAAGGAAAAGGGCGAAAAAGTGAGGAAAAGGGACACCGGATTCGGGCATTTAATGAATCCGACTCAGCCATTATACAAATCTTGATATGCCTTTATACGAATTGGCCTTTGGGGATACAAGACGAGGCGTGAACGTATATTGTCTATTGCATTAGGGGCCAGTCCCTCGTCTTATCTATGACTAAACACAGAAAAGACAGGCGAATTGTTTAGATTTGTTGCGTTATGTCAAGAAAATGGGTGACAATATAACAAAATGCACAAAATATTTTGAATAATATGACACTTTGCACTATCTTTGCAGCGAATTTCTGACAGTAAGTAAGCTTTAGACACAAAAAGAAGTAACTTTTGGCACAGAAAAGACACCTATTTATTTATATCAAAACCAGCATGATTATGGCAAACGAATTGAGATTCCAGGTTGTAGGAGAGGCGTTCAAGAAGAAGCCGCTCGAAGTGGAAGCACCAGCAGAAAGACCTTGCGAGTATTTCGGCAAGCATGTCTTCAATCGCGAAAAGATGTACAAGTACCTGCCCAAGGACGTGTATGAGAAGATGATCGACGTCATCGACAAAGGTGCACAGCTCGACCGCAAGGTGGCCGACGCTGTGGCAGCAGGCATGATGCAGTGGGCCAAGGAAAATGGCGTGACGCACTACACGCACTGGTTCCAGCCCCTGACGGAAGGCACCGCCGAGAAACACGACTCGTTCATAGAGCACGACGGTAAAGGCGGTATGATTGAGGAGTTCAGCGGCAAGTTGCTCGTGCAGCAGGAGCCGGACGCCAGCTCATTCCCCTCTGGCGGCATCCGTTCGACCTTCGAAGCTCGCGGCTACTCAGCTTGGGACCCCACGAGCCCTGTGTTCATCATCGATGATACATTGATTATCCCCACCGTGTTCATTTCTTACAGCGGTGAAGCGCTTGACTACAAGGCTCCGCTACTGCGTGCACTGAAGGCTGTGAATGTGGCCGCCACAGAGGTCTGCCACTATTTCGACCCAGCCGTGAAGAAGGTTACCAGCAACCTGGGTTGGGAGCAGGAGTATTTCCTCGTAGATGAAGGACTCTACGCTGCCCGTCCCGACTTGCTGCTAACGGGTCGCACGCTGATGGGACACGACTCTGCCAAGAACCAGCAGATGGACGACCACTACTTCGGCAGTATCCCAGAGCGTGTGGCAGCCTTCATGCGCGACCTGGAGATTCAGGCCTTAGAGCTCGGCATTCCCTGCAAGACTCGCCACAACGAGGTGGCTCCCAACCAGTTCGAGGTGGCTCCCATCTTTGAGGACACAAACCTGGCTGTAGATCACAACATGCTGCTGATGTCGCTGATGAAGCGCGTTGCCCGCAAGCATGGCTTCCGCGCCCTCTTACACGAGAAACCATTCGCAGGAATCAATGGTTCTGGTAAGCACAACAACTGGAGCCTCTCAACTGATACGGGCGTGTTGCTTCACGCTCCCGGCAAGACACCCGAGCAGAACCTGCGCTTCGCCGTGTTCATCGTGGAAACGCTGATGGGTGTATATAAGCACAACGGTCTGCTCAAGGCCTCCATCATGAGCGCCACCAATGCTCATCGTCTGGGTGCCAACGAGGCTCCCCCAGCCATCATTTCCAGCTTCCTTGGCAAACAGCTCAGCGAGTTGCTGGACCATATCGAAAAGGCCGACAAGGACGATCTTTTCCGCCTTGACGGTAAGCAAGGAATGAAGATGGACATTCCAGAAATCCCAGAATTACTCATCGACAACACTGACCGCAACCGCACCAGCCCCTTCGCCTTCACCGGCAACCGTTTCGAATTCCGTGCTGTGGGTAGCGAGGCCAACTGTGCCAGTGCCATGCTCACGCTGAATACCGCTGTGGCAGAGGCCCTAACGAGCTTCAAGAAGCGTGTAGATGCCCGCATCTCCGCTATCTCCAAGGACTTCGAAGGCTCTGAGCATAACGCTACCTTCCACGCCATCATCGACATCCTGCGCGAGGACATCAAGACCTGCAAGCCCATCCGTTTCGACGGCAACGGCTACAGCGATGAATGGAAGGCAGAAGCTGCCAAGCGCGGTCTGGATGTGGAGACCAGCTGCCCCGTCATCTTCGAACGCTACCTGGATCCAGATAGCATCGCTATGTTCGAGAGCATGGGCGTGATGACCAAGAAGGAGCTGGAGGCTCGTAACGAGGTGAAGTGGGATACCTACACCAAGAAGATTCAGATTGAGGCCCGCGTGCTGGGCGACCTCTCCATGAACCACATCATCCCCGTCGCCACGCGCTACCAGAGTCAGCTGCTGAGCAATGTGGAGGATATGCGCGCCGTGTTCCCCACAGAGAAAGCCGACACGCTCAGCGCCCGCAACCTCAAGCTCATCGAGGAAATCGCCACCCGCACCGCAGCTATCGAGACAGGCGTGGAGGAACTCGTCGCAGCCCGCAAGGTTGCCAACAAGATTGAGGACGAGCACGCGAAGGCCATCGCCTACCACGACACCATCGCTCCGATGTTCGACACCATACGCCGGCAGATAGACAAACTGGAGCTCATCGTTGATGATGCCCTATGGCCCCTGCCGAAGTACCGCGAACTATTGTTTATCAGATAATAGGACTCCTCATATCTATAAGGGCGGCCTTGACGGGTCGCCCTTATTAGTTATTATCAAGAAAGGGAGAATTATTCCACAGGCGGCACCTCAATCTGCGAGCCGTAACGATGGTACTCGTTGGAGATGGTCTGCTCATGGAGGTAGCGCATGAGTTCTATTCGTCCGTTGCTCACAGGCGGCACGGGGATAACCATCTTTCCTGCTGCATGGGCTGCATCGATGACTTCCTGGGGGACATCATGGGAGAGCGTGCGGACGCGCTCGAAGTTCTTGATGTTGGCACAGAAGGTGGCCTGTGACTCGAATCGACGTGTGACCCACTTGCAGTTGACGGTCTTGCAACTCATGAGTTTGGGAACGATGGGATGCGTCTCGTCCAGTGAGATGGTGAGCGGGGTGCGCACGACGCGTGCTGCCTCGATGACCATCCTGACGTGTTCCACAGTCTCCTCGCCAAAGAAACGGAATACCATTCCGTTGCCTGGGAGAGGCCGATAACGGAAGATGTTCTGCTCGCCACGGATTTCGGGATGGAGGTTGCGGGCGTGCTGGAACTCTTGTTCATACCATCGTGCGTAGGAATCATGGAAATTGGTCGTCGTGCCAGGCTTGTCGTTGATGATGATGAACTGCATGAGGTAGTTGGGTCCTCCACTTTTCAAGGCTGGCAGGTCGGGTCTGTCACTCAAAGAACCAAATGGCTGTCGTCCCACCACGGTGCCTGTGATGCCACGATTGATATAGAGGTTGCCCACTTGGATGTTTTCCTTCCAGTAGCGCTGTTCCTGCTCGTCCAGTGACTGGAGGCCGCTGGTGATGCTGGTGCCGAGGCTGTTGACCAGTGCAACGGCCTGTTCCAGGGTGTCGAAGGGTGCCACCGCAAGCAGCGGTGCACAGAGCGGTGTGCGGAAGGTGAAGGAACCAGGCTTCACATCCACCTTCACCGTGGGGCGCAGGATCAGCTGCTCTTGATCCACAAATTCTGGTGCCACCAGCCAGCGCTCTCCCTCATCCAGCTTCAAGGCTCGCTGCAGGCGCTCGTTCTTATTGGTAATCATGGGGCCGACGATGTTTCCTGCATTCCAGACGGGACCACACTTCAGGGACGAGGCACAGTCTTTCAGCTTCTCCATGAAGTCATGGCTGTTATAGACAGAGCGTTCCACCAGCAGCAGTGAGCAGGAAGAGGCTTTCTGCCCTGCCCCTCTGAAGGCCGAGTGGCAGGCATTCATGATGGCATGACAGCGGTCTCCCTTGGCGGTGAGGATAATGGCGTTCTTGTGGCCCTCTGGTATCTTGATGGCAGAGATGTCGTTCTCGTCAAACTGCAACTGGCGTCCAGTGAACCCTGCTGCCCTGAAGGCTTGCAGGAAGAGTCGTGCCACAGGTGCTGCAGCCACATCGGCTTTCAGTGTGCAGGTGTTTCCGCTGACCAGTGCTCCAGCCAGGAATCCAACGGGTGCAGCCAACGGAGCGTTCCAGGTGGCAGTGGTGGTGAGAGCACCCCGAGGCCTCATTTCCAAATCGTCCCACTGCTGGAACTCGCGCATGCAGACGGCATAGTAACGGCAGTAGTCCATCGCAGCAGTGACCTCGGCATCGGCTTCCTCTATGGTCTTGCCCACAGCGGCACAGATGCAGCCACAGAGATCGGCACGCTTGTTGCCCAAGAGGGTGGCCACATGGAAGAGCTGGTCAATGGGAGAGGTGGAGAAGGAGATCGCGCTGAGTGGATTGGGAGCCATTGGACCTTGAACTGTTGCCTGACTCGTCATATTCATGACATTGGCATCCTTGCCCTGCCACTTCTGGAAGATGCTCTCCACCCAACGCTGGTTGCACTCACGGTCAAAGTCTGTGGCCGGCTCGTTGACAAAGGTGCTGTGGTCTGCTGGCGGCGTGTAGGGACGGTTGCGGTCTTGGGTGCGAGTGGGCGTGTGATTCAGGTGATCCTTCATGTTATACGCCTCTGTGAACTGACGCTGCAGCTCGTGCCATTCCTTGGTGTCCGGTTTCAGGGAGAAACTGTGGGTCAGGAAGTTATCAGGGGCTGTATTCTCATCCATTCGACGGACGAGGTAACTGATGGCATTGAGGAAGTTCTCCTTTTTCACCACGGGGGTATAGAGAATCACGTGGTTGCCCAGTTTCTTCTGTGCGCGCCAGACGTGGTTGGCCATGCCTTCCAGCATCTCGAAACAGAAGCTGTCCTTGGGCGTCTGATAGAGCTGGGTGAGCAGATAGGCGTAGGAGATGGTGAAGAGGTTGTGGGAGGCCATTCCGATGTGGAGCACACGGGCGTTCTCAGGTTTCAGGCCGCGCTCGATGATATGCAGGTAGTTGGCATCCACCTCTGTCTTGCTCTTGCGCACAGGGTTGGGCCATCCGTTCAAGTCACTGACAATGTTCTCCATATCCAGGTTACACCCCTTGACGATGCGCATCTTGATGGGTGAGCCGCCATCTGCCACACGTTGGCGGGCAAACTCCAGCAGTTCAGTCTGGAACCCTTCTGCATCAGGCAGATAGGCCTGAACGACGATGCCCGCCTCCAAGTTCTTGAACTTCGGCAGCGAGAGCACATCCTTGAAGACCCGCATTGTCAGGTGGGCATCCTTGTATTCTTCCATGTCCAGGTTGATGAACTTGGGTCTCGTCACACCGTTGGCATCCGTGTAGGGATTGTCGATGGCAGCCTGGTAGAGGGCCGAGATGCGCCTGATGAGTTCAGGGTAGCACTCCTTGTAATTCAGTGCGTGGGTCTGCGCATAGATACCAGAGATCTTCACAGAGATATAGTTGATGTCCGGCTCTTTCAGTGCCTCAAAATAGGAATAGTAGCGTTTGTCTGCCTCCGCATCTCCCAGGACCACTTCTCCCAACAGATTGACATTCTGTCCGATGTCCTCCCTAAAGCGGGTGGCCAGGTGCTGCGTGAGGCTGGGACGTGCAGCATTGATGATGACGCGGCTGGTATCCCTTCTGAGTCGCCACTTGATGATGGGAACTGCGGCCCAGTTGAACAGGGGCTTGTAGGCAAAGCGCTGGTACATCTGGAACAGGGCGTGGTCTGTACGGTCCAGGAACTTGGGGATGCCATACTGGTCAATGAGTTCCTTCACACGCAGCGCCAGCTTCTGGCGGTCGTGAATCTGGCTGGTCTCGTCCAGCATGCGGACAATAAACTTCTTGTCCGACGGTGTGGTGACCATCGTACCATACATGTGCTGTTCCTCACGCTCTGTAGCTGTGAGTCCCGAGTAACTCTCGTCATACAGTTTCCGCATCCAAGCGAAAACTTCATCAATAGTAGGCAAGTTCTGTTCAGACATAACGATTGTTGAGATTTAGTACTTTTTCGCCTGCAAAAGTACGAAAAACTTTAAACTTTCAACCTTAATTCTTTATTTTTTCCTTTGGAAAGGGGTAATAATGGTCATTTTTTAGGGTAGAATTGCATTTTTCACTTCACACTAAACCCTAAACTCTAAACTTTTCCCTACCTTTGTGCCCAAATTCAACAAAAAGATGAGCCGAGAACGACTGCAATGGCTGGATGCCCTCCGTGGATTCACGATGATGATGGTGGTGACGAACCATGTTTATGGTTTGTCCTTTGACACCAACACCAAGTATTCCATGTTCATGTCCTTGTGCCTGCTGTTCCGTATGCCGCTGTTCTTCTTCATCAGCGGTTTCTTGGCCTACAAGGCCTCATTCACGTGGGATGGTCCCAACACAGGAGCGCTGGTGATGAAGAAGATTCGCGTGCAGATCATTCCCACGCTGGTCTTTATGACAGCCGACATTGCGCTGTGTGGCAAGCCTTTCTGGCAGATGATGGAGACAGCCTGGACCAACAGCATGAAGACGGGCTTCTGGTTCACCCTCGTCCTGCTCCAGATGTTCCTGATTTATTACACCATCTGCTTTGTGGCGGCAAAATTGAAATCAGGGAGAGAGTCCTCCATAACCACAGTGCTCCTCATCATCGCCTGGGCGGTGTCCCTCTTTGGCTTTGCCACGCTTTACATGCCTGGCATTTTCCGCTGGTACAAGGCCGACTGGGCACAGTGGACCAGCTTCACAGAGACAGCCCGTTACATGCAGTTCTTCCTCCTTGGCAACCTCTGCAGCCGTCACTGGGATCGTGTGCAGCGCCTGCTGGAAGCTCCCTGGTTTTTCCCGCTGATGATCGCGGTGGCCTTCCTCGGAGCGGGTGATTACCTGCGCTGGCACAATCTGCGATTGTACTGGGCCAACCTGCCTCGGACGCTGGCGATGTATGCGCTGGTGATGATTACGGTGGCCTTCTTCAGACATTATAAAGAATGGTTCGCGCGCGAAACGCGTGTGGGGGCTGCCCTCCAGTATGTGGGTGTTCGCACGTTGGATGTGTATCTGATACATTTCTTCTTCTTGCCCAAGCTGCCCACCTTTGGCGCCTGGTTCCAGGCCAATCCCCACAACTTCATGCTGGAGGGCACAGTGGCATTTCTCCTTGCGGTCTTGGTGGTGGCATTCTCACTGCTGACCAGCCACGTGCTGCGCGTCAGTCCCTTCTTGAAAAAATGGCTCTTCGGACGATGATAGATGCTGCTCTTCAACAACAACTGCGGGAGCGTTTCAACCCCGATGGCTCTCCGCTACGTCGCCAACAGCTGAGACTGCTGGAGATGCTCGTGTGGTTGGACGATGTCTGCCGTCGCCATCGGATTCCCTACTGGTTGGGCTCTGGCACCCTCATCGGTGCCATGCGGCACGGAGGCTTCATTCCCTGGGACGATGATGTGGATGTGGAGCTGCTCAGACGGGATTACCTGCGCCTACTGCAAGTGCTGCCCCGTGAGTGTCAGGGGACAGACTTTGTCCTCCAGACCCACGAAACAGACCCTGGTTACTTCTTCACCTTTGCCAAGCTCAGAGACCGCCGTACCCGCCTCGCCGAGCCACATGCCTACGACCGCATCTTCACTCATCAGGGCCTCTTCCTGGACCTCTTCTATCTGGAACACATGCCTGCGCCCCTGCACTGGCTATCCAACCGTGCCGCAGGCCGCTCCTACAAAGTCATGAAGGACCCAGAGTTCAACAACCAGCAGTGCCTGCGCAAGACCAGCTCCATCCACGAGTGGAACGAGCGGGTGACGTTCCCCCTGCTGCGCGCCCTCTCTGCTTTTGGTTCCAAGGATGTCCTGCACTATGGCCCAGGCATTCCTTTCGAGAGCACACGCCTGCTCAGTGACCTGCTGCCCTGCAGTGAAGTCACTTTTGAGGGACATCGTTTCCTGGCACCTCGTAATCCCGATGCCTACCTGCGCCGCATCTATGGAGACTGGACCCGCCTACCCGACCTGCGCAAAATCACTGTTCACACCGCAAAACTGGAATGGTTGTAGAGATGACAAAACAGAGAATGACTTGGGCCGACGCCGCTCGCGGTGCCGCCATCCTGCTCGTGCTCATCGGCCATTCCTGCCCACCGCCCTACACCACCGCCTTCATCTATGCCTTCCACATGCCGCTCTTCTTCATCCTCTCTGGACTATTCCTGCAGTTGGACGCTCCCCTGAAGACGCTCTGGTGGAAGAAAGTGCGCACGCTGCTGGTTCCCTTCGTCATCTATAACCTGGTGCTCCTCTGCTCGGACTGGTGCATCGTCGCCCTCTCGCCCAATCAGCACACGCCTGTTGATATCCCAGCCCGCCTCTTGGGCACGCTGACAGGCTGGCGCAGCGGCTCGTGGAGCAGTTCGCTGTGGTTCCTGCCTGCATTGTTCACAGCGCAGTGGCTGGTTATTGGCTGTCACAAGCTTGGACAACGCCTGGGCGAACACAGTTCCACAATCACAGTGGCCCTGTGGGTGCTGCTGTCTGTGGTGGGTGTGGCCTATTGCCTCTGGGTGGGCACGGCCCTTCCGATGTGCCTGGATGCAGCCCTCGTGGCCACTGGCTTCCTGCTGATGGGCCGTCAATGGCTGCATCGCGGGCTCTCGGGCTATGCTGGCTGGTACTGGGTGGTCACAGCCATCGTCTTTGCGGTCTCTGCCATTGACAATTTCCACTCCCTCGGAGGCGGTGACCATCACGTGGATATGTCCACAGACACGCTGGGTCATCCCTTCCAGTTCTACATCGCTGCTGCCGCAGGCTCCATGCTCCTCATCCGCTGCTGCCAGTTGCTCCAGGAATCCGATGCGCCACTCGGCCCACAAGGACGCTTAATCCGTCAAAAACTCTCACCCCTCAACTTTCCACTCTCCACGCTCAACGCTTTCCTCCAGTGGGCTGGCCGAAACTCCCTGGCCATCTACTGCCTGCATCGCATCCCCATGAACTTGGGCATCGCTTTCACCAACCTCGTTCCCTGGCTCAATGAACCCACGGCCGCCTCCCAAGCCACCCGTTCGCTCCTCCTCGTTCTCTTTACTCTTCTGCTCCTTCTCCCCGCCGTCCTCATCGTCAACCGCTGGTTCCCCTGGACACTGGGCAGAAAAGCCAGTTCATAATTCATAATCCATCATGCTTCCATCCCTCATCGACGTTCCCGTCCTCATTCTTTTCTTCAATCGCCCCAAGCAACTCTCCCAAGTCTTTGAGCAAGTGCGCGTGGCGCGTCCATCACGCCTGTTCCTTTATCAGGACGGCCCCCGTGGCGAGCGCGATATGCCTGGCATCTTAGCATGCCGGAAGGTCGTGGAGGAGATAGACTGGGACTGCCAGGTGGAACGCATGTATCAGGAGCGCAACTACGGCTGTGACCCCTCGGAATACATCTCCCAGAAGTGGGCCTTCTCGCGGGTGGAGAAGTGTATCGTGCTGGAGGACGACGACGTTCCAGACCCCACCTTCTTCCGCTTCTGCAAGGAACTGCTGGACCGCTATGAGTACGACACACGCGTGACCATGATCTCTGGTTTCAACCACGAGGAGCACACCCCTGATGTGGGGGACGCCAGCTACTTCTTCACTTCCAATCACAGCATCTGGGGCTGGGCCAGCTGGCGACGCGTCATCGACCAATGGGACGAGCACTATGCCTTCCTCGACGACCCCGTGCAGCTCCAGCAGATGGAGAACCTCATCCGCCAGCGGGGCTTCCGTGACGACTTCCTGCTCACCTGCCGACGCCATCGTGAGCTGGGGAAGGCCTTCTATGAGACCATCTCGGAATCCTGCATGCGCCTGAACAACGGCCTGGCCATCGTACCCCGTGACAACCTCATCAACAACCTGGGCGTCACCACAGACAGCACCCACTTCGCAGGCACCACCGCCACGCTGCCTCGTGGCTACCGCCGCATCTTCACCATGGGCCGTCATCCCATGCAGTTTCCCCTCCAACACCCGCCGCACGTGATGGAACACGTGGCCTTCAAGGAGCGCGTCTATCGCATCATGGCCTGGAACCACCCGGGCATCAAAATCGCCCGTTCCATCGAGGAACTTTGGCTGAATCTGCGTCACGGAGAGTTCTCCACCATCTTCTCGGCCATCCGCCGTCGCCTGCATAAATGGATCCATCCAGCACAGACCATTCACTGAGAAAAATCAAGGACACCAGACCATCAGAACTCATCACACATGAACAGCGTTAAGAAACAACCATTCCCGTCCATTGTCTTGGCACTCTGCGTCTTCTCCAGCCTGCTGTGTCCCATGAATGTGGCAGGACAGGAGCAGGATTCCAGTCTGGGCACCACCATCATGAAGCATCTGCAACAGGTGCAGCAGTACCTGGATTCTTCTGCCCAGCGGGCAGTGGATCCCCTTTACATTGAGGTGCCCGTGAAGCCCTGGAGGGTGATTGCCCGTTACAAGGAGAACGTTGTGGATGTGGATTACAGCAACACATTTGCTGTGCCACAGAACAATGCGAGCGCTGACTGGAGCCTGCGTTTCGATCCGCCAACGGCAGCTTCTATCGGGTTCTGGGTGGGCTACCGCGGCACTGGCGTGTCCTTCTCCAAGGCGCTGGCCAAGAATGCCGGACGCTATTTCTCCATCAGCTCCACTGGCGCCAAGTATGGCTTCAACTTCAGGCTGAGGCGCTTCAGCACAAGTGCAGTGAATCTGACTGCCACCAACTACAAAAACGGCGAGGTGGTGCAGGAATCACAAATCGATGGCGATATGCCATCGCCCGTGTGGATCCGCTCTACCTATCTCAACGGATATTACGTCTTCAACGGGCGCCGTTACTCACAGGCAGCGGCCTACAGCCAGTCTGTCATCCAGCGCCGCTCAGCAGGATCATTCCTCGTCGGTGCCACCTGGTTCCAGTCGTCATTTGACTACTCGGATATCGACAACACCATCTTCATGCTGCTGGGAAACAACGTGGGACGCATCAAGGTCAGACAGGGCAACCTCGGCCTCGGCTACGGCTACAACTGGGTGCCATTCAGAGGCTTCGTCCTCAACGTCATGGCGATGCCCACATTCAGCATCTACAACCGCGTGAAGGTGTACAAATATGACTTCAACTACGTCATACCAGTGTCCCGTGACACTGAAGACGACTTCGGAGAATGGAACCCGGAGACCAAAACCTGGGCCAACGGGAAGACACACAAGCCCCTGCCCATCACAGAGGAAGAGTCTGATTATCCCACAGATATTGACTATTGGGAAGCGGGCTCCGAGACCGTCTATAGCGCGTTGCAGTTCAACTTGGACCTGCGAATCGGCATCGCCTACAACTGGAGCCGTTATTTCATCGGCTTACAGGCTCAGTACAACAATTTCTCCTATAAGAAAGACCAGTGCAAGGTCACAATCGCCGATGCATACGCACGCCTCTCATTGGGCATAAGGCTGTAATGGCAGGAAGATAATGAAATCGTAGTTCTAAAAGAAATTTAACAAGCATGGATAATGTCAACAAACAAGTTAATAGTCCTTGGATGAGTAAGTTAATACTCGGCATTCTGGGTACTTCCATCGGTGTGGGTCTGACCTTTTTCGTGAACAACAGGGTGGAGAACAGCCATCAGAGATCAGCACAGCACGAGACTGCCATTATGGCAGTGTGCGACATCGATGAGATAGTGCAAGGTCTCAAGGAAGAGATGCATCTGGAGGACAGTCTGTTCAAGGTGGCCATGTATGTATCCAACCATCAGGAACTCATCGGTTCGCTGTCGAGTGACACGCTGGCAATGGCGTTTGAGTATCTGTATGACGATCCCATGGTGGTGAAAGAATGGACAGCAGACACGAAGGAGAACGCATTCAACAGCGGTATCGATGCTCGCATGAATCTGGGCAACAACCAGTTCTACGGCAATGTACAGTCGTGCTACTACGTGCGCCGCTCCCTGAAGAAAGTGATGGAGGAAGCACCCATTTTCTGCCGCCCAGTCAGTACAGAGATGTACGAGAACCTGCTGCATCAATTGAAACCCACCGACATCGACTATGACGGCGTACCTTTCCCAGATTCCCAGCGATGGGTGATGAAACAGGTGTTCGCACAGAAATCGACAACGCTCTATATCAAGCGTTATTTCCCTCGAAGAACAGCCTATGAGGATGCTATCATTAAATTGGAACGACTGAACAGTGAGAATAAATTACTGATGGACATTTCTGACGAAGAAATAGAAGCATATATCAAGAAGAATTCGAATCATAGCTCGCCTCAGGCTATAGCCGACCTACTATTGGGTACATGGGAATTGAATAACAACGACTGCAAGAACACCTATGTATTTTATGAGAACAACGTCTTTGATAATACTTACGAGATGGAGATTGAAATGCAGATTCAAATAGAGGACGAGCAGCAAGAAGTCTTCGTACTTGTCCCAACGACCTACAGTGTGAAAGGACGATGGGAGCTGAGCGGCGACACGCTGACGATGGACTGGGATTACAGTAGAGCAGAGATACTCTCGTTTGATCTCGACACGAGCAGTTTCCCACAAGCAATCTTGGAACGTGATAAAGACAGCATAGAGAGCAGGATAAATGAGGCAAAGGAATTCTGCCTGGAACAGTTCAGGCAGGAAACCCTGAAAGAAAATTATGTTGTCTCGTTTGACAAGAGCGCCAACACGATGGTATGGACCTCAGAAGAAACAACCCCTGCAGGCAACAAACAGACGACCACCATCCATCTATACAGGAAACCGGACATCTGACATTACCGACTTTTCACTTTCTGCATTTCACCAAATGTCAGATGTCAGAACGTCGAACGGGCTCTTTCTTATGGACGAAAACGGCGCAGCGTCCAGTCGAAAAGCACTTTGCGGCCAGACGAAGTGGCCAATTCGTCCAGACGCAAAGCCCCCAGCAACGGTTTCAAACACAAATCTAACAATCAGTACTCATCCTCGTTGAATGGAGCAGCGAGCGCAGGGCTGCGGGAACAGGGTGGTTGCAGTCCTGACTCTCCACTTCTTGCAGGAACTTCATTCCTCGCTCTGAGTGCTTGTTGGCATCCGGGCCTCCCGCCTGTGCCAACCCCAGGTGCCCCAGAGCCATCATCAGCTGGCAGTGAATGGTGTTCTTCTGCTGGAGATCGCCGTCCCAGATGAGGAGGTCGGGCAGGGAGACAGCGAAATAGTCCATGCGGACCTGGTCAAAGATGTGCTTCTCGCCATAGTTCAGAAGCTTGTAACAGAGGCTGTTGGCAGATGCATCCTCGCCCAGCTTCCGATAGGCCAGCGCGGCATAGAAGATCTTGTCGGGTTTGGCATCGTTGTAATACATGGCGGCAGCAGGCTCTGTGGGGCCGATGGTGGCGCGCTCATAGCAGGCTCGGGCCTCTGCTGCGTCTCCTTTCCGCTCATGAGCCAGGCCGAGGAGGAAGTAGAAGTCATTCTCCTGGGCACCGTAGAGCTTGCCCTCGCCCAAGTGGTGGGGATACTCTAAACACTGATTCAGGAGGCGAATGGCCTCGTCTATGGAAGCTGTTCTTTCTGGATTATCTAAACTATATAGATTATCTATACTTCCCAGGATTTTCTTTGCCAGCTCCACACGGCAGATTTGGTACTGTGCAGGCACTTTGCCCTCGCCGCCTTCCCAGGGATGGAACTGGTGGGCATCCAACTTTTGCATAGCTTCCTCATAACGCCCCACCTGGTTCAGCAACGTGATTTCCTCCAGCACGAGGTCATCACGCAGTGCAATCAGTTGCGGGTATTTCTGCAGAAAGGCGAGACGTTCTGCATGAGGACGTTGCGTGACCTTGTAGAGCTGGTCCAGCTCCATGAGGATGCGGGCATCGGTCTCGTCCAAGTGGAAGGCGCGCTCCATCAGCTGCACGGCTTTCTCCTTCAACCCCTGTTTGTTGTAGGCTGCCAGTGCCAGACAGCGCCAGACGGTGGGGAACTGCGGGTCACGCTCGGCAGAACATTCCCAATTTTGGATGGCCAGATCATACTGGCGTTTATCATAGTACAGGCAGCCGAGATAGAACGGGGCTCGTGCATCCCGTTCGTTGAACGTTAAGGCAGATTGCAGTATGCAGATGTCTTCCAGGCGATTGGGGAAGCAGCAGGTGGGGTCGGCCTGGGCAGCCTTCTGCAACCACTCCCCGGCCTGACTGGCTGGCAAAGTACTGGCAAGAAAATAATAGGTAAGTGGCGATGCTTCCACCCCAGGCTTGAGGGCCAGCATTAGAACCTGTCGGGCCTCTTCACGCAATCCTGCCTGCAGATAGTCCAGTGCCGTCTCGTGGTAGTTCCTCACGGAACCGTTCATGAGGGTGGTCAAGTGTTCTAACGGCTTCTGACTGCCTGTGAGCAGGTGCTCCTCCACCAAGCAGACGTAATTGAAGGGGTCTATCCTGTAACTCTCCTGAATCCACGCCAGCGCCTCTTCCTTGCGCGCCAATTTGCGCAGCACGGTGGCTTTCATGGCTCGTGCCTTGTGGTTGTGGGTGTTGCTGATGAGGCAGCGTTCCAGTTCGTCCAGTGCATCCTCATATCGCTCTTCTGCGATGCTGATGCAAGCAGCCTCGAAGTAACCGGCATCGGCCCACGCCTTGTTCCAGGTGGCTTTCCAGAAAAGCTCATACGCTTCGCGGATTCTATTCTGGTATTTCAGCGCCAGCGCCAGGTGGAAGATGGGTTCGCCGTCGTAGGGATTGGGATTGCGTTTCTGCCAGACTCGCACAGCACGGCGCAGGTAGTGCTCGGCCTTGTTAAAGCGTCCGCGACGCAGGAACCACAGCCCCATCTGGTTCAGACAGCGTACATCGTTGGGGTCACGGCGCAAGGCTTCCTCATAATAGTCCAGGGCCGACCAGGTGGCATGACGGTATTGTTCCAGATGCAGTCCCGTAAGGTACAGCTGGTCCAACGTTTTACACTCCACGGGCGGCAGGGCAGCCTCGGCACTGTCGGGAATCGGGCGCACCTCATCGGGTTCCGCGTGCCACTGGAGGACGCTGCGTTCGCCATAGGAGAAGGTTTGGAGGATGTTGAAGGTGAGTTTCTCAAGCGATGCCTTCGGACAGGCCACCGTCTCGGTGAGCACCTCCTCGGGCGACAATGTCAGCACCTTGTCATAATAAACTGTACCTTCATCACTTTTCAGAATCATACGCACCTCCTGCTTGGAAGTAGCCAAGACCTTAAAGCGAATGCTCTCTTCCACTGCCTCAATATTGAAGATGAAATCCTTGGAGGCCTGCTTGACGATGCCCAACTCACGATAGGGCATGAAATACTGCGTGAACTGCTTCTCCTCGTAGGGCATCAGCCACGTGAAGTCCGGCTGGTTCTCTGTATAGATGCCTGCCATCAGTTCTATGTAGGGTCGGAAACCTGAGGGGGCTTCATCTGTAAGATTCCTGTCCCACGCCCTGCCGAAGTCGCCGTTGCCCCACGTCCACTGCTTCTTGCCGGGCGAGAAGTGGTGACTGGCCACGTGAAGCATACCGCCCTGTGTGTCATTCTCATAGCCGCCTTCGAAGTCGTATTTGGAGTTCACGGCCATGTAACTGGTGGGCACCTTGATATTCTTGTAGTTTGAGATATCCACACCTGCGCTGTAGTCCATCTTGTAGTACGTTCCTGTGGCGATGGGGAAGGAGGAGACGGCACGCTTCCCGTGGTCAAAGACGGCATTCACATCGGGTGGGAACACACTCTGGTAGGCATCGTTCACCTCCACGGCGGGGTTGGCCCACCAGAGGAAGGTCTGCGGAAGGGGCGTGCGGTTGCTCAGTCGCCCGCGGATTTCCAGGTAGGCACAGCCGGGACGCAGGGTGAAGCCCACGAGACCCTTCTGATGGAACATCAGTTCCATCTCGTTGCACCACACGGTAACGCTTCCGTCCTCCCCTTCTTCGATGGTGTGATCCACGGGCAGGAAGGTGCTGGGACGATGGTGCTGGGGCCAGTTGAACTCGATGCCACCGCTGATCCAGGGACCTGCCAGCCCCACCAGCGCAGGCTTGACGACATGATTGTAATAGACGAAATGACGCTGCTTCACCTTGTCGTAGGCCATCTGCACACGACCGCCCAACTCGGGCAGGATCATCACTTTGAGGTATTCATTCTCCAGGAAGACAGCGTGATAGGTGTGGTCTGTCTTCTGGTCTGAAATGCTTTCAATGACAGGATAGGGATACACGACACCGCTGGAACCCTGATACACCCTATTCTCCAGGAATATGGGATTCTTCTCTTCGTGTCCCACCTCATAGGTGGGAATCACCACGTCTTCTCTCCATGCTTTTGGGGACATATCGTTTTTAGTTTAATGTGATTACTTGACCAATTCTTGCTCCAGTTGCTCCAACGTCTTGCCCTTCGTCTCTGGGCAGGTCTTCCACAAATAGAGAAAGGCGCAGGCACAGATGGTAGCGTAGATCCAGAACGTGCCGCTGCTGCCCAGGGCTGCGTTCATCGAGGGGAAGGAGAACGTCAGCGTGCAGCAGCCCACCCAGAGGGCAAAGGTACAGGTGGCCATCGCCACGCCTCGGATGCGGTGGGGGAAAATCTCTGCCAACAGCGTCCATGTGACGGGCCCCAGCGTCATCGCATAGACAGAGATAGCTGTCACCACCAGTGCCACCATCATCACACCCTTCACCTCGAAGAAGTAGCAGGTGCCCAGCGTCAAATAGATGAGTCCCAGCCCACCGGCACCGATGAGCATCAGTGTGCGGCGACCCCAACGCTCGATGGTGTAAAGTGCCACAAAAGTGAACAGCACATTGGCCACACCTGTGATGACGATGTTGATGAACATCCCATCTACATCAAAGCCTGCTCCAACGAAGATTTCCTGTGCGTAATTGAAAATCACGTTCGTGCCGCACCACTGCTGGAAGACTGCGATGACCAAGCCCAACAAAAGAATGCGGCTATACTTACTTTGGAACAACTCCTTCAGGCCTGCCTCCTCATTCTTTATTTTTAGTTTTTCATTTTTGATTTTCAGAAATACGGGGCTTTCTGGAATGAAGAAGCTCAGCAGCATGAACAGCGCTGCCGGCACCGTCTCTGCCCAGAACATCCAACGCCAGCCCCATGCCACATTCCACACCTGAGACGCTGCCACACTCGTGTCCCGGGCCAACAGCAGATTCACCACCTGTGCTGCCAGGATTCCCAACACAATCGTCATCTGATTCAGGCTCACCAAGCGTCCGCGAATTGAGGCAGGGCTGACCTCGGCGATGTACATAGGCGACAGCGCTGAGGCCACCCCAATACCCACGCCTCCCACGAAGCGTGCTATATTAAATAAGGTGAAGTCGTCAAACAGCCCAGTCCCGATGGCGGAAACGGTGAACAGCACAGCCGCCGTCGTCAGCAGCGGCTTGCGACCATAGCGGTCGGCCAGCGCACCTGCAATCATGGCGCCCGCAAGGCAGCCCACCAACGCTGTGGTCATCGCAATGCCCTGCATCAACGGCGAGTCCGCGATGCCGAAGAACAGTTCATAAAAAGGCTTGGCGCCGCCTATCACCACCCAATCGTAACCAAAGAGCAGACCGCCCATGGCAGAGACAGAGCAGATGAAGAAAAGAAAGCTTTTTTTCATTTTGTCTTCATTTATGATGATTTGGGCACAAAGTTACTGCTTTTTTCCGAGATAGCTGCAAAAGGACGTGAAGAAATAGTCCTGAACTGGCTGTTTTTCTTTGTTTGAACAAGGAAATGCAGAAAAAAGCGTGCCGAGAAAGAAAAAGTTGAGTGTTTGAAGGTTAATGTTGAGAGTTTTTTACTACTTTTGCAGGTCAAAAGGTTCAAAACCCACTGCCCACACTAAACTCTAAACACTAAACTCTAAACTTTAAACTCTTCCATGCCCGACGTCACTCCAATGATGAAACAGTTCTTCGACCTGAAGGCAAAGCATCCCGATGCAGTACTGCTCTTCAGGTGCGGGGATTTCTATGAAACATACGCCGATGATGCTATTGTGGCTGCAGACATTTTGGGCATCACCCTCACCAAGCGCAACAATGGCGGCAGCAGCAATGAGCCAATAGCGATGGCAGGGTTCCCCTATCACGCCCTGGACACCTATCTGCCCAAATTGGTGCGAGCGGGTCGGCGAGTGGCCATCTGTGATCAATTGGAAGACCCCAAACTGGCAAAGAAGTTGGTGAAACGGGGCATCACGGAACTGGTGACGCCAGGACTGGCAATGGCCGACACGGTGCTGAACTACCGCGAGAACAACTTCCTGGCAGCCGTGCATTTCATGAAGGAAGACCTGGTGGGTGTGAGTTTCCTGGACATCAGCACGGGCGAGTGGCTGGTGGCGGAGGGACCGGCAGAGTATGTGGATAAACTCATGGGGAGCTTTGCTCCCAAGGAGGTGCTCTATGAGCGTGGTCGCAAGGGACTGTTTGAAGGATGCTTTGGCACCAAATTCGTCACCTTCGAGCTGGACGACTGGGTGTTCACCGCACAGACGGCCACCGACAAGCTGACGCGCCATTTCGAGGTCAAGAACCTCAAGGGATTCGGAATCGACGGGTTGCGGGCTGGCATCATCGCTGCGGGAGCCATACTGCAATATCTGGAGTTGACGCAACACACACAGATTCATCACATTACTACCATCAGTCGCATCGAAGAAGAACGCTACGTGCGTCTGGACAAATTCACTGTGCGCAACTTGGAACTGCTGCAGCCCATGAATGACGGAGGACGGTCGCTGCTGGACGTGTTGGATCGCACCACCACTCCGATGGGTGCCCGCCTGCTGCATCGTTGGCTGCTGTTCCCGCTGCGGGACGTTACACAGATTACGCATCGATTGGATGTCGTGGAACATTACTTCCGTCATCCCGAGTTCCGTGAATTGGTGGCAGAACAGCTGCATCTCATCGGCGATCTGGAACGCATAACGTCCAAAGTGGCTGTGGGGCGCGTCTCACCAAGGGATATCGTCCAGTTGCGGGTGGCGCTGCAAGCCATTGAACCCATCAAGGCTGCGTGCCTCGCCTCCGAGGAACCGTCATTACAGCGCATTGGAGAGCAGTTGAACCTCTGCATCAGTATCCGTGACCGCATCGCAAGGGAGATACAGCCCGACCCGCCACTCCTGGTACAGAAAGGGGGCGTCATCGCCAATGGTGTGTCACAGGAGCTGGACGAACTGCGGCAGATTGCCTATCACGGCAAGGACTACCTTCTGAAGATTCAACAGCGCGAGATAGAAGCTACGGGCATCCAAAGCCTGAAGGTCAGCTACAACAACGTCTTCGGCTACTACTTGGAAGTCCGAAATACTTATAAGGACAAGGTGCCTGCCGACTGGATTCGCAAGCAGACACTGGTCAATGCCGAACGCTATATCACGCAGGAACTTAAAGAGTATGAGGAGAAAATCCTGGGGGCTGAAGAGAAGATTCTCGTGCTGGAAGGACAGCTCTTCGCACAGCTCGTGGCCACGGTGGCAGAATATACGGCTGCCATTCAGCAGAACGCCATCCTCATTGCGAACTTGGACTGTCTGCTGAGCTTTGCCTTGGCGGCAGCCGAGCACAACTACATCAGGCCCATCGTGGACGATAGTGAGGAAATCGACATCCATCAGGGCCGTCACCCTGTCATCGAGTGCCAACTGCCTGTGGGAGAGCGTTATGTGGCCAATGATGTGCGACTAGACACCCAGAACCAGCAGATTCTCATCATCACGGGACCCAATATGGCAGGTAAGAGTGCCCTGCTCAGGCAGACGGCACTCATCACGCTGATGGCGCAGTGCGGCAGCTTCGTGCCAGCAGAAAGCGCACGCATCGGTTGGACAGACAAAATCTTCACCCGCGTGGGGGCAAGTGACAATATTTCAATCGGAGAAAGCACCTTCATGGTGGAGATGAGTGAGGCCGCTAATATTCTGAACAGCATCAGCCAGCGAAGCCTCATCCTCTTTGACGAGTTGGGTCGTGGCACCAGCACCTATGACGGCATCAGTATCGCTTGGGCCATTGTGGAGTTCATCCATGAGAATCAGCGAGGTCACGCCCGCACGCTCTTTGCCACCCACTATCATGAACTGAACGAGATGGAGAAGCACTTCACGCGCATCAAAAACTTCAATGTCAGTGTGCGCGAGGTGCGTGGCAAGGTCATCTTCGTGCGCAAGCTGGAAGCGGGTGGCTCGGAACACAGCTTTGGCATCCATGTGGCGCGTTTGGCGGGTATGCCAAAGGATATTGTCCGACGTGCCGAAACGATACTTAAACAACTGGAATCCAGCGCTGACCGTGATGGGTTGGGTAGTGGCGCCAAGATTGGGAACCTGCCTTCAGGCGACCAGATGCAACTCTCCTTCTTCCAACTGGACGATCCCGTCCTCTGTCAGGTTCGTGATGAAATCTTAGGCTTGGACATCAACAGTCTCACGCCCATCCAAGCCCTCAACAAGCTGGACAGCATACGCCGCATTATCAGCGGGAAATAAGAAAAGAATCAACGGATAACGGTGATACGGGTGACGGCGGCTTTCTGCCCGTCGGCAGTGGAGGCAATAATGTGATAAACACCAGAACCCACGCGCTGTCCACGCTGATTACAACCATTCCAAGTTAAGAGGCCGCCTGTGGAGTGCCCGCTCCAGACCAGTTGTCCCGTGGTGGATACAATCTTTACTTCACAGTCACGTGTAAGGCCCCGAACGGCTATCGGCCCATTGTAGTCTGGCTGCACAGGATTGGGATAGACCAAGAGCTCATCCTGCTGCAAGTCTTCCACGGGGTCCGTGGCCTCTGTGGCGAAGCTGGCCAGTCCTCCTCCGCAAGCGAAATAGACGAGTCCCGTCCGGCCGTCAATGGCGATGTCAAAGACGTCATTGGAAGGTAGTGGGGAGTTCTCAGCCGTGAAATGATAGATTTCCCCCTGGCAATCGGCACTCATCAGATAAACGCCATTTCCCTGTGTACCAAACCATTTACGGTTGCCACCATCGATGGCGATGGAGAGAATCGGAAGCCCAGAAAGCAGATAGTCTGCCAATCCGCTGCCATCCTGCCTGGCCACCTTGATCTGTTCAAAGGTGAAACTGTTGGAGGTGAAGTTCTGAGGGTCTGTGATGACAAAAGGTCCTGCTAAGGTGCCACACCAAATATTGCCGTCCTGATCTTCGGTGATGCAATAGAACTCATCGGGCGAGTAAGAGGTACCGTCCTGATTGGTGATGCTGGCGCGCAGGAAACGACGGTCGTCACTGCGGGGAGTGATGGTGCCGTTATAGTCCAGGAGAAAAATGCCTCGCTGCTGCATTCTGCGGCTATTGATCCAGGCCCAGCCGCGACTGTCAAAGAAAATGTTGTCAAGCGTGGAAGCGCTCTGAACCTCTGGGCAGGGAATGCCTGTCCAGGTGCCGTCTTTGCGAAGAATGCGAATGGTGGTGTCGGCTCGTCCTTCTGTACAGTTGAGCATCCAGAGGTTCCCATCGGGGTCATAACGGAGGCCGTCTGCAACAGTGAACCATTGCGGGTTGGCATTATTCGGAAGAATAGACTGCAGGGGACTGTTTTCCAGTCCGATGTGCCCCACGCACTTGCCCTCTTTAAACTCAAAGACGCCACTGCGGGTGGTGCCGACATAGTGGTGCTCTGGATCGTCAGGGTCTTGAGCGATGTTGGTCACATCCAGATAACGTTCGTTGGGGCATGTTTCGAAAACGGCTTTGGCACTGAAATTGCGCCAAGTGCCATCGGGTTCCAGTATCATAGCAGTTCCCTCTCGGGAAGCAGAGGTATAGTGTCGGTTTCCGCCCGAAATGAGTAGGCGTTCTCCTACGCGTTGCAGATGGAAGGCATAATCGTGCAGGGGGCTGTTGGGATGCAGACTACTGGTTTTCAGCTGGAAAGTGTTGTCGGCGGAGAGGGAGTAGGCTTGCAGGCCGTCCTCACCGTCACTGGCCCAATAGGTGTCACCCTTCTTGGTGAGACAGCTCCAGGTGAAAGACCCGTTGATGGTTTGGCTCTGATTCCACGAACTGTACAGGTACAGCTGTGAGGCATTGCCAATGATGAGCTGCCCGTCTGAGACTGCCGAGTAGGTGGGTATGAAGGAAGTGATGGCCGCCTGGAAGGTGCTATCGGTGACGGATACGAAGGTGGCATTACCTGCTATGGCCCAGATGTGATTGTCAAAAGTTATCATGCGGGTGGGCCTCAAATTGGCGTTAATCAGTTTCCATTTGGACGGATCCTGAAGGTTTTCGGTCTGGAGACCGCGCCAAATGCCGCTGCTGGTGCCTAAATAGATAAAGGTGTTATCCACAGCACAAGATGTGGCGCTAAGTCCTAATTGATAACTCTTGGCAATGATACCTTCCTGCATATCAATCACCACCAATCCGAAACCCGTGCAAACGTATGCCATGTGCCCGGCAACTGTCACATTGCTGATGTCTTTACCTTGCAGCGTACTGTTCTTGAGCTGTGCCAGATTGATAACATCCGAGTCGTCCTCGGTGTTGAGCAGGTCAATGTTTCCGTTGTCATAAATGATGATAACGCGATGAGCCTCAGCACTGTAGCCGATAGTAGTGATGCTGACGTCATTCAACTGCCTCATCCAGTCAAATGTGCGCAGGCTCTCGTCCTCGGTATCGTAGGCCATCAACTTGCTCTCCATGAGTGCATAGACCTGATTGCCGGCAGGAATATTCTGCGTGCAAACAGTGTAGGCAGGGTATATCTGCCAACTGCCGAGCTTCTGAGCCTGGCAGATGAAAGAACTGAGGATGACAATTAATGTGATGGCTATACGTTTCATAATCTATCCTTTAAGGAGGAATTGAGCGAGTTTCTGTGTGGCTCGTCCACGATGGCTGATGGCGTTCTTGTCTGCTGCAGGCATTTCTGCAAAGGTGACATCATAGCCCTGGGGCTGAAAGACTGGGTCGTAACCAAAACCTTCGGTGCCGTGACGCTCTGGCAGGATCTGGCCTTCCACGATTCCCTCGAAGAGTTGTTCCTCTCCTTTATATATTAACGCGATAACGGTGCGAAATCTTGCGCTGCGATCAAATTTTTTTTCAAGTTTCTGTAGCAAAAGACGCATATTGGCATTGCTGTCGTGGGTGTCGCCCTCGCCAAAGAGCTCTGCAAAGCGAGCTGTGTGAACGCCAGGAGCACCGTCTAAGGCTTTGACTTCCAGACCCGTGTCGTCGGCGAAGCAGTCAAGACCGTAGTGTTCTTTCACATAACGAGCCTTCTGCAAAGCATTCCCCTCCAGTGTCTCGGCCGTCTCTGGAATGTCCTCGTGGCAACCGATATCTGACAGGCCCACGAGCTCGAAGCACTCGCCCAAAATCTGCCGCACCTCCTGCAGTTTGTGGGCATTATTGGTGGCAAAAACCAATTTCATTATGAATTGATAATAATGAATTGTGAATTGAACTCAGGTCTTGATGTGGTCAAAACCTTCGCCATAGACACCTACGACTTTTGTCATAGTCACAAAGGCACGGTTATCTATGTGCTTGATGAGACGGAATATCTGCTGGCTCTCCCTACGGCGTGCCATAACGATGAGGACGCGGCGCTCCTGCTTGCTGTACCAACCTTGACCTGCTAACTCCGTGACGCCGCGTTCCACCTCCTTGTTGATGGCCTCGGCTATCTCGTCGTGTTTTTCGGAAATGATGGTAAACTGCACGCTCTGTGTGGCAGAGGTCATCGTGTAGTCTATCAGAATCATGGAAATGAGCAAGATAACGTAACCTGTCACCACCTTGTTCCAATCGTGGAAGACCAGGAAACTGGTGCTGACGATGACGAAGTCCAGCCACATGAGCACACGGCCCATGGAGAAATTCCTGTACTTGTTCACGATGGCGGCTATGATGTCTGTACCGCCCGTGGAGCCGTTATTGAGAAATACCAATCCCAATGCAGCACCCTCGATACACGCTCCCAGCACAGCAGCCATGAAAGGTTGGTCGCCAACGACTTGTGGCAGCGTGCCATCAGCCTGACGGATGAGCTCTTGGAAGAGTCCCAGGAAGAACGTGATGCAGGCGGTGGCGTAGATGGTCTTGGTGAAGAACTTGAGGCCAAGGATTTTTAATCCAATGGCCAAGAGGATGGCATTGATGATAAAATAGCTGTACTGCGTGGGGAAGCCTGTAGCGTAGAAGATAATGGCAGAGACACCCGTCATACCGCCTGGAGTGAACTCGTAGGGCAGCATGAACAGGCAGAACCCAAAGCAGTAAATGGCACAGCCTAATGCAATGAAGAAATAGTCTCGGATTTCGTCGAGAATCCGACTGGTATTAACATTCATGTTATTTGCAGACAATATTTATCATGCGTTTAGGCACGATGATGACTTTCATTATTTGCTTTCCTTCCAGATACTTGGGTGTGAGCTCGTGACCACGTGCAGCGGCCTCGATGGTGGCATTGTCGGCGTCGGCTGGGAAGTCAATGCCGAAGCGGGTCTTGCCGTTGAAGGCGACCATCATCTTCACGGTGTCTTCCACCAGATACTTCTCTTCAAACTCGGGCCATTGTGCATCGCATACACTGGTGGTGTGCCCCAACTGTTCCCACAACTCCTCGGCGAAGTGTGGAGCGAAGGGCGCGATGAGGATCACCATCGGTTCGAGGATGGCACGATTGGTGCAATTGAGCTGTGAGAGCTCGTTGGTGGCAATCATGAAAGCCGGGATGGCGGTGTTGTAACTGAAGTTTTCGATGTCCTCTGTCACTTTCTTGATGAGCTTGTGGAGGGATTTGAGTTCAGCGGCAGTCGGAGCATCCTCATTGCTCTGAGCGAGAATGGTTTGTGCCAGGTTCCAGAACTTCTTCAAGAAGCGATGGCTGCCGTCAATACCATTGGTGTCCCAGGGCTTGGCCTGTTCCACGGGGCCCAAAAACATCTCATAAAGACGAAGCGTGTCGGCACCGAACTTCTCCACAATCATATCGGGATTCACCACGTTGAACATTGATTTAGACATCTTTTCCACTGCCCAACCACAGATGTATTTGCCGTCTTCGAGGATGAATTCTGCAGTGGCGTATTCAGGACGCCAAGCCTTGAAGGCTTCGATATCCAGCACGTCGGCACTGACGATGTTCACGTCAACGTGCAGCGGCGTCACATCATACTGGTCCTTCAGTCCGAGGCTGACGAACGTGTTTGTGTCCTTGATGCGATACACAAAGTTGGAGCGTCCCTGAATCATTCCTTGGTTGACGAGTTTCTGGAAGGGTTCTTCCCGACAGCTCACGCCCAAGTCGAAGAGGAACTTGTTCCAGAAGCGACTATAGATAAGGTGACCCGTAGCGTGCTCACTGCCACCCACATAGAGGTCCACTGCCTGCCAGTATTCATCGGCTTCTGGGCTGACGAGTGCCTGGTCGTTGTGGGGATCCATGTAACGGAGATAGTAGGCCGAACTGCCGGCAAAACCGGGCATAGTATTCAGTTCCAGGGGGAAGACGGTGACATTGTCGATAGCAGAACAATCCACCACGCTGTTGCTCTTGGTGTCCCAAGCCCACTTCTTCGCGTTGCCCAATGGCGGTTCGCCCGTCTCGGTGGGAAGGAACTTATCCACTTCGGGCAATTCCAGCGGCAGGCACTCCTCGGGAATCATCTGGGGCATACCTTCTTTATAATAAACAGGGAAGGGTTCGCCCCAGTAGCGCTGGCGAGAGAAGATGGCATCACGCAAACGATAGTTCACCTTCACACGACCCAGCCCCTTCTCTTTCACGTACTTCTTCGTGGCAGCAATGGCTTCCTTGACGGTCAATCCGTTGAGGGAGAAGTCCTTTCCTTGACTGTTGCAGACGATTCCTTCTTTGGCGTCGAAGCTCTCCTCACTGACGTCACAGCCCTCGATGAGCGGGATTATCGGAAGGTTGAAATGCTTGGCAAAAGCGTAGTCGCGGCTGTCGTGAGCCGGCACAGCCATGATGGCACCTGTTCCGTAACCTGCCAATACATATTCTGATATCCAGATGGGGTTGGCATCGCCCGTGAAGGGGTTGATGGCGTAGGAGCCGGAGAATACACCCGTCACCTTGCGGTCACTGATGCGGTCGCGCTCCGTGCGTTTTTTCACATAGGTGAGGTATTCATCCACAGCTGCTTTCTGTTCGGGTGTCGTCAGCTCCTGCACCAAATCACTCTCGGGCGCCAGCACCATGAAGGTGACTCCAAACATGGTATCTGCGCGGGTAGTGAAGATGGTGAAGCTCTTGTCGGAATCCTTCACTTTGAACTCCACTTCTGCACCCTCGGAGCGTCCAATCCAGTTGCGCTGTGTCTCCTTCAGGGACTCTGTCCAGTCGATGGTCTCCAGTCCGTCCAACAGACGCTGGGCGTAGGCCGAGACGCGCAAGCACCACTGCTTCATCCGTTTCTGCACCACGGGGAAGCCGCCGCGAGCCGAGACTCCGTCAATAACCTCGTCATTGGCCAGCACTGTGCCCAACTCTGGGCACCAGTTCACCATTGTCTCGCCTAAGTAAGCGATGCGGTAGTTCATCAATACCTGCTGTTTCTCCACCTCGCTCTTGGCGTTCCATTCTTCAGCGGTGAAGCTGAGTTCCTCACTCTGAGCCACACCGTACTCTTCCAGACCTCTTGTTCCATTCTGTTCAAAAAACGAAATCAGCTCTTCTATTGGACGGGCCTTGCCGGAGGTCTCCCCCTCGCCCTTTGGAGAAGGGGTTAGGGGGGTGAGGCTGTAGAAGCTGCCGAACATCTTCTGAAACGCCCACTGTGTCCAATGATAGTAACCTGGCTCACAGGTGCGTACTTCTCGGCTCCAGTCAAAGCAGAAACCAATCTTGTCCAGCTGTTCACGGTAACGTTTGATATTGGCTTCTGTGGTGATAGCAGGGTGCTGTCCTGTCTGGATGGCATATTGCTCGGCAGGCAGGCCGTAGGCATCGTAGCCCATGGGATTCAGCACGTTGAAGCCTTGCAGGCGCTTGTAGCGAGCATAGATGTCACTGGCGATGTATCCCAGTGGGTGTCCCACATGTAATCCCGCTCCACTGGGATAGGGAAACATGTTCAACACGTAGAATTTCTGGCGGTTGGGGTCTTCTGTGACCTTATAGGTTTGCTGCGTCACCCAACGCTGACGCCACTTCTTTTCGATGTCTCTGAAGTTGTATTCCATTGCTTTTTCTTGTTGTTTTGTCTGAATTTGGCCGCAAAGGTACAACTTTTTCCAAAAATATAGCCACTTTCCGAAAGGAAAAATGGGGGAAAGGCCTTGATTTAACCTCTTTTTCCTGTTTTTGTCATGAAAGATGTGATAACTCAAGAGGTTGGAGACTGCTCAAAAATCAGTCTTTCTTGGTTCTTTATGTTGTTTTTCCTGATTCAGAAAGATGAAGAATGTGTGCCGAAACCTTAAAAAATGCAAAAAAACCTGTTTTGCCTTCTCTAAACTTTCAACTCTGAACTCTCAACTCAAAAAAACTCCGTACCTTTGCGGCCGCAAAACCCGAAACTCGGGTGCATTCGAGGGTGGGTGCACGACGATTGATGACGACGGCTCTCCACCTGAAGGATGTAATTTCTTTCATTTCATTCATCAAACAAAATGTATTTAGATTCCGCTAAGAAAGCCGAACTTTTTGAGAAGTTCGGAAATGGCACAGCCGACACCGGTAGTGCCGAGAGCCAGATTGCACTCTTCAGCTTCCGCATTGCTCACCTCACCGAGCACATGAAGCAAAACCGCAAGGACCACAGCACCGAGCGTGCCCTCACGGGTCTCGTCGGTAAGCGTCGTTCACTGCTCAACTACCTGAAGAAGCGCGACATCAACCGCTATCGTGCCATCGTCAAGGCTCTGGGTCTGCGTAAGTAAAGCGCACCCTCTTCGCGACAACAGGCGCTGCGCTTCCCCAACAGGAGGCGCAGCTTTCTTTTTACAAAACTATTTTGGATCTAACAGAATATAGGAATGAGACTATGAAACGTCTGAAAAATCTCTTGCCTGACCTCCTGGCCATCCTTTTCTTCCTGGCCCTCTCCTTCGCCTACTTCATCCATCCCGTCACTGAAGGGCTGGTACTGACCGGTCACGACCACAGCGGTGGTGCCGGTGCTGCCAGCGAAATGCAGGACTATCGCAACCGCCACAATGACGAGCGCACCCGATGGACCAACACCCTCTTCTCCGGTATGCCCACCTACCAGATGGCACCTTCCTATCCTTCCACTGAGAAGCTGAATCGTGTGGAACGCATCTACAAACTCTACCTGCCCGACTATGTAGTGCTGGTGTTCGTGATGCTCCTGGGGTTCTACATCCTCCTGCGTGCCTTCGATTTCAAGGTCTGGATGGCTGCACTTGGAGCCGTGCTCTGGGCCTTCTCCTCCTATTACTTTATAATAATAGGTGCAGGTCACATCTGGAAATTCTACACCCTGGCCTATATTCCGCCAACCATTGCAGGTATGGTGCTCTGCTATCGCGGCAGTTACCTCTGGGGACTACTCGTGACAGCCTTCTTCATGGCGCTGCAGATTGTCTCCAACCACGTGCAGATGAGTTATTACTTTGCCTTCGTCATCGTACTGATGGCGCTGGCCTTCTTCCGGCGGGAGACTTGGCGCCAGTGGATCAAAGCCAGCCTCACCTTCGCCCTCGGCTGTCTGATCGGTGTGGCCATCAACATTTCCAATCTCTACCACACATGGGAGTACAGCAAGGAAAGCATGCGCGGCAAGAGCGAACTCACCCAGAAGACCAAGGATCCTGCCAACCAGACCAGCAGCGGACTGGAACGTGACTACATCACCGCCTGGAGCTACGGCATTAGCGAGACTTGGACACTCCTCATTCCCAATACCAAGGGCGGTGCCAGCAACCGCGGCGACCATTTCTGTGCCTTGTCGGAGAGCAAGACCGCTATGGAGAAGGCCAACTCCATGTATGTTCCCGTCTATAATAGTCTCTGTCAGTACTGGGGTGAGCAGCCCGGAACCAGCGGCCCCGTCTATGTGGGAGCCTTCGTCCTTTTCCTCTTCGTCTTGGGACTGTTCATCGTAAAAGGCCCGATGAAATGGACTCTTTTCATCGCCACACTCCTCAGCATTACCCTCGCGTGGGGTAAGAATTTCATGCCTTGGACCGATTTCTTCCTGGACTATGTCCCCATGTACGATAAGTTCCGTACGGTGGCTTCCATCCTTGTCATTGCGGAGTTCACCATTCCCCTGCTGGCGATGCTTGCGTTGAAGGAAATAGTCAGTCAGGGAAAACTCCCTTGGCGCGAGAGTGCTGTGTCTCTTGCCCTCACTGCCGGTCCCTGCCTCCTCTTCTGGCTGATGCCCGATGTATTCTTTGGCAACTACGTCAGCAGTTCAGAGATGAGTATGCTTCAGAATGCTGTGTCCCAGGGTTACATCCCGCAAGATATGTTTGCCCCTCTGCTGGCCAATCTCCAGGAGATGCGCAGTGCCGTCTTTGCTGCCGATGCTGGCCGTTCGCTGCTGATTATCCTCGTGGGCTGCGCCGTGTTGCTCGCCTACTACTATAAGAAGATACAGACCATTCCGATGGTGGCCTGCCTCATCGTCCTCTGCACTGCCGATCTCTGGGACGTGAACAAGCGCTACCTCTGTGACGACATGTTCTCCAAGCCCCAGCCTCCTGCCGAATTCTTCCAGAAGACGCCCACCGACGAGGCGATCCTGCAGGACACAGACCTCTATTACCGTGTGGCCAACCTGGCTGTCTCCACCTTCAACGACAACAGCACCAGCTACTGGCACAAGTCCATCGGCGGTTATCACGCTGCCAAGCTGCGTCGTTATCAGGAACTCATTGAAGCCCACCTCCATAGCGAACTCTTCGCCTTACATCAGGCAGCAGCCGAGAGCGGTGGACACCTGGACAGCATCGCTGGTGACAGCCTCTTCCCCGTGCTGAATATGCTGAATATGAAGTACGCCATCCTCCCCCTCCAGGGCGGACAGACACTCCCCGTGCAGAACCCCTGGGCAATGGGCAATGCCTGGTTCGTCAATAACGTGAAGCTGGTGGACAACGCCGATGAGGAGCTGGCAGCCCTCTCTGCCGTCAATCTCCGCACCACCGCCGTTATCGACGTCAGCCGCTTCCCCGCCGCTCAGACACTCTCCGGCACCTCCGCAGACAGTCCCGTTAGTAGCGACTCGATCGGAACCAGCCCCCGTCTCACTGCCTACGAGGCCAATGCCCTCACCTTCGAGAGCAACTCTCCAGAGCCCCGACTCGCGGTCTTCTCCGACATCTATTATCCAGGCTGGCGTTGCACCATCGATGGTCAACCTGCCGACATCCTGCGTGCCGACTACGTCCTTCGTGCCGTCTTCATTCCTGCCGGCAAGCACCAGATAGACTTCGTCTTTGACCCGCAGAGCCTGCACACCACCGAGGCCATTGCCAACACGGCCCTCGTGGCACTTGTACTGTTGCTCGTCGGACTCATCATCTGGGAAGTTCGGCGTCGGAAAAACAGCGATTGAACCATGAAATATTGGTTTTTCAGAAAATAATCCCCAAAAATTTGGCCGCCTCGCACTTTTGCACTATCTTTGCGGCCAAATTCTTGGAGGCCCTGTAGTTCAACGGATAGAATAGAGGTTTCCTAAACCTTAGATAGGGGTTCGATTCCCCTCGGGGCTACCATCAAGAAAAGAACGCAGACACGCTGTAAAACCTCTGCAAGAGGTACCTTTCAGGCGGAAAAACAGCGTTTCCTGAGTCAAAAATGAAAAAAAGTGGGCGAAAATTGTGTCATTTGAAGAAAACGACGTATCTTTGCACCCGCTTTTGAGGCCCTGATGGCGGAATCGGTAGACGCGCTGGTCTCAAACACCAGTGGGGCAACCCGTGCCGGTTCGACCCCGGCTCAGGGTACAGGGTAGGAGAGATCTTCGGATCTCTCCTACCTTTTTTGTTTTTACAGGCTCTTTGCTTGCAGACTATCTTCGTCCAATTGGGAGAGCGGCCAATTGACGAGATAGAGGGTTTCTGTGGCGCGTGTCAGGGCTGTGTAGAGCCATCGGAAGTAGTCGGGGGAGAGCATATCCTCTGTGACGTAGCCCTGATCCAGGAACACTCGCTGCCACTGTCCGCCCTGTGCCTTGTGGCAGGTCACGGCGTAGGCGAACTTGATTTGCAGGGCATTGAAGTAGGGGTCTTCCTTCACAGCTTTCATGCGGTCGCGCTTGTTCAGCAGTTCGGGGTAGTCGTCCCACACGCGGTGGAAGAGCTGTTCCTGTTGCTCACGTGTCAGGGCTGGTGCGTCACTGTACAGCGCATCCAGCAACACCGTGGCATCCACTTCCATATCATCAAAGTCGGGGAAGGAAAGCGTCACATCGGCAAAACGGAACCCGTGCATCTCCCGCTGATGCCGCACACGCCGCACCACGGCCACATCGCCGTTGGCAATGAAGTCCATCGAGGGAGTGGCAGGACTGCCCGTTTTTTCCGGAGACTCCGGAGTTCCCTGCTTCTCCGTGACTCCCTGTGGTCGCACCCAGTGGTAATTGTTTTTCACCACCATCACCAAATCTCCGCCTACCAGTTCCTCTTCATGTCCCAGAATGCGTCCTCTGATACCTTTATTATACGCGTTTGCGCGCGCGTTGGAGCGTGTGATGACGATGGTTTCCTCTATGCCGCAGTGATAATAGGCTTGTTCCAGTTCCTCCAGCAGTTCGTTGCCGGGAAGATAGCGGACCTCTTGGAAGCCGACAGTCCGCAGCTGTGGAAACGCCATCGTTTTCTCCTCTGTCAAGAGACACCGCAGCATCGTGGCGTTCCAGAGGATGCCGGAATCTGTCTCTTGACGCACCACCTCGGTCAGGGTCTGTGCATGCACAGGCATCCCGTATCCCCCTAAATAGGTGATTGAGAGGGCCGGACTCTCCTCCTGTCCCACGGGAGGCAACTGCGCTGTGTCGCCCACCAGCATCAGTCGGCAGCCTTCACCGGAATAGACAAACTGTATCAGGTCATCCAGCAGACGGCCCGTACCAAATGGCGAGTCCCCATAACCGTCGTTGCTGATCATCGACGCCTCATCCACGATGAACAGCGTGTGCCGCATCAGATTCACCCCTTGCATGAAGTCCGCCATCTCACCTGTGAAAGACTTCTGACGATAGATGCGCTTGTGAATGGTGTAGGCAGGATGCGAGGCGTGCAGGGAGAATACTTTTGCCGCTCTTCCTGTCGGAGCCATGAGCACCGTCTTCTGTTTCAGGGCATCCATAGCCTTGACCAGAGCCCCCACTAAAGAGGTCTTTCCGGTGCCTGCATAGCCTTTCAAGACGAACATACTTTCACGCTGTTGCTCAAAAATGAACGAAGCCATCTTTTGTGCAGCGTTTTGTTGCTCTTTTGTGGGCCGAAAACCGAAATAATCGAGGATTAAACCCCTCATTTCATCAATTATCGTCATATAAAGTGAAAAAAATGCTCTTTTATGAGGCGTATTTCAATAATTATTCTTACTTTTGCGCGACAAAAGTACAAAAAAAGTTTCAAATAGACGCAATGAAAAAGATTTTTAACGCGCTTTTAGCGCTTTGTGTGGTCGGTCTGTTGTTTATCTGCTGGCGCAGTATCCAGGACGACATCGACTTCAAGGCAGAAGTCACAGTTCGTGAAAACGCCGTCAAGGCACGTCTGCTGCAAATCAAGGCAGCACAGGAAGAGTACAAACTCCAGCATGAGGGAAACTATTGTGACAGCCTCTGGAAACTCGTGGAGTTCGTGCAGACAGGACGCATCCCCAAGATCGTCAAGGAGGGTGTGCTCTCTGACGAGCAGATGGAGAAGGGCCTCACCGAGGTGAAGGCAGCTGCCATCGTCAACAGCGGTGACGTTGCAGCCATCGCCGCCAACGGCCTGCAGAACTTCCGTCGTGACACCACGTGGGTGATCCTGAAGGACTCCCTCTTCGGCGAGAGCTTCGATGCCGACAGCCTGCGTTACATCCCCTTTGCAGAGGGTGACACCTTCAACCTCATGACCTCCATCAACGTCACACGTTCTGGCACCCTCCAGTATGTGATGGAGTGCCAGGCTCCCGATGCCAGCTTCCTGAAGAACATGGGACGCAACGGTGAACGCCTCATCGTCAACCGCCGTCAGCTGGCCGACGACATGGGCAGCTATGCAGGTCTGAAGATCGGTGACCTCTACAACTGGAACAACAATGCCGGTAACTGGGAATAAGCCCTACCACCCACTCAGTCTATCCATCCGCCTCCATGCGGATGGATTTTCTTTCTTTGTCTGTGACCTCCAGAACAGCAGCCTCATCCGCGGGGAGCATTTCCGGCGTGCCGAGGACGTGTCCCTGGCCGACCAGCTGCTGCACGAGCTCAGCCGTCCAGACTATTTCAACCGTCAGATAGACCAGTGCTTCGTCCTCCTCTGTGGCCCTTCCACCCACGTGCCTCTGGAAGAGTTCCGCAGGGACGAGGCGGCACAACTTTACCAATTCACCTTCAGTGGTGAGGACGTGAGCCAGCTGCGCGTGGCCTACACCATCCTGCCGCAGTTAGAGTGTGCCGAGTTGTATGCCGTGCCTCGTGACATCGAGGAGGCCATCCTCCAGTTCTACCCCACCGCACGCTTCTTCGCCTCCCGTGCTGTGCTGATGGAGCGCCTGCTCCATCACGAGGAAGACACCCATCAGGAGCTGCCCAGTCTGTATGTAGTCACCGAAGCCGACGGTTACTTCGTCTGTGCCTTCCAGGGCGGGCACCTGAGCTTTGCCAACACCTTTCCTGTCACAGCGGCACCCAACGCCCTCTACTTCATCCTGAATGTCTGGCAGCAGCTGCATCTGGACGCCCTGCAGAACCACCTCGTCCTGCTCACCGACGGCAGTGAACGAGACCAAGAGCTGCAGCGCAGCCTCGCAGAATACCTCCTGCACGCAGACGTCCTCACACCCGCAGACCTCTTCCCCCGTGTCCCATTGGCACAGGAGAAGCAAGTCCCCGTGGATCTCATGGCCCTACTGCTCAATCGGATATGAGAGTCGTTGCTGGCAAATACAGAGGCCGTCATTTTGACGTCCCCCACACGTTCAAGGCGCGTCCCACCACGGACTTTGCCAAGGAGAACCTGTTCAATGTCCTCCGTTCCTACATCGATTTCGAGGAAGACGCACCCACAGCCCTTGACCTCTTTGCCGGCACGGGCAGCATCACGCTGGAACTGCTGTCACGAGGCTGCAGTCACGTCACCGCCGTGGAACTGGACCCGCAGCACATCAGCTTCATCCGCCGGTTCCTGAAAACGCTGAACGCCGAGGAAGATGTCACCCTTCTCAGGGGCGATGCCCTCCGTTTCCTGCAGAAAGCCCCAGCCACCTACGACTTTATCTTTGCCGATCCGCCCTACGCCTTGCCCGAACTCACCCGGCTGCCCGACCTCGTTTTTCCCACCGCCTCGCCCGCAGGTTCACCAGACGGCTCCTCCACCTTTGGCTCCGCTCCCTTGTTGAGAGACGGTGGCATCTTTGTCCTGGAGCACGGCAAGGCACAGGACTTCTCCGCCCATCCCCACTTCCTCACCCATCGCGCCTACGGCAGCGTCAACTTCTCCCTCTTCCGCCCCTGACGTCCGACAAGATGTATCAGATTCCTTAATGATATTAAGTCAAAGAACGCTTGAAATTTGAGATGACTTCAGGCGAATTCGCGACTTCGCCCTTACGAAACTCGGTTTGCGCTTAAGGGAATTACCACTTTCGCTTAGGCGCATTGGCCACTGCGCTTGGGCGAGGTTGATTCTTCTCTCATTCACGGTGCAAAGATACAACATCAGGATTGCGGTCTACGAATTTTATGGGAACTTTTTTCGTTGTGATTGCCGATTTGATGGTGTGGTCATTTTGGTCATTTGGTCATTTGTCAAAATCGATTTCAAAGTGTCAAAATCCGCCACTATATAATAAATATTATATTTATATATAGTGAGGAAATGACACAATCCGAAAATGAAAATGACCATTTTGACCATGACCATTTTGACCGCATTTTGGGGTAATTTACACAGAAACGCAGACAGAGAGGGGTTCTGCCTGCGTGTGTTTGTATGTCCGGCACGAGCATTGCCTGACAAGTGCCAGTCCCGCATGAAGTTTACTTGGGCTGCTTGCCGATGTAGGCGAGGATGCCTCCATCCACATAGAGGATGTGACCGTTGACGGCGTTGGAGGCTTCGGAGGCCAGGAAGACGGCGGGACCAGTGAGTTCCTGTGGGTCGAGCCAGCGTCCTGCGGGTGTCTTGGCGCAGATGAAGCTGTCAAAAGGATGACGGCTGCCGTCGGGCTGACGCTCGCGCAGGGGTGCTGTCTGTGGTGTGGCGATGTAGCCGGGGCCGATGCCGTTGCACTGGATGTTGTACTCGCCGTACTCGGAGCAGATGTTGCGTGTCAGCATCTTCAGTCCTCCCTTGGCAGCAGCGTAGGCGCTGACGGTCTCGCGGCCAAGTTCGCTCATCATGGAGCAGATGTTGATGATCTTGCCGTGTCCCTTGGCCATCATGTCGGGCAGGACAGCCTTGGAGACGATGAAGGGGGCGTTGAGGTCGATGTCGATAACGCGGCGGAAATCGGCGGCTTCCATCTCGTGCATGGGGATGCGGCGGATGATGCCGGCATTGTTCACCAGGATGTCGATGGAGCCCACTTCTTCCTTGATGCGCTTCACCAGGGCCTGCACGGCGGGCTCATCGGTCACGTCGCAGACGTAGCCGTGGGCCTTGATGCCTTTTTCCTCGTAGGACTTCAGACCGCGGTCAACCAGTTCTTGGTTGATGTCGTTGAAACAAATGGTGGCACCTTGCTCAGCGAAAGCGCTGGCGATGGCGAACCCGATGCCGTAGCTGGCACCCGTGACGAGGGCAACTTTTCCCTCGAGGGAGAAATTCAGATAGGGATTCATTTGAGTGAAGTTTAAAGCCCCCTACTAACTGCGTTTCTGCTGGGGGACGGTTAATAATTTGTTTATTGTTAATATGTTATTTGTTAATTATTTCGCTGGGGGCCGTTATTCGCTCAGGATGATGCATATTTTGTCCTGCAGGGCCCTTCCCTCGGCCATGCGGGGGAGACCGTTGTTGAGGATAGCGAAGGCAATGAGGTGGTCTGTGGAACGTTGTGTGAGGTATCCCACGAGCGTGCTCACGGCCGTGACGCTGCCTGTCTTGGCGTGTACGTTGGCAGCAGCCGGCGTGTCGGCCATTCTGTTCTTGAGGGTACCATCCACCGCAGCGATGGGCAGTGCTTCCATCAAGGGCGTGAAGATGCTGTCGGCATTCACGGTGGCGTAGGCCAGGAGTGAGGTGAAAGTGGCGGGTGTCTGGTAGTTGTAAAGCGAGAGCCCGCTGCCGTCGGCAATGGATGGCCCGCTGCCCACGAGTTCACTGATGCGCTGTGCGATGTCTTTGCGCGTCTTTCCCATCTGGTAGAACACCGCCTCGGCACAGAGGTTGTCGCTCTCCTTGAGCATCGGTTTCAGCACCTCTGTCAGCGGGCGTCGGATGGCAGCGATGCATCTGGCGCTGGCAGGTGCTGTACCCTTGTTGATGCCCTTGCCCAGGGTGATTCCGGCTTTCCTCATGGCAGCACGCAGTTGTGCTGCCAAGCCGGGTTTGCCGCCCACGAGCAGCGGCGAGAGCGTGGGATTGTCATCGTCCCAGCACCATCCCCATCCGAATTCGTCGGCATCCTTCATGGAGGCATCGGCCACTAAATGGCCGTTGATGCGTGTGATGCCTGCAGCCTTCAGTTGTGCCACCAGCGAACGGATGTCGGCATCACGGAACAACGGGTCCATTACACCTTTAATATATATGTCCCCGTTCAGGGTGTGCTTGCTCACAGGTGCTGTGGTCAGCAGTTGGGTGTCCAGCGTATAGTTGGGGCCCAGCAGGTCCAGTGCAGCAATGGCTGTGACCACCTTCTCTGTGGAAGCCGGGCGCATACGATGGTGGGGATTGCGCGCATAGAGTTCCTCGCCCGTGGTGAGGTCAATGACGTGAAGGCCGAGCTGTGTGCGCTGCAGGAGCGTGTCGGCGGTGATCAGCAGGGAATCCAGTCGGCGCGTCAGAGGCGGAAGGACGTTCTGCTGTTGCACTTCGGACACTCTCGCGGGGACGTTGCGTTCTCTGGGTTGTTCTCGGCGCAGAGGTATATTGTAGGTTTCGTCCTGTCGGCTCTGTGACTTCTGGAAAATACCACAAGCTGTCAACAAAGAGGATGAAACGAGGATAAAAAGCAGTGTTTTCTTCATCTAATTACGTCTTTTTCCGCGCAAAGATAGTGAAAAGAAGGGAGAATGACGCATCTTTTCGCGTTTTTTTACACTTTTCCAGCAAAAAAGAGTGTCAGACGAGATAGTTTTTGTACTTTTGCAGCACCAAATCCTAAAACGTCATCACCTTATAACCTTTCAACCTCACAACCTCACATACAATGATTCGCAAATTCGATTTCCTCATCATCGGTTCGGGCGTGGCCGGAATGAGTTATGCCCTCAAAGTCGCCCAGAGCGGCAAAGGCAAAGTAGCGCTCATCTGCAAGACCACCATTGACGAAGCCAACACAGACAAAGCCCAAGGGGGCGTGGCCAGTGTGACCAACCTCAAGGTGGACAACTTTGAGAAACACATCCAGGACACGATGGTGGCCGGTGACTTCATCAGCGACCCTGCTGCTGTGGAGCAAGTGGTGCGCAATGCCCCCAAGGGCATCGCCGACCTGGTGAAGTGGGGCGTGAACTTCGACCGCAACGAGGACGGGGAGTTCGATCTCCATCGCGAGGGCGGACACAGCGAGTTCCGCATCCTGCATCACGCCGACGACACGGGCCACGAGATCCAGCAGGGCCTCATCCGAGCTGTGCGCCGCGACAAGCGCATCACCGTGCTGGAGAACCACTTCGCTGTGGAAATCATCACCCAGCACCACCTGGGACGCGAAGTGAACCGCCACATGAATGACATTGAGTGTTACGGCGCCTACGTTCTGGACCCCGACACCCAGAAAATCGACACCTTCCTCTCCCGCGTCACCCTCATGGCCACAGGTGGAACAGGCGCTGTCTATGCCACCACCACCAACCCCAACATCGCCACAGGCGACGGCATCGCTATGGTCTATCGCGCCAAGGGCATCGTCAAGGATATGGAATTCGTGCAGTTCCACCCCACCGCCCTCTACAATCCCGCCGAGACACATCCCGCCTACCTCATCACGGAAGCCATGCGCGGCTACGGCGGCATCCTACGTCTGCCCAATGGCGAGGAGTTCATGCAAAAATATGACAAGCGCCTCTCCTTGGCTCCACGCGACATCGTGGCCCGCGCCATCGACAAGGAGATGAAGATTCACGGCATCGACCACGTCTGCTTGGATGTCACCCACAAAGACCCCGAGGAGACGAAACATCACTTCCCCAACATCTACGCCAAGTGCCTCTCCATCGGTATTGACATCACGCGGCAATATATCCCCGTGGTGCCCTGCGCACACTATATGTGCGGCGGCATCAAGGTGGATCTGAACGGGCAATCCACCATCAACCGCCTCTACGCCGTCGGAGAATGTTCCTGCACAGGACTGCACGGAGGCAACCGACTGGCCAGCAATTCACTGATTGAAGCTGTGGTCTATGCCGACAAAGCTGCGGAACACAGCATAGCACACATCGACGACTACACCTTCAACGACCAAGTGCCCGAGTGGAACGATGAAGGAACGATGACCAACGAGGAAAAGGTGCTCATCGCACAGGACATGAAGGAAGTGGGACAGATTATGTCCAACTATGTGGGCATCGTGCGCTCCGACCTGCGCCTGCATCGCGCCTGGACACGTCTGGACATCATCTATGAGGAGACAGAGGAACTCTTCAAGCGCGTCAAGGCCTCCAAGGATATCTGCGAACTGCGCAATATGGTCAATGTGGGCTATCTCATCACACGACAGGCCATCGAGCGCAAAGAGAGCCGAGGATTGCACTACACGGTGGATTATCCCAAGCACGCTTACGACCAAAAATGACGTTTTTGCAAGGGAAGCGAATGTTCCAATTTGATTTATATCAAGAAAATACACGAATTTTGAAAAAAGTAGGTGCAAAAGTGTACAGGTTACACGAAAAGTCCGTACCTTTGCACCGTCGAAAAGACAAAAGATCTCGTGAGAGATAGAAGATATACGGTTTTTCATGGTATTAGGTTAGTTTTAAAGGTTTTCATCCCCAGAATAGCTTCGGCTATTCACTTTAGGTAAGTTAGTTAAGGTAAATTGATTGCCAGAATAGCAGGTCGTAGGGTCGCAGTGATGCGGCAGGAAAACCAGAGACACTGCAAGGTTTATCTAATGTTATTCTGGAAGATTCAACAAGATTTGTTCATAGCTTAAAGCAGTTCATCGTGAGATGAGCTGCTTTTTGTTTATGGGGGTAGAACCGCGTTTCCGCTGGCGTTTATGAAGCTATTTGTGCGGAAAAAGTACTAAAAAGGCAGAAAAAACAGCAAGAAGAAGCAAAAACTTGAAACTTTAAACTCAAATCTTTAATCTTTTTTACTACCTTTGCACCACTTTATTAATAAATAGTGCAGGCTTTGCCTGCGAGATTAACAATGAAGCTCTTTCTGCTGGACGCCTACGCCCTCATCTATCGTGCCTACTACGGCCTCATCAAGAACCCGCGCATCAACAGCCGCGGGGAGAACGTCTCTGCCGTTTTTGGCTTCGTGAACACCCTGGAAGAGTTGCTCGCCAAGGAGCAGCCCACACACATTGGCGTGGCCTTTGACCCCCACGGCGGCACGTTCCGTCACGAGCGTTTTCCAGCGTACAAAGCCCAGCGGGAGGAGACTCCGGAGGCCATTCGTTTTGGCGTGCCGATTATCAAAGAGATCCTGAAGGCCTACCACATTCCCATCCTGGAGGTGGCCGGTTTCGAGGCAGACGATGTAATTGGCACGCTGGCGGCTCAGGCCGAGCAACAAGGAGTCACCACCTTCATGATGACACCCGACAAAGACTACGGCCAGTTGGTATCGGAACACGTGAGTATGTTCAAGCCGCGCACGATGGGTCCGGGTAATGACATTCTGGGGCCTGCAGAGGTCTGTGCCAAGTGGGGCATCGAACGCCCGCAGCAGGTGGTGGACATTTTGGGGCTGATGGGCGATGCGTCGGACAACATTCCTGGTTGCCCGGGTGTGGGTGAGAAGACAGCAGCCTCGCTCATCCAGCAGTTCGGAAGTATCGGGAATCTGCTGGCGAACACCGACCAGCTGAAAGGGAAACTGAAGGAACGCGTGGAGGGCAGTCGCGAGCAAATCGAGCTCTCACGATGGCTGGCACAGATTGTCACGGACGTGCCGATTCAGCTGGACCTGGAGGCTTTGGAAAGGAAAGAGCCTGATAGCCAAGCGTTAATAACCAAGTTCGAAGAACTGGAGATGAGGAGCTTGGTGAACAGGGTGAAAGAACGGACCCTACAGACTCACCCACAGCCTCTCTCTGTCAGAGAGGGGAGTGGGCACCATTTGACTGATGGGGGACAAATGGATTTGTTTGGTAATCAAGAGGGGCAACTGGACTTGTTCGGCAATGCCGATGGAAACGACGAGAATACAGCTACCCGGATTCAGACTGCTCCTTCCCCGTATGAGACGTCGGAGAGGGGGGCTGCTCATTACGAGTTGGTCTCAACCTCACATGCACGCGCGAACCTTATAAATACATTGCTCTCTGCCGATGAGGTTTGCCTCGATACAGAGACTACTTCGACCGAGGCTATTGATGCAGAATTGGTGGGCATGAGCTTTGCAGTCAAGGAAGGTGAGGCCTACTATGTTCCTGTTCCAGAAGATCGCGCAGAGGCTCAGGCCATTGTGGAGGAGTTCCGACCTGTCTTCGAACACACTGCCATCCTGAAAATCGGTCAAAACCTGAAATATGACCTGCAGGTGCTGCGCAACTATGGCATCACGCTGGCAGCGCCGATGTTTGACACCATGATTGCCCACTACTTACTGCAACCCGAATCGCGGCACGGAATGGACTATCTGGCTGAGGTCTATCTGCATTACAAGACCATTCACATCGACGAACTTATTGGCAAAAAGGAACGCGGCAAGCCCCAGAAGACCATGCGCGACGTGCCGGTGGAAGAAGTATGCCCCTACGCTGCCGAGGACGCCGATATTACGCTGCGACTGAAACATGTCTTCGAGCCGATGCTGAAAGCCGAAGGTGCGCTGTCTCTGTTCTGGGACATCGAAATGCCACTGATGCCCGTGTTGGCAGAGATGGAACGGACAGGCGTGCGGATAGACACAGAGGCCATTCGTGGCGCCAATGAAGTGCTCAGCAGCCGTCTTCGCGAGACGGAACAGGAAATCTACCAATTGGCCGGCACAGAATTTAACATCAATTCTCCCAAGCAGGTGGGAGAGGTGCTCTTTGATCGTCTGAAGCTGCTGCCCAACGCCAAGAAGACCAAGGCCGGCGCCTATTCCACCAACGAGGAGGTGCTGCAACGCGTGCGGGCCAAGCATCCCATCGTGGACAAGATTCTGGACTATCGCGGCAAGCAGAAGCTCATCAGCACCTATCTCAACGCCCTGCCGCAGCTCATCAATCCTCGCACGGGCCACATTCACACCAGCTTCAACCAGTGCGTGGCCGCCACAGGAAGACTGTCCAGCAGCGAACCCAACCTTCAAAATATCCCAGTGCGAACCGAGGATGGCAAGGAAATCCGCAAGGCTTTCATCCCGGAGGAAGGTCAGCTGTTCTTCTCGGCCGACTACTCGCAAGTGGAGTTGCGCATCATGGCACACCTGAGCGGAGATGAGGGGCTCATCGAGGACTTCCGCCTCGGGCACGACATCCACGCCGCCACTGCTGCCAAGATCTTCCACAAAGCCATTGAGGACGTGACACGCGAGGAACGCAGTCGCGCCAAGACGGCCAACTTCGGTATCATCTACGGCATCACTGCCTTTGGCCTCACGGAACGTTTAGGCATCAGCCGTACCGAGGCCAAAGAACTCATTGACAACTATTTTGACACCTATCCGCGCGTCCACGCCTTCATGCAAGAGAGTATCGACCGTGCGCGCCGATTGGGTTATACAGAAACCATCTGCCATCGTCGCTGCTACCTGCGCGACATCAATTCTGCCAACGCCACTGTCCGCGGTTTTGCAGAGCGCAACGCCATCAATTCACCCATACAAGGGTCGGCGGCAGACATCATCAAAATAGCAATGATCAGTATCCACCGCCGCTTCCAGGAGGAGGGCCTGCGCTCACGCATGATTCTACAGGTGCATGACGAACTGAACTTCACCGTCTTGCCCGAGGAACGCGATCGCGTGGAACAGATTGTCATCACAGAAATGCAGAATGCCGCCCAGATGCAAGTGCCGCTCTTGGCCGATGCAGGCTGGGGAAACAATTGGCTGGAGGCACATTAAAGGGATTCATAATTCACAATTTAAGCGAAATATTCACAAACACCTATGAAAAAAATTAGAGCCGCCGTCGTTGGTTACGGCAACATTGGAAAGTACACACTGGAAGCCCTCCTGGAGGCTCCCGATTTCGAGATTGCAGGCATCGTCCGCCGCAAGGGCGCTGAGGATTGTCCGCGAGAGTTAGCTGATTATCCCGTTGTGAAGGATATTCGCGAGCTCCAAGACGTTGATGTCGCCATCCTCGCCACTCCCACTCGCAGCGTGGAAGCCTACGCCAAAGACATCCTCGCACTGGGTATCAACACAGTGGATTCCTTCGATATTCACACACAGATTGTGCCGCTGCGCCGCACGCTGGACGAAGCCGCCAAGGCAGGCGGAGCCGTCAGCATCATCAGTGCCGGATGGGACCCAGGTTCGGACAGCGTCGTGCGCACACTCATGGAGAGTCTGGCTCCAAAAGGTATCACCTACACCAACTTCGGCCCCGGACGTTCCATGGGCCACAGCGTGGCTGTGCGCTCCATTGCTGGTGTGAAAGACGCACTCAGCATCACCATTCCTCTCGGCACAGGCATTCATCGTCGGATGGTCTATGTGGAGCTGGAGGAAGGAGTCAGCTTCGAGACCGTGAAGCAAGCCATACTCACAGACCCCTACTTCGTCAATGACGAGACTCACGTGACGCAGGTGCCCTGCGTGAAGGATCTCAACGACGTTGGTCACGGCGTGAACCTCGTGCGCAAAGGTGTCTCCGGTCAGACCCACAACCAGCTGCTGGAGTTCAACATGAAGATCAACAATCCCGCCCTCACGGCTCAGGTGCTGGTCAACGTGGCCCGTGCCTCCATTCGCCAGCAGCCCGGCTGCTACACGATGATTGAAATCCCCGTCATCGACCTGTTGCCTGGCGATCGCGAAGAGATTGTGGGACACCTGGTTTAATGAATTACGTTTGTACCATAGGTTTCTTCGATGGCGTACATCGCGGTCATCAGTGTCTTATCCAGCAAGTGCGGGAGGAGGCCCGACGACGCGATGCACGCTCTCTTCTGATTACCTTCGACCGTCACCCGCGTGCCGTCTTTGCGCCATCGAGCGTTCCTGCGCTGCTGACCACAGCGGAGGTAAAGATGCATCTGCTGAGGCAGACAGGGGTGGATGACATCTATGTCCTGCCTTTTGACCGTGTGATGGCATCCTTGACTGCCCGTGAGTTCATGCAGCAGGTGCTGAAAGAGCAATTAGGAGTCGGTACCCTTGTCATCGGTTATGACCATCACTTTGGCCGCCCCATGGGAGATGGTTTTCAGGACTATTGCGCCTATGGTCGTGAGATGGGCATTGATGTGGTGCTGGCCCGCGAATTGGAAGAAGAGCACGTCAGCAGTTCTGCCATCCGTCGTGCACTTGAAGCTGGAGATGTGGGGCTGGCAGCGCACCTCTTGGGGCGGCCTTACACTTGGACGGGGCGTGTGGTACATGGCCATGCTGTAGGTCGCCAGTTGGGCTTCCCCACAGCCAACCTCCAAACCACAGAGCCAGCCAAGCTCCTGCCCGCACGTGGAGCGTATGCAGTTTATATTGATGACTCAGAATTGATGACTCATCAATCTGCAATGCTCAATATCGGACACCGTCCCACACTGGACAATGGCTCAGACACCAGTGTGGAGGCTCACATTTTTGACTACGAAGGCGATCTTTATGGTCAAACCCTCACCATATCATTTATTGCACGCCTGCGTGAAGAACAAACCTTCAGCAACGAGGAAGCCCTTGCCCATCAATTACAGATTGACAAACAAGCCGCACTGCGTGCCCTCAACACTCAACCCTCAACTCTAAACTCTCAACCCTCAACTCTCCCCCCTATGTCCTCTTCTCGTCGTGAATCCTGGTGGATTTATATCCTCATTTTTTTCACCACTCAGGTAACTGGCGCTCTCCTGATGATTATGTTGAAGATCACAAAACTGGATTTCTTCCAGCAGACAGCCCATTTACTTGCCTTCTCGTTGTTAATGGCCAATCTGTTGGCCATCCTGCTGTTCTTTGTGTTCCGCCCGAAGCGCATCACGTGGACCAGAACAATGGCTGGCCTGCATGGACGCAAGGGACGGCGTTCACTGTTGGCATTCGCGCTGGCAGTGCCTCTGACCATCCTTGTGAACCTGATTCAGGAGGTGTTTTTTCCTGATCTCCCCAATTTCGTGGGCGATGAAACCTTCAAGAACCTGATGTTCCATCCGCTGGGTTTGCTGACGGTGAGCGTCATTGGCCCAGTGGCAGAGGAACTGCTTTTCCGCGGTGGCGTGCAGACAGACCTCTCACGGCGGTACTCCTTCCAGGGATGGTTTGTGCCCATCGGGTTGAGTGCCGCGTTCTTTGCCCTCGCCCACATGAATCCGGCTCAGATGCCCATTGCACTGCTGTTGGGTGTACTGTTGGGATTTGCCTACTGGTGGACAGACTCACTCGTGGCCCCCATCTGCATCCACATCTACAACAACTCCTTTGCCAGCGCCATGACATTACTCTTCCCAGAAGAGGACAAAATTGTACCCCTGCTCGGAGGAAAGGAGCCAGCAGGTATTCTGGCCATTGTTTGTCTGTTTTTGGTCGTTTTAATAGTCCGTTCCATACAAAAAGAAGGGTTAGAAAGGGCATAATTCACCGAAATAACATTTTTTTTCTTATATAATAAGGTGTAGTTCGTAAATTTTGTGTAGTTTTGCGCCCGAATTTCCACAAAACGCAAGACTATGTCAAAAAATCTCGTTATCGTAGAGTCTCCTGCCAAGGCAAAAACCATAGAGAAATTCCTTGGCAAAGATTACAAAGTGATGTCGTCCTATGGTCACATCCGTGACCTGAAGAAACACAACTTCAGCATCGACACCGATACCTTCAAACCCCAATATGAAGTACCCGCGGACAAGGCACACATCGTCACCCAACTGAAACAAAATGCCAAGAAAGCCGATATGGTCTGGCTGGCTTCCGATGAAGACCGCGAGGGAGAAGCCATCTCATGGCATCTGCAAGAGGTACTGAAGCTGAGTCCCCAGACCACCCGGCGCATTGTTTTCCACGAAATCACCAAGCCCGCCATTCTCGCTGCCATCGAGCATCCGAGGACTGTGGATATGGGCCTGGTCAATGCACAGCAGGCTCGTCGCGTGCTGGACCGCATCGTGGGTTTCAAACTGTCACCCGTGTTGTGGCGCAAGGTGAAGCCCAACCTCAGCGCTGGCCGCGTGCAGAGCGTGGCTGTACGTCTGATCGTGGAGCGGGAACGTGAGGTGCAGGCCTTCGAGAGCGAAGCCTACTATCGCGTCACAGCCGTCTTCTCTGTGCCTGATGGCAGCCAGGTCAAGGCCGAACTGAACCGTCGCTTCACCACTCAACAGGAGGCCGAGGCTTTCCTCACAGAAGCGTCCAAGGCCACCTTCACCATCGAGGACATCCAGACACGTCCCGTTCACCGCTCGCCCGCTCCTCCGTTCACCACCAGCACCCTCCAGCAAGAGGCTGCCCACCGTCTGGGACTGCCCGTGGCGCAGACCATGCTCATCGCACAGCGCCTGTATGAAAGCGGACTCATCACCTATATGCGTACAGACAGCGTGAACCTCTCCTCATTGGCACTCGGCACCAGCCGCAGCGTCATCACGGAGCTCATGGGAGAACAATATGTCAAGACACGCCAGTTCCACACCTCCAGCAAGGGGGCACAGGAAGCCCACGAGGCCATCCGCCCCACCTACATGGACCGCACAGAACTCACGGATGCCAACCCGCAGGAACGCCGCCTCTACGACCTCATCTGGAAGCGCACCATTGCCAGCCAGATGGCAGACGCAGAGATGGAGAAGACCACTGCCACCATCAATATCAGCGGACGTGATGAGCAGTTCGTGGCCACGGGCGAAGTGCTGAAGTTTGATGGCTTCCTCAAGATATATCGAGAGAATATTGATAATGTAGATGCTGAGAACGCCGAAAACGCCGAGAACACAGAAAACTCCACCCTGCTGCCGCCTCTCAACGTGGGTGATCAGTTACAGCGCGTGGAACTACAGGCCACAGAACGTTTCTCCCAACGTCCCACCCGCTACAATGAAGCCAGTCTGGTTCGCAAGTTAGAAGAGTTGGGCATTGGTCGTCCCTCCACATACGCTCCCACCATCTCCACCATCCAACAGCGCGAATATGTCATGAAGGCAGACAAGCCCGGCGACGAACGCTCCTTCAATGTCTTGACCATCGGCGCTGATGGCTGCTTGACTCACGAGGTTCGCACGGCCGTCTTCGGTGCTGAGCGCGGACGCCTTCTGCCCACCGACACAGGTATCGTGGTCAACGATTTCCTGATGCAGTACTTCCCTGTTATCATGGACTATAATTTCACGGCAGACGTGGAGAAGGAGTTCGATGCCATTGCCGAAGGCAAGGAAGAGTGGACTGGCATGATTTTCAACTTCTATCAGCAGTTTGAGCCGCAAGTGGAAGAGACCATGAATGCCAAGAGCGAACTGCGTGCCGGCGAGCGCTTGTTGGGTAACGACCCCAAGACAGGAAAGCCTGTCAGCGTGAAAATCGGACGTTTTGGGCCCGTGGTGCAGATTGGCTCTGCAGAGGACTCCTCCAAGCCCCGCTTCGCACAACTCAGGAGCAATCAGAGTATCGAAAACGTGACTTTGGAAGAGGCGCTGGAGCTCTTCCGCCTTCCTCGCACGTTAGGAACCTATGAGGGAGACACCGTCACCGTGGGAACTGGTCGTTATGGCGACTACGTCCTCCACCAGAAGAAGTTCACCAGTCTTCCTGAAGGAACAGACCCACTGGCCATCACCCTGGAAGATGCCATTCAAATCATCAATGAGAAGCGCCAAAGCGAGGCCGAGCGCCACCTGAAAAGTTTCGAAGAAGAACCAGACCTGGAATTGATAAACGGTCGTTTCGGACCCTATATGATCTATAAAGGTGAGAACTACCGCCTCAACAAGGCGCAGCAGGAAAAAGCCAAAGAACTGACACTGGAAGAGTGCTTGGCTATTGTCAAGGAACAAGACGAGAAGCCCAAGACAACAGGCCCAGCAAAACGGCGTTACACCAAGAAGAAATCATAAAATATCATCTAAATCGCATATTACTTTGATACGCATCATCCTCATCGGGTACATGGGTGCCGGCAAAACCACTGTGGGAAAGGCACTGGCCGCAGAATTGGGCGTGACGTTCTATGACTTAGACTGGTTCATAACCACTCGCTATCGCCGTTCTGTCCCTGAGATCTTTGCAGAAAGCGGTGAAGAAGGCTTCCGGGAGTTGGAACGCCGGATGCTGCATGAAGTGGCTGAGTTCGAAGACATTGTCCTCAGCTGCGGGGGCGGCACACCCTGTTTCTTTGATAATATGGAGTACATGAACTCTCTGGCAGACACCGTCTATCTGAAGGCTTCGCCCGAGGTGCTGGCCATGCACTTGAGAATGGGAAAAGGCAAGCGCCCCCTGCTGGAAGGCAAGTCCCCGGAAGACCTGGAAAACTATGTTGCAGAGATGTTGGTCACCCGAGAATCGTTCTACTCCAAAGCCAAATACACGCTGGACGTGTCATTATTAGACAATTTTGCTAAAATACAAGAGAGCGTTCAACTCATACGGGAATTATTAAAGGTATAATATGAAAAAATGGCGCATTGAAGACTCCGAGGAGCTCTACAACATCAAAGGCTGGGGCGTCAACTACTTCGGCATCAATGAGAAAGGACACGTGTATGTCACGCCCAAGAAGAATGGCGTGCAGGTGGATCTGAAGGACGTGATCGATGAACTGGCTACACGCCACGTAACAGCCCCTGTGCTGCTGCGCTTCCCAGACATCCTGGACAACCGCATCGAGAAGACAGACGAGTGCTTCCGCAAGGCCGCTAAGGAGTATAGCTACCAGGCCGAGCACTTTATCATCTTCCCCGTGAAAGTCAACCAGATGAGACCCGTCGTGGAAGAAATCATCAGTCACGGCAAGCGCTATAACTTGGGACTGGAGGCTGGCTCCAAGCCCGAACTCCACGCTGTGCTGGCCACCAATATGGACAGTGACAGCCTCATTATCTGCAACGGCCACAAGGACCAGAATTTCATTGAGTTGGCACTGTTGGCTCAGAAGATGGGCAAGCGCGTATTCCTCGTCATCGAGAAGCTGCCCGAGCTGAAAATCATCGCGGAGACCGCCCAGCGCTTAGGCGTCAGACCCAATCTGGGTATCCGCATCAAGTTGGCAGCCAACGGCTCTGGCAAGTGGAGCGAGAGCGGAGGTGATGCCTCCAAGTTCGGACTGAACTCATCGGAACTGCTGATGGCGCTTCACATGCTGGACGAGATGGGACTGCGGGACTGCCTGAAACTCCTGCACTTCCACATCGGCAGCCAAATTACCAAGATCCGTCGCATCTCCACAGCCCTGCGTGAGGCTGCACAGTTCTATGTCCAGCTGCACGCCATGGGATTCGGCATCGAATTCATCGACTGCGGCGGCGGACTGGGCGTGGATTATGACGGCACACGCTCCAGCAACAGTGAGAGCTCTGTCAACTACAGCATTCAAGAGTATGTCAACGACTGCGTCTATACCCTCGTGGAAGCTGCCAATGCCAACAATATCCCTCATCCCAATATCATCACAGAGGGCGGTCGCTCACTGACGGCTCACCACAGCGTCCTCATCGTGGATGTTCTGGAGAGCGTCTGTGCCCCGCAAATGCCCGAGGACTTCCAGCCCGGAGAGGGTGATCACAAGCTTGTCCACGACTTGACAGAGATCTGGGACAAGCTCTCCAACCGCTCTCTGCTGGAGGACTGGCATGATGCCGAAGACATCCGTGAAGAAGCCCTCGACCTCTTCCGGCATGGCATCATCGACCTGAAGACGCGCGCACAGATAGAGTCCATCTATTGGGCCATCAGTCACGAAGTGGCAGAGTTGGCACACCATCAGAAGCACGTGCCCGATGAGTTGCGTGCCTTGGATAAGCAGATGGCAGACAAGTACTTCTGCAACTTCTCTCTCTTCCAGTCCATGCCCGACTCCTGGGCACTGGACCAGCTATTCCCCATTATGCCTATCGCCCGTCTTGGCGAGCAGCCCACACGCAGCGCCACGCTCCAAGATATCACTTGTGATTCCGACGGCAAAATCACCACCTACGTCAACGGTGGTCACCAGACCAACTACATCCCCCTGCATCCAGTACGCGCAGAAGAACATTATTACATTGGTGTCTTCCTCGTGGGAGCCTATCAGGAGATTCTCGGAAACATGCACAACCTCTTCGGCGACACCAATGCCGTGCACATCACTGTCAACCGCGATGACTATGATATTGAGCAGATTATCGATGGCGAGACGGTGGCAGACGTGCTGGAGTACGTGCAGTACGACCCCAAGAAATTGGTCCGTCGCCTGGAAATCTGGGTCAGCCGAGCCATCAAGGATGGCAAGATTACAGAGGCAGAGGGCAAGGAGTTCATCAGCAATTACAGGGCAGGACTCTATGGATACACGTATTTGGAGTAATTCATGATGGACAATTCAAAATTCACAATTACGGTTATCAAGGTAGGCGGTGCCGTCGTCGAGGACCCTGCACAGCTGTCCATTCTGTTGGACTCCTTCGTGAAGGTGGAAGGTCCCAAGGTGCTGGTGCATGGAGGTGGACGCTCTGCCACAAAACTGGCTGCACAGCTGGGCATAGAGAGCCGCATGGTGGGTGGCCGGCGCATCACGGATGCAGAGACGCTGAAGGTCGTCACCATGGTTTATGCCGGTCTTGTCAACAAGAATATCGTGGCACAACTGCAGGCTCGCGGCGTCAACGCCCTGGGTCTCACGGGAGCCGACCTCAACCTCTTCCGAGCCCATCGCCGTCCTGTCACCCAGGAGGGCATTGACTTCGGATTTGTGGGGGACGTGGATAGTGCCGACGGCCCGCGCCTGCTCCAGCTTCTGCACAGCGGTGTCACACCCGTCATCGCTCCCCTGACCCACGACGGACAAGGAAACCTCCTCAACACCAATGCCGACACGATGGCACAGACCGTCGCCACCGCCCTTAGTACAGTGACCGCCCTCCCCACTTTGACCTTCTGCTTTGAACTCCCTGGCGTCCTGCGAGATCCCGCAGACCCCTCTACCCTCATTCCTCGCATGACAGAGGCCGACTTCCAAGCCTTCGTGGCAGACGGCACCATCGCTGGCGGTATGATTCCCAAACTGGAAAACGCCTTCACGGCCCTTCGTGCAGGAGTCTCTGCTGTGCGCATCACCTCCATCCACCATCTCCAAGGAGGCACGCTCATCACCCTCTAACCCCCTCCGCGCTCTCAACCCCGAACCTTCAACCCTTAACCCCATTGACCCTCCGTTCCGATATCCTTCCTCATCGTGATCGCCTATACCGTCTGGCTCTGGGAATCACCCTTCACACGGCAGAGGCAGAGGATGTTGTGCAGGAGACCATGATTAGGGCCTGGGAGCATCGTGAGGAGTGGCCCACCATCCAAAACATTGAATCGTGGCTCACACAGATCTGTCGTAACCTGGCGCTGGATCGCAAGAAAAAGATGCGAACAAGTCTGCTGCCCACTATGCCCGAAGCAGGAGAAACCGTCCCCGAGAATCTCGTCACACACCCTTCACCAGAGATGGGCGAGAATCTCTTTTACATCGTGGGGCAACTCATCACCGAACTGCCTCCACCACAGGATGATATTTTCCGACTCCGCGACATTGAAGGACTCTCCTACCGTGATATAGCCACCCAACTGAACCTTTCCGAGGACCAAGTTCGCGTCTATCTACATCGTGCTCGCCAGCGTCTCCGTGAGAAATATAATCAGCTCCAGAACTTCGGCCTGAAACAATCAAGATGATAGAAATAACGTTCACAAGTCATCATTGAAACTGGCAGGAAGTTTACGGATGAGGGTGAGACCGTCGCGGAGTGGAAGGATGACGCGCTCCACAGCGGGGTCAGCAGCTACAAGGTCGTTAAAAGCGAGAATACCACGGGTTTGGGAGTCTTTAGCGTTCAAAGGAGTGGTATCGTCAGCACCTTTTTGTTTCTCAATGATTTTTGCCTCATCATCCACCACATGCTCGTCCCAAAGGGTGTTATCAGCGATGATGAATCCGCCTGGACGTACACGAGGGAGGACTGCACGGTAATAGTCACAGTAATGACGCTTGTCGGCATCAATGAAGGCAAGGTCAAAGTCCCCCTCCAATCCCTCTTTCAGCAATTCCAGGGCGTCACCGATGTAAAAACGAATGCGGTCGGCCCAAGGGGAGTTCTCGAGCCAGGGACGGGTGAAATCTTCCTGTTCATCGTTGATTTCTATGGTATGAAGCATGGTTCCCAGCTCCAGGGCGCTGGCCATGCAGAGGGCACTGTAGCCCGTGAAAGTGCCTATTTCCAATACGTTGCGCGGACGAATCATGTGAACAAGCATCCTCAACAGCCGCCCTTGCAGGTGTCCGCTGGCCATGCGGGGATAGTTCAGGTGCAGGTTCGTGGCTCGCCAGAGTCGATGCAGATATTCGGGTTCCGGATCGATGTGGGCTAGTATATATTCCTCTAATTCACAATGCATGATTCACAACAGTGCTTCCACTGCCAGACGATAGCTGTCCAGCCCAAAGCCGGCGATGACGCCTCGGCAGGCAGGACTGATGAAGCTGTGGTGGCGGAATTCCTCGCGCGCGTGTACATTAGATATATGTACTTCCACGGCAGGAGCCTTCACAGCGCGCAGGGCATCGTGCAGGGCGAGGCTGGTGTGGGTGTAGGCACCGGCATTGAGGACTATGCCGTCCACTTCAAACCCGCAGGCGTGGATGCAGTCGATGAGGTCGCCCTCGTGGTTGCTCTGGAAGTAGTCTATCTGTACATCAGGGAACAGGCTGCGGAGCTCGGTGAGGTAGTCTTCGAAGGAGCGTGCGCCATAGACGTCTGGTTCACGACGGCCGAGGAGATTGAGGTTGGGGCCATTGATGATTTGGATTCTTTTCATGTGAAGAGGAGATGATGGGGTTATACGGTTCTCTGAACCACGTAGTCCAGGTAATGTGTGAGTGCGTGGGTAACTTCGGCGTTCTGGAGACCGGAGAGGAGGTCCAGTGCTTCGGCACTCAGGCGCTGCATCTGCTGCTCTGCATACTCCACTCCGCCGTGACTGATGGTGAAATCCACCAGTTCCTGAATCTCCAGGCGCGTGGCTTCGCCAGCCCGCACGCGGAGGGCGATGTGGTGGAAGTGGGCATCAGTGCAGGTGTTGAGGGCGAAGAGCACGGGCAGGGTGAGCTTGCCTTCCTGCATATCGTTGCCCTTGGGTTTGCCCACGTTGAGACTCTCATCGAAGTCAAAGATGTCATCACGCATCTGGAAACAGAGTCCCACGAGGTGTCCGAATCGCTCTAACCGATAGACAGTAGCTTCGTCGGCGCCACCCAGGCGTGCTCCGAGGCGTGCACAAGTGGCAAAGAGGGCAGCAGTCTTCTTGGCGATGACCTCGTAATAGGCATCCTCGGCAAAGGTGGTGAGGTGGGTGTTGTTCAGTTGCAGCAGTTCGCCATCGGCAAGCTGCTGTCCCAACCATGCTGTGCGCTGCACGGCTTCGAGGGTACCTGTGAGGGTGATCTGCTGAAGGGCGGTGGAGGTGAGGTAGTCTCCCACAAGTACTGCAGCCTTGTTGTCAAAAAGGGCATTCACGCTGCGTTGTCCGCGACGCAGGAGACTCTCGTCCACTACATCGTCATGCACAAGGCTGGCTGTGTGCAGGAGTTCCAGCCCTGCAGCAGCATGCAGCACGGCATCCGTGACGGCACCGCCCTCCTTGGCACAGAGCAGCACCAGGGTGGGGCGCATCATTTTGCCCAGTTTGTGAGCCAGATGTGCCAGGGCGGCAGACAACAGAGGGTTGTCTGCCTGGAGCGTAGCACGGAAGACGTCTTCATAACGTCTGAGTTCCGACTGGATGGGTTTGCGGATATCATCTATCATCTTTTCGGGCGCAAAGGTACGAAAAAGTTTAGAGTTTGGAGTTTATAGTTTAGAGAAAAAAGGCCTCTAAACTCAAAAAAACACCCATTTTTCCCTTCAAGAAGGAAATATCACTCCACTCTCCGACCTAAACTCTAAACTTTTCCCTACCTTTGCACCCGAAATGGCAACAGTTATTTATCCTTCGCCCATCTTTGGGCCCATTCATAGTCGCCGTTTAGGAGTATCGCTGGGTATCAACCTGCTTCCTGCAGACGGCAAGATTTGTTCCTTCGACTGCATCTACTGCGAATGTGGTCTGAACGCCTGGCACCGTCCCCATCTGAAGATGCCCAGCCGCGAACAAGTGCGAACCGCTTTGGAAGCCCGTCTGCAACTGATGAGCGCGGAAGGGCCACAGCCCGATGTGCTGACCTTTGCCGGCAATGGAGAGCCCACCCTGCATCCTCATTTTCCAGAGATTATCGATGACACAATTCGTCTGCGTGACCAGTATTTCCCTGCAGCACGCATCAGCGTCCTCAGCAATGCCACACAGATTCTGCGACCGGCTGTGCATGCAGCCTTGCTGAGTGTGGACAACAATATCCTGAAGTTGGACACCGTGAACGCCAGCTTCATCCAACAGGTGGATTGTCCGGGCGGCAGTTATGATGTCACCGCTATCGTGGAAGGTCTGAAGGCTTTTCACGGTCACGTCATCATCCAGACTATGTTCCTCTGCGGCACAGATGAGGCTGGCAACGACGTGAACAACACGGGTGACAGCTTCGTGGAACCCTGGCTCAGCACGCTCCTAACGATAGTGCCCGAGAAGGTGATGATTTACACCATCGACCGCGAGACACCTGTCCGTACCCTCCAGAAAGCCAGCCCCGAGATACTGGACGGCATTGCCGAACGGGTCAGGGCTTTAGGCCTGGAGTGTTCTGTGGCTTATTAAGATGAACGGGGTGCGCTGCGCTTTTCCGATTATCTGTCTGACCAGAAAGAACGTGTGAAGAGGGCCACCACGCTCATGATTTCCAGACGACCCATGAGCATCAATAGTGACAGCAGCCATTTGATGTCATCTGGAAGAATGTTCCAAGACATCGTGGGACCAATCTCCAAGCCCAGTGTGGGACCCACATTACTGGCACAGCTCAGGGCGATGGTGATGGAATTGGTGCTGTCGATACCCTGCAGTATCATCACAAAATAGGTGAAGAAACACAGCATCACATACATCCCCAAGAATGCCAATAGCGTGATCTGTGAAGTATAGGGAACGTTGTTTCCGTTGACACGCACGGGCAGCACAGCGTTGGGATGCAGCAGGCGCTTGATCTCATTCCGCATCACCTGGAAGAGCATCACTCCTCGCACACATTTGATGCCACCAGCTGTGGAACCCGAACAGCCACCAAGAATCATACACAGGCTCAACACCACCCACGTGATGTGGGGCCATTGGCCCGCATCGTCATTGAACACACCTGTCGTGGTGATAAAGGAGACTACCTGGAACAGACTGCTGCGGATGGCGTCTTCCAGCCGATAATGATTGCCTCGCATGAGGAAAAAGCAGATGAAAAGCGTGGCAATCAAGATGATCAGCGTGTAAAGACGGAACTCGGAATTGCGGAAGAAATTGCGGATTTTGCCCTTGAAGATGGCCAGATAAAGCAGCGTGAAGCTGGTGCCGCACAGGAACATGAAGAGGATGGCGGTGTAGTCAATGGCAGGATTGTGGAAGAAGCCCGTACTGGAATTGTGCGTGGCAAAGCCGCCAGTGGCTGTCACCGTCATAGCATAGTTCACACAGTCAAAACCACTCATGCCTTCCAGGAAGAAACAGATGGCACAGATGACAGTGAGCGTGAAGTAAATACCCCAAATCCAGCGCCCCTGCGTGCTGAGACGAGGATGCATTTTCATGCGCATGGGACCCGTGGCTTCGGCAGAAAACACTTTCACTGTTCCTCCCACAAGTGATGGAATCACTGCAATGGTGAAGAAGACAATTCCCAATCCACCAATCCATTGCGTCAGACTGCGCCAGAAGAGCAGGGCATGTGGCAATCGTTCCACATCATCGATGAGACTGGCACCCGTCGTGGAGAAACCGCTCATGGTCTCGAAGAAAGCGTCAGCAGGATTGGTCAGATAACCGCTCAGCAGAAAAGGCAAGGACCCGAAAATACTGAAGATGACCCAGACGAGCGACACCACCAGGAACGAGTCCCGACGCGTCATGGAATTGGTGGAGCGGTGACCGATGATAGCCAAAAGGTTGGCACCGACAATGGTGACTATTATGGAGATGATGAACGCCAGTCCTGCATCTTCATCATAATAGTAATTGATGCTGAAACACAGAACCATCAGGGCTGCTTCCAAGAAGAGCAGCTGTCCAATGATTTTTGCTATGATTCTCCAGTTGATCAATGGGCGTAGAGTGTTTAGAGTTTGAGAGCACAGTCTGGACAGAGACCTTTCACCAAGTAATTGACGCCCTGCATCTGAAAGCCATCGGGCAGTTCAATGGGAGGGATATGAATGGTGTGGAAGCAGAAAGTGCGCTGACAATGTATGCAGAAGAAATGCGTGTGCTGGTCGTCTAACGAACAATCATCATGCCCCTCACAAGCCTCGTATTTGGCCACTCCCGTGCCGTCTTCGATGGCGTGAATCAGGTGATTGGCCAGCAGCAAGGTGAGGGTGCGGAAGATGGTGGAACGGTCCACGGTGTCCAGTTCGTCGTCCAGCTCGCGCAGTGACAGTGCATGATGGTGCTCTGCCAAGGCTCTGAAGACCAACAGCCGCGTGGATGTGGGTTTCACACCTCGGCTCTCGAGTCGTTCTGCATAGCTCTCTGCTTTCATGCCTCAATAACGGAAGCTGCTGCCGCCCAGGAATTCGCGCAAGAGTGAAGTTGGCGGAATCTGTTTGCTGGAAATAGGCTCGAAGAAACCAATGAACTGCCGCAGACGGAACGCCTCTGAATATTCTGGTGCTGTGGTGGGCACTTCTTCCAAAATCGGCAACACATGCACGCGAAGCACGGAAAGCTCATAGAGCAGTGCCGTGTTAATCATCATATCGCAGTTATCCTCAAAGGGGAAAATCCATTTCTCCTCGCCGGCACGCACACTGGGCCAGCGGTGAATGGTCTCCTCTGCCGAGTAGTTGCGGAAGTTCTTGTCACGCAGCATGCGACGCAGCAGACGTGCATCGGAAGTGGAGATCTTGCGCTTCTCATCCAACTGAATGGTTGTCAAGGCGGTGACATAAACCTGGAACTTGTCTTCACGGGGAATCTGGGGCGTCAGGTCGGGGTTCAGGGCATGAATACCTTCGATGATGAGGACGTTGTTTTCATCCAGCTTCAGTTCCCGTCCGCTGGGAACTCGTTCACCTTTGACGAAGTCGTAACGCGGCAGTTCCACTGTCTCCCCATCAAGGAGTTGCGTCAGTTGTTTGTTGAAGTACGGCACATCCAGCGCTCCCAAGCACTCATAGTCATACTCACCGTTCTCGTCCAAAGGCGTGTTCACACGGTTCACAAAATAATCGTCCATTGAAATCATCATAGGACGCATTCCACAGGCTGCCAATTGAATAGCCAAACGTTTGCTGGTCGTGGTCTTGCCACTACTGCTGGGACCTGCCAGGAGCACCAGCCGGCGACCCAGGTTGCAAATCTCGTCGGCCACACGCGCTATCTTGCGTTCCTGCAATGCCTCACTGACATTGATGATTTCTGTGGCATGGCCGCCACGAATGGCACTGTTCAATTCGGCCACCGTGCGCATACCCACGATTTCCTGCCATTTCTTCTGTTCGGCCACCAGGGCCTCAAGTTTAGGACTTTTCATGATTATTCGGATTATTCAGATTATTCGGATTATTCAGATTATTCGGATGACTCAGATCACTCAGATTACTCAGAGATCTTTTGTTAATAACTCCAGCAGCTCTTCCATTCCTGCTGATGCCCCTTTCTTGATGTGAGTGTAACGGTGTCCACTGGTCCATGGAACATCCTTCGGGTCAATCAGATAGACGGGTGTCTCTGGTGCCACATACTGCAGCAGGCCTGCTGCGGGATAGACGTTGAGGCTGGTGCCGATAACGATATAGATGTCTGCCTTCATCGACTCCTCTGCTGCCTCCTCAATTTTTGGCACAGCCTCGCCGAACCACACGATGAAGGGGCGCAGCTGACTGCCGTCGGCTGCCTTGTCACCGATATGAATATCCATGTGCTCTTGCGTCAGCGTCTGAATCTGTGTGGGATTGTTGGGCGAGCGCGTGGAGGTGGCTTTCATCAGTTCACCATGCAGGTGAATCACCTTGGTGCTGCCGGCTCGCTCGTGCAAGTCGTCAACGTTCTGCGTGACGACTGTCACATCATAATACTGTTCCAGGGCTGCCACCAATTCGTGACCACGACAGGGTTTCACCAAGGGCAACTGCCGACGACGCTCGTTGTAGAAGTCCAAAACAAGTTTCGGATTACGGATGTAGCCCTCTATCGTGGCCACATCCTCCACTCTGTGCTGTTCCCAGAGCCCTCCCGAATCACGGAAGGTACTGATACCGCTTTCGGCTGACATTCCAGCCCCTGTTAAGACGACAATTTTCTTCATAAAACACCTTTTTTATTCGAAAATCTGAGCAAAAGTAGGTAAAAAAAGTGGAAGTTGCACTATCATTGCGCTAAAAAAGATAAAAAAGTGCGCGAAAAAGGCAAAAGATAAAAGAAAAGCAGTACCTTTGCGCCCGATTTCAAAGATTTAAGCATCCAAAACGACAAAAAGTATGAATAAAATCAGTTACGCCTTGGGTTTGGGCATAGGCCAACAGCTCAAGAACATGGGAATCGAAGATTTCAGCGTCGAAGATTTCACAAAAAGCATCTGTGACGTCCTCACCGACAGCGAACCCGCCATCTCCCACCGCGAGGCTCAGGCCCTGCTCAACGAGTACTTCGACAAGCAGGCTCGCCAGCAGGCACAGGGTGCCATCGCTGAGGGAAAAGCTTTCCTGGAGCAGAATGCCAAGAAAGAAGGTGTCGTCACCACCAAGAGCGGACTCCAATATCAGGTTCTCACAGAGGGAACAGGGCGCAGCCCCAAAGCTACAGACAAGGTGCGTTGCCACTATGAGGGAACCCTCATCAACGGTACCGTCTTTGACAGCAGTTATAATCGCGGTGAACCTGCCGATTTCCCCTTGAACGGCGTTATTCCCGGATGGACAGAAGGCGTGCAACTCATGAAGGAAGGTGCCAAGTATCGCTTCTTCATCCCCTACCTGCTGGCCTACGGAGAACGCGGTGCAGGTAGCAGCATTCCACCCTACTCCACCCTCATCTTTGACGTGGAACTCATCAAAGTCCTCTGAGCCCCACAAAACCCATTAACTCCATCAGTCACATAACATTAAAACCAAATTTAACCCCTAATAAAATTTAAAAGCAAAAATGAAAAAGATTTCTTTATTCCTCGCAGTGGCCATCGCAGCTATCATGACCTCCTGCACACAATCCGCTCCCAATGCAAGTCTGAAGACAGACATTGACACTCTCAGCTATGCCATCGGTATGAGTCAGACCCAGGGTCTGAAGGAATACCTCGTCATGCGCATGGGTGTCGATACCACCTATATTGAGGACTTCCTCAAGGGTTTCTATGAGAGCGCTCAGTCTGGTGACAACAAGAAGAAGGCTGCCTACTATGCAGGCCTCCAGATCGGTCAGCAGGTCAGCCAAGGTATGATCAAGAACATCAACCAGATGATCTTTGGTGAAGACAGCACCCAAACCGTCAACGAGAAGAACATCTATGCCGGTTTCATGGCTGCCGTCGCTGGCAAGTATGACATCATGGACCTTGACTCTGCCAACAGCTATGTGCAGACCCACATGGATGCCATCCAGAAGGCCGCCAAGGAAAAGCAGTTCGGCGAGAACAAGGAGAAGGGCGAGAAGTTCATGGCAGAAATTGCCAAGAAAGACGGCGTGAAGGAACTGGGCAACGGCGTGTACTATGAAGTGCTGACAGAAGGTAAGGGCGAAGTCGCTGCCGACACCTGCCGCGTGAAGGTTCACTATGAGGGCAAACTCATTGACGGCACTGTCTTCGACAGCAACCTGGAACGTGACCCGACCGTCTTCGGTGCCAGCCAGGTGATCCCCGGCTTCAAGGCCGCTCTGACCACCATGCCCGTCGGCTCCAAGTGGATTGTCTATATTCCTCAGGACCAGGCCTACGGCGCACAGGACATGGGTAACATCAAGCCCTTCAGCGCTCTGATCTTCACCATCGACCTCATCAGCATCGAGAAATAAGCTGCTACGATGAAGACAATGAAATTTGCCACGCTGGTGCTGTGTCTGCTTATAGCAGTCAGCACCAGCGCTGCTAACACCAAGAAGAAGAGCAAGAAAGCCAAGAAGGAAGAGGTGGTGGAAAAGGTGGATACCGTCTCCATGGCCGATTTCAGTTATGCCTACGGCATCGCCCAGACCAATGGGCTGGTCAACTATCTGGCCCAGCGCATGGGTGTGGATACTGCCTACATGAGTGACTTCCTGCAGGGCTTTGAGCAGACAGAGATGACCGATGCCGACAAGAAGGAGAAAGCCCGCCTGGCAGGCATCGAGATTCGCCAGCAGGTGGAGAACCAGATTGTCAAGCAGGTGAATCGTCAGATCAATGACTCCATAGACCTTCTTCATAAGGACCTCTTTGTGCAGGGATTCCGTGAGTCGCTCGCTGGCACAGCACGCCTGACCAGTGACAGTGCCCAGGCCATCGCCAATAAGCAAATCGAGTACTACCAGAAAGTGAAGATGGAGGCCAAGTATGGTCAGAACCGCATTGATGGCGAGAACTTCCTGAAGGCCAACGCCAAGAAGGACAGCGTCCAGACCACCGCCAGCGGCCTGCAGTACAAAATCCTCACTGTCGGCACAGGAGCCACGCCCACCGCTAACCAGAAGGTGAAGGTCAACTATGAAGGCCGCCTCCTGGACGGTACCGTCTTTGACAGCAGCTACAAGCGCGGCAAGCCCGCCGAGTTCGCTTGCAGTCAGGTCATCAAGGGATGGACAGAGGCACTGACGATGATGCCTGTGGGTTCCAAGTGGGAACTTTACATCCCCCAGGAGTTGGGTTATGGCGCTCGTGAGGCAGGCAAGATTCCACCGCTCTCCACGCTCATTTTTACCGTGGAATTGTTGGAGATAGTCAAATAAAATCCTCAAAAAGGCTACAAAATGACACCGAAATACGCTTTCGGTGTCTTTTTTTTGTCGGAAATGCTTGCGTTTTGCGAATTAATGACTACTTTTGCAAGCATAAAGCGATAAAAGCGTTAAAATCCTATGGAAAAGATAGACAGTCTTGACAAAAAGATTCTGGAAATCATCACGCGCAACGCGCGCATACCTTTTAAAGATGTAGCAGCTGAATGTGGCGTCTCCCGTGCCGCCATTCACCAGCGCGTCCAACGATTGGTGGATCTCGGGGTCATCGTGGGTTCCGGCTATCACGTCAGCCCCGCATCCCTGGGTTACAACACCTGCACCTACGTGGGCATCACACTGGAACGTGGCTCCATGTACAAGCATGTGGTCAGTGAGTTCGAGAAGATCCCCGAGATTGTGGAGTGTCACTTCACCACCGGCCCCTACACCATGCTCATCAAACTCTATGCCCGTGACAATGCACACCTGATGGAACTGCTGAACAACCGTCTGCAGGAAATCCCTGGTGTCATTTCCACAGAGACCCTTATCTCCCTCAAACAGAGCATCAAAAGTGAGGTGCCCATCGGACTCTCCGAGAAGGATGTGGAAGCCATCAAGGCCCTTACCGCGCGCAAAGCAGGTCTCCTCATAGATACCGAAGACTGATATTCCGTGCCCGAGGGGTAAGTACATCATCTATGTTTAACTGGAAATCCCATTACGACGCGCTTCACGCCACCTTCCCTGGCTCACAGCACAAGCCCGTCATCGGCATCACGGGCAATTTTGGCGATAAGGGCTGTGAACTGGCCGAGGGCTATTTTGAGAGTGTCATCCGCGCTGGGGCCACACCCGTCATCCTGCCTCCCACCACAGACACAGATGCCCTTGTCTCCATGCTGGACCGCATCGACGGGCTGTTGCTCTCCGGCGGTGCTGACCTCAATCCCCTGTTTGTGGGCGAGGAACCCATTCCTGCAATCGGGAGCATCAATCCCAAACGCGACCTTCCCGAGCTGCTGCTTATCCGGTTGGCTTTTGACCGCCAGCTGCCCATGTTCGGCATCTGTCGCGGCATTCAGATGTTGGCAGCAGCTCTGGACGGCAGCATCTGGCAGGATCTGGGACTATTCGCAGAGGACTCCCGGAAAGGTGAGAAAACGCTTCCCCTCCTGAAGCACTCCCAGAACCTGGAGCGCTCCTATCCCTCCCACACAGTGACCATTTCAGAAGGCTCCCTTCTCCGCAGTATCATGGACACAGAAACGCTGGCTGTCAACAGCTTCCATCATCAGGCTGTTCGTGAGCCGGGACCTCATCTGCGCATCTCTGCCACAGCGCCTGATGGCGTCATAGAAGCCGTGGAATCTTCTGAGCACAAGAGTATTCTGGGCGTGCAGTGGCATCCCGAATGCTTCTGCCTGCGTGGGGACGAGACGATGCTGCCCCTCTTCCGCTGGCTCGCTGCCGAAGCCTCCAACTACCACGAGGCCCGTCGCCTGCACAGCCGCGTCCTCACCCTGGACAGTCACTGTGACACGCCGATGTTCTTTGACCAAGACATCCATTTCTACCAGCGCGACTCCCGCATACTGGTGGATTTGCACAAGATGACAGAGGGCGGATTGGACGCCAGCATCATGGTGGCCTACATCCCTCAGGGACCCCGCTCTCCAGAAGGCTTCACGGCTGCCACAGCATACGCCGACAAGCAGCTCTGCCGCGTCCGCGAGATGGTGGAGTCCTCGCCACTGATAGACAGCGGGCTGCCTGCCGTTGCCCTTGCCCGCACCCCCGCAGACCTTTACCGTCTGAAGTCTGAAGGGCAGCGTGCCATAATGCTGGGTATAGAGAACGGTTATGCCATCGGACGTGACATCAGCCTCCTCCAGCATTTCCAGCAGGAGCACGGCATCGTCTATATGACCCTCTGCCACAACGGCAACAACGACATCTGCGGTTCTGCCCGCCCTCGTGAGGGAGAAACTTCAGAAGGTGTCTCTTCCTTTGGTGCCGAGGTCATCACTGAAATGAACCGTCTGGGTATCATGGTGGATCTCTCCCATGCCAGTGAGCGCAGTTTCTTCGACGCCTTAGACATCAGCCGACTGCCCATCGTCTGTTCACACTCCAGCAGTCGTGCCCTCTGTGACCATCCTCGCAACCTCACCGATGAGCAACTGCGCGCTCTCGCCGCCAAAGACGGTGTGGCACAGGTGACCTTCTACAGCGGTTTCCTCCGCCAGGACGGACAAGCCACAATCTTGGATGCCGTGGCGCACCTGAACCATATTATAGACGTCATGGGCATCGAGCACGTGGGCATCGGCACAGACTTCGATGGCGACGGCGGTGTTCCCGGCCTGGCCTCCGCCTCTGAACTCATCAACTTCACCCGCCGCCTCCTGCGTGAGCGCTATTCCGAAGCCGACCTCCGCCTCATCTGGGGAGGCAACTTCCTGCGGGTGATGGAAACGACCCAGAATATTAAAAGTTAAAGGATTATGCTTTTCAAGAAACATTATAACCGTCTGCTTCTCTTTTGTTGTGTGTTTGGCGTTTTGTCCGCCATTCTCCTCCTCCCTTCCTGCACAGGCAAGACAGTTCGCAGCACCTTCGCAGACACCATCTCCTTAGCTACTGCCCCCGTCTTCATGGCCGACTCTGCCATGAACAGCATCATCCGGCAGTGCGCCTTCGGAGCACGTGTGCCAGGCAGTGCAGCTCACGAAGCTTGCGGCGACTGGATTGTCCAGCAGTTCCAGCAGTACGGTGCTGTCGTCACAGAGCAGCGCACGCAGCTCGCAGGCTATGACGGACACCAGCTTCCCTGCCGCAACATCATGGCCAGCGTGAACCCCGAAGCCATTGACCGCGTGCTCATTTCCGCCCACTGGGACAGTCGTGCCTGGGCAGACAATGACCGTGAAAAATCCAACCACCACACCCCCGTGCTGGCTGCCAACGACGGTGCCTCCGGCGTGGCTGTGATGCTGGAAATGGCTCGCGTCATCCCGCAGCAAGAACTGGACTTTGGCGTGGATTTCGTCTGCTTCGACCTGGAAGACCAGGGCGTGCCGCAGTGGGCAGAGGAAGATGATGACGATGTCTTCAACTACTGGTGCTTAGGCTCCCGTCACTGGGCCAACGAGGCCTACGCCACAGGCTACTCTGCCCGCTATGCCATCAACCTGGATATGGTGGGCGGTCGTGGCGCACGCTTCCAGATGGAAAGCTTCTCCCAGCAGTTCGCCTCGCCATTAGTGAATATGGTCTGGCATCTGGCAGCACAGCTGGGATATGGTGACTTCTTCCCGCTGCGTCGCGGCGGCTATGTGACAGATGACCATGTCTCTGTCTCCCAGTTTGCCCGCATCCCTGCCATTGATATCGTGCCCCACGTCAGTGACAGTCACTCCAGCTTCGGACCCACCTGGCACACCGTGGATGACACCCCTGAGAACATTGACCCCGCCGTGCTGAAGGCTGTGGGGCAGACCCTTCTTCAACTTCTATATAACGACAACCAGCAATGACTATCAACGAGATACAAGACCAGATCATCGAGGAGTTCTCCGACTTCGAGGACTGGATGGACAAATACCAGTTGCTCATCGACTTGGGCAACGAGCAGCAGCCGCTGCCAGCCTCTGAGAAGACCGAACAGAACCTCATCGACGGCTGCCAGAGCCGCGTGTGGTTAGTGGCAGACCTGACAGACGACGGCCTCCTGCACTTCCGCGCAGAGAGTGACGCCCTCATCGTCAAGGGCATCGTCACACTCCTCATCCGCGTGCTCAGCGACCACACACCCCAGGAAATCATCGATGCCGACCTCTACTTCATCGAGCGCATCGGACTGCATGAACACCTCTCTCCCACTCGCAGCAACGGTCTGCTGGCCATGCTGCGCCAAATGAAAATGTATGCTTTAGCCTATGGAAACCACTCGTCAAAATAAAATTGCGCGTCTCATTCAGAAGGAATTGAGTGACATCTTCCAGCGTCAGACACAGGCCACGCGCGGCGTCCTCGTCAGCGTCTCCGTCTGCCGCATCAGCCCGGACATGAGCGTCTGCCGGGCCTACCTCAGCATCTTCCCCAGCGAGCAGGCACAGGAAATCTGTGACAATATCAACGCCAACGTCCGTCAGATCCGTTTCGAGCTGGGGCAGCGCACACGTCACCAGCTCCGCATCATCCCCGAACTGAAATTCTTCGTGGACGACTCCTTGGACTATGCCGAGAACATTGACAAGCTTCTTAATGTATAATTGATAATGTATAATGTATTATTGGTTGCACCTAAACGATAATTATGCAATACCATAACACCTGAACGGCGTACCATTTATACATTATACATTATTCATTATCAATTAAAAATGTTTGCATTTTACATCGCCCGCCGTTACCTCTTCGCTCGCAAGCGCCATCACACCACAGGCATCATCACTGTCATCTCTGTCTGTGGCGTGGCTCTGGCCACGGCGGCGTTGATCGTGACCCTCTCCGTCTTCAACGGCTTCCGGGACATGGTGGCCAGCTTCTTCACGGCCTTTGACCCGCAACTGAAGGTTATTCCCGCAGCAGGGAAAACGGTGGCTGCCGACGACCCCGCGTTGGAGCGACTGAAAGCGCTGGACTGCATCAGCGTATATACAGAAGTCCTTGAAGACCAGGCACTCATCGTGGGCAACGAGCGCCAGTGGGTGGTAACAGTGAAGGGCGTAGATGACAACTTCACCTCCCAGACAGACATCAACAGCATCCTCTATGGCGACGGCGAATTCACCCTGCATGCCGACGTGCTGGAGTACGGCGTCATGGGCATCCGTCTGGCCTCTGCTCTCGGATTGGGCACCCGTTATGACGGCGCCCTGCCCATCTATGCACCACGTCACGGCGAGCGGGTGAACATGAGCAACCCCATGCAGAGCTTCCGTCGGGACGAACTGCTGTCTCCGGGCGTGGTCTTCGCTGTGAACCAGAGCAAATATGATGCCGCCTACATCCTCACGTCCCTCGGCTTTGCGCGCCGCCTCTTCGACCAGCAGGGGCGAGTGACGTCTGTGGAACTGAAGCTGAACGCCGGCACCAGCCTTCGTAGCGCCAAGGCCGACATCCGCCGAGCCCTCGGCACAGACTTCATCATGCAGGACCGTTATGAGCAGCAGGAGGACACCTTCCGCATCATGCAGGTGGAGAAGTTCATCGCCTACCTCTTCCTCACCTTCATCCTCCTCGTGGCATCCTTCAACATCATCGGCTCGCTCTCTATGCTCATCATTGAGAAGCGCGAGAACGTGGAGACCCTCCGTTCCTTGGGTGCCAACGACCAGCAGATCAGTCAGATATTTCTCTTGGAAGGCTGGCTCATCAGCGGCATCGGAGCCGCCATCGGCCTCCTCATAGGTCTCGGCCTCTGCTGGGCACAGATTCACTTCGGCCTCATCCGTTTAGGAAACTCTGAGGGCTCCTTCGTCATCGATGCCTACCCCGTCAGCATCCATGCCCTCGACGTCCTCCTTACCTTCTTCACCGTCCTCCTCGTCGGCCTCCTGGCCGTCTGGCTTCCCGTGCGCCGCATGACCCGTGAGTTCATCAAGGCAAAACGGGCAGACTGAATTTGTCACAATTTATGCACGCTGAAAGGCGTTCCCCATCTACCTCATAACGAAGCCGAGGAGCTATACGCCGAAAATTACTGTTGGAGAATGATATTGATAATCTGGACGCCATCTGTGATGGTAATCTTGCCAAATCTCATGAAAATGCTATCCAAAATACACAAAAACACCATTTTTCAGCAAAGAAAACTAATTTTTGTCGGACAAGGCTTTGATAATTGAAAGAAAAGAAGTATCTTTGCGGTCGGAAATATTTGTAATCATTCCGACCATAATTTATATAAATATTCGATGGATAATGCAGTAGTACAGCAGATTAGAAAAAGGATTACTCGCAGTAGATTCGGTGAGATATTCTTTGTCTCTTCTTTTCCTCAGTATGATGTTGAGTATGTCACAAAGTTACTCGCTATATTCGAGAAAGAAGGATTAATTACTCGTATAGCCAAAGGAGTGTATGTCAAGGCACGCAAGACACGTTTTGGTATTCTATATCCTTCGGCTTACGAATTGGTGACAGAGATAGCCAAGCGTGATAAAGCAAAGGTTATACCGACGGGTGCCACAGCCGCTAATCGTTTAGGGTTTTCGACACAAGTACCCATGAACACCATTTTCCTAACTACAGGGTCTGGTAGAAAACTAAAGTTGGGCAACCGAACAGTTGCCTTGAAGCATGGTGCACCAAAGAATTTCGCTTTTCGTGGGCAACTGATGTCAGAATTGGTGCAAGCATTACGCAGCATTGGCGAAAATAACATCACTTCGGAAGATGAGACAAGGATTGAGCAATTATTCGCTGAAACGCCAGAAACTGATACAATAGAGCACGATTTGTTGTTGGCTCCCGTTTGGATGCGACAAATTATAAAGAAAGGAATAAAGCAATGAGCAAATGGATTGATTTCTCGCTCGAAGAGCGAAGAGCTATGATTCAAGGTGTCGTTGAGGCACGGCAAATTGATGAAGCTGCTGCTGAGAAAGACTGGTGGGTAACAGCAGTATTGTATGCGCTATTTCACACCAGCGTATCTGAATATCTGTTGTTCAAAGGTGGCACAAGCCTGAGTAAAGGCTGGGATATCATCAACCGATTCAGTGAAGATATTGACTTGGCATTGAGCCGTGACTATTTCTTGAACGTCAAGCAACTCTCTTGTGCAAGCTGTACCAGTAATACGCAAATACATAATCTCCGAGAAAAAGGACAGGACTTTCTTTTTGGAGAGTTCAGGGACGAGTTATCGGCAAAACTTGTTGAGATGGGGCTTGAAGTAACTGTTCTCACAGATAATGACATAACCGATGAAAATGGCGAGCCAAGAAAGGTGCCACACGACAAAGACCCTTCTGTGCTATACGTGCAATACCCTTCACTCTACAATAGCCAAGCTGCATACGCTATCCCGACGGTAAAAGTGGAAATCAGTGTGTTGTCGATGACTGAGCCTTACGAGATGAGAAGAATTTCATCACTTATAGAGCAAACGTATAAAAATGAAGATGTTGATTCCGATATCGTTCAAACAATTCGTACCATCAGCCCAGCCAGGACTTTCTTGGAAAAGGCTTTTCTTTTGTGCGAGGAGTTTCAGAAAGACAAACCGAGGAAACATAGAATGACTCGTCATTTCTACGACTTGGAGAAACTGATGCAAACCCCATATGCAGAAATGGCTCTCAATGATTTGGTGCTCTATCATGAGATTGTGGAGCATCGTCGCAAGTTCTATCATGTCGGTTACGTAGATTACGACAAAGAGCTACCTGCCAATATTCAGATTGTACCCTGTGAAGAACTGATGTCCGCTTACGAAGCTGACTACAACGAGATGAAAGAAAGTTTCATTTATGGGCAGCCACTAACATTTGAAAAGTTGATGGAAAAGATAAAGAATCTTCAGGAACGATTTCGGATTGTGGGGTATAAGCAACTATACCATAAAGGAGAAATGAATCCCCTTGATAAACTTTGACTTTTTTCTATGATGAATTTGACTTTGCCGTCACCTTATAGGGGATAACGCACAGCATATCATTCTTTTAAGTGGGTGAAGGCTGTGCTTTTTGCCGTCACCTTACCGTCACCGATTTCATAACGAAGCCGAGGAGCTATACGCCGAAAATTACTGTTGGAGAATGATATTGATAATCTGGACGGCATCTGTGATGGTAATCTTGCCGTCACCGTTGACGTCGGCAGCTTCTTCATGAGAATCTGCCCAATTAACAAATACATATCTCAAGTTATTGCAATTATGGATGATTTCAATTTTGAATAAGACTTAATTGTATTTTGCAACTATGTTTTCCGTCCTTATAATAATATGCACAACCCCAAACAGCATAATAAAAAATGAGTAATTTTCGCATATATGATACGTTACATTTCTTGGATGTGTTAAATCTATTTGATTTTTGAGAATATTTCTCATAAATTACATGTTTTATCGAAAAATTATTATTATCTTTGCGCCAAAATTTTGAGATATGCTAGTAAATTTCACAGTTAAGAATTTTCGCTCTTTCAAACAGGAACGAACCTTTAGCATGGAGGCGAGTTCCATAAAGGAGCACAAAGAGTCTGTAATCAGCGAAGGTAAGTATAGCTTGCTTCCGTTGGCAGTCTTGTATGGTGCCAACTCGGGTGGCAAGAGTAACTTGATTCAGGCCATATCAACTATGTGTAGTATGGTGAGACGTTCTGTCAGGCTGAACGAGGGTGATGCGCTGCCATACGATCCTTTTGCATTGGATGGAAGCTCAGATTCACAACCTACGCTATTTGAGATTCAGTTCATCAAAGGTGAGGTGCTTTACCGCTATGGCTTTGAGTACAACAAAACAGACATTATCTCAGAGTGGCTATACTAGAAACGGTTTGGCGAGAAAGAGTACGAGCTCTTTGTGCGTTCACGAGACATCATTGAGGTATCGGCAAAGAGATTCCCAGAAGGTCAGGGAAAAGAGGATTTGACAAACTCGAATCGCCTCTTCCTGTCGCTTGTGGCTCAGCTGAAGGGCGAGAAGTCCAATTCTATATTGGGTTGGTTTGGAGAATGCAATGTACTTTCTGGAATCGACAGCGAGGGCTACGAGGCTTTTACGCTCAGAATGTTTTTGGAACATCTGAACGGAGCCGACCAGGCTCAGGAGTTCTTCAAGACCCTGCAACTGGGTTTTACCCGCTTCTCTGTCAAGAAGGTCGATATTCCCAAAGAGGCATTAGACAGTGCCCCAAGGTCGTTAAGGTCACAGTTAGAGAAAGACTTGGCGACAGGGAACGTGGTCGAGCCGATAACCACTCACAATGTCTATGACGAAAAAGGTCTCGTGATTGGCGAGCGCAATTTCCACAAGAATCAGATGGAGTCAGAGGGGACGAAGAAAGTGATAGAGATTTCCGGCCCAATATTCGATACGCTGAACGAGGGCAAGACGCTGATTGTCGATGAACTGGATGCCAAGCTTCACCCACTGCTGACACGCAACATCGTGCTTCTGTTCATGGATCCAGAGAAGAACAGACACGGAGCACAACTGATCTTTGCTACCCACGACACTAATCTGCTTGATTTGGAGATTATCCGCCGTGATCAGATCTGGTTTGCTGAGAAGGACAAGGTAGAGTCAACCGACATCTACTCGCTTGTGGAATTCAAGGACGAGGACGGAAAGAAGGTGCGTAACGACCGCGACATCAAGCGCGACTATATCCGTGGACGCTATGGTGCCATACCTTTCATCGGAAAATAAAGTGCTGCTATGGGATATTCGAGAAAAGAAGAAATCGCAAAGCTGAGGCGGGAACGCAAAGAAGCTAAGGCTGCCAAGAAACGCAAGGAGAACATTCGCGAAAAACTCGTGCGTTTCCTCATAGTCTGTGAAGGTACGAAGACAGAGCCGCACTACTTCGAGGCCCTTATCAACAACTACATCTCAGCCGTTCGCGAGGTAACGATTGAGGGCGAAGGCCGGGCAACAGTAGCTCTGGTGGACAGAACTCAGGAAATCAAAGCGGAACTGGAGCGTAAGAATGCCATGACTTTTGACCGTGTATGGGTGGTGTTCGACAAGGATGACTTCGAAGACTTCAACGATGCCATCAAAAAAGCCCATAAGTTGGGTTTCCACAGTGCCTGGACTAACGAAGCCTTTGAACTATGGTACTACCTGCACTTTGAATACCTTGATACAGGCATTGGCCGCGCCGCCTACATCAAAAAGCTGGAAGAGGCTTTCAGGAAAAACATGGGTGACAATCACTTTGAATACAAGAAAGGCAACCCCGATATATACAACCTGCTTCAGCAGTATGGCCGCGAGGATCTGGCCAAGCGCTTTGCCCAGCAACTACGCGCATTGTACACTGGCACCGACTATGCAGCCCATAAGCCTTGCACGATGGTTGACAAGTTGGTGGAAGAGTTGGAACACTCGGAGACACTACTGATAAAACGATAACCGCGATGGAACAAAAATTCAAGAAAACAGATGGTGGCATTGACCTGCAGGCGCTGCGGGAGTTCTGCGAGCGGGAGGGCGAGGCGGTCTTTTACCGCAAGGGCGACCAGCTGGAGCGCGAGGGCGACCCTGCGCGGTGGCTGGCCTTCGTCACCGAGGGATGCTTCAAGTACGTGACGCACGGCATCAGTGAAAGGCTACGGGTAGGCGACCGCAGGTCGGGAATCGACCGGGCGCACATCACGTGGTTCTCGTTCGAGGGCGAGTTCGTGGTCGATTACCCCACGTTCCTCTACGCCCATCCGGCGCAGACCACCATCGAGGCGATGATGCC
>JAFZSP010000068.1 GCA_017619335.1 Bacteroidaceae bacterium
AAGCTACGGCCGCTCTGGGCTGATTGACATTTAGTCAATCATCTATTTCCAGAGCTACCCTCACCAATGGGTCTGACAAGGGGCAGGTGCCGGTGGTTCGTTTTGACACCTGCTAGGTTAAAGTTTATTCCCTCATGTCATTTCTGGGCTGCCATAATATTTTTGTACAGCGTTCCGCTGTTGTCCGCCCTCCGCAGAGGAGTCCTGCTACGGCCGCTCTGGGCTGATTGACATTTAGTCAATCATCTATTTCCAGAGCTACCCTCACCAATGGGTCTGACAAGGGGCAGGTGCCGGTGGTTCGTTTTGACACCTGCTAGGTTGAAGTTTATTCCCTCAATTACCTAACCTTTGTTCATCTTGGCCGGAATGATGCGGTCCACGATCACAAAGTTTTCCTCAATGTGGAATACGTAATCCCAGCGCCGGTTATGCGAAATCATTCTACGGGCTTCGGGATGAATCGCAAGGAGCGTCTTTGAAGTGGTCTTTCCGTAAAGGTCGGCATAAAGAGCCAGCATCTTTATCTCGGCTCTCATGTTATTGGCAAATCGGACAGCCCCATCCTCGGACATCATTTCTAGGAGAAACGCTCTTAGCTTAGCCATGTCCAGGTGAGCGTTCTTGCTCATCCGGACTTCATAGAGTCGCATAGTCGTGATGCACCAATGAAATCAGCTCATCAAAGTACTCATCTACCGAAACGGTGTTAGCCATGATACGTTCACGCATCGACTCACATTTATTGGGAGAACAATGAGGCCGTCTCACTTCATAAGCCGCTACGGGTTCTGAGGCCATCAGAGGCTCGTCTTGAATATCTTCGTACTTCTTGTTCATTTTTATTTTTTGTTGAACTGGTCAAAAATTTTGACCACCTCTTCTTTTTAATCTCTTAGAGAGCGTAATACCCGCCGGTTTTCTTGGAGCCCCTGTGCTCTATGAGCTTCTTGTCGATGAGAGCGGCAATGTGGCGCTCGATGGACTTGGCGGGGATGCGGGTGGAGGCAGAGATGCGAGGGACTGATAGGCCGGGATAGGTCTTGATGCAGTCGAACACCTTTTTCTGGCCCCAGGGAAGGGGTGGAACATCTGTGCCCAAATGGGGCGAATGGGACTCACCGGCAGAACCGGTGGGCACAATGGGGGCGGGAGAGACCGCGGAATGGACCGCTGGAGAACCAGCGGGCACAATGGGGGCGGGAGAGACCGCGGAATGGACCGCTGGAGAACCAGCGGGCACAATGGGGGCGGGAGAGACCGCGGGAGAGACCGCTGGAGAACCAGCGGGCACTGCAGCTGCCGGGGAACCGGTGGGCGCGGGAGAGACCGCTGGAGAACCAGCGGGCACTGCGGGGGCGGAATTTATCTCACCGACGGAGTCGGCGAGCACAGGACAGGCAGGGGAGCCGGTGGGCGCGGGAGAGACCGCTGGAGAACCAGCGGGCACGGTGGCTGCGGGGGAAGCGGTGGGCACAGTGTGCACGGGATTTATCTCACCGACAGAGTCGGCGAGCACAGGACAAGCTGGAGAACCAGCGGGCACAATCGAGGCTAGGGCACGGGCGGCATACTGTATGAAGGCGGTGGCACTGCCCTCGGTGTCATCGATGTTGGGGAGGACGCGCTGGAGGGCCTTGTAGATTTTGGCGGCCTCTTCGATGCGGCCCTCAGCCAATCGCTTGTTGAAGACATCGCGGGCGGTCCAGAACATGCAGAGGGTGGTGTACTTGCCCTTATGCACGGCATACATGGGCTTGATGGCCTCGTATGCCTCCTCAATCTTTCCCTGCTTGCGCAAGTCGAATATCTCTCGAACTGTCATGGGATTTCGATGGAATCGAAATATTTAAAAGGAAGTAATAATATAAAAAGAAACAGGGGACAGTTCTGTCGGTTAAATAATTAGAAGGTCAAATGAGTTTCGCCGGCCCAATCGGTATTGACAGTGACACCAGTGATGGTGGTTGCAGATGAGCCTGAGCCATTGAAGAACTCACCTGAGAGCCAGGTAATTTGGTTCTGTTGCATCGGTACGTCGAACTCCTGGTTGTACAGCTCATTATCTGCAGCATCAAGCGCTGATACTTTCAGGTGAATAGTTCCCTCGGTATCATGCAGGAAGGTGTAGAGGTCGAACTGCTTCTGTGTCGCCACGACATCGAACTTGACATCTTGCTTGCTGGCTACACAACCGAAGCCGGTGGTGGCATCGAATGCACCAGAACCGCCAGTATAGTAGAACCGCATTTTCTTGACGTCTGTAGGGAAGTCGTCGGTAACCACAAAGCGGCACAACGACACGATGCGGTCGAGGGTCACTCTCAGGTCCACCGCATCCTCACCTATGGTGACTTCACCATAACAGATGAAGGTGTCGGTATAGCCTTGAGAATTGGTGAACTTGATGCACGTGGGATCGGTCATCGTGGGGTTGCCTCCACTGCTGTGGCCAACGACCACCAGTTGGTAGGTACCTTCGGGGAGCTGGAACACTGCCGATCCAAAATCGGCAGCACCCGACTGCTGGTTGACCTGCTTGACCCGCGTGCCTGCCAAATCGTAAACGGCAAAGTTCAGGCGAGTACATACAGCAGAGGCGGCTTCCACTCCACGGGTCGCAGCCCCGTTGTTTCCTTGGACCAGACTGGCAAACGGTGTCTTCTCAATTTCAAAAACGGTCACTCGGAGGTTGTCCTTGGCCGTTCCCGATTCGCTATCGTTATTTAAATAGGGTTTCTCACAGGCGAATACCACGAACACTATCAGCAGTGTGAACACAGCACTGAAGGAAATCAATATCTTACGCATAATATGTCCTCCCATCTTTTAGAAATCCATTGTGTGTTCACTAATCCACTCGGTAGAAACCTGGAAGCTTCCAGCCACAGCCGTATTGGTGTACATTGCTCCAGAAAGCTTTGTCACACGATTGCGCTGGAAGGGCACGTTAGAGACTGTCTTGGTGAACAAGACAGCACCATCTGCATCCAACGTCTCAATGGTCACATCGATGTCTTGTTCATCTGTGGCCAGGAACAACATCGTGCTCGACGTCGAAGTAGCTCCAACGGCAGCGCTGTTACCCACCGTATAGGAGAAACCCGTGTTGGTGATGGCAAAGCCTGTTGTAGGATTGAAGTCCTTTCCGCCAGCAGAGAAAGTCATGCGGACATTTGAGACATCCGCAGTCTTCCCGTCGGTAGAGACCACCTTCAGCATTGAAACTACTCGACTAAGCACTGCGCTGATGTTTACCGCACTGGTGTTGGTGATGTTCACCGCCTGTGAGTACGCGAAGGTCTCTCTGACACGAACGTTAAACGAGACCTCGGTCGGACTGGTCAACGTCAAGACGCTGTTCTCGTTGGTGTAATAAGCCAGCGCCACCATGGTGTAGGTGCCCATGGGGAGCGAGAGTTCAAACTTGCCGAAATCGGCTTCGTTTTTGGTCTGGGTGGCTTTGTAGGCCTCAGTGCCGTCGGCTTTGTAGAACGCCAGAGTGACGGCATTCACATCGTTGTAGTCAGCCACATCAGAAGTTGCACGGGTCTGAACTTCAGAAAAGTCCTCCTGATTAACCTCAAAGGTGCTGACGTGTACCGTCACCGGTACATTTGTTTGTTTATTAAGTACTTGATCAGTACTTTCTGTGCTGCAAGCAGCACACAGCAGGGCGAAACCTGCTAATTTTAAAATCTTACGCATATTACTATGAATATTAGTGGTTGATAACTTATGACAGAACCTGTCCCCTGTTATTAATCAAATAATATTCTTAGTAATAATGGCGAAAGAGCTTACATTATGACATCCCGAGGAGTGATTTCAGGTCATCTTCCTTGTGGAGGATCCAGACTGTGGTGCCGATGAATGCGAGGAAGAGGAATACCAGACACATCTTAGCGCGTGAGGGTCCGGCCTTTTGTGTGGGAACCGTGGCACTCTGCAACCTGGTGAAGGCGGGTGTCTCTTCCTGAACCTTTGCCTCTGCCGCGATGAGCTGTGAGGCTATCTGTGAGTAGGCGTTGTACTGGAACTGCATCTCGTTCTCCAGGTCTGTCTGCTGTTGACGAACGGTCTGGAGGATGATGTACTGGTTGGCGTCCACAAACTCGGAGTACCGTTGACGGGCATCTTCGTATTTGGCCTTGTTCTCTTCACAGATCTTCTTGTAGTAATCCAGATCCACCTTCACCTTCTTGGTGCGGTAGTCTGTGATGAAGTCCTGCAGACGCTGCTGCACGGTGTCTGCCATTGTGGCAGCAATAACCGGATTCTGGTCGGTGACTTGAATGGAAATGACCATGGTCTTCTTATCAATATCGCAGACCACCTTTCTGTCTAAGGCTTTGACAATCAGGGCTTGTTTCTTGGTCAGACGGAAGGGGTTTAAAGCAGGTTTGACCTCGTCTGTGTCTTTCGGAGCGAGCAGCCAAGCAAGGGCTTTAAAGGGTGCTGCAATAACACTACTCCACCAGGGCGATTTCTGCTCGTCCTGCAGATAGTCATAATAGGACATCGTTCGGTCCGGGGTTCCTTTCTTCTTGTTGCCTTCGATGGTCACGGGGACGTTGAAAAGGCTGGTTTTGAAGTCTGTGGAGTTGACCAAGTCGGGATAGAGGGTTGGGAACAGTGCTTCTGTTCCCATTCCTGCTGTACCTTGTCCGATGTTGAAGCCAAAGCTGCTGGCCAAGGATGACAAACCCATAGCTGCACGGGAACCAGAGAGCTCAGGTGACAGCTTCACTGTGCACTGATAATAATTAGGTATGGACAGTGCATAGATGGCAGCCAGCACAAACGTGATGGGCAGTACCTTGTAGTACAGCTTCTTATGCTTCTTGACATCAGCGAAGAGTTTACCGAAATCAATGGAAGACTCCTCTTCCTGCTCGATATAGTTGTTCTCTCCGGGCTGGGCGTTATTCTTGATTTCTTCTGACATAACTCTTTATACTTTTATTTCATCATGTATGCAATAGCGGTCACCATAGCAGCCAAGCTGGTCAGACCAGAGAGTGCAGCAACAGATTCTTGGATGGTCCAGCCCTTCTTCTTCTTCTTGCTGACCACAACGATTTCGCAGCCGGGCTCGGGTTTGGCACCTTTCTTACACAAGGAAGCTTTACCGTTCTGATAGACGATGAAGGACTTGGACTTCTTGGCCCGGTGTCCGAAGCCACCGGCCTCGTTCACATAGTACTTGTAGTCCTTGCCAGACTCATAGAAGACGGTGTTGGGGAACATCACGTCACCAGACACGCGGACAATCGGATTGTACTCCGGTATGAAGATCTGGTCGCCCTCACGCATGAGGATATCAGCCTCACATCCAGGATTTTTCATTGCCTTTTCCAAATCAATATAGACTGGATAGTTGTTGCCCAAATCCAGTTTGTTATAGGAAATGGAGTCACCCTTCTCTGTGAGAATATCTTGCACAGCCTTCATCGTTGCCTGCATACGACGACGTTCCTCATCGTTCATCCGACGCAGGAGGGTAGCCCCCTTCAGGTAGGCGTAGGGAGTGAGACCGCCAGCCATCTCGACGACATCACTCAAGTGTGTCTGCTTCTTCTGCATAGCTACAGAACCTTCCCATTCGACCTCACCATTCACAGATATTGTCTTGGTTTGGTTGAAGACCGGGCTGGAGTAAATGGTCACATTATCGTAGGGTTGCAGGAGGAACTTACGCTCATGATCGATCACGAGACCATTCTTTAGATCGAAGTGGTACTTCTCACCATACTGGTCACTCTTCTTGGTGGCGAAGGGGTCACGCAGCACTCGGCTGACTTCCACTCGCATGAGTGAAGCTTGATCCTTCAGGCCGCCGGCCATCACTATGAGGTCTTCAATGGTGATATTATCAGCATATTGATAGGTACCCGGGCTCATCACCTGACCATTAATCGTCACGGTGCGTTCCTGACGCAGGTCTTCCTGTGTCATGATGAACAGGACGTCCTCATTCTTCAAGGGGATGTCTGCCTCTGTTCCATCCATGATGCCCTTCACGTTCACGGGCAGGATTTCCAGTGAGCGGTCGGCTTTCAGTCTGTGGAGGATGGCGTGATCGGGATAAGCATCTTCTGTCAGTCCCTCAGCAGCTTCAATCAAGCTGCGCACGCTGACCACGTTGCCGCCCAACTGATACTGAGCGGGACGGAAGACGGCACCCTTGACTTCCACCATATTCTCGAAGCGGTTGATCATTCCATCCACTGTGATGGCATCACCGTCCTCGAGTTTGAAGTCAGCCATCTCGAATTCTCCGATATTGAACACCTTATAACGTTCACCGGTCTGACGTACGAGTTTGACGGACTTGGTGTGTGCATCGCCTGTGAAGCCGCCTGCATACTTGACCAGTGTGGCCACAGACTCGTTCTTGCGCATTTCATAGAACATCGGGCGCTTCACGTTACCCGTGATACCAGCCAGACACTCGTAGGTGGGCACCTGGATGACATCGTTGTCCTGCAGATTGATGTTACCTGCCAGGCGACCGTTGAGGATGAATTCATAAAGGTCAACGATGGTGATGAGTCGGCCGTTACGATAGACCTGGATATTACGAAGGGTACCCAGACTACTGGTGCCGCCGGCACGGTAGAGGGCGTAGAACACATTGGCGAAGGCAGAGAGGTGATAGGTACCCGGTGCCTTGACTTCACCCATGATGTTCACCTGAATGGTGCGGGTGTTGCCCACCTTCATCTGGAGGTTACTGGTCTGATAACGAGAACCAATGGTGTTGCGCAACTTACTCTGTGCACCTGCCACTGTGAGTCCGCTCAGGTGAATGGGACCATAACCGGAAACAGTGATGGTGCCCTCGGGAGCGATGGTGTGCACCAGTGTCTGCTGTGAGGCACCATAGATATCCACCACCACTTGGTCGCCAGGCCCCAGCACGTAGGTGTCGGGGATAGGCATATTGTAGTTGGGCTGGAAGCTCGGATTGGCCTGTGCAAAGATGCTTCGTCCGAAGACCGTCTTACCAGAGGTGGTAGGTGCTGTGCCAGCGGTGGCTTTCACATCCTGTTCCACATTCTGGACGTCATCGGCAGCATCGGGGGTAATCTCACCAGTGGTACCACGCTTGGCGGTGGTCAGTTCCTGACCGGCAGCGCCGTCGCTATTTCCCTCCATACGTGAGGCTGCCATTCTCACAGCGCCATCAGCAGCGCTGGACATTCCGCGAGAGGAAATCTGCTTGTCATACTGGTTGCGCAGGCGGCGAATCTGGTCGATTTTCACGCCTTTCTGCATGAGTTTGGTGACTATCTGTGCTTGACCGGTACCAGCTCTGGCCTCACTGGCAATGAACTGAAGAACCTGATCATCTGACATGCCCTGGGCGAAAGCCACTGTGCATGAAAGAACCATCAGAAAAAATAAAACAATTTTTCTCATATAAATAATTAATGTATAGTATAGACTAATCTCTCTTGAAAATATCTCTTGTATAGACCTTGTCTTCCACATCGTCCAGGGCGACATCATAACGGTTGGCGATGATGGCCTGGGACAGACGCTTGAACTCAGCCAGATCATTTATGATGCGGCTGCCAAAGAATGTGGTGCCATCCTCCAGGGTCGGCTCATAGATAATGACCTTGGCGCCCTTGGCTTTGATGCGTTTCATAATGCCCTGAATGGCACTCTGACGGAAGTTGTCGGAGTTGGACTTCATCGTGAGTCGATAAACTCCCACGACCACCTCATGTTCCTTCGCAGTATCGTAGGAACTGTTGGCGCTGTAATAACCGGCGCATTCCAGCACACGGTCAGCGATATAGTCTTTGCGGGTACGGTTGCTGTCCACGATGGCCTTGATGAGGTTCTCAGGCACATCGTTGAAATTTGCAAGCAGCTGCTTGGTGTCCTTCGGCAGGCAGTAGCCACCGTAACCGAACGAAGGATTGTTATAGTGTGAACCAATACGCGGGTCGAGGCAAACGCCATCAATAATGGCCTGTGTGTCAAGGCCCTTCATTTCTGCGTATGTATCCAACTCATTGAAATAGCTGACGCGCAGAGCCAGGTACGTATTCGCGAACAGCTTCACAGCCTCTGCCTCAGTACTTCCCATGAACAAACAAGGAATACCCTTGTTGAATTGACAATTGACAATTGAGAATTGAGAATTATCTGACGAGTCCTTTGAAGGGCCGAGGGCGCCTTCTACTAGGAGGGAGGCAAAGGTATGAGCAGCTTCTTCCAGTGCGGGTTCATCGTATCCAGCGATAATACGTGAGGGATACAGGTTATCATACAGTGCCTTGCTCTCGCGGAGGAACTCCGGTGCGAAGAAGATTTTAGGCACGACCACCTTCATCTTGCCGTCAGCCTGGCGCTCGCGGTAACTGAACTTTTCACGTGCGGACTTCGTGTAGCCCACAGGGATGGTCGATTTAATCACCATCACAGCATCCGGGTTCACCTCCAAGACCAATTCAATCACCTCTTCCACATGGGTTGTGTCGAAGAAATTCTTCTTGGGGTCATAGTTGGTGGGAGCTGCGATGACCACAAAGTCGGCATCGCGATAGGCAGCCCGGCCATCGAGCGTAGCCACCAAATCCAACTGTTTCTCTGCCAAATATTTCTCAATGTATTCATCCTGGATGGGAGAAATCTTCATATTGATTCTCTCCACCTTCTCGGGAATCACATCCACTGCCATCACTTTGTGGTGCTGTGCCAAGAGAATTGCTATACTAAGACCGACATAGCCGGTACCTGCTACTGCTATCTTCAAAATGCTTCAAATATTCTTTGAACTTCTTTGTAGCTGTCCAAATTACCGATGTCGTAACGGCGACCCGGCATTTCCCATGCATGAACGGGAGTCTGAATACACAGCCATGCGATGAAGCTGCCTGGTGCATCAGTGCCACAGCCGTCTTTAATGCCTTTATCCACCAGTGGGAGATCCTCCTTTCTATAGATATAGAATGGAGGGCAACACCAGTGGCTCTTGGGTTCTGCCGGTTTCTCCTCCATGGAGAGGATGCGACCGTCTGCATCCACTTCCACCACTCCAGTTTTGTGGAGCTTTGCCAGGTCGGGTTCATAGAAGCGCATGATGCACGTGGTGCCCTTCTCCTGAAAATAGTCCAAGTATTCTTTCAGACTGAAAGACAAGAGGTTGTCACCAGCCATCACGAGCAAGTCATCTTTGACGCCCTTGAGGCGGATGCCCAATTCAATGTCTCTAACGGCTCCAAGACGATTGTCATTATTCGTGGTGCCATCATCAATAATGGTAAAACGCCCCTTGGACCACTCCTCAAAGATATTAGCGAATTTGTGGTTTGTGACCACAATATACTCGTCTATGATACCGGTCTGATCCAAATCATCAATCAGCCAGTCCAGAATGGCCTTCTCCCCGACCTTCAACAACGGCTTAGGGAAGTTCTCTGTGAGCGGATACAGCCTAGTAGCATAGCCTGCAGCCAGAATCAGACATTGCATGAGAGTTGAAAGATTAGGTTTTAGGGGGTATCGTTTAGAGGGAGACTCCATCTGCGCTTTTGCAGATGAATACACCATATTTTCCTTTCATTTCAGGGAAAGCTTTCAGGTATTCAGCAGTCACTCTCTCACGGATACACTCTTCAAAAGATGGGTCAATCAATGCCATGCAACAGCCCTTGAAGCCAGCCCCGGAAAAGCGTCCGCCATAGATACCGTCAGTCTGGGTCATAATCTCATAGAGCTTAATCTGCTCGGGAGCCCCTGACTCCCAGTTGTGAATGCTGCTCCAGCCTGACTCGAAGGAGAGCTTGCCATAAACCTCAATATATCCTTTTCTCCAGGCTTCCGCACCTTTCTCAACACGCTCAAACTCCGTGTACCAGTGTTCGCAACGCTTAGCCCATGGTTCTGGGAGACGTGATTTATACTGTTCGTAAATCTCGCGGGGCACATTGCGAGCCATTGCCTCCTTGAACTTGCCGTATTCCAAACCTGCAAAAGCCTGCAAAGCATACACTCCGGATTTGAGCTCGTCCACTCGCATATTGAATTTCGAGCATGCCAAGCTATGTTCCAGGCCGGAGAAGAAGATGGCAATCTTGTAGGGCTTCATTGCCGGGCTTTGGGGGATCAACTCATATTGTCCATCTTTGGTATCTAAATACAGGAGATGGTTTTTCTTGCTGAGCACCTCGCAGCTCTGGTCGAGTTTTCCCACGCTCACGCCCACATAATTAAGCTCTGCATCGTATGCCGTATCAATGATTTCCTGCTGACTCAGCTGGATACCATTCACCTTGCATAGTGCCTGCAAGAACGAGATAATCACCGCTGCTGACGAGGAAAGGCCACCAATGGGAAGGGTTCCCTCAATCACTCCGCACAGTCCCACCTCCAGCTTATACTTTTTTTCCAATGCGAGGGTAGCTCCACGAAGATAATCGGCCCAATCCTCCTGCTTATGAGAAGGCACGGAAGCGATGTGCCACTGTGCACGCTTGGTGAACTGGAGAGAGACCATTTCCACCACGCCATTCATCTTGGGAGCGTATGCGATATGGATGCCCTTTTCAATGGCCAGACCAGTGATTTTTCCCAGATTATGGTCGGAATGTGCACCAATCGGACAAATACGGTATGGACAGAAGGCCATTCCTTCCGGCTCCCTTCCATAGATGGTTCCAAAACGTTCTTCGCAAAGCATCATTGAGCTGGATTATAATAGGATTTGTACCACTGTGCGAACTTCCTCAAGCCCTCACGCAAGGTTATTTTCGGGGTGAACCCGAAGTCACGCTCTAATGCTGTGGCATCAGCGTATGTAGTAGGCACATCGCCGGGCTGCATGGGTACCAGTTTCTTGTGGGCATCGAAGTCATAATTCTGAGGGAGAACCCCTGCACGCACCAGTTCCTCTTGTAGGATTTGTACAAAATCCAGCAGGTTCTCGGGCTGACCGCCACCTATATTATATATTGCGTACGGGGGAATGGGCAGTCCATCTTCACCTTTCTTACGCTCAGGTGCCTTAGCCATCACTCTGACGATGCCTTCTACGATATCATCGACGTATGTGAAGTCACGACGACAATTGCCATAATTGAATATCTGAATGGTTTCTCCCTTCAAGAGTTTATTGGTGAAACCAAAATAGGCCATATCGGGGCGTCCCGCGGGACCATACACGGTGAAAAATCGGAGGCCTGTTGTCGGGATGTCATACAGTTTGCTGTAACAATGGGCAAAGAGTTCGTTGCTCTTCTTGGTGGCAGCATACAACGAAACGGGATTATCCACGCGATCATCGGTACTAAATGGCACCTTTTTGTTTCCGCCGTAAACACTGGAACTGCTGGCATATACCAGATGCTCCACAGGATTGTGACGACAGGCTTCGAGGATGTTGTAGAATCCTATCATGTTACTTTGGATGTAAGCATCTGGATTCTCAATGCTGTAACGCACGCCAGCTTGTGCAGCGAGGTTAACCACAACATCAAAGTGGTTTTCTGCGAAGAGGCGATCAATGAGGGCTTTATCTGCGATGTCGCCTCGGACGAAGGACCAGGTATTTCCCGACGGAGAACCGTCGGGCACAGTGGCATCAGAACTGGGGGCCGTCGGGAGCGAGGCCAGCTGCTCGATTTCCTGGAGGCGGTATTTCTTGAGGGATACATCATAGTAGGCATTCATATTGTCAACGCCCACAATGGTGGCATCCTTCAAATCCTTGAGGAGGCGCTTTACCAGGTTGCTGCCAATGAATCCGGCGCTACCGGTTACAAGAATCTTCTTCATTCCTTAACGGTTCTTATACATATCATCGTAGTACTTCTGATAATCACCAGAAGTCACGTTGTCCATCCATTCTTGGTTGTCCAGGTACCAGCGGACGGTCTTCTCGATGCCTTCCTCGAACTGGAGGGAGGGTTCCCAACCGAGTTCGCGCTGGAGCTTGGAGCTGTCGATGGCGTAACGGAGGTCGTGGCCTGCACGGTCTGTGACGTAGGTGATCAGGTCCATATCAGCACCCTCGGGACGACCGAGAAGACGATCGACGGTGTTGATGAGCACCTTAATGATGTCAATATTCTTCCACTCGTTGAAGCCTCCGATGTTATAGGTCTCGGCTATCTTTCCCTCATGGAAGATGACATCGATGGCCCGGGCATGATCCACCACATAGAGCCAGTCGCGCACATTCTCGCCCTTGCCATACACGGGTAGGGGCTTGCGATGACGGATGTTATTGATAAACAGCGGTATCAGTTTCTCGGGGAACTGATAGGGGCCGTAGTTGTTGGAGCAGTTGGTAACAATCGTAGGCATTCCGAAAGTATCGTGGAAAGCTCGCACGAAGTGGTCTGAGCTGGCCTTGGCAGCAGAATACGGGCTGTGCGGCTGGTACTTCAACTCCTCCGTGAAGAACTTCTCACCGTAGGCCAGGTGGTGCTTGCCGCTGGAAGCCTTGGTAGTAAACGGCGGCTCAATGCCCTCGGGATGCGTCATCTGCAGGGCTCCATAGACCTCATCGGTGGAGATGTGGTAAAAGCGCTTGCCCTCATACTTCTCCGGCAGGCTCTCCCAGTAGGCCTTGGCGGCCTGGAGCAACGAGAGGGTTCCCATCACATTCGTTTGTGCGAAGGTAAAGGGATCCTTGATGGAGCGGTCCACATGGGACTCGGCTGCCAGATGGATGATGCCATCCACCTTCTCCTCCTGCATCAGCTGGAGGACGCCCTGAAAATCGCAGATATCCATGCGGACGAAGCGGTAGTTGGGCTTGTCTTCGATATCTTTCAGATTGGCCAGGTTGCCTGCGTAGGTCAACTTGTCCAGATTGATGATGCGATAGTTGGGGTATTTGTTGACGAACAGCCTGACAACGTGGCTGCCAATGAATCCGGCACCGCCGGTGATGATGATATTTCGCATAATTCTATACCTTCTTGCCCTTGCGGATAAGGGCTACGAAACGTTTTAATTGACGTGATTTGGGTTGACGATTCTGGACGTACTGCTTGGCCAGGCGGCTGTAGGAGGTCTCGCCTGTGGCGATGTAAAGTGCTATCCAGAGGTAGGTACGGGTATCTGTGGCAGCTCGCGACTCGCCTTTTGCATTGATTTCTGCGAGTTTCTGCAGCGCCTTTTCCTTCAGATCGCGCTCTCCGGGCTCGTCCTTACAGAGGTGTGCACAAATCAGCATGAGTGCCAGGAAATGCGTGGCAGCGGACTTTCCCTCCACCTCGTGACCGCGGTAACGATAGAGGCGGTTGAGCATATCCACGTCCTTGGTGGTGACCTTAGGGTCTTTGACACGTTTGACGCGGTGTGCCAGGATGGCAAGGAGATGGGTTTGGGTGTAGTCGATGAAGTCTGTGCGGATGGCGTCGGAGCTCTCGTGTCCCAGGATGGAGACCTGATGCCGCTGGACATTTTCCATGCGGATATTGGCGGCACCATTGATGAGCGGAATCGTCAGTTCCAGGGAGATTTTCCCTTTGTTCTGATGAACCCTGGTGACCAGTGCCTCGTGCCCTGCGAAAGGTCCCTCCTCTATCCGCACCTTGTCCAAGGCTTCAATGCCGCTGATGGGCGGGATGACACGGAACGTACCTTTATAATCCACACACGCATTGATGAACGCCTCCATGATGTTGTCACGGACAGTGGCCAGACTGCCATCGGTGTCGTGATAGAACCGCAACCCGATGGGATGAGGCAGGTTCTCCTTGCTGTTGACCAGTCGGGCCGCATCTCTCTCCGTGGTGCGCAGGAAGATGATGTGCTTGAAGAGGTTAAAAGTCCGTTGTGCCTCGTAGTCAGGCTCCTGGTTGGGACGCGTCTCACGGGTGCGCAGGAAGTCGTAGGGATAGAAGGTGGTGATGATGTTCCGACCCTTCTCCAGTTTCTGGGAGAGGGAATCGCTGTCCGATTCCGGTGTGAGGCGTTGCACGTTAACGGAGTCCAGCCATTTCTGTAGGTAGCTGGCCTCTACGAACAGCATCACGAACCACCGGATGATATTTTTCCGGGGTTTCGCCGCTGGTGGAATGGGCTCAGACTGTGTGGGCGTCTCAGACGCTACGGGTTTGATGTCCATACAAAACTTCTCTCTTGGACGACTGCTTGCCATCCAAACAAACTACTTAATTTCCAGATGGTTAAATGCTGCTGGAGAGTGTGTCTAACTACCGATATTCCGAATTCGCCTCGTGGAGTGATTCATCGGTCAGCATTTGAACCTGTCAATATGGGCTCTCGCCCGGGGTTTACATGCAAATTTGTGCGCCAATAGAAGTGTTACCCTCTAAAAGCGCACAAAGGTACGGAGAAAAATCTAAAGAAACCTTACGAACCTCGTTAAAGAACGTTAAACCGCACACAAAAGGAGTCTTTTGCGCAATTTCCAGCGCTTTTGGCGATGGTGATGTGGTTTTTTAGTCGGAAATTCCGTGAACGTCATTTTCAATCCTCTCCCATCGAAGCGATGAGTCGGTAGCCCTTACCGTGGACGTTGTTGATCTCAATATCGGGATCGTCCTTCAGGTGCTTGCGGAGCTTGGTGATATAGACGTCCATGGAGCGGGCGTTGAAGTAGTTGTCATCTATCCAGATGGTCTTCAGTGCCAGTTCGCGCTGGAGGACGTCGTTAGCGTGAGCACAGAGGAGGATGAGGAGTTCGCTCTCCTTGGTGGTGAGCTTGATTTGCTTGCCGTCGATGGAGAGCATCTGGCGCTTGGTGTCGAAATCGAAGCGTCCGATGTGATAGACAGCCACATTCTTGACCTGCTTGCCGTGAACGCGACGCAGGATGGCTTCCATGCGATAGACCAGCTCTTCCATGGAGAACGGCTTGGTGATGTAATCGTCGGCACCAATCTTGAAGCCCTCGAAGATGTCTTCCTTCAAGTTCTTGGCTGTCAGGAAGATGATGGGCACATCCTGATTAACCTGGCGGATTTCCTGGGCCAGTGCGAAGCCGTCCATTTTGGGCATCATGACGTCCAGGACGCACATGTCATAAGGGGTTTTGAGGAATGCCTTGTAGCCGGCTTCACCGTCGGGGCAGAGGTCTGCGTCGAAGCCCTTAGCCTGCAGGTATTCACGGAGCAACATTCCGAGGCTCTCATCGTCCTCGCAAAGTAAGATTTTCAGTTTGGATTCGTCTTGAGTCATAGTAGTTGTTTTTTATGGAAGCCCCCTTCTAACTTCCCCCAAGGGGGAAGAACGCCATTCTACTTGAAGTGAGCTTCTGAGTTTAACAAATAGAGTTTAATATTTAGTGTTTAATATTTAGTTCGAGTTTTAAGAGCTCCCTCCCCTTGGGGAGGGCTGGGGTGGGCCCTCAATCAATTAATGGCAGTGTGATGATGAATCGGGTTCCGTGGCCCAGTTCACTCTCGGCCTTGATGGTGCCGTGCATGAGTTCCACCATTCCGCGGACGTAAGCCAGTCCGAGGCCGAATCCCTTGACATCATGTTTGTTACCCGTATGTACGCGGTAGAAACGGTCGAAGATATGCTTCAGGTCGTCGTGGCGGATACCGATGCCGTTGTCCTGTATGGTGATGACCAGGTGTTTCTCTCCCTGCTGACGGGTGGAGACCTGCAGCTGGAGGGGTTCGTCGTCCCGGCGGTACTTCACGGCATTGTCCAAGAGATTGAAAATCACGTTGGTGAAGTGCATCTCGTCCACGTAGATGGCAGCGTCCTCTGCATCCAAGTTGGCGGTGAGCTGTCCCCCACTCTGCTGCACTTTCAGGGTGAAGGTCTTCACCACATCGTCGATGATGACGTTGGCGTCCACCTCCTTCTCATTGAAGCGGATATTGTTGCGTTCATAGAGGGACATCTGCAGGACTTTCTCCACCTGGAAGCGGAGTCGTTTGGTCTCATTGACAATGACATGCGAGAGGTTGTCTATCATCGAGTCGCTCTTCTTGATGCTCTTGTCACCCAGCATTTGTGCAGCCAGGGAGATACTGGAGATGGGGGTCTTGAACTCGTGGGTCATGTTGTTGATGAAGTCGTTCTTCATCTCCGTGTCGCGTTTCTGCCGCACGATGAGCCACACGGTGAAGCAGAAGGTGGCGAAGAGCATGATGGTGAAGATGAACGTCGGGATCATCATCCCCGCCACGCTGAAGATGTAACGGTCCATCTCGGGGAAGTGCACACGGAGCGTCCCCATTTTCTGTGAGGGATCGTTGCGGAAGAGTGTCTGCGTGTAGCTGTAGTTGGCGCCTTTGGGGTCGTAGTCCTCACAGCGGAAGACCTCCTGTCCGTAGGCGTCCAGCACGGTGAAATGATAGTCCAGCGTGATGCCGCCGGCTTCCAGTTCGTTGCGCAGGTTGGTGTCCAGCACGCGGAAGTCCATGCGCTCGCTGAAGTCCTTGTCGCTGGCGTTATACAAGATGGTGTAGATGACCTCGTCCAGCACGCCTTTCTGATAGAGGTAGGCGTTCTTCACGAACTCCTGGAAGCGCAGGCTGGCCGCATCCAAGGAGGTGGAGGGCCTCAGCACCAATCCTTTAGGCAGTTGAGAGGGGTGCACGGTCTGTGTCTGCAGACGGAAGGGTGTGATGCCAGAGAGCGTGTCTCCCAGAGCCAGGGTGGCTTGGATCTGCTCCTCGGTGAGGGAGGCTTCGAGGTTGTCGGCCTCGTAGCCGGACTGCTCTGCCACGGTCTCCAGATAGCGGAAGGTCTCATTACGCTCAATATCGCGGCTGGTCTGGTCCAGTGCGCGGAAGACGCTCTCGTCGAACTGCTCCTTGCGCATCTTGACCATCGCACGGATGTTTCGCGCCTGGAGGTAGAGAAGCCCCACGAACGAAACGCCGATGATGAAGCTGATGATGCCTATGGTTGTCCTTTTCATCTGGAGTTATTTGTTGTTTCCGAGTGCAAAGGTACGGAGAGTTTACCTCACTGCCAAATTCTGCACACAAGTCTTTTGACTGATTTTAAAAATATTAACAGAACTCGAACAATAAACGAATCACATTTGCACTTTCTTCTTCCATTAGAAAACAAAAACACCTTCAAAACGGCCTGTTCCTAAAGATTTTTGCCTTCACATGCACATTCCTATCAGAAAAAACACTACCTTTGCCACGATGAATCATCAAAACCATTAACCATTAACCCTTAACCCTTCACCGCAATGCGCTTCCTTCCTCTCCTCGCTGCCCTCTTCCTCGCAGCCCCCATTACTGCACAGAATGCACCGGCCACGCCGCCGCAGGTGCTGTTCCAAACCTATGATGCCTACCGCGTTCCCTACCGCATTCCTGCCATTGCCACCACCCGCAAGGGTCACCTGCTGGCGCTGGTGGATCGTCGCTACTGTTACTTGGACATCGGCTACGGCAAGATTGACCAAGTGCTGCGCATCAGCAAAGACAACGGCCTCACCTGGGGTCCAGACACCGTCATCCAGCGCGGCTCGGGCGTGGAAGGCAGCCACGATTGCGGCTACGGAGACCCCGCCATCGTTGCCGACCGCACCAGCAACCGCGTGCTCTGCCTCTCCGTCACAGGCAATGTCATATATATAAAAGGTACGCGCGCGAACCCCAACCGCATCGCCCGCTGGTACAGCGAGGACGGCGGCCGCTCATGGACAGCGGCAGAGGACATCACAGACCAGTTCTACCGCATGCTGCCCAACACCCGCACGATGTTTGTGGGCTCGGGGCGCATCATGCAGAGCCGCGTGGTCAAGACGGGCAAGTACTACCGCCTGTACTGCTCGGTGCTCACCCGCACGCAGATGGGTTCGGAGGATGTGGCCTGCAACTATGTGCTCTTCAGCGATGACTTCGGTCAGAACTGGGACGTGCTTGGTGCCTCACGTTTAGACGGTTATGACAGCCCCTGCGTGGGTGGTGACGAGCCCAAGACCGAGGAACTGCCCAACGGCGACGTCATTCTCTCCTCCCGTAAGTGGTATGGTCGTTACTTCAATATCTTCCACTTCACAGACATCCAGAGCGATAACCGCCGCGGACAATGGGGTCAGTGCGTAGCCAGTCACGACGTGGAAGGCGGCATCAAGACGGGTGCCACCTCCTGCAACGGAGAGATCCTCCTGGTGGATGCCAAGGAAGCCGGCACGGGACGCGCCGTGAAGCTGATGCTGCAGAGCCTGCCCTTTGGCGACAAGCGCACCGACGTGGGCATCTGGTACAAGGAGATCCTGCCCGCGGGCATCTACTCCCCCCTGGCTTTTGCCCACAACTGGACCCAGGGCCTGCAAGTCTCCCACACCACCTCTGCCTATTCCACAATGATTCCTCAGCGTGACGGACGCATCGCCTTCTTCTGGGAAGAGCTGGAGACAGACAACGGCTATAACATGGTCTATCAGCCACTGACCATCGCAGAAATCACAGAGGGACGATATGAGTGAAAACAAATGTTCCACCGTAGAGGCGGTGGAACATTTGTTTTGTGGACGGATCCTGGGCGGGTCAACCGCCGAGCACAGGTGGTGGAGTGTTCAGGGTTTGGGCTCTTTGATGTTCATGCGAACGCGATGAAGGGGAGCGCCTGTGGGTCTGGGATTGAGAGTTCCGCCCATTTCCTTTACTTGTGCAGCTGAGAGAGCTCTGTCCCAGAAGCGGATTTCAGCCGTCTGGATGGCTTTCTCCTCACCGTCGTTATCGGCAAAGAAGAGAGCTGCGATTCCCAGCTTCCAGTGATTGGGATTGGGCAATGTGCTCTGCCCCACCTTCTGTCCATCCAGATAGATGATGCCGTAGGACTCCTTGACCACGAACACCACACGATGCCATTGACCAGTCCTCAGTTCGCCGCCATAGCCCAATCCGCGTTCTCCTCCCAGTCCCACTTGACCGTTCTTGATGAAGAGGCTGCCGTCCTTGTTGTTGTCCAGGCCATTCTGGAGGAACGGGGTGTAACCGCTGACATCCTCGGAACGGATGTCCCAGAGCAGCGTGTAGGTATCCAGGCTCTCCACACCCAGACGGGTGGTCATGAACAAGCTGGAATTCACTGGCACATTGATGGCTCCGTTGCCCTCTGTAGGCCCCTCGACAGGGGTGATGCCAACGCTGGCGGGGTCGGCCACGATGGTGACAGTGCCTTGGGTGTGGGTGGAGGGCTGCAGGTTGGAAACGCCCGTTCCAACCATCAGGGCCTCGGGATTGTCAAACGTCCAGCACCCTACGGGCTGCGGCAGGGGTTCCGACTCTCCCGTGATGTCCACGGCGCCCAGCTTGGCAGCATGAATGGCACTCAGTGCCACGTCCCAGAAGCGCAACTCGGCCGTCTCAATGACGTGTTCCTCATAGTCCTCGTCACCAAAGAAGATGGCGCCCGTGCTCATCCGCCAGTGTAAGGTGGAGGCGGCATTACTGGCTCCGATCTTCTGGCCGTCCAGATAGACGGTGGCATAGTCATCCTGCACCACGAAGAGCACGCGGTGCCACTCGCCCGAGGAGAGGCTGCCGTGATAGCTCAATCCTGCATCGTTCAGTCCCAGCTGTCCGTTCTTGACATAGAAGCTGCCGTCTCGCGTGTTGGTGATGTCGTTCTGGAAGAGTGCCGTGTAGTTCTCGAGTTCCTTGAGTCGGATGTCCATCATGAAGGAATAGGTGCTGAGCTGCTGGGCCTCCAGGTTGGTGGTCATGAACAGGCTGGACTGCACGGGCACCTGAATGGCACCATTGCCTTTGACGGGTCCCTCCACCGCAGTGATGCCGGCACTGGCAGGATCCTTGATGGTCACGTTGCCCTTGGCGTGTGTGGCGGCCTGGAGTATGGCCGGACCTGTTCCGGCCATCAGGTCGTTGGCGTCGTCAAATGTCCAGCAGCCCTTGGGATCGGGCACATGGTTGGCGGGGTTCTTGTCCTCGGGTGTGGTGATTTTGAAATTGATGGGACTGGAGGCGTTGTCGTAGGAGTCGTAGGCTGTGAGGCTGAAGACATACTCGTTCTCAGGCAGTAGTCCATCCACATGGAAGGTCAGCGTCTCAGGCATATCGTTGTTGAGATAGAACTGGGAGAACATCTTGTATGTCTTCAACTCCGCGTTGCCCTTGAAGACCTGCAGGCTGTAGCGGAACACGCACTCGTTGTCTGTGGCCTGCGGGAAAGTGATGTCGGCATCGTAGGAAGAGAGGTCCACGTAGATATCCGTCTCACGCGGGAAGACAGGAGCCGGCAGACCATCGCGCAGGGTGCGGTTCTCGGGGTTGTCGTCGATGTCGCGAATGTCGGCATACTGAAACTGGCTGCCATCAAAGGGAGCCTTGAGGACCCATCGGTTTTCGGGGTCAATCTCCACGTCGCGATAGGTGTCGTAGCGCTGGATCTCAATGTCGCCGTTGGGCTGTTCCACCAGTATCATGCCCTCCGTGACATAGTCGTACTTCTTGGGATGTATGCCTTCATCGACAGCGCGTGGATGAATCTCGGAATAGGTGGTGCTGGCGGTGTTGATGGCCGTGAAGTAGTTGAGGCGTGTGCTGTTGGGGTTGGCGCCCTGGTGGATGCTGCGCGGGTCACCCAGTGGATAGTGGCTGTGCCCAGCAAAGACCACGGCCTGCGGGTACTTGTTCAGCACGGGGTTGAGGACGCTCATACACCAGGCCTCGCCGTTCTCGTACTGTGGCCAGGCGCTGTAGCAGGTATAGGTGGGCGGCACGTGGGTGAAGACGAAGATGGGTTTCCCTGGAGCGTCCTTGGCGGCCTGTGCCAGCATGTTCTCCAGTGCTTCCACAGACTCCTTCGGGTAGGCCTGTTCGCCCCAGCTGCTGTTGGTAAGATCGTTGTTGTAGCCACTGAAATCGCTGATGGTGATGAAGGGATAGCCCTTGATGATGTGGTACTGATGGAAGGGGTAGTCCTGGCCTTCGTTGAAGGCTTTCAGGCCCTTCTGGTAGTTACTCTTGCCGTTGCTGTCATAGTTGTCGTGGTTGCCCATCATGAAGAGGAACTGCCCCACAGGGTTCTTAACAACCTGGTCGTTGCCAAAGACTTGCACCAGCTGGCGATATTGCTCCGTCAGGCCTCCGTTGGTCAGGTCGCCCACGACGGCCAGTGCATCCAGCGGACCGCGAGCCGTCAGGTGGGTCAGTGCCTGCGGCACCTTCACCATGGGACCCTCGCCCTCACGGTTGCCAAAATGGATGTCAGAAATCACGGCAAAGGTGAGGCGTGCCTCCTGGCGCACGGTGAGCAGCAGCGGATGGAAGTCCTTGCTGCGGACGGTGAGGATGGCGTCACGGGGTTCTGTGCCGTTGTTCTGTTCCATCTTCAGTATCAGGGTCTTGCCGTCCATCGAAGCCTGACACCAGCTGGCGTCGCAGCTGACTGAGGCCGTCGCCTGGTTGGTCTCCACCTCGATGGTGCGTGTGGCAGCGCCAAAGGGAACTGAGATTACGCCGTTGTCGTTCTGTCCGGCCTGGAAGGTGGCTGAACCCGGGACGGCCAGCGAACTGACGAAATACTGTTGTGCGTGCATCGGCAGAACCCACAGGGCTGCTGCCAAATATAATAATGTAAATCTTTTCATATCTTTAGGAATTCTGTTTAACAGGAAAACGATTCTATTACTTTACCATCACTTTCGTCACTCCTTCGGGTGTCTTCACCATGTAGGCTCCAGGAGCCAGCTTCGTGGTGCGGGGCATCTCCTCGCCCTGTGCGTTGAAGAGCTGCCAGTTCTTGCATCCGCTGACTGTCACGCGGCGGTTGCAAACGCGGATGGTCGGAGCTGTGCCCTTGGCGGTCTTCACGGCGGACTGCACAGACTCCACGAAGGTGAACTTCCAGCCCACAATGGAGGTGCTGCCGTCGGACTCGGGGAACTTGGAAGCCTCTGTGCTTCGCTCGGCAATGGCCAGGCAACGCGTCACGCCGTCAATCTCTGTGTCCATGAGCAGGACGGCATCGCCGCCCAGGGGAAGCAGGTCGAAGCCCTGTGAATCGCCAGCAGTGAGCTGTGTGGCATTGTGCTCGCCCACTTCCTTAGAGGCGTTGTGCAGCTGCAGGCCTGTGGCACGATTGGTGATGAGTACCATGTCGTCGGGAGAGACCGTCAGTTTCCACTGTGATTTCTCGTTGCTGGCCACGGTGGGTAGCAACTGCACTTGGCAAACGTCGTTCTGGTCGCTGCAGTCCGTCATCACGTACTGCTCCATTCCAGGCACGGCACTGCAGATGCGGTACCAATACTCGACTTCATCGGTACTCGCCTGCAGCTCCGTCGTGAACGGCTGTGCACAGACAGTTGCAGGCATCATCACAGCAAGGCCCAGGAGCGCTTGCTTGAAAACTTTGCATTTCATAGTGTTTTGTGTTAATGGATTGATAAGTTATTGGTTGTCGTAATGTCTTCTGTCCGTCCTGAATGACGATGCCGCGTGCAGGGTTCAGGGCCGGAGTGCTTTTGCGCTGCAAAGGTACGAATTTTCCCGATAAATGATGCCATTCTCGCCATAAAAGTGCAGGAAAGCGGGCCAAGTTATTCTAATGTCACCCGCCAATGTTACACAATGAAAAGGAAATGAGACATCATCAAAAGTATCAAGCAGAAAATAGTTGTACCTTTGCAGCGATTTGGAATCAAGGAAGCCTCATTATCCCCAAAATCATGATCAAAGAATGGAGAAGAACGACCAACATCAGCGAGCCCACTGGCACAACTACCGTGCCCCAGGCATCTACATGCTCACCCTCGTGACACAGCAGCGGGGCACGCCCTTCGGCAAACTCCAGCAGCTGGAGGACGGCAGTGTCACTGTGCGGCTCACATCACTGGGAAAAAGCATTGAGGCACAGATCCTGGAATGGCCCCAGCGGGAGGAGGGGCTGGTGGTCATGCGCCAAGTGGTCATGCCAGACCACGTCCACATCATCGTCCACATCCAGCAGCCCCTGCGCCGCCACCTCGGCACCCTCGTCCAAGGGCTGAAGTATGGAACCACGGTTGCCTTCCTCCGAGAACTTGACGCCACACAGGGAGGCACCCACCGCATCGCCTCCTCACGCCCCTCTGCCGGCCAGCGCGCCACTGCCCAATCCCCCACCACGGCCCCCATTACATCCCCCTCCACTGTCATCACGGCGGACAAACCGCCCCACACCCAACCATCCCCCTCCCCGTCTCTCCCCTCCACCAGTCCAGTGGGGAGCGGTTCGTCCGCTCCCATCACCCCCGCTCCCATCATCCCCGCCATCCACTACATCCCTCCCCTCTGGGCCGAAGGCTACCACGACCGCATCCTCTATGGCCGTGACCAGCTCTCCCGCATGCTCCACTACGTCAGCGACAACCCTCGCCGCGGATGGATCAAGCACCAGCACCGTGACCTCTTCTATGACAAGCGCACCGTGGACCTCCCCCTCACCCTGGAGCTGGGGCGCTGGCTGCTCCGCGAAGCCCGCAGCCTCGGCGTCCTCCAGGAGCTTCGCGGTGTCCTCCTTGCCGAAAAGCAGCAGCACGACGGCAGTTGGCTACCATACGACTGGTGGCAACCAGGCGCACACCCCGACGGCTGCCCCACCCGCCTGCACCTCCGGCTGAAGATGATGGGCAACCACTTCCTGCTCAACGAAGCCCTGCTGCTGCCCATCCGCCTCTCACGCCGCACACCGCCAGGCGTCCTCCAGGCCGAGATAGAGACAACCCTCACCCGCTGTGAACGGGAAGGCGCCGTCGTCATCACACCCGTAGTGAGCACACCCGAGGAAACCTTGTTCTATGCCACCCTCGCCGCAGGCTACCGCGCCATCCGTCTCCAGGCCGAAGCCATGAGCGATGTGGCCTCACCTGCTGGCCGCCTCATCGACTATGCCGGCCGCGGACAACTCCTGCTCATCGCCCCCTGGCCCGACCGCCCGCAGTCCGCCCACCCCCACAAAGGCATCTTTGAACTCCTCAACGTCCTCTGCAAGGTCCTCGCTGCACGGTGACACGGCAAGGATGGCCCCAATGGTGTTCAAAAGAGCTTCTCAAGAAAGTATCAAAAAGGAGAAAATGCCCTTTTTCTCCGCCACTTAACTTACTTTAACGAAAATCGGGGGGGGGTAAAATGCCACCTTTTTACTACCTTTGCGCCGCAATTGTGGGCTTTTTGCCACAATCGCGGCCCTTTTTGCATCTTACTTCAAAGCATAAATGTCTTATAAACAATTTATTTACTCATTATTAACAACAATCTTTACAAAATGAAAAGAAAACTACTTTTCGCGGCGCTTTGCGTCATGAGTGTCCTTGGTTTGAGGGCACAAGGGTGGAGTGACATTACTGCCTCCAAACTAACTAATTCCGATTTATCATCGCTCGATGGTTGGACTGCTACTGGTATAAGTGGAGGGGATACGAACAATCCCGTTAATGTTCGTGAGTCTTTTCATCAGACAGGATGGAGCATAAATAACCCAACAATTGCTTTAACCCAATCTGTTACATTAAATGCAGGAAAATATGTACTCAAAGGAAATGCATTTCATCGCGGTTTAGGCACAGCCAATTTGTATGTGAAGGTTGGTGAAAACGACGCGTTAACGACAGCACTTCCTCTTGTTGGCAACGACACATATAAGTCTGAACCGGATGATTTAACAAAGAGTGCGAAAGCCTTTGAAGCCAATAGTTATGTAAGCTTTTTGAAATTTGAAGTTGAAAATAACAATTCTCAGGTAACATTAGGCATAACAGGAACGAATACAGCTGATTATGACTGGTTCTGCACAGGTCCTATTACTTTATTTGAGGTCCAGAATGAAATAAGTACAACTTACCCCCTAGAATTAACAGAGACAATAGATAGAGGATATAACGGTTGGACCTATGAAGGCACTAATGATATGGGAAATACATATTATGCTAATGTTCCCGTTCATCAGACTTATAAGACCTCAGCTTTAGGGACTGGAAATGTTATTTCTCGTGAATACACTGGCTTAGATCATGGTATCTATGAAATTGAAGTATTTGCACAAGGCAATTGTGCTTGGGGTGCCTCTTCTGTACCAGCCACAGCTCCTGAGGTTTTTGCCAATAGCGTATCTAAACCTGCGACTTGTTTAGAACAAAATGATTGTGACAATGTACCCACCTATACATTATCTAATGTTGATATTTCAGATGGTAATCTAAATATTGGTTTCCGTAATACTGCAGAAGGTGGTAACTGGTATCTCTTTAACATCAAAAGTCTGAAGATGACCGAACCCTATATTTCTGTTATTGCTACTGAGATATCAGCAGCTACGGCTACCGCATTGGCTGCCGACAAGTGGTATAAGTTTACGGCTGCCAGCACAGATAACTTTACCTTCGCCACCACAGCCATTGACGAAATTGTTTACACAAGCACTGACCAACGACAGAGTACAGCAACTGGTGATGTTGCAACCACAACGATGGCTCTTACAGAAGGAACCACCTATTATATTAAATCCTCATCAGACCAAACGCTGACAATCACTCCACAAACTTTCACTTACACAGTGGGCGAAGGAACACCCAGTGTAGCAAACAACAGCTATACTCAGGCAAAAGACTTCACCCTGACTTTTGCTGACTATTATACCGATGACCCTGCAGGTACATTCCAGATTTTGGATGCCAGCAAGATTCAGGTGAATGGTGCTGCAGCCACAGCTACTCTGACAGATAATGTACTCACGATAACACTTGCTAATCCTCTCGCTACCTCCACAGATTATGAAATTAGTGTTGCTGCAGGTGCATTAGGCTTTAATGCAGAGAATGCTAATGCTGCTATTGATCTGACTGTGAAGACTCCCGCTGTAATTGATGGTCATTACTACATTAAGAAGGATGGCGCAGACTTGTTCTTCTCTCGTGGAGGTGATGACAACAAGCAGGTGGTGTTGGATCAGTTTGGCGTTCCAGTAAAGATTACAACCGATGCCAGCAATATGTCTCGCGTGAAGTTTATCGATACGGGCCTGCTCTTGGGTGCCAGCGGTTCAAGTAATATGTATTGGACGGATAAGGGTGATGGAACTCCCTCCACAGTTAATTGGACTATAGCCAAGAATGGTAATAAGTTCAAGTTCTACCTGATGAGTATGGAAGATGCCAAGAAGGGCATGAACATCGATGGAAGTGCTCCTAAGAGTGATACTGAGGCTAACGCCTGCGATTGGGAATTGGAACTTCCCGCTGCTCATCCTGCTAAGTTGCAGGCAGTAAAGGACGCTCAGGCAGCCACTGTTGCATCCGCTATGAGCATTGATGGCGTTACTACTCAAGCACAGATGGCTGCTGCACTCACAGCAAATTTTGGTGAGACAGCTATTGCTATCACAGGAGTTAATGCTATTCAGGATAAATACCAGAATTCAGCAAGTACAGGCACAGGTAGTGAATTAGCTCTTTTTGCTGAAGAAACTGTAAATGGCCTTGCTCCAGGTTTGTATAGACTGCGTGTTTATGGCTTCGAGCGTATCGCTGGTGGTCAAACAGTGTATGACGCTGGTGGCGCTGCAGGTTTGGCTTATGTCTATGCAACTTCCAATTCTGTTACAGAGAAGGTAAAATTGGCTTCACTCTTTGATGTTCAGTCTGATACAGAGTGGAAAGTTGGAAATGACCTCCAATTTGGTGGAAAGTACTACGCCAATGGCACAGATGGTGCTCAGGCTGCTTTCGATGCAGGAAACTACGCTAATGATGTATATGTGCAAGTTGTGGATGAAGGCGAAGGCACGGGTAGCATTAAGTTCGGTATCAAGCAACCCAACTGCTACTATTCTGGAAGTAATGCACATAATAACGGCCAGTGGATTTGCTACAATAACTTCTCCTTGGTTCTCTTTGAGGCAAAGGCCTCTGACTCCGAAAAGACTGCTCTTGCAAATGCCATCACTGCCGCTGAGGCCAAGACCCTTGGATTCGAAACTGGTGAATATGCTCCTTACACCAACGTTGCTGCTCTCGAAGCTCTCGCTGCCGCCAAGGCTATTGACCCAACAACTGCTACCAGCGCTGCCGTTACAGCTGCCACTACCGCTCTGACTGGTGCTACATGGAATGCAAATGCAGCAGAGGTGAATGCTATCAGCAATGGCACATTCAGTGGATTGTCTGCTGCTACGATTAAGGCCAGCTCATACAATGGATGGACATCATCTGGTGATAATGGTATTCGTGAAATATTCACCAACGCATCATATCCTGGACTTAATGACGCATCAAATAATGCAGGTATGTATGTTTGGGGTTCTCAGACGTATGCCTATGGTAATACAGTGGGTTATACCATGCCTCTAAAAGCCAATACCATTTATGAGTTCAACATCAAGTTTGCAGGACAAGCTGGTGCTCTTGGGAATTTAGATGCTTCTATTCTCAATGCTTCTACAGGTATGGCTGCTCAGAGTATTGGTGGTGCTGCAAAAGGTGTCAATGAAGCAGGTGCGCTTGTCAGCTATTCCATTAAGTTCGTTACAGGCGATGCAGGAAACTATGTGCTGTCACTTTCGCCTAATGGTAATGCAGTATTCACCGATATGACTATCACCAAAGCTGCTTCTCAAGTTCTTGCACTGATGCAGGATGGCTCCACAGATAATTATGCTCCCGGCACCTATTCCTCCGTTACTCTTGATCGCACTCTCAATGCATCTTATTGGAATACATTCTGTGTTCCGTTCGCCATTGATGCAGCCACAATTACGAGCACATTTGGTGACGGAACCAAGGTGAGAGAATTTGACACTGATGTTGATGTTGTTAGCAATACACTGACCTTCAAGGAGGCTACAGCCATTGCAGCTGGTAAGCCCTATCTGATTCAACCTGCAACAACGACAGCCAATCCTGAATTCACGAACGTGGCAATCACCTCAACTACTGGCGAGACTGTTACTAAAGATGACTTTAAATTCATTGGCGTGGTTCCTCAGACGGCTGTGAAGCAAACCGAAGGAGATGGTTCCGTCAACTACTTCCTCAACACCTCCAATAACATTGTCAAGCTCAGTGCTGATGGAAATCTGAAGGGTATGCGTGCATACTTCAATGCACCCGCTGCTGCTGGTGTCAAGCTCTTCATTAGTGGTGAAGACATGCCCACCTGCATCGAAAGCCTTGGTGGTAACGCCATTGAAAATGGCACCATCTTTAACCTCGCTGGTCAGCGCGTGAACAAGGTTCAGAAGGGCATCTTCATCGTGAACGGAAAGAAAGTTGTCCGCTAAAGCTGAATGTCAAATGTTTAATGTATAATCTCAAATGACTATGAAAATGAAAAAGACATATATCCAACCCGAACTCATCACGGTTTTCTTACACAGCCATCAGCATCTGATGATTGTTTCTGGCGAAGGATTAAACGTGACATTAGATCCCACTCAATCAGGCAACATCGATGACGCTGCCGTGAAGCAGGTTCTCGGTTTACCAGACTGGGGTGCTTGGGAATAACCCTCCCGCAAGTTGAATATCAACTATATCCTCTTTCACGCCCTCTGCCACCCGGCAGGGGGCGTTTTACTTGATATTACTGGCTGCGGCCTCGGCACAGCGCTCGCCATCGATGGCGGCACTGACGATGCCACCAGCGTAGCCGGCACCTTCGCCGCAGGGATAGAGGCCAGAGAGGCGGATGTGCTGGAAGGTCTCGTCACTGCGGAGGATGCGGACGGGCGAGGAGGTGCGGGTCTCCACGCCAATGACGACGGCCTCGTTGGTGAGGAAGCCGTGACTGCGACGCCCGAAGAGGCGGAAGGCTTCCTGCAGGCGGCTGGAGATGGCGTTAGGCATCCAGAAATGGAGGGGCGAGGAGACGAGTCCGGGCTGGTAACTGGAGACCGGGAGGTCAAAGCTCAGGCGGCCGTTCACGAAGTCGGCCATGCGCTGGGCCGGTGCTGTCTGGCGCCGCCCGCCCTGCTGCCAACAGAGACGCTCCAAGGACTCCTGGAACAACATCATGGAAAGCTGGGGATTATCCATTCTTGAAGTATCAAGCGTCGCAGAGTGCCGAGCGGTCCGTTCTTGAAGTGTCAAGCGACCAAGGTCGAGCGGTCCAATATCTTCCGGCCTCAGCTCCACGACCATTCCGGAGTTGGACCAGCGGGAGCCGCGGGAGCTGGGTGACATCCCATTCACCACCACCTGCTCAGGCCCTGTGGCCGCAGGAACGACGAAACCGCCGGGGCACATGCAGAAAGAATAGACGCCGCGCCCCTGCACCTGCTGCACGAAGCTGTACTCCGCAGCGGGCAGCCACTGCCCACGCCCCTGACGGCTGTGGTACTGTATCTGGTCTATCAGATGCGAGGGATGCTCCAAACGCACGCCCACAGCGATGCCCTTGGCCTCAATCTCAATGCCCCGGGCCGCCAGCAGCCGATAGACATCGCGGGCAGAGTGCCCCGTGGCCAGAATAACCGGACCGTGCAGTTCCCGAGTACCGGCCGTGGAACCCACTGCTGCTCCCTCTGTTCCGTTTGTCGCGACTAAGTCGCGACATACACAACCTGTCACCCGTTCTCCCTCCATGAGGAGGTCAGTCATCAGCGTCTGGAAATGCACCTCACCGCCACAACGGAGGATGGTGCTGCGGATGTTCTCGATGACACGGGGCAGACGGTCGGTGCCGATATGCGGGTGGGCATCAGAGAGGATGGCAGTGGAGGCGCCGTGCTGACAGAAGACATTCAGAATCTTCTCCACGGAGCCGCGCTTCTTGGAGCGGGTGTAGAGTTTCCCATCGGAGTAGGCTCCTGCCCCACCCTCTCCGAAGCTGTAGTTGCTCTCTGGATTCACTCGGTGCTCCCTGGAAATCAGAGCGATATCTTTCTTGCGGGCATGTACGTCCTTACCGCGTTCCAACACAATGGGCCTCAGTCCCAGCTCAATCAGTCGCAGCGCAGCGAACAGTCCGCCCGGACCCGCTCCCACGACAATCACCTGAGGACGACCCGTCACATCGGGGTACTCCACCCGCTGGAAAGCCTCCTCCTGCGGTTCCTCATCCACGAACACACGTACCGTCAAGTTCACCATCACCTGCCGCTGGCGGGCATCAATGCTGCGTTTCAGCACCCGACAGGAGCAGATCCTACGGAGTTCCAAGGCCGCCTCGCGGGCGACGGTCTCACGGATGGCAGCATCCGAAGCAGCAAATTGCGGCTGCACACGCAGTTGAATATCTTTTATCATAGTATGTTAGAACGGATAGCCCACGGCCACGTGGAAGCCCAGTGAATCCCAGAAACGTTTCATGTTGTAATACCCGCTGCGACCTGTGTCGTAGGGCGCATGAATACCCACACCCACGTCGAAGCGCAGCACCAGGAAGTCCAGGTCATAACGGAAGCCAAAGCCTGTGCCCAGAGCGATGTCCTTCAGGAACTCCGAAGCATCAATGGCTCCACCCGGACGGTTCTCGTCGGGCCGCATGAGCCAGACGTTTCCCGCATCCAGGAACAGCGCGCCTTCCAGGCTGTTGACAAGCGGGAAACGGTACTCCACGTTGGCCTCCAACTTGATATTACCCACCTGATCCACGTAGCTCCACGAGGAGCCGGAAGGCCGGTAGCGACCCGGGCCGATGGTGCGGACGCCGAAGCCGCGGACAGAGTTGGCACCGCCCACAGAGAAGAGGTCGGAGTAGGGAGCCATCGTGCTGTTGCCGTAACTCCAGATGGCACCGGCCAGTGCACGTGCCGCAATCTTCGCATGGCGTCCGGCACGGAAGGTTTCCCTCCACTCAAAAGTACACTTGAAGAACTCCGCAAACGGCGCACCCAGCAGTTGTTTGTTGCGTTCCTTGATGGCACGGCCGCCTGCAGCATAGGCCAGATTCAGCAGATTACCAGCCTCTTTGATATTCAGGAGGAAGGAGCACTGCGTGTCGTAATAGGGATTAAAGGTATAGGTGAAGCCGTAGGCAATAGACGGCACAAACTGGTCTCGCATACTGACATACAGCGCCGGATTGGCCGTCATCACGCTGTCAAATTTGGCCGAGCGGTGGGTCAGCATATTGTAGTCCAGGCGCAGCGGCGTCAGCTCGTGACGGATGCGGCGGTGGCGCTGGTAGGTATAGGTGAGACGTCCGCTGAAGCTGACCATCTGGAAATAGGAAGAGCGGTTCATCCAGTCCACGTCCAGCTGGTAACTGGTGGTTCCTTGTGCCCTGCGGTTGAGTTGGCGGGCCAGGGGCAGCCCCAGGAATTTGATGCGCGGATAGGTGAGCGAGGCGGTGGCCCCGAACTCAAAGGAATTCAGCAGGCTGCGGTCTCCGTGTCCGTCGGGAGTGGCACCGGTCTGCCACTCGTAGGAGCCTCGCAACTTGAAGCTCAGCGCCTCGGCACCTCGGAAGGCATTCTTCTTCGTGACGCCCCATGAGACACCTGGTCCCAGGAGGCCGTTGCTCTTGTTGGTGACCTTGGCTTCCAGTTCGCTGTCCCAGGGTTTGTCCAGCACCGCGAAGATGTTCACATCCAGCGTGTCACACGTCTCCGAACTGTCACGCGGCACATAGTTGAGTTGAAGGTTGGAGAAGATGCCCATGGCAGACAAGCGCTCGGCAATGATGTCGTGAACGTCCTCCCGATAGAGGTCGCCGCGGCGGTAGAGCATGTTATGACGCAGGGCGCCGTAGCTCAGCGGCGGCTTCTTCTCCCCGCCGCCCCAGCGCATCTTGGAGCCGCCCTTGTAGGTCGTGCTGTCCGTGACGGTGAAGTCATCGTAGGTGAACACCGTGACGTTGGTGTTTCCCATCACATATTGTCTGCGGGCCCGGGACGGCATCTCCGGTTTCGGCCTCACTTGCAACTGAGCCCGGAATGGCGTGTGAAGCGTGTCGGCCCGGAAAGCCACATACTCGGGACGGAAATAATAGAAGCCGTTGTTGCGGAAGAGCGTACTCAGACGCTTGCGTTCCCCATCCAAGGCGATAACGGTGAAGGGGTCGCCCTCGTGGATGAGGGTCTCGTCGGCCTTGGCTCGCAGGAGACTGTCCGGGAGGGCGTCAAAGCGCTGGTACTCAATCTTTCCGAAGCGGAAGAGCGGACCCGGATAGACGGAATAGCCGACCTTGGCCTTGAGGGAGTCACGCGGGTCATACTGAATGTCAAAATCCACGTTTCCGCGGAAGAAACCATAGTTGCGCAGCGCCTGCCTGGCCACCTGTGTGCGCAGTCGAGGGTTGGCCATGGAGATGGTGCGGGGCTGTGTGGAGAAGCTGTTAAAGAGCCACTTGCCGATACCCGAACTGTCCCGGACGAAGCTGTTATAGAACCCCAGTCCGATGGAGAACGGCCACCGCGTGTAGGAGCTGCCGAAGAAGTTGCCGTTGGGGGCGTAGGCCAGGGCGGCTTCCACTTCCTCGCGGGTGGTAATCATCGCCTTGTCGATCACGGCGAGCTCCTGACGAATCGTGTCCAACTGTCCCAGTGTCATCGTGCTGTCACGGTTGTCAATCATCCGCTGGAGCAGGGCGCGGGCATCGGCCTGCCCCGCCAGCAGTCCTTCCACGGTGTGATAGGCCTCGGCCAGCGAGGTGATGACACCTGTGCTGTCGGGCTGTGCTTTCTCGTGGCGTGCACGGGCCTTGCGATTGTAGGCGATTTCGGAGATTCCGGTATAGAGCACCTCGTCCTCCGGCAGGTTGGAAGTGGGATAGCAGGAAGCCGTCATCACCGAAATGATGATGATGAATGTAAAATGTAGGATGTAAAAGTTCTTTTTACGGCACATTTTTGTCTTTCTTCTTAAAGAGGAACAATTCACCCAGACGGGCAGACTTCTTGCGGAGCACCAGACCGGCACCCATCTCCAGGATTTCACCGTCCATCAGGCTCTCGTAACTCTTGTCATAGAACACGTGGATGTAACGGCTGGCGCTCTTGTCTAAGCGGTATTCCACAGAGACATTGTCTATGATGCTCTGGCCGTTGTTCTCCACTTCATTTCCCGTGCTGACACGTCCACCCACGATGACGCTGACGCGGTTGCCCCAGAAGCGCTTGGCAAAACGGAAGCTGTAGTCCGTGGTGGTGCTGCCGGAGGCGGTCGTTCCCTGTTCCAGACCCACAGACAGATCCACACTTTTCAGCGCCTTGCCGGTGATGTTGGAGATCTGGCTCTGGAGGAAGGCATTCAGGGCGTTCTGTCCGTTGACACCACCCTGCGTAGCACTGCCGGCATCGTTGATATACATTCCCGTGGCCAGCATGGTCACAGCCAGACGACCACGCTGCTCCTTCGACATACTGGCCAGTTCGTTCTGAATGGTCAGATCCTCTGGCGCTTCCAGCGTGAACTCCAGGCCCATATTCTGCAGCGTCTGGGTGATGCTCAGTCCCACATCAAAGCTGACGGAACGCGGGTGTTCGTTCTCTGTCACCGTCGTGCGCACACGTTCCGTGGCGGTGAGGTTCAGCGTCGGATTCATCAACGGCCCGCGGAACTCCACATAACTGCCGCTGCGGATGGTGAACTCCTTCAGCGGAATCACCATCATCGTGTATTTGATCGTGCCGCTGTTGATGGTGTAACGGCCCGTGAGCTGCAGGTCTTTCTCGGGAGAATAGGTCATCGACAGCTCGCCACCGCCCTCCAGATCCACATAGCTGGAGGCGTCGGGGCTGAGCAGACAGTGCACCTGCGCCGCATCGGCGATGTTCACATTCATGATGACGTTGAGGTTCTGGGGCATCGTGCTCTCAGGCTCCAGCACACGCAGAGAGTCTTCAAAATCAACAAATTCCACCAATTCCGCCAGCTGGTCCTCGGCAGAGAGAGGCGAGTCGGTGAGCACGTAGGTCACATCGGTATCGGGCAACACATTCAGTCGCCCGTACATGGTCAGGTTGTCCAGCGTGCCGCGCAGGAAGGCGTTGAAATCCACGAAGACCTTGCCGTAGGCCTGCGCCTTCTGGGTCTTCTTGGCGTTGATGAGTTCAAAGTCCTTGGCAGCCATGGTGGTGTTCACGGTGATGCGGTCCAGGTTGGAGAAATTGATGCCGCCGTCCAGCACAAACGGGTTCTTCCCCACCGAATACACCTCTATGCGGTCAAACTGCAAGTCGCTGGCTGCCACACGGATGGTATCGTCCTGAAAACTCAGCCGCAGGCTGTAGGCATCGGACAGGAGCTTCAGTCCGCTGGTGGTCAGGAAGCCATCCACCACGGGTTTGTCCGTGGTACCGCCGACGTGCATCTCTCCGATGGCCACTCCTTCCAGCCTGGCCAGGCCGTCGGGGATGAAGCCGTTGGCCAGGGAGAACGGCAGACGCTCCAATTGGGTGGTGATATCCAAGAGGCCTTGCTCACCCTTGGGGGTGTAAGTGCCTGAGAACGTGGCCACAGGCATTCCCGTCTGCAGCAGGCTGCCGTCGATGAAATGGCTGCCGTCGGCATTGGGCAGATAGACGGCCTGCACACCCAACTGCCCGAGGGCAGCACCCTCGTAGGTCATATCGTTCACATTCATATCGGCCGAGACAGACAGGTGGTCGGGCGTCTGGATAAGGTGGGCGTCGCCGTGGAGGAAGCCTGTGATGTGTGGCGCGTAGGGCAGTACGCTCATCAACTCGCCGAGATTCAGACGGTTCACAGAGACAGAGAGGTCTTGCAGCGCCTCGTCATTAGGCGTGGAATAGAGCTTCAAGCCAGTGCCGTCGTCGGCTTGCAAGTCCAGGTCGGCGTTGATGCGTCCCTCACGGCCCAGCATCACATAGTTGTCGGGATTCAGGCGGAAGGTGCGGTAGGCGATGACAGGATTCAGCGGCTCCACATGCAGTCGGAACCCTTCTTCTTCCATCGTAGCCACAGCCCCCAAATCCACGCCCTTGCGCCCGCGGTCATCAAAGAAAAGGAGGTTGGCGCTGGCGCCGGTGGGCAACAGGAGTGCAGTCATCCGTGCCTCAAAACTGATCTGCGGGTTGCGCCGGTCGTTGTGGATGCGGGCGTCTAACCTCATACCGGTGGAGTCGTGATAGGCATGGAAACCGATGGTATCCAGCAGCACGGCACCCGTGTTCAGCTTATAGATGCGTCCGCCGCCATTGACGCCGTCATGGGGATTCATCGTCATGGCAAAGCGCACGTTCTCAAACTCATAGCCCAACATCTTCAGTCCATTGTAGAAGGGATTGTCGTGGCCTGCCTGCACCCTCACATCTAATAAAGGTAAGCGCGCGCGCAAGGCATCCTGGTCCAGCCGGCGGTCGGCCAGCTGACGGCTGAGCTCCGTGGTGAAGTGATCCAGCTGGGTGAGCAGACGATCATAACCGGTGTGACCGTTGGCTGTCACCAGCAGGTCGCCGCTCTGCAGGAACACGTGGGTGGTATCGGGACGCAGCAGGGCAGAGACTTCGATGTCCTTCCAGCGGATGACGCTGTCGGCTTCCACGATGACCATATCAGAGATAAAACCCTCCATCTGATGATGGTCGGACAAGTTGGTGGTACCGTCCACGTGCAGGCACATCGCCGCCTTCATCGGGTGGTCTATGAGTCCTAACGCCTGCAAGTCAGCGCGCTGCAGATCCAGGCCGAAGGTGAGGTTGGTCTTCTTCGCCAGCAGGGCGTCGGCGGTGGCGGTGGCGGTGAGCAGTTTGTTGTCGGCGTCCAACTGGAGTTTGCCGCGGCCGCCGCTCACCTGTGCCTTGGCAGTCATGCCGCTGAGGTCATAATGGCCATAGTTCAGTTGTGTGACACGCGCCTCGGCGGCGATCTTGGTGGCGCGATCAAAGATGTCGGTGCCGCTGCCGTGGGCCTTGGCCGTCAGGCTCAGGACGCCAATGCTGTCTCTCGGAAGAAAGTGTCTTACATTCAATCGGTTGACAGAGACAGTGGCATCGTAGGTCATCGCCTCACGGGTATCCACTGTTCCTTTCAGTCCCACGACACCGGCTCCCTCATGCAGCAGCGCATCAACCCCGTAGGTGGGACCGTCGGCTGTCACCTTTCCGCCTAAAGTCATCGGTGGCAGGGCGATGCCGTCCAGCGCACCATCCGCCAAGGGCCGCAACCAGTTCAGGTCCTTCAGCTCAGCATTGAAAGCCACGTCGGCCCACAGTGTGCTTGGCGGTTCACCCGCCAAGCCGCCCACCTTACCACTCGCATCCAAGTAAATGGAACCGGGCAAGGCAGCCTCGATACGGTCCAGCGTCAGCGCTTCCATATTTCCGGAAGCCGAGAGGCGGAGGTTCAGCGGCACGTCCGGGTAGGCCTCGGAGAAGCCTGCCGGCAAGTAATCCGTGGCGACAGCCAGCACGTCTTCACGGCTGAGACTGGTCTCCACGGAGACCATCAAGCCCCCACCCTGCCCTGCCGTCAAGGCATTGAAATCCAAGTCGGCAGCCGCTGTCACCTTGGACGTGGGGGTCTGCAGGTTCATCGAGGGCAGCGCCAAGTGGCCGCGTTCGCCGTCAAAAACGATGTCAGACGCGTCCATTTGCAGCTGTTGCAACCGCGTCTGGAGGAAAACGGGAACACGACTGGACGAATCGGCAAATGCGTCTATACGCGGGAGCTGATTCGTCCAGACGCTGTCGGCGTTGAGGCCAGCCGTCTTCACCTGATACAGCTGTCGTCCCAAATCGGCCGTCACCTCACTGAGTGCCAGTCGGTTGACATGGGTCATCACAGCCATGGAATCGCCAGGCGTGGCAAAACGAAGCCGCATGGCGGTCAAGGCGGCCTGCTGCACTTCAATCACCCAGGGCAGGGGCTCGCTGACGGTGGTGTCTTCCTCCACGAGCGTGTCCCGCAGAGCAATATCCAAGTCCAAGCCCGTACCCGTGATGTCTTTCAGCAGCACACGCTGCGCCTTCAGATCCACATCGTCCGTCAACACCAGGCGCTGCAGGCTTCCGCGAATCAGGGCAGCGGCAATCAGTTCCTTGCTGTTCACCTGGGCCTCGGAGAGTTCCAGCGCGTCCAAGCCCACACGGCCTTTCAGGATGGAAGTCATATCCAGATCCACCACCAAGTGACGGGCACTCAGCAGGGTGTCACCATCGGCATCCACAGCCGTGAAGCCCTGCAAGTCGAGATCCAACAGCGGACGCAACCGCAGTCTGTCTATCTGCACGTCCAAGCCCGTCTCCTCGGAGGCAACAGCCATCGCCTTCCGCACGGCATAGTCCTGCACGGGAGGAAGGTAAAGCAGAAAGAACAGCAACAGCACAAGCACAACGGGTGTAGCCAGAATCACTGCTGCCCAGAGGAGGAAGCGCTTCATAAACGAGGTTTTGTGAATGACAAACGCGTCTTTTGACTGCAAAAATAGGAAGAATCGCGCATATCTCCACCTTTTTCTGTAAAAAACTGCACTCGCAGGCTTCACATTTAAGAAAAATCGCTAATTTTGCACGCAAAATCCCACAAAAACGTCATTTCTACGATGAACAGAAACCGCTTTACACCCTTCTTTGCACTGGCCGCAGCCTTCACCCTGAGCATCCTCACGGCCTGCAAGGACAAATACGCTTCCATCGGAAAGACGGAGGTGCTCATAGAGACATCGGAAGGTGACATCCGCCTCAGACTCTACGATGACACACCGCTGCACCGCGATAACTTTATAAGGAACGCGCGCGAGGGGATGTACGATGGCATCCTCTTCAACCGTATCGTTCCCGAGATGGTCATCCAGGCGGGAGACACCTCGCTGAGAGTGAGAAACGAGCGGGTGCAGCAGGAGGACGAGCAGGCCGGGAAGGCCCGCGAGACCCGCACCATTCCCGCAGAAATCGTCTATCCGCGCCACTTCCACAAGCAGGGTGCCCTGGCCATGGCACGGGAGCCGGACAGCATCAACCCCGGCCACGCCTCCAGTGCCCTCCAGTGGTACATCGTCACGGGAAAGAAGCAGACCAGCGCACAGTTAGCAGAGCTGCAGGTGCTGCTCTACGAGGGCAAGGTGCAGGCGCTCTTCGAACGACTCCAACAGGAACACGCCGAGGAGCTCTCACAGCTGAAAGCCACCGACCATGCAGCCCACCAAACCCTTCTCAACCAACTACAGGTGCAGGCCGAAGAGACGCTGGCCCACAACCCGCCGGCCCCGTTCAGTGATGTCCAGAAGCAGACCTACGCACGCATCGGCGGTGCGCCGCACTTGGATGGAGAATACACGGTCTTCGGGGAAGTGGTGGAAGGGATGCCAGTGGCACTCCGCATCGGGAGAACGCCGGTTGACGCCAAGGAGCGTCCGCGCAAAGCCGTCAGCATCAAACGAATAACCATCAAAGAGCCATGAACGCATTTTCCTCTATCCTGCGCCGCTGGACAGACACCAGTCTGGTGTTGCGCATCTTGGCCGGCCTCTTGTTGGGTGTCGTCCTGGGCCTGTCACTGCCCGGCTGGACGTTTATCGGCATCCTCGGGAAGATCTTCGTGAGTGCCCTGAAGGCGGTGGCACCCGTGTTGGTGGCCATATTGGTGACGGCATCCATCGCCAAAGCCAAAGGCGGACTGGGCCCGCGCTTCCGCACGGTGATCATGTTGTACCTGCTCTCCACATTGTTGGCAGCCTTCGTGGCCGTCACGGGCAGTTTCCTCTTTCCGGTGTCACTGACGTTGCACGACGCGGCCTCCGGCGAAGCGCCCGACGGACTGGCAGAGGTCTTCTCCAACCTACTGACCAATATGGTCACCAACCCGCTGCTGTCGGTCTCTTCGGCCAACTACATCGGCATCCTCTTCTGGTCGGTCATCACGGGTATTGCGCTGAAACTCAAGGCCAGCGAGACCACTATCCGCGTGGTCTCGGACTTTTCCGAGGTGGTGTCGCAGGCCGTCAAGTGGATCATTCAGTTCGCGCCGTTCGGCATCTTGGGACTGGTCTTCTCATCGGTCTCGGAGAGCGGACTGGAAATCTTCACCGACTACGGTCGCCTCTTGGCACTGCTTGTGGGCTGCATGGCCATCACAGCGTTGGTGGTGAACCCACTTTTGGCAGCCATCATCATGCGGCGCAACCCTTACCCGCTCCTGTGGCAATGCCTGCGGGAGAGCGGACTCAATGCACTCTTCACCCGTTCCTCAGCCGCTAACATCCCCATAAACATGGACTTATGCCGCCGCTTAGGGCTGGACGAGGACTTTTATTCTGTCAGCATCCCATTGGGTTCCACCATCAATATGAACGGTGCCGCGGTGACCATCACCGTTCTGACGTTAGCAGTGGTACACACCACCGGGCTGGAGGTGAACTTCCTCTCGGCACTGTTGCTCAGCGTGATGGCTACGTTGGGGGCCTGCGGTGCCTCGGGTGTGGCGGGCGGCTCGTTGCTGCTGGTGCCCATGGCCTGCTCCCTCTTCGGCATCCCGGCCGACATCGCCATGCAAGCGGTGGGTGTGGGCTTCATCATCGGCGTCGTTCAGGACTCCGTGGAGACAGCCCTCAACTCCAGCGGCGATGCCTTCTTCACCGCCGTCGCAGAACACAAGCACCTCTAAACCTGAAACTTGAAACCTGAAACTTGAAACATTGAAACTCCTCTCCCTCATCCCCTTCGTGGCGCTGATTGCCCTCATCGCACTCTGCGTCTCCACCTTCGGCACAGACGCCCTGGAAGGTGCCAGCCAAGTATCCATCCTGATTGCATCCGCCATCTGCGTTCTCGTGGGTTTCCTGATCCGTCGCCTGGACTGGGCCGTCTTGGAAGCCGAAATGACCGCCAAGATCTCCAGTTGCATGCCTGCCATCATCATCCTCTTGCTCATCGGCGCCATCGGCGGCACGTGGATGGTCTCCGGCATTGTGCCCACCATGATCTATTATGGTGTGCAGATCCTGCGGCCAGAATGGTTTCTGGTCAGCAGCAGCCTCTTCTGCGCCCTCGTCAGCCTGATGGTGGGATCCTCATGGACCACCGTCGCCACCATCGGTGTGGCACTGATGGGAATTGGTCACGCCCACGGTTTCCCCGACGGCTGGGTGGCAGGAAGCATCATCACGGGGGCCTACTTCGGCGACAAGCTCTCCCCGCTGTCAGACACCACCGTCTTAGCCTCCAGCGTCTCAGGAACGCCGCTCTTCACCCACATCCGCTACATGATGAGGACCACCATCCCCACCTTTGGCATCTCCCTGCTCATCTTCACCGTGGCAGGCCTGATGATGGAGGTGCCGTCCAACACCGATGTGGCTTTCCTCTCCCAGCTGCGACAGACCTTTGTCATCTCACCGTGGCTGCTCCTGGTGCCGGTCCTCACGGGAGTGATGATTGTCCGCCGCTGGCCCGCGATGGTCGTGCTGTTCCTGGCGGCACTGATGGCGGCCATCGTGGCAGCCGTCTGGCAACCGCACTTGGTGGCACAGATTGCGGGCCGCACAGAGGACAGCCTGCGGGCCTCCTACGAGGGAGTGATGCGGGCCATTTACTCATCCACGCAACTGCAGACAGGTTCGCCCGAACTGGACCGTCTCATTCACACCAATGGCATGGCAGGAATGATGCCCACCGTCTGGCTCATCATCTGTGCACAGGTCTTCGGAGGTGCTGTCACCGCCACGGGCGTCTTGGCTGATGTGATGAGTCTCTGCCTGCGGTTCATCAAGGGCACCGCCTCGCTCGTCGCCAGCACCGTATGCACCGGCATCTTCTGTAACGTGGCACTCGCAGACCAGTTCCTGTCCATCATTCTGACCAGTTCCGTCTTCCAGGAGACCTATCGCCAGCGGGGACTGGAATCCCGACTGCTCAGCCGCACCTGTGAGGACGGCGCCACCGTGACCTCGGTCCTCGTACCCTGGAACACCTGCGGACTCGTCCAGAGCACCGTCCTTGGCGTGGCCACCCTCACCTACCTTCCCTACTGCTTTTTCAACCTCCTCTCGCCCCTCACCAGCATCCTCGTCGCCGCCACTGGCTGGGGCATCGTAAAAAATAAAAAACTCACGGACGAGCCGTGAGTTTTTTATTTACTTTTTGATTACCTTTTGACCGTGATGGATGTAAAGACCGCATGCGTTCGGTGCGCTGTTGAGCTTGCGGCCATCCAGCGTGAACCAGCTCCCCTCGCCCACGGGAGAGGGATCGGGGGTGAGGCCGCCGATGCCCGTCACTATGCCGTCAGCGCCCACCAAGCGCACAGCCATCCTCGTGGGGAGTGGCCCAGTTTCAGCGGGTGTATTTCTCCGCTTCGTCCCATTGGACTGCCCTCCAGAATTGTACTCCAAATAGGCGCGGAACGGCTCGATACTGGCACCCTCAGCCGCCATCACGAAGTCACCAGGACTGACATTGTAAGTCCCCCCTGCATAGCTCTGTGCCGCGAACCCATAAACGTGGCCGATCTCGGCCGCGTTGTTCTTCCCATCCCACACCCTCTTGTTATATGTGCCCTTGAATGTCCATCCTTCCGCATCTTCTGTCGTGCCAGCACTGCTAACATCTGCCGCCTCGCCAAAGAACAGCACCGGGCCGGTAGCTGCAGGCATGAAGAGGTACGGCGTGTTGGCTGTCAGCGTGCTGGCTTCATTGCCTGCGACGGGAGGATTTGCTTTAGGATCTGCCTCCTGCATGATGACCTCCCACTTCTCGCCAGTCTTATCCACCCCTGCGAAGGTGTAGAACTTACCATCGACAGCCACCTGCGTGGCATCAATACCAAACGGCAGGCAAACCGTCGAAGCCACGTCTTTGGTAAACGAGCGACGGAACACCACCTTGTCGTCTGCCTTCAACGATGGCATGGATTCCTGCGTCTCAGTAATTTGGTAGGCGCGGGAGATATTGTTCCGGGTGCCAGCATTGTCGTTGCCTATAGGCTTATAGGTGTCGGAAGCGCAGTAGAAGCAGTTAGTGACGGTGGTGGTGCCATAAATGGTGCCGATGATGGCGCCGAGGCTGATGTTGCTGCTCTGGTTGATGGTGAGGGTTGGACTGATGACGAGGCAGTTTTCTACGGTGTTGGTGGTGTTGTCTCCGCTGTCGCCCAAACCGATGAGGGCGCCGAGCTGGGTGGGAACCACGGTTCCGGTGGAACTGACCTTGGGGAAGTCGAGAATGACATTCTTGACAGTAGCCCCCTTAATCACGCCGAAGAAGCCGATGCCGCCACTCACCTCACTGACGCGGAGATGAGTGATGGCATAGCCTTGTCCATTGAAAGTGCCGGCGTATGGCTTTGTGCCATTACCGATAGGCGCATCATAATCACCATCAGTATTGTATGTACACGCAATGTCAGTCGTCAGGATGGCACAGGCGCTGGTATTTCCATCATTGACAATGGTGGCAAACTCCTTCAGTTGTGCATAACTCGTAATCTGATACGGTTCAGACACTGTTCCTTTGCCGACACCAGACCAATCTGCCCACGCCGTCGGCACGGTCATCGTGAACACCATCATGAGCAGCACCGCTGCCCGGGAAAGAATGTTTTGTTTTGTCATAGTTATTTATTTCTTAGAATTTTTGCTTCACCATTGAATGTACAAATCTCCGCCGCCAGCGCATTGAGATTATGGAAGCACTGTCGACGGTCATCGGCATAGTCGGCAGTGTCCTCGTAGCGTTGGCCGGTGACGGGATGCCGGCGGTGACACATCACCTGGATCTTCCGTGCCCACCGCAGCAGGAACAGATTGCCGAAGGCACCGTAGCTGCGATCACCGAGGCTCCATTCCATAGGATCCAGCACCTCGATGACACCATGGAAATGGTCGGGCATACACACACTGGCATGTACCACGACGCGGTTCCCATGAGCAGCCTGAGCCTCAGGGGTCCTCTGCCACGCCTGCTCCACAGCCGCGCCCAATGGTGTGAGAAGGACAGAGGGAGCACCCGTCCCTGTGTCTGGCAACCGCGACAACAACGACTGGCGCCCACTGACCACCAAGGTGATGAGGTAGGTGCCGCGCCCATAATAATCATGGCCCGCATTACGCGGACGATAAGCCGTTGTGATCATGCTGCTATACGGTCTGTTATGCCATCAGCTGCTCGCCATCCCCGTGCTGGCCAGGAACATAACCGAATGGGCCTGGATAGTGGAAGGGGGGGACAGGACTGGTGCAGATCATCGTTGTCGGTTTCAGTTTGAGAACCAGTATTGAGGGCTTCATATATTCTTTTTTCATAGTTGTATCCTCCTTTACTTTTACATTCGTGTGAAAGAAAAAGATTGGCGCTGGCGCTGGTCAAGCGTTTCTCATCCTTGTGATCAGTTTGTCTCATCGGTGAGACAATTCCGTCTCATTATTGAGACAGTTCTGTCTCATTATTGAGACAACTCTGTCTCAAATGTGAGACAATTCCGTCTCAGAGGTGAGACAAGTCCGTCTCAATAGTGAGACAACAAAAATCAATCATTTGGGAAGTAATAGGTGACTTCGACGCGATCATAATGCGGCTCCTTGCTGATGCCGCGATGGCTGAAGATGGCGGCCACCTTTTCCTGCTGCTCTGGCGTGATAGGATAGTCACCAGCGCGGTAACGGTAGAACTGTGCGCGGCTACCGAAGAGAGGCATGATGGCATCGCGCAGGGATTTCACTTCCCAGGACTTGGCACCGGGAAGGATGTCCGTCATGCCGTAGGCGATGCGGGCAGGCTGGTCGGCCACGAAGAGCGCGCAGCTCTCCTCGCTGCGGGCAGCAGGCAGCACGCAGTCATGGTGACGGAGCGTAGCGGGTGCCAGCGTGGCTGCGCGATGACGCAGGCAGGTACTGGCCAGCGGGCAGTCCTGCAGATAGCAGATGGCCCAGTTGTGGGGGATGTCGGAGAATTGAAGATCGAATTTCATGATGGATGATGTTTAGATGTTTATAAGTTCGCTGCAAAGGTACAAAAAAAATCTGAAAAAACTGGTATAATAGGACAAAAATCGCACATAAAAATGTCAAAAACGTCACCTGTCACACATCCGTCACACTTTCTGTCACCACCTATCCTCCTAACCATCAATCCATTACCCTAAAATGTGACGGTGTGACGATTTTTTTAGGAAAAATTCAGAAAGGAGGTATGGGGCCCCGTGGAAGAGCAGGTAGCCGCCAGATACAGAAAAAGCCCCCGATCTCGGGGGCTTCTCATTGAAAAGTGGCGGCTACCTACTCTCCCACGGGTGTGCAGTACCATCGGCGCAAGCGGGCTTAACTTCTCTGTTCGGGATGGGAAGAGGTGGGACCCCGCCGCTATAACC
>JAFZSP010000069.1 GCA_017619335.1 Bacteroidaceae bacterium
AAGCGTATCGTCAACGAGCCCACCGCTGCTGCATTGGCCTATGGTGTTGACAAGGCCAACAAGGATATGAAGATTGCCGTCTTCGACCTCGGCGGCGGTACGTTCGATATCTCCATTCTGGAATTTGGCGGTGGCGTCTTTGAGGTGCTCAGCACCAATGGTGACACTCACCTTGGCGGCGACGACTTCGACCAGGTCATCATCGATTGGATGGCCAATGAGTTCCGCATGCAGGAAGGAGTGGATCTGAAGCAAGACCCGATGGCTCTGCAGCGCCTGAAGGAAGCTGCCGAGAAGGCCAAGATTGAGCTCTCCTCCAGCACCAGCACCGAGATCAACCTGCCTTATATCACCGCTGTGAACGGTGTGCCCAAGCACCTGGTGATGACCCTCACGCGTGCCAAGTTCGAGCAGCTGGCCGACAGCCTCATCCAGGCTTGTAAGGTGCCCTGCCAGAAGGCTATGCAGGATGCAGGTCTCTCCAACAGCGATATCGATGAGGTCATCCTCGTGGGCGGCTCCAGCCGTATCCCCGCCATTCAGAAGCTCGTGGAAGACTTCTTCGGCAAGGTGCCCAGCAAGGGCGTGAATCCTGATGAGGTGGTGGCCGTGGGTGCCAGCATTCAGGGTGCTATCCTTAACAAGGAAGCAGGCGTGGGTGACATCGTGCTGCTGGATGTGACGCCGCTGTCCATGGGTATCGAGACCCTCGGCGGTGTGATGACTCGCCTCATCGACGCCAACACCACCATCCCCTGCAAGAAGAGCGAGGTGTTCTCCACCGCAGCCGACAACCAGACCGAGGTGACCATCCATGTGCTGCAGGGTGAGCGTCCTATGGCTGCCCAGAACAAGAGTATCGGTCAGTTCAACCTCACCGGCATCGCTCCCGCACGTCGTGGCGTGCCTCAGATTGAGGTCAGCTTCGATATCGATGCCAACGGCATCCTGAAGGTCAGCGCCAAGGACAAGGCCACTGGTAAGGAACAGGCTATCCGCATCGAGGCCAGCAGCGGACTCTCCAAGGAAGAGATTGAGCGCATGAAGGCCGAGGCCGAGGCCAACGCCGACGCCGACAAGAAGGAGCGCGAGAAGATTGACAAGTTGAACCACGCCGACAGCATGATTTTCCAGACCGAGAACATGCTCAAGGAAAGCGGTGACAAGCTTCCCGCCGACGTGAAAGCCGAGGTGGAGGCTGCCCTCCAGAAGCTCCGCGATGCCCACAAGGCTCAGGACCTCGCTGCCATCGACGCTGCCACCAACGAACTCAACAATGCCGCTCAGAAGATGTATCAGGCTGCACAGCAGGCAGGTGCAGGCGCTCAGGGTAACCCCTTCAACGGTGCCGGCGGCCCCTTCGACGGTGCACAGGGTGCAGGCTTCAACGGCGGAGCCCAGGGTGGTCAGCAGCAAGGCGGCCAGCAGGGTGATAACATCCAGGATGCCGACTTCGAAGAGGTCAAGTAAAATTGAAGCGAGGGCTTTTCCCTCGTCCTTGAATAAACAAAAGCTTGCCCGCGTCCTCTCAAGGGATGCGGGCAAGTTGTTTTTGTGACTCCGGCGGGATTCTAACCCGCGACCTTCGGAACCGGAATCCGACGCTCTATACAGCTAAGCTACGGAGCCAAAAGCGGTGCAAAGGTACGCTTTTCTGCTGACGTGACCAAAATTTCAGGCAAAAATCTTTCCTCAGAAGGCAATTCACGGGCAAAAAGAAGTGCTTTTCCTTTCATTTTTCTTGATGCGACGTAGAGTTACAGTAAGAAACAGTGGGGATTTTGTTTCTTCTGACGACATATTTGCCGTTTTTCTTGTCAATATGAAAGAAAAGCTGTACCTTTGCACCGCAAAATGACAATACAAAGTAGAAAATGAGCAAACTCATTAAGCCTCAAGGCTATCAACCTGCGCTCGATCTACAACAGACCGAGCTCGCTATCAAGAAAATCAAGGACTTCTTCCTCAGCTCCCTGAGCAGTGAGCTGAGGTTGCGTCGTGTGACGGCACCGCTGTTTGTGTTGAAGGGACTCGGACTGAACGATGACCTCAACGGCGTGGAGCGTGCTGTGACCTTCCCCATTAAAGACATGAACGATGCGCCTGCTGAAATTGTGCACTCGTTGGCCAAGTGGAAACGCAACACGCTGGCAGAGTACCACGTGCAGCCCGGATTCGGCGTCATCACAGATATGAATGCCGTGCGGGCCGACGAGGAGTTGGATAATATCCACAGCATCTACGTGGACCAGTGGGACTGGGAGCGTACAATGACTCGCGAGGACCGCACCCTGAAATACCTGCGTCGCACCGTGAACCGCATCTACGGTTGCATCCTGCGCACAGAATATTATCTGAGCGAGATGTACCCTCAGCTGAAACCGTTCCTGCCAGAGGAAGTGCACTTCATCCACAGTGAGGAGTTGCGCCGGCAGTATCCCGACCTCACGCCGAAGGAGCGCGAGGATGCCATCTGCAAGGCCTATGGTGCTGTATTTATTATAGGTATAGGCGGCAAGTTGGCCGACGGGAAGGAGCATGACACCCGCGCTCCGGACTATGATGACTGGTCCACGCCCAACGAGGACGGCTTCTGCGGCCTCAATGGTGACTTGCTGGTCTGGTACCCTCTGCTGAACCGCTCTATCGAGCTCTCTTCCATGGGCATCCGTGTGGACAAGGAAGCCCTGGAACGTCAGCTGGCTCTGCAAGGAAAAGAGGAGCGCAAGCAGCTCTTCTTCCACCAGCGTCTGCTGAGCGGCGAGCTGCCGCTGAGTATCGGTGGCGGTCTGGGACAGAGCCGTCTCTGCATGATTCTGCTGCACAAGGCCCACATCGGTGAGACCCAGTCCAGCATCTGGCCCGACGCCATGCGTGCCGAATGTCGCGCCGCCGGAATTCCCCTCATCTGAAGTAAAACCCATAAAAAGCAAGGAAGTATGAAAACTCTGAAAATGATGCTGGCCCTCGTGGCTGTAGCAGCCGTTGCCGTTTCCTGCGGCCCCAAGAAAGAAGCACAGAAAGTGCTCGTCCTCTATTACTCTCAAACCTCCAACACGCAGACCGTGGCCCAGGAAATTGCCACCCGTCTGGGCGCTGACATTGAAGAAATCGTGCCCGTGACACCCTACGATGGTGATTTCCAGGCTACAATTGCTCGTTGCATGCAGGAACGCGAGCAGGGCATCAAGCCCGAGATTCAGCCAGTGGCTGCTGACCTCGCCCAGTATGATGTCATCTTTATTGGTTACCCGATTTGGTTCGGCACCTTTGCTCCTCCCGTGGCTGCCTTCCTGGACAACGTGGATTTGAGTGGCAAGAAGGTGGTGCCCTTCTGCACCTTTGGCAGTGGCGGACTGGACTCCAGCGTGAAGGACCTGGCTGCGAAACAGCCTGGCGCAGAGCTGCTTCCCGGCTATGGCGTTCGTGCCGCCCGTATGGCAGCAGTGCCCAGGGAGGTGGATCAGTTCCTGAAAGCTGGTGGCTTCCTGGAGGGCGAATTCTTCCAGCCCCAGGAGTTCCCCGAACAGCATGAGGTGAGTGCCGAGGAGGCAGCCATCTTTGATGCCGCCGTGGATGGCTACCCCATGTTGAATGCCAAGGCCAAGACCGTCGCCTCCCGCACCATTCCTGATGGCGTTGAGTACCTCTTCACCGCCGAGAACCTGCCTCGCGAGGCTGCCCCAGCCGCTGACGACGACAAACCCCAGATGCCTCCCACCGTCATCCAGGTCTATGTGACAGTCGCAGAAGGTGAAGCTCCCGTCTTCACACAAGTAGTCCGCTAACCGTTATTCCACATCTGTCTCGGTGTCCTGTTGGGGCACACTCTCGGAGTGCGTGTTTGGTGTCCACCGCTCGTTGTCTTAATACGACTTGACACTTTCGTCCTTACGACTTGGCACTTTTCTTTATTCGCTTGACCTCGAAATACCAGACGCTGTGCAAATGCCACAGTACCTTTTCCCTTGTCCAACCCTTGCTGGACAAGCCGAACCCTTGGCCTCATCTTCAACCGCGCTTAGGCGCATCCCCACTTGAACTTAACCTAATCCCGACTTGAGCTTAAGCGCGAAAAAAATTTTTTTTCTTCAGAAAACACTACACTCTACACTAATCCTGCCCATTTAGTGTAGAGTGTAGTGTTTCTCAAACAAAATATTTTTTTTCATGAAAACTGCATCTCTCGTTCCAGATAACCGTTCCTGGGGCTCCAGATAAAGGCACCTAACCGTGAAGATGCCCGTATCAAACGCTCCTGACACCATTATCTCGGACTCCAAGAACCATTACAGGTTACAGCTTTTTTTGCGTGCCCTGCTTTTGCTCCCGAAGTGGGTCCCGCGCCAGAATTGGCGAATACAGAATATAGTGAGGTGATAATGGTTTTCTTCATAATTTCTCTGTTGGTAAGAACGGAGCGGACGTTATCGTTTCAATTTCTGTCGGTCTGTCCGCTCATTGTCTAATATCATTTTAAAGATTATTCATTGATGGCAACTGTGGGAGACTTGAGACATCAAGTGAAGAAAGCACCTGTAGCTGTCTGACTGCCATCTGGCGTAAAGCTTGAAGACGTTCGCCTTGCGATTGCTTCTGTTCAATAAGCAACGCATTGTAGGATTCCATATTAGCCAGTACAAGCAGTTGCTGTAGCGAAGCACAGTCGCGGATGTTTTCTTTGCGTCCTGGGTTCTGCGACCGCCATTGGGCTGCCGTCATACCGAAGAGTGCCACGTTTAGCATGTCGGCTTCGTCTGCATAGACGTATGATTGCTGTTCTTTTGTCAATTCTGGTGGCAGAAGGTTCTGCTGAATTGCATCGGTATGAACGCGGTAGTTGAGCTTGGATATTTCGCGATTGAGGTTCCATGATAGAGAAAGGCGCGAGTTCTCGTCATACTTCAAACGGCGGTAATCCTTCATCAAGTAGAGCTTGAACTCTGCAGAAATCCAAGAGGCGAACTCCATCGCAATGTCGCTGTGCGCGTATGTGCCACCTCCGTAGCGTCCAGCCTTTGAGGTGATGCCAATGGCTCCCGTTTGTTCAATCCACTTGGAGGGCGTCATGATGAAACGGTTAAGGCCTGCCTCAGTTTTAAACGTGTCGAATTGCACACGGTTAAAGGATGGGTTATGGAGACTCTCCCAAAGACCAAGGAACTCGATAGTGTTGCGATTGCGCATCCAGTTCTGTATGGCGAAGCGCGGGTCATCACTGTTGCGATAGCGGGCAATGTCGGTCAGCGAGATAAATTCATTGCGATAGTCCTCGGTGTAGATGCCTACATCGATACCCTTCACATGTAAAATGTCACTTTTTATTTTGCCCATAACTACAATGTATTATTTGTTCTGAGAAAATTGGCAACCACCTTTACCTCGTGGCGATAATCCTGCGTGCTCGGACTCTGCCCCGTGCGCTCAGCCTCGTTCTCGAACGACTTTGCCGTCTTACCGTAAAGTGGCGGAATGGCTCTGATTGCTGTTTCCATAATTCTTTTCTCCTATTGTTGTTTATTTCGGGGGCAAAATTACGAATTTATTTTCAACTATGGTGTGATTATGGCGTTAAAAGTGGAAAAAGCGGGCGAAGATGAGGCATTTTTCCCATCTTTTATTATTCTTCATCCGCCCCATAGCAATTATGCGTTTTTCTTCTTTTTCCATGCTTTTGTGCTTTCGGCTTTCGCCATTTCATGCGCAAAAGTAACATGAAACAGAATAATCAAATCAGAAAATGGTCAAAAAAAGAGCACCCCACAGGGTGCTCAGAGAACTCTATGCATGATGGGCACGCTTCCAGCCTGCAAATTGGGGGGTGGACATTCGCTACCGTAGGTTCTGCGCACCCACGGCGATAGATCGCGAAGCGGTGATTGATACGGCTTAGAGACAAAAGAAAGCAGACAAATTGTTATTGTTGCTGCAGAAGGTATTCTTTGAAGTCCTCGAACTGGCGGGTCATTGGGATGGACTGTTTCTGTCCGCGCATGAAGGCCTGTAGTTTTTCGGGGATGGGAAGATCGATGCCGAGGATACGGTCCACGGTGTCCTTGAACTTGGCGGGGTGTGCGGTTTCCAGGAAGATGCCGACTTCGCCGGGTTGCAGTTGCTCTTTCAGAGCACGGTAGCCGCAGGCGCCGTGGGGGTCCAGGACGTAGCCGGTGCGGGCATAACAGTCCCGCATGGTCGCGGCAATCTGGTCGTCGGTGTAGGTGGCGCCGGAGATAAGACCTTTAAAGTTGGGCGTTCTGGAAGGGTCAAGCGTCCCTTTAATCATTTCTTGAACATCACTACGACTATAAAGGTCAAGGATGCGTGCGAAGTTGGAGGGGTCGCCGACATCCATGGCGTTGGCGATGGTCTGCTTGGAGGGCTGTGGGGTGTAGGTGCCTGTCTGGAGGTACTTGTAGAAGACGTCGTTGGCGTTGTTGGCAGCGATGAAATGCTTGACGGGCAGGCCCATAGCGTGTCCGAAGAGGGCGGAACAGATGTTGCCGAAGTTGCCGGAGGGCACGCAGACGACGATGGAATTCATAATTGACGATTCACAATTCATAATTGCCTCCGGCTTGTTATCTGGTGCAGTACATTGT
>JAFZSP010000070.1 GCA_017619335.1 Bacteroidaceae bacterium
CGCAGTGTGCTTAAGCAGAAAACGACTTTCCCGTTCAATCTGATAGTCGTTGATAATCATAGTGATGACGGAACCAAGGAAGCAATTGATGATTTAGGATTGATGATTGATGAATATATGCAGAATCCCAACAGCATTGATCAATCAACAATCATCAATCCTCAATCATCAATAACCATTCATCATTCTTTCAGGCAACTGATTCATTTAGTGCCTGAAAGGGATGACCTGGGCATCGGTGGTTGCTGGAACCTGGCTGTGCACCATCCTCAGTGCGGACGCTTCGTGGTGCAGCTGGACAGTGACGACCTCTATAGCGGCACGGACACCCTGCAACGCATCGTGGATGCTTTCCGCGAGCAAAGGGCTGCCATGGTGATCGGTTCCTACCGAATGACGAACTTCCAGCTGGAGACGCTGCCTCCCGGACTCATCGACCATCGTGAGTGGACACCCCAGAACGGGCGCAACAACGCCCTGCGCATCAACGGATTAGGAGCACCTCGTGCCTTCTACACGCCAGTACTGCGCAAGATACAGATCCCCAACACCAGCTACGGTGAGGACTATGCCCTCGGCCTGATGATAGGGCGCCGTTACCGCATCGGCCGCATCTTTGACGAGCTCTACCTGTGCCGCCGTTGGGAAGGCAACAGCGATGCCGCCCTCAGCATTGACAAGGTCAACAAGAACAACCTCTACAAAGACCAGCTCCGCACCACCGAGATCCGAGCACGTCAGGCACTGAATGCCACTTGGCGGCGAGAAGCTTCGGAAGAGGATGTGACAGCTTTCTTCAACCGCGAACTCAGCGAGTGGGACACCGCCCGCGAACGCTATGAAGCCCTGCAGGCCCAAGTGCAGCAGAAAGTAATGCCACTGAATGTGCCCGCGGGTTCTCCCGACGGGATAAAAGACTCCGATGTCACCCTCACCGCCCAGTGGAATCCAGCACGCATCGTCTCCACTGCAGCACACATCGACAAAGCCAGCATCGAGGCACGCCCCTGCTTCCTCTGTGACGAGAACCGCCCGAAGGAACAACATGCGCTGATGATTGAGCATCACTACCAGGTGCTGGTCAACCCCTTCCCCATCCTACCCCAGCACTTCACCATTCCCACCCGTAGGCACAAGCCTCAAAACATCTGGGAACACTTCGGGACCATGCGCCACTTGGCGTGGACGATGCCACACCACATCGTGTTCTACAACGGCCCTCTCTGCGGAGCTTCCTGCCCCGACCACATGCACCTGCAAGCCGGTTCCAGAGGCATCGTGCCCATTGAGCGCGACTGGCAACTCTATGAGAACCAGCTCAAGAAACTCTATCCGCTGACCGGCGGCGAGACACAGGAAATGGAAGATGCAGGCAACACCAGCCAGCGCTGCGGACTCTTCCTGCTGAAGACCTGGGCCTGTCCCGTCTTCGTCATCCGTTCACTGCCCGAAGAGACAGACAGCCTCCTCTGCCAGCGCCTCTATCGTGCCCTGCCCATCCCTGAAGGAGAGACAGAGCCGCGAATGAATGTCATCTGTTGGCGCGAGAAGGGTGACGAGAGCCGCAGTGACGAAATCGTCACATTGGTCTTCCCGCGCAAGAAGCACAGACCAGACTGCTATGGCGAAGTGCTTGTTTCCCCTGGTGCCCTCGATATGGGCGGCCTCATCATCACTCCGCGTGAAGAAGACTTCCAGAAGATCACGCCCGAGTGGGCTGCCGACATATTAAAAGAGGTGACAATGGACGAGGAGGAGCTGAAACCAATTATTGAGGAAGTGACGGATTCTCCCCTCCCGGACTCTCCCACCGCCCTTCCTGAAGGGAGGGAGCAGTCACCTTTGACGGGTGCAATCTCTTCTACAGACAATAGTAATCGTTCCCTCCCTTTAGGGAGGGCGTGGGGAGAGTCCGCAGAGTCTTCCTCTGTCTCTGTAGGCCTCCTCTCTGCTGCCGCCGTGCGCTTCACGCTCAACGGTTCCTTCACCGCCAAAGGGCGCACCCTCAGCGGCGAGCAGGAAGTGACCTACGATGACGGTGGCCTCCTGTGGAACGGACAGGTCTATCGTTCCCTGACCTTCACACCCGATGACGCAGACTCCAGCTTCACCATGGAAGACGTGGTCATCGGCAAGGAATTCCATTGGGAACGGCGCGAAGCACAGACCTTCCGAGGTAAGTTGAGAATTGTTACAGAAGAAGGCAAAATCGTGTGCATCAACGACATTGATGTGGAGCAGTACCTGACCAGCGTCATCAGCAGCGAGATGAGTGCCACCTGCTCCAGTGAGTTTCTGAAAGCCTCTGCCGTCATCAGCCGCAGCTGGCTCTATGCTCAGATGGAGAAGCGTAAGACACTGAGTCAGAACTCCCACGGCTTCTTTGCCTTCACACGCACAGACAGCGAACTCATCCGCTGGCACGACCGTGAGGACCACACCATCTTTGACGTCTGTGCCGACGACCACTGCCAGCGTTACCAAGGCATCACTCGCAACACCCGTCCCGAGGTGGAAGAAGCGGTGACCGCCACACGCGGACAAGTGCTCATGAGTGACGGCAAAATTTGTGACGCCCGCTTCTCCAAATGCTGTGGCGGACGCACAGAAGAGTTCGAGACCTGCTGGGAAAACGAACATCACTCCTATTTGGAAAGCGTGGAAGACCCCTTCTGCAACACCAGTGACCCCGCCATCATCCAGCAGGTGCTGAACGATTATGACCAGGAGACCACCGACTTCTACCGCTGGACCGTCGTCCTCACCCAGGCCGAAGCCCACGACTTCATCTGCCAGCACCTGAATATGGAACTGGGTGACATCATCGACCTGGTGCCTGTGCAGCGCGGACCTGGAGACCGCATCATCCGCCTGAAAATCATCGGTTCAGAGAAGACCATGACCATCGGCAAGGAACTGGAAATCCGCTCTGCCCTCTCCGAGACCCACCTGAAGAGTGCCGCCTTTGAGGTGGAACGCCAGGGCGTAGGCGAAGACGGAGTCCCCGCTGCCTTCATTCTTCACGGGCAAGGCTGGGGTCACGGCGTGGGGCTTTGCCAGATTGGTGCTGCTGTGATGGGTGAACAAGGCTACACCTACGAACAGATACTCCAACACTACTATAAAGGTGCTGTCATCACCCAAAAACAATAACTTTTTGTATAAAATTGGCCATCTTTACAGACATTTTGAAAAATAATTCCGAAAAAAGATACAATTCTAACAAAAAAGTCTTACCTTTGCGGCGATTTTTAATCAAAACACGTACATTTTGAAGTTTTATTGCATAACATCAACTTTATTCATCTAAAACAAAACGACAATGAAGAAAATGTTTGTTTGCGCATTGAGCGTCTGCGCTATGATGATGCTCCAGTCCTGCTACGTTCAGAATGTCAGCGTAGGCATGAGTCAGGATGCTCCTGCACAGCAGGTGGCCAAAGTGAAGAACCACTATTTCATCGCCGGTCTGATCCAGCCCAAGAAGGACGAGGCTAAGAACCACGTGAAGAACGATCAGAAGTTCCGCATGAAGACCAAGATCACCTTCTGGGACGGTTTCCTCTCTGGTCTGACTTGCAGCATCTATACGCCGACCACCACTTACTACTACGAGTAATCGAAGTAATCATTCACCCATTACAGGCGCATGACGCTAACACGCTCCCACTCCGCATGCGGTGTGGGAGCTTTCTTATCTTTTAATCCACTGATATGAATAAGATAGTATTGATTACCGGTGCCACCAGCGGCATTGGATTAGCCTGTGCCCGCAAGTTTGCCGCCAACGGTGACAAGTTGATTCTGACCGGCAGAAACGAGCATCGCCTTCAGGAAATCAAGCAAGAACTGGATGCAGAAGTCCTGACGCTGGTGTTTGATGTCAGAGACCGTGAGAAGGCAGCAGAGTGCATCAGCGCATTGCCTGACGAGTGGCAGAAGATTGATGTGCTGGTGAACAACGCCGGTCTGGCGTTGGGACTGGAACCCGAATATGAGGGCAACTATGAAGACTGGGAAACAATGATAGACACCAACATCAAGGGGCTGCTCACCATGACAAGACTCATCGTTCCCGGAATGGTTCAGCGCGGCTGCGGTCACGTCATCAATGTGGGTTCTGTGGCCGGCGATGCAGCATACGCAGGAGGTAATGTCTATTGCGCCACCAAGGCGGCCGTGAAGGTGCTGTCAGATGGACTCCGCATTGACGTGGCCGGCACACCCATCCGTGTCACCAACCTGAAGCCCGGACTCGTGGAAACCAACTTCAGCAACACCCGCTTCCACGGCGACACAGACCGCGCAGCCACTGTATATCAAGGGATTCAGCCACTCACGGGCGATGACATCGCCGACGTAGCCGTCTTTGCAGCCAACGCTCCCGCCCATGTCCAGATAGCAGAGGTGCTCATCCTGGCCACCCATCAGGCCAGCGGCAGCGTCATTGTCAGGAAAAAATAAGGAACAGCCGAGGGTGTCAGACTCTCCGCCTTCTGGTACTCTGATGGATGCAGAAGGTGACCACGCCCCAGATGATACTGGTCTGCTCAGGGGTGATGCGGATGCGCTCGTAGGAGGCGTTGTGAGGCACCAGCCAGACGACACCTTTGCTCCTCTCTGAGAGGTCCAGCTCCTTGATGGTGAAGCCACCGTCCACATAGGCCACCACGATATCACCGTCCTGCGGCTCTATGGACTTATCCACCACCAGGAGGTCGCCGGGCTGGTAGCCCGCATCTATCATGGAATCACCCTTGACACGGGCAAAGAAGGTGGCTTCACGATGGCGGATGAGCGTTTTGTTCAGGTCGATGGCCTCTTCCTCATAATCCGTAGCGGGTGAAGGGAAGCCCGCCCGGATGCCTTCCGGGAAGTAAGGCAGGAGCATTTCTTCGCCTATTTCGGCGGTCAGTATCTGTACTTCGTTCATGGTTTGTCCTTTTTTGCGGGACAAAAGTACACAAAAATTCATGAATAACACACTTTTCACCCTTCATTTTTCACTTTTCCCCTAAAAAAAGCTTACCTTTGCCCCCGTTATGCTCTTTGCACTGGTCGATTGTGACAACTGTTATGTCTCCTGTGAACGCGTTTTCAATCCCTCGCTGGAAGGCAAAGTCGTTGTGGTTCTCTCCAACAACGACGGCTGTGTCGTCGCCCGCAGTCCAGAGGCAAAGGCCGCAGGCATTCCAGAAGGGACTCCGTTTTTCCAATTGGCAGAGCGTTTCCCGAATTTGGAAATCCATGCACTGAGCAGCAACTACACCCTCTACGGCGATATGTCACGCCGAGTGATGAACATCCTACGGCAGAGCGCGCCAGACATCTTTGTCTATAGCATAGACGAGGCGTTCCTGATGCTGGACGAATCTCCCCTCACGCAGACTGATTTCAAACGCTGGGGAGAAGACCTCGCGGCTCGGGTGCGTCGGTGGACAGGAATGCCGGTGAGCATCGGCATCGCCCGCACCAAGACGCTGGCCAAGATGGCAAGTAAGTTTGCCAAGCGCTACAAAGGCTACAACAAATGCTGTTTCATCGACACCGAACAGCAACGGCTGAAAGCCCTCTCGCTGTTTCCCGTTGAGGACGTGTGGGGTATCGGACGCCGCCATGCAGCCCGCTTGAAAGAGCGTGGCATACAGACCGCCCTTGACTTTACCCATTTGAGTGCCGACAGCGTGCGCCGTGCGATGACCGTCACAGGACTGCGCACCTGGATGGAACTCTGCGGACGCGACTGCATCTCACTGGAGCATCTGCCACGCAAGCAAACCATCTGCACCAGCCGCAGCTTCCCCAAGATGCTCATTTCCTGTGAGGCGCTGTCCGTACCAGTCTCGGGGTTCGCTGCCCGCTGCGCTTTCAAACTGAGACAACAACGCAGTATGGCACAGTTCGTGACTGTCTTCCTCTCCACCAATCCTTTCCGTGAAGACCTGGATCAGTTCTCGCTGGGACGCACCGTAGCCCTGCCCGCCCCTGCTGCCTCCGACCCGGAAATCATCAAGGCAGCACTCGCCGCACTGGACGCCTGTGTGGCAGCGGCTCAGCAGAAACTCGTTATTGATTACTTAGAACTCCAGAACGAGCCACAGACGATCGGTCTGCGTCCGGCAGATTTTCAGTGGAAACGCGCTGGTGTCATCGTCAGCGGCATCGTCCCGGACTCGGAGATTCAGACGAACTTCTTGGATATACCAACCAAGTTGAAAGAGAAACTGCACGCCCTCTCCTGCGTGGCCGACAGCATCAACGCCCGCCACGGTGAGGAATCCATTCAAGTGGCCAGTGCCATGCGCACGGTGGATCCGGAGACAGGAAAGGCGCTCACGTTCCGCAACAGTATCCTTCACAGCCGCCGTTCCCCTTTTTACACGACAGACTTAAGAGATATTATCCAAGTGTAAAAAAGTCAGAAGCGGTAACCGAGGGTGATGTTGAAGCCATGACGGTCGAGGTTTACACGTGCGGGTTGCAGGCGTCCTGCGGTGCCGCCCCAGCTGTCATCGAAAGCATAGAAGTCTGCATTCTGGGCACGGTACTTGTAGGCCAGGTCTGCGTAAAAACCCTTGTGACGGAAGCCAATTCCGAAGGAGAACATATTGGTGGCTCCCAAGTTCATCCATTCTGTACCCAGGACGTAATCCATCGCCCAGGAGTCAATCCCCTGGTCAAAGACAGCATTGGACTTCATGGGACGGCTCCAGTAGTTATAGCCGATGCGGGCGGCAAAGGCTGCCACGGGCTTGATTTCCAGGCCTGCACGGATATTGTGGACGCCATTGATGGAAGCGTGTGTGAGCTTGCCCATTTCGGTGTCTTTGTCCATGGAGACCGTGGGACCGTCGGCGTTGTAACCTTCGGGATAGCCCAACTTGGTGTAGTCATACATGGCGTACTCATACTCTACGTCCCAGGCCAGGTAGTTACTGACGGTGGAACCTAACTGTGCACGGAAACGCCAGGGGGTGAAGATGTTGAAGTCCAGGAAGTTGTCATCATAACTGTCATAGATGGCATAGTCACCGGGCTGGTCCAGATAATTATAGTTATACACTGTCTCGAGTCGGCCATCCACCAACACATCCTCTGAATCTATATATTCCCACTTGGAGGCAAAGCTGAAGTAGCTGTTCTTCTGGGTCATGACATACCATGTGGGGGTCTCCACCGTGATGCCGAAGCGCAGCGGGCTCTCCTCGATGGGACGGAAGATGGCACCCAGTTTCACATTGAAGCCCGTGCCGTCCACGCGGCGGTTGGACGAGAGGTCATAATCTTGTACACTGCCATCTGAGCCGTCACGGTACTCCACATAACGCTGGTTACTGCGATAGGTCATAAAATCCACGCCCACAGTGGCACCTAAATAGATGCGTTCCTGGATGTTTCCGGAGAAGTTCAGGTCCAATCCGTACTGATTACCAGAGGTCAGGCGGTTGTAGTCATAACCTTTGGGCGTGAAACCGACTCCATCCGGCAGATCCCACAGCAGTGCGTCAAAGGCACGACAGTATAAGGAGTTCTGGCGGGCATTCTGGTACCCCATGTAATAGTTCTCATAAATATTGGCCAACTGATTGGTCTGGGTGAGACCGCGTCCGAGGGGACCTTCCACGAAGAAGGAGTTGCCAAAGTGGCTCTTCTTCTGGAAGTTGAGCCCGAAGTTGAAGCTGCCGAAACCGTCGTCATCGGAGAAACAAGCCACGAATCCCACCTGATCAAAGGAGAATCGTCCGCGACTGTCTGCATCGAAGGGTTTGGCATCCTGAATCTGCCCGCCCATGGAGACGCTGACATCGTTCTTGCGGAAGAGGGCAATGGAAGCGGGGTTGTTACTCATGGCAGAAATGTCTGCGCCCAGGGCGCCCATGGCTCCACCCATGGCAGTGTAGCGTGCCGTGCCGAAAACATCTGTGGTGTTCACCATCTGATAGTTGGTGAAGGAGTCTTGTGCTTGTATGTGAGCAGCCGTGAAGAGTGACAGGGCTGCGAAGAATATCTTTTTCATAGTCAATGATGCGTTATGAATGATGAATTGCATTATGAATTATGAAGTGGGAATTATGAAGTGGGAATTCACTATCTGCCACCGCGGCCTCCACCGGAACGGCCTCCACCGCCGCTGAAGCCACCGCCACCGCTGCGACCGCCGCCTCCACCGCCACCGAAGCTGCCACCGCCACTGCGGGATGTGGAGGAAGAAGAAGGTGTGGAGGGTGTGTAACTGCGGTTGGACGTAGTACTGCGGGTAGATGAGGTGCTGCGGGAAGAAGAGTTGCCGTTGGAATAGGTGTTACTGCGGCCACCTGTCACGTTGCGATTGATCGTGCCGCTGCCGGAACGGCCCTGATCCATGGACCGGCCGCCGACCGAACGGGTGTTGACTCCGCCACGTGTGGCACCATCTGAGCGACCACCTAAGACATTACCGGACCGACCGCCACGATTGGCTCCGCCGCTGCGACCAGTGTAACCAGGCTGACGGTAGTTCCGTTCCCAACCCCGACCGCCAATGGGAGGACGGTGATGGTCATGATAACCGCCATAATAACCATAGTAAGGACGGTGCCAGCCATAATAGCCGCCCCAACCCCAGCTGCCATACCAATAGGGATCGTAACCCCATGTCCAGGAGTAGCCCCAATAGGGACGGTACCAGCCATAGTAGCCGTAACGAGGATAGCCGCCCCATCCCCACCAGATATCATAATCCCAGAAGGGGTCGTAATAACTGTAGTACCAAGGAGATGCATAGATGCTGCTGTAACCGAAACGTCCAAGACGGCGGCTGACAGCATAATCCTCTCCATCTGCATAGCCCTCGTTATAACCTTGTGAATAAATGTCGTTGGCCATGCGGCGGGTGGTGATGGCCGTGGAATCTGTGAGGACGTAAAGCGTGTCATCACCCGGCACCTGGTAACTGCGGGAGCGGGCGCCACGGCGGTTGTACTCGTCCACGTCACGGCGCGATCCGCTGATGCCGCTAATATCTGAGTTGTCATCATCATCGGTGTAGATGATTTCCACATCTTGATAGCGTTGTGCTCGCTGGACCGTCTGCTCAGTGGCGGCTTTCTTGTCCTTCTTTTTCGGGACGAAATAGAGGTCGTCGTCCTGTGCCCAGGTGATGAAGGGCACCATCAGCAGCAACGTGGCTGCGGTGATTTTTCTAACGTTCATCATATCCATTTTCATTTTTTAGTTCTACAATAAGGTGATTTGTGTGTTTTGATGGTGCAAAGGTAGCGCCTTTTTTTCACACAGGAAAGGGGAAAATCCTACTTTTCGAGGGAGATTTCCCTATCTTTTACGCGCAAAGGTAGCGTAAATCTGTCATTCTCACAAGTGTTTTAGCAACATTAACATTCTTAAAGCGCTTATTTGAAAAAAAATAGCTATCTTTGCACCCGATTTTAAGAATAAAGAACACATTATTATTGTTAATAACAGCGAAAAATGAAGAAAGCATTTGTATTCCCCGGTCAGGGCGCTCAGTTCCCCGGAATGGGCAAAGACCTCTATGAAAGTAACGCCGAAGCGAAGGCCCTGTTTGACAAAGCTGACGAGATCCTCGGATTCTCCATCACCAAGATTATGTTTGAGGGCACAGCCGACGAACTGAAGCAGACCAAGGTCACTCAGCCTGCCGTGTTCCTGCACAGCGTTATCACCGCCATCTGTCTGGGCGACAAGTTCCAACCGGATATGGTCGGTGGCCACTCTCTGGGTGAGTTCAGCGCACTCGTGGCAGCCGGTGCCCTCAACTTCGAGGACGGTCTGCGTCTGGTCAGTGCCCGTGCCCAGGCCATGCAGAAGGCTTGTGAGGCCCGTCCTTCCACCATGGCAGCCATCATAGGTCTCTCGGACGACATGGTGGAACAAATCTGTGAACAGGTGTCTGAAGAAGTGGGTATCGTGGTGCCTGCCAACTATAACAACCCCGGCCAGTTGGTCATCAGCGGTGCCGTGGAAGCCATCAATGCAGCCTGCGAGAAGCTGAAAGCCGCCGGCGCCAAGCGAGCACTGCCCCTGCCCGTGGGCGGAGCCTTCCACAGCCCCCTCATGCAGCCCGCCAAGGACGAGCTTCAGGCCGCCATTGAGGCTACAGAGTTCCATGCACCCAAGTGTCCTGTCTATCAGAACGTTGACGGACAAGCACACACGGAGCCCGCAGAAATCAAGCAGAACCTCATTGCCCAGCTCACCGCCAGCGTCCGCTGGACACAGGAAGTGCAGGCAATGGTGGCTGCCGGTGCCACGGAATTCACCGAATGTGGCCCTGGCAAGGCACTGCAAGGAATGATTGCCAAGATCGCAAAAGACGTGGAAGGACTGGTTGTCCGCAGTGCCACGGAACTGTAATCCACAATGAGAAAATTCATCCTTTTCACAGCTTGCCTCGGACTCTTAATGGGTCTGACGCAAGCTTGTTCTTCTTCACCCGAACCCACCGTTATGGAGAAACCTGTCATCTACCAAGTTTTCACCCGTCTTTTCGGCAATGACACCAATGTCAACGAGCACAACGGCGACCGCGCTGTCAACGGCTGCGGCACCATGGATGATTTCACACTGAAAGCACTCGGTGAAATACGCCGACTCGGAGCCACACACATCTGGTACACCGGAATCATCGAACACGCCACACAAACCGACTACTCTGCCTATGGCATTGCCCGTGATCATCATGCTGTCGTCAAGGGAAAGGCCGGCAGTGCCTACGCCATCAAGGATTATTATGACGTGGATCCGGATATTTCCACGAGCGTGCCAGCCCGTATGAAGGAGTTCGAGGCCTTAGTGGAGCGCTCACACCGAGCCGGGCTGAAGGTCATCATCGATTTCGTCCCGAATCATGTGGCTCGCCAGTACCATAGTGACGTTTGTCCGGAAGGAGTGGAAGACTTGGGAGCCGCTGATGACACCACCCTGCATTTCTCCACAGCGAACAACTTCTATTACTTCCCCGGCGAACAGCTTCGCACTGACTTCGACCTGCAGCAGGACGAGGAAGCGCCATATTATGAACAACCTGCACGCGCCACTGGCAATGATGTCTTCTCCTCCTTCACCAACCACAACGACTGGTATGAGACCGTCAAGCTGAACTATGGCGTGGATTATCTCGCCGGACGTACAGAGCATTTTGACCCGGTACCCTCCACCTGGCAGAAGATGACCGACATCCTCAAGTTCTGGGCAGCAAAAGGCGTGGATGGTTTCCGCTGTGATATGGCAGAAATGGTGCCCGCAGACTTCTGGGGGTGGGCCATCCCGCAGGTGAAAGAAGTCAACCCAGACATCATCTTCATCGCCGAAATCTACGGTCCCCAAGCCTACCGCACATATATCAACAAGGGCCATTTCGACTATCTTTATGACAAGGTGGGGCTCTATGATACGCTGCGTGCCGTGACCTGCGGCAACGCTAATGCAGAAGCCATCAGTAACTGCTGGCGAGCCGTGGACGACATCAGTGACCACATGCTCAACTTCATGGAGAATCATGATGAACAGCGCATAGCCAGTGACTTCTTTGCCGGCTGTGGCGAGCGCGGACGTGCGGCAATGATGGTGGCTTCCACCATCAACCGTGGCCCCGTGATGATCTATTTCGGACAGGAATTAGGCGAGAGGGGAATGGACGACGAAGGCTTTAGCGGGCGTGACGGCCGCACCACTATTTTCGACTATTGGACGGTGGACGCCGTGCGTCGCTGGCGAAATGGCGGCAAGTTCGATGGGCGACAACTAACACCACAAGAAGTTGAACTCCAGGATTTTTACACAACACTGCTAAACCTTTGCTCGAACGAACGCGCCTTCTACATGGGTGACTTCTACGACCTGATGTATGCCAATCCGGCGCAGGGCGAGTTCAACCCACACCGCCATTATCTCTACCTCCGTCGTTACCTCAAGGAGGTGTTGCTTGTCGTGGCCAACTTCGACGACAAGCCTGCTTCTTTCGACGTCAATATTCCCCAGCACGTCTTTGACCTGTATGGTCTGAAGCCGGCGAAAAAGGTGAGGGCCATCAACCTCTTCACTGGGGACACCACGCTCACCAGCTTCGCACCCGACCTTCCCACTCACATGGATGTACCTGCCAACAGCGGCACTATTCTCCGCATCCGAACCCGTTAAATCCATTGTGCCCGGCGGTTAACCCCGTCGGGCTTCATCTGTTCTGTTATGACCGACGAACCTCTCTCTTCCCCCTCCTCCCCTGCCATCGATGCAGCTGAGGAAGCCGCCCTTCAAATAGACGAGCGACAACTGACCCGTCAAGCGCTATGGGAGCGCAAGCTGCTGGACTTCAGTCTGCGCAACAACCTTTTAAACACACGTCTCGGCAAACGGGCCGTGCAGTTTATCTCTTTCGAGGTCAACCACATGGAAGACCAGCTGCAGACGGGAGAGAACTACACCATCCAACCCTGGCCCGAGGAACGCAAGAAGCTGGAGGCGGAGGACGCTATCTACCATTCTGCACAGCAGGCCGCACCACTCCAAGCACAGTTCGAGACAGACATCAAGGCACATAAGCTCTCAACCTATCTCAGTGCTGCAGAACTGAAACCCGTCCTCACCAACCTGTATCGCGGTGCCCGCACGGCCTTGGAAGAGAATGGTGCCAACTCACTGTTCATCGCCATTGGCATGTTAAAATGGTTCGTCACAGAAAAGAGCGACCAGCCACGTTACGCCCCCGTTCTGCTCCTACCGGTGAATCTGGTGCGCAATGGAGCCGGCTATGTGGTGCGAATGCGTGACGAGGAAACCATCCTCAATGTCACGCTCATCGAGTTCCTGCGCCAACAGTTCAAACTCTTGGTACCCACCTTCGACCCGCTGCCGAAAGACGAGAGCGGCGTGGATGTGCCATTGATTTTCAGCACTATTCGCAAGGCCATCGAGCAGAACCAACGTTGGGAAGTACTGGACGAGAGCGTCTTAGGACTCTTCTCGTTTAACAAGTTTGTCATGTGGAATGACATCCATACCAACGCCGACAAGCTCCAACAAAGTCCCATTGTCCAGAGTCTGGTGGAGCGACGGCTGACGGTCAACGACACGGAGAAGAGCGTGGACGTGCGTGACTTCGACCTCACAGCCCGTCCCGCCGATGTGGCCACGCCCATCAGCGTAGATTCATCCCAGTTGGAGGCGGTGATCGAGAGCGGCAACGGCAAGAGTTTCATCCTCTACGGCCCCCCAGGAACGGGCAAGTCACAGACCATCACCAACATGATTGCCAATGCGCTGTACCAGGGACGACGCGTGCTTTTCGTGGCCGAGAAGATGGCAGCACTCAGTGTCGTACAACGGCGTCTTGCCAAAATCGGGCTGGATCCCTTCTGTCTGGAGCTGCACTCCAACAAAGTCACGAAGGCCCACTTCCTCCAACAGTTGCAACAAGCCTTAGACGTCACCCACGGGCACGTCAGCGAGGACTTTCAGAAGCGCTCCGAGGAACTGTACGCCCTGCGCCAGCAACTCAACGGCTACATGCAAGCCATTCACCGTGAGGGTACTTACGGTCTCTCCATCTATGACTGCATAGACAATTTCCTGTCCATTGAGAAGGAAGATGCCATACCCCTCTCCATCAGCTTTGCCCAGCACCGTACGAAAGCCGAACTGGATGCCATCACCGATGAACTCACTCAGCTTGACTCCATCTTCCGCGTCACAGGCCACCCCAAAGGGCACCCACTCACAGGCCTTGCTCCCAAGGACGACCGTCGCGAGCACCTCGGCCAATTAGAGACCCTGTTGCAGCAATTGCAAGCCACCCGCGAACAACCCGCGGCCCTCGCAACCGAGTGGCAGGCCATCCAACAAAAATGGTTATTCCCACGCTTCCTTGCCACTAACAAATTCCTGCGCCGCCTCCAGCAAATCGACAGTACCCTCACCAAAAACAGCATCGATGCCTTCATCGACGACCTCGCTCAGGTCACGAAACCTGAAGCCTGCGATGAATGGCTGCGGCACAAAGAACAGTGGCGCGACTGGTACCAGTGGTCCAGCCGCAGGCAGTCACTCGTCGATCGCGGCTATGAAGCTGCTGTCGCCTACATCGAAGAGGGACACTCCGGCGCCGAAACGGCCGCTGCCCTCGCACGATCCTTATATAAAGAATGGGCCTTGCTGATGGTAGATGCTGACAACGCTCTCCGAAGCTTCAACGGCCTTGTTTTTGAGGACGTGATTGCCCGCTATCGCCAACTCACCGAACATTTTCAAGAGCTCACCAAGAAAGAACTCTACTGCCGCCTGGCTGCCCGCATCCCTTCCATGTCGATGGAAGCAGCAACCGGTTCCGAGGTCAATATACTCAAGCGCAATATCGCCAACGGCGGTCGAGGCACCAGTATCCGACACATCATTGATCAGATACCTAATCTGTTGCCCAAACTTTGTCCCTGTATGTTGATGAGCCCCATCAGTGTAGCACAGTTCATCGATCTGGAACAACCCAAGTTCGACCTCGTCATCTTTGACGAGGCATCACAAATGCCTACAGCAGAAGCTGTTGGAGCCATCGGACGCGGACAGGCGCTCATCGTTGTGGGAGACAACAAACAGATGCCGCCAACCAGTTTCTTTGCCACACAGCAAGTGGACGACGAAGACGCGGAACTTGATGACTTAGACAGCATTCTGGACGACTGCCAGGCACTCTCTCTGGCAGACCATTATCTGGCTTTCCACTATCGTTCCAAGCACGAGTCGCTCATTGCCTTCTCCAATCAGGAGTATTATGACGGCCGACTCTTCACATTCCCTTCTGCAGACGACCGCGTCTCCAAGGTCTCACTCGTCCGCGTCGAAGGCACTTACGACAAGGGTGGCCGCCGCAGCAATCGCGCCGAGGCTGAGGCCGTTGTTGCAGAAATCATACGCCGCCTGGCCGACGACGAGCTGTCCAAACGCAGCCTCGGGGTCGTAGCATTCTCCGTCGCTCAACAGAACCTAATCGAAGACGTACTGATGGAAGTCATCAGCGGCAAGCCCGAGATGGAACGGCGCGCCTTCCAAAGTGAAGAGCCCATCTTCATCAAGAACCTCGAGAATGTGCAGGGCGACGAACGCGACGTCATTCTCTTCTCCATCGGCTACGGCCCGGACAAAGACGGCAACGTCTCCATGAACTTCGGTCCCCTAAATAACCGCGGTGGCGAACGCCGCCTGAACGTGGCCGTCTCCCGTGCACGTTATGAAATGATGGTCTTCTCCACCCTCCGACCCGAACAGATTGACCTGCGCCGCAGCAAGGCCGCCGGCGTTGAGGGACTATACAAGTTCCTGAAGTACGCCGAGACAGGTCAGCTCATGCCCGCGTCCAATGCATCCGAGAGCACTGCCGCCAGCCGCTCCTCTGCCGACTCCCTTGCCTCCGACATTGCTTCTGCTCTCACTGCCCTCGGCTATGAGACCACCACGGCTGTGGGACGTTCCAAGTTCAAGGTGGATGTGGCTGTTGTGGATCCCAACGACCACGAACGTTATTTCCTCGGTATCCTCATTGATGGTCACTCCCGTGCGGCCACCAAGATTGCACGCGACCGTGAACTGACACAACCTTCTGTGCTGCAAGGCCTAGGATGGAAAGTCATCCGTGTGTGGAGCGTCGATTGGATGCAGAACCGCCAGCGCGTGCTGGATGCCATTGTCAAGGCGCTGGAAGTCAAGGGGAGTACGTCCGTTGCCGACACGGAACCGCTGAACCTCTCTTCCCCCAAGATCATTGAGGAAAAGGCCCCGAAAAGCACGCCCGCTGCCACCCTCGTTTCGCAGCCCGACTCCACCATTGACATTGACAAAGTGCCCGTCCAAGCCATTGACGATGCCATCTTGCAAGTCGTCAGCCAGCAAGTGGCTCTGCCCGTGGAAGACCTGCTGCGTGCCGCCAATCGCCTGTTGGGCTACAAGCGCCGTACCCAACGCATAGACACTGCCATCATGAAACGCGTGGCAGCACTTATCGTGGCCAAGAGAATCCTACGCGACGGAGAGAATGTGAAAGCGCTTTAACTATGAAAAGGGTGCTTTTCTGTTGTCTCCTCGCCTGTTGGACTGCCGCTGCTGCGCTGCAGGCCCGTCACCACGTTTCGGTGACGAAGTTCGGAGCTATCCCCGACGATGGTTACAACGATGCCGACGCGCTGCGACGCGCCGCTGCCTACTGCCGCACACACAAGGGCACTACCCTACTCTTCCCTGCCGGCACCTACGACCTCGTTGACTCCACCGCCGTGGATATAGAGCGACGAGCCATCAATGGCGCCTTCGGCAAGGGACTGGAAGTGCAGTGGCAACTCTTCCGGCCTGACCGCCCATTCGTTACGGGGCTGGATTTCACAGGTGCACAAGGTCTGCGCATTAAAGCCGATGGGGCCACCCTGCGTGTGGGAGGCTGGATGCAAGTACTCTCTTTCATCCGCTGCAAGGACGTGAGCCTCAGCGGTCTGAACATCACCAACCGCCGGCCTGCCGCCACCGAGGGACTCATCACTGCTGCCACGGACTCGACTTTTGACATCACCTTTGACCCAGAGCTTTACTGTTACATTGACAGCATCGTACAAGGTCGTTATTACTTTTACAGCACCACCCGACAACATTTCTATTATGGAAATGTGGGCAATGGTGAGCTCCTGCGCCCCGGGCACATCCGTTTCCGTTCCCGCAGCCATCCCGCCGTCGGCGACGTGCTGATTATCCGCTATTGTGGGCACTACCGTCCCTGCGTCTTGATCCGGGAGTCACAGGATATTACCCTCAAGGATGTGGCATTGCGCAGTTTCTCTGGAATGGGAATTGTGGGCCACATGAGCCAGAACATCTGTATCGACGGCCTCTGCGTGAAGCCGGAGCCCGGGCGTTACAGCTCCACCAGTACAGACGCTACCCATTTCACCTCGTGCAGCGGAGATCTCATCCTCCGCAACTCCTTCTTTTCGGGCAATGGTGACGACTGCACCAATATACACAACTATTACTGGGCATTCTACCCGCAGGCGGCTGACAATCAGGTGGAAATACGTGTGGAAAATGCCGACCTCCACGCACAGTCATTAGATGTTCCCGCCGTGGGCGACACCCTGCGGGTGGTGAGCCGGCAAGATATGAGCACCGTGGCAGAAGCGGTGGTCACCGCTGCCGACAGTTCCTGGACAGACTGGCGCGTCATTGTTACGTTGGACCGCCCACTGGCCGTCACACAACCCGAGAACTATCTGATGTACAACTACACGCGATTCCCACGTGTGCGCATACAGAATAACAAGGTGGAATACCACAACGGCCGCGCCTTCCTCCTGAAAGCCCGCGACGTGGAAGTAACCGCCAACGACATCACCCGCTGCACCCTCTCTGCCATCAAACTCGGTGCAGAACTCAGCTGGAGGGAAGCTGGCCCCGTGGAACGTGTCCTCGTTGCAGATAACATCATCTCCCACACTGGAACAGACAGCGGCTACCGCGCTTCCTGTGTGATGCTCACGACCGAGGCTCCGCAGACACCACCACAGGTCAATCGCGGCATCGTCATTCGGCACAACCGTCTGCAGAGCGACCAACCTGTCTCCATCCTCCTGCAAGATGCCACCAACGTGCAAATCACAGATAATGAATTTATTGGCGGGCATGAGATTCAGCAGCACAACTGCACAAATGTCACCATCAATAACAATCAAATAAAACCATAATAACCAACTAAACATTCAACAACACAATGAAACAGTTCTCCACCCTCTTCCTCTTGCTGGCAACAGTGCTACTTTCAACAGCCACAGCCCGAGACATTCCAGGAAAACAAATCTACATCCCGCAGGAACTGCGCAGCAACAACTTTGAAAGCGACACCGCCCGCTGGAGTTACGACCGCATGGCACTCACGCCGAACTTTGCCATCTTCTGGGAACGAGGCTTCGGTAAAGACCTCAAGAACCCGCCGCGACTGGAAGGGAAGCCCATGAGTATAGACCTGAACAACCTCCAGCAGAAGTTGGAACGTTTCTACGCCTTTTACCGTGACACCCTACATTTTATCGGTGCTGGCTCCAACGCCGAGAAATACCGAATGATGGTGCTTCTGAACTATTCCTTGGATGGCACTGCCTACGGTGGAGACTACGATGAGTTTATCGGGGCCTTCTGGGTGGCACCCAACCGTCTGCAAGACCCGACCCTCAACTGCGTGGCCCATGAGTTGGGACACAGCTTCCAGATGCAGGTGCACTGTGACCGCAAGGCACAAGTGGGCAGAGCCTCCAATGCCACCGACCAATTCATTGACAACCAAGAGACTGAGACCGACGCAGACCGCTGGTTTGGCGGAGGGTTCTTCGAGATGACATCACAATGGATGCTCTGGCATGTCAACCCCAACTGGGTGCGCGACGAGAATTACCATTGGACAGCTTACCAGCAAACACCACACAAGGCATTTCTCCACTGGGAGAACGTTTATCATTCTCCCTACGTCCTCGAATGGTGGAGCCAGAACCACGGACTGGACATCATCGGGAACATTTATAAGACGGCAAAGAATCCCGAAGACCCCGCAGACGCTTATATCCGACTGACAAAGAAGACGATACAGCAATTTAATGATGACCTCTTCGAGGCCAACCGCCACACCATTTTCCTGGATTTCAAGCACGCCCGCACAGAGACACGCCCCTACGCAGGCCACTGGCCACAGCTGGTAGAAGCAGGAGCTCCCGAGGCTGGTGGTTTTGATGCACGACTGATGCCGATGCCAAAGCGCGGAGAACGTATAGATGTGGATTTTGAAGGACTCAGCAACGATGCCTCCGCAGGCTGGCGCTACGGCTTCGTGGCCTTGCTGGCCGACGGCAGTTGCCAATACAGTCCTATATATAATAAGGTACGCGGGCGCACGACCTTCACGGCACCGCGCCAGCAAGACGTGCAGGAACTCTACCTCGTGGTGATGGGAGCCCCCACCCAACGCCAGCACAGAGAACATCACCAGGCGGCTCCCACCTTCCCCTATACCATCAACGTCACAACTCCAGGTCTGCTCACCTCACCCAACGGGCGCTTCACGGCAGACGTCTCTCTGAATAACAGCCAACAGCCAAGCATCCAACTGAACCTGGACGGGCAACAGCTCTGTGAACTGGCTTGTGACCTGCTGACGGACTCCAAAGTGAGCGCCAACAACCTACGCCTGCTCCACCGTTCCACACAACGGGAGCACATCGACGCGTTTGCCTACCGCCAAAGTGCCATCGATGTAACCTACAATGTGGCCACCTACCGTCTCAACGACCTTTTCAACCTGGAACTGCGACTCTACGACGAGGGCCTTGCCTACCGCTTTGTCCAAACGGCCAAAAAGCCGCTTACCATCCGTGATGAAGTGGCTGCAATCACACCCTCTGGCAATCCTGTGACTTACGCTCCCTTCACCACCAACGCCAAGAAACCCGAGGCGATGGCTTTCCAAAATATCTACACCACCGCACCGCTCTCACAACTCGAAAACCAATGGGCCTTCCTCCCGCTGACCCTCGACTTCGGCAGCGCCAAGCTCACGATCACAGAAGCCGACCTGGAAGCCTATCCCGGCCTCTTCCTGCGTCCCGCCGGCAACCAGTTGAGCGGCACCTTTGCCCACTATCCCCGCAAAATGGATTATTATAGTCACCGTGGCATGAGCCATGTGGTTGAGACAGAGGACTTCATCGCCAAGACCAGCGGCCCTCGCACTTTCCCGTGGCGCGTCCTCTGCGTCACCACCGACGACCGTCAGACGCCCACCTCCAACCTGGTTTATGCACTCGCCGCGCCCAACCGCATCGGCGACACCTCATGGATCAAGACCGGCAAGAGCGCCTGGGACTGGTGGCACGACTGGAACCTCAAGGGTGTGCCCTTCCGCGCAGGTATCAATATGGAGACCTATCGTTATTACATTGACTTCGCTGCCCGCTTCGGACTCCAGTATGCCATTCTTGACGAGGGCTGGTATGATGCAAAAGAAGGTGGTATCCTGCAGAGCATCCCTGAAATTGATGTCCAGGAACTTGTCAACTACGGCCGCGAAAGGGGCGTGGGTATCATCCTCTGGACAGTCTTCAACGTGCTGGATGAGCACCTGGAAGAAGCCTGTGCCAAATATGCAGCCATGGGTGTCAAGGGCTTCAAGGTTGATTTCCTGGACCGCGACGACCAGACCGCTGTGGAGATGGCATACCGCATCGCCGAAGCCTGCGCCCGTCATCACCTCTTCCTTGATTATCACGGTTTTTACAAGCCTACTGGCCTCAACCGCACCTACCCCAATATCATCAACATTGAGAGTGTCTTCGGAATGGAGGAAGTCAAATGGAACTCCGACCACAAGGATATGCCTCTCTATGACGTCACCTTCCCTTTCATACGTGGGATGGCCGGTTTCGTGGATTATACGCCCGGAGCCATGCGGAATGCCACAAAGGCCAACTTCCGAGACGTCTATACACAACCTATGTCGATGGGTACCCGCTGTCATCAGTTAGCAGCCTACGTCGTCCACGACTCACCACTGACGATGTTGGCCGACGCGGCTACCGCCTACGAGGCCGAACCCGATTTCACCCGCTTCCTCGTCTCCATTCCGAATAACATCGAGGAGACCCGCGTCATCGCAGGAAAGATGGGCGAATACATCGTCACTGCCCGCCGCGCAGGCAACACCTGGTGGATTGGTGGCCAAACAAACTGGGACGCCCGTGACCTCACGCTCGACTTGCATAAAGCACTCGGTATCAGCGGTGAGCGCACACTCACGCTCTACGCCGACGGCCCAAATGCAGAACACAACGCCGAGGATTATGCCGTCTCACATCCCACCCTCACCGATCGTCCCCTTACCATTCATCTGGCCTCGGGCGGCGGCTTCGTGCTGAAAGTGGAATAAAGCCGTCAAAAGCGCCACACGAGACATCAAATGGCAAGTTTTTCTCTCCCACAGATGAATCCAGAAGGCCCTGAAAGCAGTTTTTCCTACTTTTCACAACAACAGAAAGAAGAAAAAAGACATTTTGTGCCGAGAAGTCAAAAATATGCAGTAACTTTGCAGCCGAATGAAATAATTATTGAATCTCGTAACAACGTAATAACGTCATAACGAAATAACGAAATAACAAAAAAATAAAGACCTCAAATGTTCAGAACAAAAACCTGCGGCGAGCTTCGTCTCGCCAACGTTGGCCAGACAGTAACGCTGGCCGGTTGGGTGCAACGCACCCGTAAAATGGGCGGAATGACCTTCGTAGATATGCGTGACCGTTACGGCATCACACAAGTCGTCTTTGAGGAAGCTGCCAATGCAGAACTCTGTGATCAGGCCAACAAACTGGGCCGTGAGTTCGTTATCCAAGTGACGGGCACCGTCAATGAGCGTTCCAATAAGAATCAGAACCTGCCAACAGGTGATATTGAAATCATCGCCAACGAGTTGAACGTGTTGAACGCCAGCGTGACACCTCCCTTCACCATCGAGGACCAAAGTGATGGCGGTGACGACCTGCGTATGAAGTATCGTTACCTGGACCTCCGCCGCACACCCGTGCGCCGCAACCTGGAGCTGCGCCACCGCATGACGATGGAAGTGCGCCGCTACCTGGACAGCCTCGGCTTCCTCGAGATTGAAACCCCAATGCTCATCGGAAGCACTCCCGAGGGCGCACGTGACTTCGTGGTGCCTTCACGCATGAATCCCGGTCAGTTCTATGCTCTACCGCAGTCGCCTCAGACACTGAAGCAGCTACTGATGGTCAGTGGTATGGATCGTTACTTCCAGATTGTGAAGTGCTTCCGTGACGAAGACCTGCGTGCCGACCGCCAGCCGGAGTTCACACAGATTGACTGCGAGATGTCGTTTGTCACACAGGAGGACATCCTTCAGACCTTTGAAGGAATGGCCAAGCACCTGTTCCGTGAACTGCGCGGCATCGAGTTGGAAGGCGCCTTCCCTCGTATGACTTGGGCTGACGCCATGAAGTACTATGGCAGCGACAAGCCGGATACCCGCTTCGGCATGCGTTTCGTGGAATTGATGGATGTGTTCCAGGGCAAAGCCGACTTTTCCGTCTTCAATGATGCCAAGTATATCGGTGGCATCTGTGCCACAGGACAGGCTGTTTATACTCGCAAGCAGATCGACCAGCTCACCGACTTCGTGAAGCGTCCGCAAATTGGTGCCAAGGGACTGGTCTATGCACGCGTGCAGGAGGACGGTAGCGTCAAGTCCAGCGTGGATAAATTCTATGGTCCCGAGGTGCTTAACAACCTGAAAGAGAAGATGAACGCACAGCCTGGAGACCTGATTCTGATCTTGAGTGGCGACGACGCCATGAAGACCCGCAAGCAGCTCTGCGAGCTCCGACTGGAGATGGGAAGCCGCATGGGACTGCGTGACAAGAACCAGTTCAGCCTCCTTTGGGTCATCGATTTCCCGATGTTTGAGTGGAGCGAGGAAGAAGGCCGACTCATGGCCACTCATCACCCCTTCACACACCCCAAGGATGAGGATATTCCTTTGCTTGACACCGACCCCGCAACCGTTCGCGCCGACGCCTACGACATGGTTTGCAACGGTGTGGAAGTGGGCGGCGGCTCCATCCGTATCCACGATCCGGAGCTGCAGGACAAGATGTTTCGTATTCTTGGCTTCACAGAGGAGCGCGCACAAGAGCAGTTCGGCTTCCTCATGAACGCCTTCAAGTACGGTGCACCCCCTCACGGCGGACTCGCCTACGGACTGGACCGCTGGGTCAGCCTCTTCGCCGGTCTCGACAGCATCCGTGACTGCATCGCCTTCCCCAAGAACAACAGCGGACGAGACGTCATGTTGGATGCCCCTGCACGCTTGGAACAGAAGCAGTTGGATGAGCTCTGTCTTGAAATCAAAGTGCCACAAGCATGAACTTGAAAACATTCTTCAAACCATCTTTTATAACAGGTTACATTTTGGCCGCCTTCGTGACCATCGGTTGTTATACGTGGCTAATTAAGAGGGCAACAATGTCTTTTGAGGAGAAGTTTCGTCAGGAAGTACGCGACATCAATAGCAAACTGCCCATGCACGTGGATGCGTTCACGGTAATGGATAGTGTTGCCTACGTAGATAGTACGCCTGAGGAGGCCGCATATTACTACAGTATTTGCGGTGAAATTGACAACCCGGTTATCTGGAATAAGCAAGCCATAGAAGCTTTACGCCAGCACACCATAGAAGACCTCTGCAAAAATGATATGACTCTTCAGATGAGACAACGAGGATTTGTCTTCAGTTATCACTATTATTCGGAATCAGACCCCTCACTACTGCTCACAGAATTCATTATCGGCCCAGAGGACTATTCATACTAAGTCATCATTTCATATCATTATGACTCCAGATTCTATTATACCGCAGCCAACACATCATTCCAACAAGGAGGATGGAATACAACATACCATTTATGTGTGTCAAGGCACGTGTTCCAAGGCAATCGAAGTGACGACCAAGGATGGAATCATCGAGAACGTCACATTCTATGGCGGCTGCAATGGCAATACCAAAGGCATCTCCACCCTTGTCCGTGGCATGAAGGTGGAGGATGTCATTGCCAAGCTGAAAGGAACGCAGTGCGGCAACCGTGGCACCTCCTGTCCCGACCAACTTGCTCACGCTCTGGAGCAACTGAGTAAATGAACGAGATAATGATGAGGTAATGATATTTGATTTAACCAGCAGATACTCACAATTATAGAAATGAGAAAGCCATCCGTATTCATTCCTTATTGTTTATTATTTGTTATCTCTTTGTTCTTCACCTCCTGCACCGAATCCTTCGAAGACCGCTGCCGGAGAGAGGCCAAGGAGTTTACGGATTTGCAGTGTCCCCGACTGGTAGATAAACACATCATGTTGGATAGTATGACCTACGAGGCCAATCCACAAGGTTTTGTCTATCATTATCGTGTGACAGGCGAACTGGATAACCCGGATATTCTGACAGACGAGGCCCTCGCCCCAATCATTGAAGCGATGCTAAAGAACCTGCGGGAGAACATCAGCTTGCGACTCTACAAGGAACGCGGCCTCACCTTCACCTACCGCTACCTCTCCGACTCCACGGGCGAGCCCTTCGTCAACGTCTCTTTCGGCCCCGAGGACTATCAATAGGCACTTGGTTCCCGTCATTAGGAAACATCGTATGATGAAAGGACAAAGCCCTGATCATAAAGTATTCCTGATAAGCAAATACCTGTTAGGCAAGAACTTCATTGCCATTTGCCTATTCGGATTCATCTTCTCCGTGAGGCCCTTGAATCGGACAGAATATAATCATGAGAGGATTCATTCCGCCCAGCAAAAGGAACTCCTATACCTGCCCTTTTTCGTGTGGTACGGAATAGAATGGCTCATTCTCTGCATCAAATACCGTGACCGAATGAAGGCTTACTATCACATCCGATTTGAAAAAGAAGCCTATAAGCATCAAGACGACCTACAATACCTAAAAAAGAGGAAGCCTTACCACTACGGATAGTCTTGCTCCTTCCTGATATGTGAAAGCCTCAGACTTTTCGGACAGGGTCACAAGTCAAGCCGCATCCTAACTTTTTGAAAATCTTGCGATCGACCTCTCCAAGCATCACAGTAGCATGCACTTGGCAGCCATCCAACTGTGGCAAGGTGTCCAGGGCACGGCGACAGTTCTCATCGTGTTGGGAAAGAACAGCCAGGGCTATGAGCACCTCGTCTGTATGCAGTCGGGGATTATTGCCGTGCAGCAAAGAGGTTTTCATTCGTTGGATGGGAACAATCATATCCTGCGGAATGAGTTTCAGAGCGTGGTCAATACCTGCTAAGTATTTGGTGGCGTTCAACAACAAGGCGGCACAAGGCCCCAAGAGAGCAGACGTATCGGCCGTGATGATGGTGCCGTCTTCCAACTCGATGGCAGCCGAGGGATTCCCACTCTGCAGACGGCGTTCGTAGGCGGCCACAGTGGTAGGTCTATAGGCTGTGGTGAGCTTCATCTGCTTCATTAACAAGGCGATTTTGTTTACCTCCTCGTTACCCTTGCGCCCATCAAGCATCTCTCCTAACGCGGCATAATAACGTCGGATTATTTCCTGTTTGGAGGCTTCACAGCACACTTCGTCATCTGAGATGCAGAATCCAGCCATATTCACTCCCATATCAGTGGGGGACTTATAAGGACTCTCACCATAAATACCCTCGAAAATCGCATTCAAAACAGGGAAAATCTCGATATCACGATTGTAGTTGACGGTAGTCTTTCCATAGGCTTCCAGATGGAAGTGATCAATCATATTCACGTCGTTGAGGTCAGCGGTGGCTGCCTCGTAGGCAACGTTGACAGGGTGTTTCAGAGGTATTGACCAGATGGGGAAGGTCTCAAACTTGGCATACCCAGCTTTCACGCCCCGACGATTCTCGCCCCATAACTGGCTGAGACACACCGCCATCTTACCACTGCCAGGCCCTGGTGCTGTAACCACGACCAGCGGACGTGTGGTCTCCACGAAGTCGTTCTTTCCGAAGCCCTCTTCAGAATCTATCAACTCCACATTCGTAGGATAGCCCTCTATTAAATAATGGTAATACACGCGCACGCGCCCGAGGCGCTCCAGTTGCTCACGGAAAGCCACTGCGCTGGCCTGGCCATTGAAATGTGTGATGACAACGCTTGTGACCAGCAGTCCGCGTTCCGTGAAAACGTCACGCAGGCGCAGTACATCCTCGTTGTAAGTGATGCCGAGATCACCACGAATCTTGTTCCGTTCAATATCCTCTGCAGAGATGACAATGAGAATCTCCACATCATCTTTCAGCTGCATTAGCATCCGGAGTTTGCTGTCGGGTTGAAAGCCAGGCAGCACACGGCTGGCATGATAGTCATCATAGAGTTTGCCGCCAAACTCCATGTAGAGCTTGTCACCGAATTGAGCAATGCGCTCCTTAATGTGCTCCGACTGTATGCGGAGGTATTTCTCATTATCAAAACCTTGTTTCATAAAGCTTTATGGACATTGACCATGAAAAGAAAAACATTTCGCGCACAAAGGTACGGCTTTTCCACGGAAAAACAAAGGAAAAGGCCCATAAAAATGACCTTTTCCCTTCATTTTTTTCTTGAGCAGCCAAAAAGGACTGAAAAGACAAAGGGTCGCTTCGCAGCGACCCTATTGTATAAGTTTAGGTACTAGCGTATTTAAGGTAAAAAGATTGTTTTCAGGATAACGGCTGCAAAGATAGGACAGAAAAACACACGTTGTCACTCAAAAAACATGTTATGCAACACATTTTCCGCTAAATATCACTTTTTTCCTCAAATAATGGTTGAAGAGACACAAGCAAATATTCCATTTTGCAAACTCCACTTTACAATCAGAACCCTTCTGATGCATGAAAATGCACCATTGAACCGATGGGAGAACGTTCCACACGACCCATCATGAAGTTCTCTAACAAAACAGCTGTACGCAACTCATCTTCAAACTGATAGGCCACACCTCCAACGAAATTTACAAGCAAATCATGTCTGGCGTAAGAAGCTACATTCCGTGACAAGAATCGACGGAACTCCCGGACGAGGAAGTCCCTGACAGGAGCCTCTGAACGGTGCTCGGCCAAGAAGGGCACCAATGAAGCCAAGAAGCGATTGGGCAGAGGCTGACGATACACGGACTCAATGATCGAAGCCGGAGTCAGCTGAAAACGCGCTTCGAAAGCCTCCCGCAAAGCTGCTGGCAGCTGGCCTTTCAGCAAATCGCCCACCAGCATACGACCCAGCACGGCACCGCTGCCTTCGTCGCCAAGGATCCATCCCAACGGGGACACATTCTGGACAATGCGCTGGCCGTCATAGAGGCAAGAATTAGAACCAGTTCCCAAAATACACGCAATACCCTCTGAATGACCACATAAAGCGCGTGCAGCACCCAGCAAGTCACTTTCTACAGACACCTGAGCACCCGGAAAAGCCTCCTCCAATGCATGACAGACAGTTGCAGAATAGGGAGGAATACAGCCGGCACCATAGAAATGAACCTGTGAAAAGGAGGTTTCTGGTTTCGAGGAAGACGTCTGTCCACCATTGACTTTGGCCTCAATGGCAGCACGGGCTTCTTGGATGACGGTCTGCAACGTATGCTCGTCATCTCGGACGGGATTGATGCCCATTGTCTGAACCTCAAAAGTCTCAGAACTGGGCAACAGGATGCACCACGTAGTTTTGGTGGAACCACTATCTACAATCAGTTTCATTGGCATTCTTTTGATTTATCGAGTGCAAAAGTAAGCAAAAAACAAGTTTTCAGCACCATGAAAGGCAAAATTAACACTCATCTTGCCGTGATTTGCATCTTTTTTTGTACTTTTGCCGCAAATTTATAGTTAATAAGGAATGCGAAAACTCTTTTTAATGGCAATTGTTGCCATATTCACCCTGAGTGCCACTGCTGCACCCGACGACAAAACGACTCCAAACGACACCGTCCAGGCGGAAGCGGAACTGAACGATTCTCTTCCCGAGGTGATTTATGAATCGATGGCCGACTCCATCGTCAAAGCCTACATTACCTCCCTCCGTAGTCTGGTGAAACTGCAGAAGAAAGCCACGGGAACAACAGAGAAGCCCAGCCCTTACCTCTTCCGGCTCTTCGCCCCAGGAACACTCTATAATAATGTCCTCACCCAAAAGATGTCCCTCGAAGACGATTTTGATGAGAAGGAAGAGGACGTGAATGGAGTTCCCAGGCTTGGTGACCTCAAGGACAAACAGTTACAATTAGCTGCAGACATCAACAATGCGCTGGCAAAGGCATACGTCACCTCCCCGCAGTTCTTCTCCACCACCCAAACGGAACTGATGAGCACCGCCCGCATCCGCTCCGACCTGAGCAAGAAGGAAGAGTCCAACCAAAAACTGGCCGAGAAAGTGCAGGAGGACAAACCCCAGATGCAGGTGGAAGCCGTGGCCGTGGAAGTGAAGAAGCCTAACTTCTGGACACTCAAGGGCAACGGAGGTATGCAGTTCACGCAGAACTATTTCTCGGATAACTGGTACCAAGGCGGTGACAACAACTATTCTATGCTGGCGCTGCTCACCATGGATGCCAACTATGACAACAAACGTAAGATACAGTGGGACAACCGTTTTGAAGCGCAATTAGGTTTCCAGACCAGCCACAACAGTCAGCCCAAATTCCGTGCCACCAGCAACTTGCTTCGTCTGACCTCCAAACTCGGTGTCAAAGCCATCGGAAAATGGAACTATGCTGCTCAGCTTCAATTGCAGTCACAGCCTTATATGACCTACGACGGCAACGGAGAAAACGTAGTGGCAGATTTCATCTCCCCGCTGTATATCCGCTCTTCAATCGGTATGGACTACAAGTTCAGTTGGAAGAAACTCAGCGGCTCCATGTATCTGGCCCCCCTCTCATGGAACGTTACCTATGTGGATCGCGACAACCTCGTCACCCGCTATGGCATCTATGAAGGACACAACGCCAAGCACGACTGGGGTCCCAATATCAACTTGAATTTCTCCTGGGCCATCATGAAGAACATCACGTGGGCAAGTCGTGCCTACTGGTTCTCCAACCTCAAGCTGACCCGCATCGAATGGGAAAACACCTTCAACTTCACCGTCAATAAGTATATGTCTGCCAAGCTCTTTATCTATCCCCGTTTCGAGGACAGCTCCACGAAATATCGTGCAGGAGAAGAGCACGATGGCACTTATTGGATGTTCAAGGAGTTCCTCTCACTGGGTCTGAACTACGATTTCTAAAGCGCACAAATAATTCATCTTAACGCAGAGACATTTTTCCCACAAGACCGTGACCATCAAGAACGCCACCTACGTCAAGAGCAGCGAGTTCATCAGCCAGTGCCCAGAGCATCAGGAGCCAGAGTATGCTTTCATCGGACGTTCCAATGTAGGCAAATCCAGCCTCATTAATATGCTGACAAACAACCGCAAGCTGGCCAAGACGTCTGCCACGCCAGGCAAGACACTGCTCATCAATCATTTTGTTATTCATTCGGCATCAGCCACTTCCAGCAATCCATCTGCACCCAAGAAAGACAGCACTTGGTACCTCGTGGATTTGCCGGGCTATGGCTTTGCAAAGCGCAGCAAGACAGAGCGCACCCGTCTGGAAAAGATGATTTCCAGTTACATACTCCAGCGTGAACGGCTGACCAATCTCTTCGTTCTTATAGACTGCCGCCACGAGCCCCAAGCCGTTGATTTGGAATTCATGCGCTGGTTAGGTGAGAGCAACGTCCCATTCAGCATCGTTTTCACAAAAGCAGACAAGCTCAATCGGTCCCGACTCACAGAGAGCGTCAACGCCTATCTCGCTCGTCTCGCAGAGGAGTGGGAGCCTCTCCCACCCCATTTCATCACCTCCGCCGAGAGCAAACAGGGACGGGAAGAGCTCCTCGACTATATAGAAGAAATCAACAAGGAAATAACACAATCGTAACTCACCGCGGGTTACCTTATTACCATCCATACATTAAGGATAAACAATAAACGTAAATCGAAAAACAAGTTAATGGATAAAAACACAATCACAGGATTCATCCTCATGGCCGCTGTACTCATCGCTTTCTCATGGTACAGCCGCCCCAGTGAAGCACAACTCAAGGCCCAGCGCGAACGTGACTCTATCGCTGCCGTCCAACTGGCAGAAGCAGAAAAAGCAAAAGCAGAGGCCGCCCTGACCGTTCCCGAGGGCTCTTCAGAGGGCCTTCTCCCCGACTCCACCAGCATCCTCTTTGCCGCCGCCCAAGGCACCGAGGAACGCATCACCCTGGAGAATGATCTCGTCCGCATCACCATCAACACCCGAGGCGGCGTCATCGAGGATGCCGAGTTGAAAAATTACCAGGACCAGCAGAAGGAGAATGTCCACCTCGTCAGTGCCAAAGACGCACAGATGATTCTCTCCTTAGCCACCAAGCAGGAGAACATCATCACTTCCGACCTCTTCTTCCAAGTCGTGCCCGAGGGTTCTTCGCAAAGCGAAGCGTCCCAAGGGCCGAGCGCTCCCGAGGGCCAATCCGTCACCCTGCGACTGCCCCTCCCCGGTGGCTCCCTCGACATTGACTACACCCTCCGACCAGACGCATATATGGTGGACATGATTGTCCGTGCCAACGGCATCGCCAACCTTTTTGCCCCTTCCATGAAGACGATGGATATCGCTTGGACAGACCGAGCCCGCCAGTTGGAGAAAGGCTTTGATTTTGAGCAGCGTTACGCCTGCATCCGTTATCACGAGGCCGATGGCAGTACAGATAACCTCAGCGAGACCTCCGACAAGGAAAAGGACATCGAGGAAACACTGGACTGGGTCGCCTTCAAGAACCAGTTTTTCTCAGCCGTACTCATCGGGCAGCAACAGTTCACAGGTGTCCACCTCAAATCCCAACTCTACAAAAAAGGACAAGGTTACCTGAAGAACTACGAGGCCTCCCTACAGACACCTTTCGACCCCACGGGTGCTCAGCCCACACAGTTGCAACTCTACTTCGGCCCCAATGATTTCCACACGCTGAAAGCCCACAATGATCTCAGTATCAATCCCGACAAAGATTTGGAGTTGGAAGACCTTGTCTATCTCGGATGGCCTATCGTCCGCTGGATCAATCGCTGGTTCATCATCTACCTCTTTGACTGGCTCAAGGGTTTCGGACTGCACATGGGAATCGTCCTGCTGCTACTGACCCTCATCGTGAAGGCCCTCGTCTATCCCGCCACCAAGAAGAGCTACATGGCAAGCGCCCGTATGCGAGTGCTGAAACCCAAAATCGATCAGCTCAACGCCAAATACCCCAAGCAGGAAGACGCCATGAAGAAACAGCAGGAAATGATGCAACTCTACTCCCAGTACGGTGTCTCACCCATGGGCGGATGTCTTCCCATGTTCATTCAGATGCCCATCTGGATCGCCCTCTTCAACTTTGTCCCCAACGCCATTGAGCTGCGCGGTCAGAGCTTCCTTTGGGCCGACGACCTCTCCGCCTACGACGACGTCATCCGTTGGGGCAAAGACCTTTGGCTCATCGGGGACCACTTGAGCATCTTCTGCGTGCTCTTCTGTGTGATGCAAGTCGCCAACACCTGGGTCAGCATGAAACAGCAGCAGAACGCCGTCATGTCACCCGAGCAGGAACAGAGCATGAAGATGATGCGCTGGATGATGTATCTCATGCCACTCATGTTCTTCTTCATGTTCAACACCTACAGCTCCGGCCTCAACTATTATTACTTCCTCTCCGGCCTCACCAGCATCATCATCATGTGGGTACTCCGCAAGACGACAAACGACAGTCGCCTCCTGGCCGAACTGGAAGCCTACCGTGCCAAGAACGCCAAAAACCCCAAGAAACAAACCGGCATGGCAGCTCGCTGGGAAGCCCTCCAAAAGATGGCAGCCGAGCAACAGCGCCAGCAAAAAAGATAATAGCCTCACCCCCAACCCCTCTCCGAATGGAGAGGGGAGTAAATACATAAATAAAATGAGACATTCCACAATTCAAGACATTCTACTCCCCTCGCCACTTGGAGAGGGGTCGGGGGTGAGGCTGTTCCTCCTCCTTATCACCATCTTTTCAATGACTGCCTGCCAAAAAGAACAAAAGCCCGTCATCACTCGCAGTGACATCCAGCTCCAGAGTGACACCCTCACTCCCGAAGCCCTCTGGGCGATGGGACGCATCGGCTCCTACTCCGTCTCTCCAGACGGCAAGCGTGTCGCCTACCAAGTCACCTATTACAGCGTCCCCGAAGACCGCAGTAACACCATCATCTATTGTCAGGACATCACCTCCTCACAATCGGGTGCATCGGAAGCAGCCGCCACTTTCCTCGGCCTCGGCAGTGATCCGGTGTGGCTTGACAACAATCGCCTCGCCTTCAACCTCAAGGGTGACATCTGGACCATGAGCGCCAAGGGCAAGTCCCGCAAGCAGCTCACCAAGACAGACGGCAGCGTGGAAGGATTCCTCTTCTCACCCGACCAGAAGAAGGTCATCATTATCAAGTCCGTTCCCTTCCACGACATCATCCAGAAACGTCCTGCCGACCTACCTAAGAGCACGGGGCGCGTCATCACAGACCTGATGTATCGCCATTGGGATCACTACGTGGAGAGCATCCCGCATCCCTTCATCCTCTACCTTGATAGCGGTGAGGAGTTTGACATCCTTGAAGGCGAGCCATACGAATGTCCCATGGAACCCTTCGGCGGCATCGAACAGCTCGCCTGGAGCCCTGACAGCAAGTACATCGCCTTCACCTGCCGCACCAAGACAGGTATTGATTACAGCATCAGTACCGACTCCGACATCTTCCTCTACGATGTGGAGGCCCGCGACCTCAACTCCCATGAGCACACCAAGAACCTCTGTAAGAACGGTGGCGAGTTTGGCGTTATGACCGATGGAGGCTACGTCGACAGTCCAGATAACAGTTGCAATCCCACCAAGTCTCTCAAAAACCAGTATATCAACCAGGCTCAGGATTTGAAGGACTATAATGTCGGCTACGACCAGAACCCCAAGTTCTCTCCCGATGGCCGCTACGTTGCCTGGCTCTCCATGGAACGTGACGGCTATGAGGCCGACCGCCAGCGTCTCTGTGTCTGTGACCTGCAGAGTGGTGAGAAGCGTTACGTCACCGAGTCCTTTGACTCCAACGTGGATGACTTCGTCTGGGCAGACGACAGCCACACCTTATATTATATAGGTGTCTGGCACGCCACCGTCAACCTGTATCGCACCAATCTCGAAGGCGAAGTCACCCAACTCACCAACGATCAGGCCGACTGGGGAAGCCTGCAGTTAGTGGCTCCCTCGGGCCCCTCCACCACCCTCCTCATGGAGCGTCACGACCACTTCCATCCCGCCGACCTCTATCTCGTTACCGTTCCCGAGGGGTCACCCGAGGGTCTCAACATCACCCGCCTCACCGCCGAGAACGACCATATTCTCTCCCAGCTCGCCCCTGGCACCTCCGAGCCCCGCTGGTGCAAGACCACCGACGACCAAGACCTCCTCTATTGGGTCATCAAACCTCCTCACTTTGACCCCGCCAAGAAATACCCCACGCTTCTCTTCTGCGAGGGAGGCCCGCAATCGCCTGTATCTCAGTTCTGGAGCTATCGTTGGAACTTCTATATTATGGCCTCACAGGGTTATGTCATCATCGCTCCCAACCGCCGCGGTCTCCCCGGCTTCGGACAGGAATGGCTCGAAGAGATCTCCGGAGACTGGACAGGGCAGTGCATGAAGGACTACCTCTCTGCCATCGACGACGCCTGTGACAACCTCCCATACGTGGATCGTGACCACCTCGGTGCCGTCGGCGCCAGCTTTGGCGGCTTTAGCGTCTATTACCTCGCTGGTCATCATGAGGGACGCTTCAAGTGCTTCATAGCCCACGACGGTGCCTTCAACCTCGAAGCCATGTACACCGAGACCGAGGAGAACTGGTTCAGCAACTGGGAATATGACGATGCCTTCTGGAACAAGGATATGACAGCCAATGCCAAGAGAACCTACGAGAACTCTCCCCACCGCTTCGTGGACAAGTGGGACACCCCGATTCTCTGCATTCACGGCGAGAAGGACTACCGCATCAATGCCACCCAGGGAATGTCTGCCTTCAACGCCGCCCGCATGCGCGGCATCGAGGCCGAGTTACTACTCTATCCCGATGAGAATCACTGGGTCCTTCACCCACAGAATGGCATTCTCTGGCAACGGACCTACTTCAACTGGCTGGCTCGTTGGTTGAAGTAATCAGAGACATTAATTGTAACATGTGATCTCGAAGCTGGGCTGCAGTAATGAAGTCCAGCTTCTTTGCTGCTTCCTGCATCTGTTTGCGGAGTTTGTCCACCGAGCGGCGCAGATCTTCTTGTGTCATATATTCGGCCTCTGCCTCTGCAGCAATGAGCAGCGGACGCTCCGGCTCCACATAGGCCCTTCGGTCACGCTCGGCACTCTGTTCCTGGCCGGCACTGATGAGGTCTGTCATCGTGCGATCCTTTCTGATTTGTGTGGGCGTGATCCCGTGTTCCGCATTATATTTCAGCTGTTTCTCTCGGCGGCGATTGGTCTCGTCGATAGTCAGTTGCATGGATTGTGTGATGTTGTCGGCATACATGATGGCCTTTCCATGAATGTTGCGGGCAGCACGTCCCACGGTCTGCGTCAGGGAACGGTGACTGCGCAGGAAGCCTTCTTTGTCGGCATCCATAATGGCCACCAGCGAGACCTCGGGCAAGTCCAGTCCTTCACGCAGCAGGTTCACGCCCACCAGCACATCGAAGGTTCCGGCGCGCAGATTATCCATAATCTGCACACGCTCCAGTGTATCCACGTCACTGTGTATGTAGTTGGCCTTGATGCCGTTATTCAGCAGGTATTCAGTCAGTTCCTCGGCCATACGTTTGGTGAGCGTCGTGACCAGTGTGCGTTCATCTGCTTCTATACGCTGCTGGATTTCCTCCATGAGGTCGTCCACCTGGTTCATGGACGGGCGCACCTCAATAATGGGGTCCAGCAGCCCCGTGGGCCTGATCACCTGCTCCACTATGATACCCTCACTCTGCGCCAACTCATAGTCCGCAGGAGTGGCCGAGACATAAATGACCTGATGCGTCAGCGCCTGGAACTCCTCGAACTTCAGCGGGCGGTTGTCCATGGCTGCCGGCAGACGGAAACCATACTCCACGAGGTTGGTCTTGCGGGCTCGGTCACCACCATACATTGCTGATATCTGAGGCACAGAGACGTGGCTCTCGTCAATTACCAACAGGAAATCCTCTGGGAAGAAATCCAGCAGACAATAAGGTCGAGTGCCTGCCGGACGACCGTCAAAGTAACGGCTGTAATTCTCGATTCCAGAGCAGTGTCCCAGCTCGCGAATCATTTCCATATCGTATGTGACACGTTCATACAGCCGCTTTGCCTCTAACGACTTACCTATTTCCTCAAAATATTTGACACGTTCCGTCAGATCATCTTCAATCTGATGAATGGCCGACAGCGTCTGTTCCTTGGTGGTCATAAAGAGATTGGCCGGATAGATCTTATAATCCTGGAAGGAACCCAGCCTGATGCCTGTGACAGCATCCACTTCTTCGATGCTCTCTATCTCATCGTCCCAGAACGTGATGCGCAGAAGATTGTCTGAGTAGGCCAGGAACACGTCCACAGTATCTCCCTTGACACGGTACTCTCCACGTCCGAGACTGAGGTCATTGCGCACATACAGCGAATCGTTCAGCCGACGCAACAGCATATTGCGGTCCAGCAGCTTACCTTTCACAATATCAATTACATTCTCATAGAACGCAGCTGGATTTCCCATCCCATAAATACAGGAGACAGAGGAGACCACCACCACATCTTTTCTCCCAGAGAGCAGCGCCGAGGTGGCCGAGAGACGCAGCTTGTCAATCTCTTCATTGATCGCCAGATCCTTCTCTATGTAAGTATCTGTGGAAGGAATGTAGGCCTCGGGCTGGTAGTAGTCATAATAGCTGACGTAGTATTCCACCGCATTGTTGGGAAAGAAACTCTTCATCTCGCCATAAAGCTGTGCCGCCAACGTCTTGTTGTGACTGAGAATCAGCGTTGGCTTGTTGACATTTTTTATGACATTAGCGATGGTAAACGTCTTTCCAGAGCCTGTCACGCCCAACAAAGTCTGTGCCGGCAGCCCGTCTTCGATGCCTTGAGTGAGCTGTTCGATGGCCTCGGGCTGGTCGCCTGTGGGCTCATATTTGGAGATAAGTTGAAAGTTCATGGTGCAAAAGTAGGAGAAAAATGCAAATTATGCAAACAAAAACGTTGTTTTTTGCCAAAAAGTGTATAGAAATTTGGTCTTTTCAGCAGAAAGCACTACTTTTGCACCCGCTTTTGAAAGCTCATTGATTGATGACACGTAGATTATTGTTCCTGCTCCCCCTACTCTCGCTGTTCTTTCTGAACAGTTGCGGAGAGTATAATGCTGCCTTCAAGCACGGGGACGCTGAATATAAATATGAGGTGGCCAAGGCCTGTTATGTCCGTGGCAAATATGTGCATGCACAAGAACTGTTCAATAACCTCGTCATTCCCATGAAGGGAACGGGCTATGCAGAGGAGTGTATGTATATGCTGGCCATGAGTGCTTATATGAGTGGTGACTTGGAGACCGCCTGGACCTGGTTCCGCAAGTATTATCAGGGCTATCCCCGTGGCCTCTACATTGAGGAAGCCCGTTATTACTGTGCCCGCTCCATGTTCGAGAGCGTGCCGGATGCACGACTGGATCAGACCATTACCCACACAGCTCTCACCGAGTTGGAGACCATTCTGGAATACTATCCAGATACCAAGCTGCGCTCCCAAGTCCAAGAGATGATCCAGCAGCTGCAAGACCACCTCGTGGATAAAGAACTGCGCACCTGCCAGCTCTACTATGACTTGGGCAGCTATGTGGGAAACAGCACCGGCGGCGGCTCCAACTACGAGGCCTGCATCATCACAGCGGATAATGCACTCCGTGAGTACCCCTTCGCCTCTCCCGAGTTCCGCGAGAAGTTCCTGATTCTTTCCCTGCGGTCACGTTACCACCTGGCCCGCCAGAGTGTGTCCGAGAAACAGGCCGAGCGCTTCCGCCAGACAGTGGACGACTATTACGCCTTCGCCAATGAATTCCCCGAGAGCGAATACCTCAGCGAGGCACAGCGCTACCTCACAGCCAGCCAAAAAGCACTCAAGGGACTGCCACTGGACGATAAAGAATAAAGGAATAAACGAAATAACGAAAACATTAGAAATAAATGGATTACAAGAAAACAAACGCACCCACCACCACCGTGACGCAGAACATTCTGGATCTCTGCAAGGACACGGGCAACATCTATGAGAGCGTGGCCATCATTGCCAAGCGCGCCAACCAAATCAGCACCGACCTGAAAGCCGAAATCTCCAAGAAGCTTCAGGAGTTTGCCTCACAGAGCGACAACCTTGACGAGGTCTTCGAGAACCGTGAGCAGATAGAAATCAGCCGCTTCTACGAGAAGTTACCCAAGCCCAGCCTCATTGCCACCCAGGAGTTCCGCGACGGCAAGATTTACTTCCGCAATCCCGCCAAGGACAGCGACGAGGAAGACGACTTCTGATTATGATTCAGCGCATCCAAACCATTTATCTGTTGCTGGCCGCCGTCCTCTGTGCTGCCTGTTTGTGCCTGCCTGTGGGACAGTTCGTCACCACAGACGGCGAGCCGCTGGCAACGATGTACAACCTCTGGATCCACGTTCCCTACGCCGGGCCTGTGGGGTCCACCATTCAGACGATGACAGAGGCTGCGCCCGTGCTGGCACAGGAAGCTGCCGGACAGCACATCTTCACTCCGTGGGCACTCTTTGCCCTGCTGGTACTGGTGACCACAGGTTTCATCTTTGACATCTTCCTCTGGCGCACACGACTGGTTCAGAGCCGTTTAGCCATGCTGTGCAGCATACTCCTCGTGGGATGGTATGCAGTCTATGTGGCCTTTGCTCTCATCCTTGCAGACCGTTATGATGCCGATTTCCGTCCCTCCCTCTGGGCCGCCTTCCCCGCCATCGCCTGCATCCTTAGCTTCATGGCCTTCCGCGCCATCCTCAAGGACGAAGCTCTCGTCCGCTCCCTGGACCGCCTCCGCTGATTACCAGAAACATCTCTCCCACCCAAGAATAATTGCCTGAGTCCACACAAGGACCCAGGCATTTTTCAATCTACAATCCTCTCTTTCCCTCACTTTTGTGTCATTCCAGCGTCTCTTCCGCTGCTTTTTCCTCTCTTCGCTCCCCCAAAAAATATTTTTCTTTGAGAAACACTACACTCTACACTACTTGGGGTGCGCAATTATTATGAGGTTCTCACGTCTCGCTGAACTCATAAACTTCACTCAGCTACTATCAAATTTTGGTGGTTTTTGGTGGCTTTTGACAGAAAAATACTTCAAAACATGCGTTCGATACAACTTTTCGCTAAAAAAATTTGGTGATTCAAAAAAAAGGCCCTATCTTTGCACCGACAGAATCCGCCACGCTTCCCAGAGAACAGCGAACCAGGGCGGGTCTTTTTTTCTTAAGATATGAATATTTACACAAAACAACCACTGAGCATTACGGACCAGATCGTGAAGCTGAAGGCCCAAGGTCTAATCATCAATGATGAAGCCCTTGCAGTGAAAACATTGAGTGAAATCAGTTATTTCCGTTTTGCTGCCTATCTTCGTCCTCTGGAGGCTGACAAACTGACACACAAGTTTAAGCCGAAATCTACTTTTGAGAATGCTGTTTCACTTTATGAGTTTGACAATGCACTACGCCAGTTGCTCTTTACCGCCATTCAACGAATCGAGGTGGCTTTGCGCTCCTATATTATCCAGCATTTCTCCATGTGTCACGGCCCATTTTGGTTCATGCAAATGTCACTTCATGACAGCGAGCATCGCTTCCTTGAAAACTTAAGCGCATTGGATCGTGAAGTGACTCGTTCCAAGGAGGACTTCATCAAGGAACATTTCCTTCACTATGACAAGCCAGAGTTCCCACCTGCGTGGAAAACACTCGAATTGGCCTCTTTTGGAACACTCTCGAAACTCTACTACAATTTTGCAGACAAGAGGGTGAAAAAACAGGTGGCACGCGAGTTCAACCTTCCACAACATGAGGTTTTGGAAAGTTGGATGCGTAGCCTTGCAGCCCTTCGCAATCACTGCGCCCACCATGCTCGTCTGTGGAACCGTTATCTCAATGCCACCCCTCAGCTGAATGCTCACATGCGTGGGAACTGGATTACAAACCGTCAAATAGATGCCAACAAGCTATATGCAATTCTCTGCTGCATAGTCTATTGGCTTGATTCAATGGAACGTGGTGATGAATTCCGGTCACAGTTCCATCAACTACTTGACTCTTATCCTGTGGTTGACCCTGCGGCAATGGGCTTCCCTGCCAGATGGAAGGATGAGCCACTTTGGAAATGACAGAATCACCTGCTTGAAGGTTGGCCTCATATAACAACACTGGCTTCGCCACGATTTCCTCTCCATACTTCTTTGCCTGACGGATATTCATAATCAGGCGAGTATAGTGGAAGTAACACGCCTCGTCGTTGTAGAATTGCAGTTTTGCATTCAAGAAGCTCTAATCAATCATTACCCGTATCTCTCTCTCAGGTCTTTATCCAGTTTCTTCGCCGTTGCAGCAAAGTGTTTCTACGTGTGTTTAAGGATGTCGGGCAGAAATCGTTGATGTTTTGCACTTAATCATATTTCACGGTCTTCTATCCGATGATATGCCTCCACGACATCACGCATCGACATGATATACATTCTCAGTTGTCTGCCATTCAGCGGAGTTCTTTTGGCATTCATCCAACTTAGTTCTTGAAATTCCATGCAGAACGTCTTGTAATCTATCTTCCCTTGCTGATACCACAGCAGCGCATCGGCATCTTTCTTCTATACTTTCATCCTGAGTGTGCAAGAAATCTGATGGTGAGTAATGAAAGATGGTTATCTGATTCATGATGTCTGCCGACCGTTCTGCCTGTTGATAGGTTGTCCGCTCTTCACTGAAGGCCAACTCTCTGTGAAGCATCGCCAGATGATATTTCCTATAAACATGTGTCAACTTACAGGCCAGCGTCACATCCAGCGCACGCCGTTGGTAACGCTCCGGCAATCCCTGTTGTGGTTTCAAGTGACTGAGCGTTTCTTCTGAGAAATAGTTATTCGGCATAGCCGATTTCATGCGATGTCCCCTTTGATTCTGCATTTAGTTTCTATGTACACTCAACGTGGCCCATATTCACAACATTGTTCAATTTTCTCTTTAAGCAACTTTTCTTCTTTTGCCATATGAGCACAGAACTCCTTATAGTTCTTACTGTCGGTAGCCACATTCATTCCTATTATTGACATCGTTCCCCTGCGACCATTGAGGGGCCTTGTTGTTTTGATGTTTGGATTCTCCACTGGTACTATAAAACCGCCATTTTCAGTTTCATACAAATACATATAGGCAAGTAATTGATTGCGGTCCTCTCGCAAAATATCGTTCCAGTCAAAGTAGCGTTTATATTTTGCGTCAAGAACCATGTCTGACCTATGGAAATCTGGCATCGACTTCTCATGGCCAATTTTGTCTGCAAATATGCGTTTCCCGCCTTCACCAGTTTTATTTTTAGGATGTCTGAAGCCTATATCTTTGAGTATTGTGTTCAAGTATTCTTCCCACAACCATGCACCATCATAGAGGATGCCATAAATTTGGTTGCTGTCATCGTGACCATATTTTATTTCTTCATGTCGAAGTATTTGCAGGCAGAGGCGTTGCAGGTTGATATACTCGTCGAAGTATGGATGGCGAACAAGGCGAAAATTGCTATTTATGATATGCCGAAGCTCATTGCGGTTGTATGTTGGTGTGGCCAGGCAAATTCTACTAACCGCATCGCGTGTTTCTTCATCGTTATACAGAATGTTGCCACTTAACGGATGTCCTGCAATATAGTCGATAGTATGGCGAATGAGTTGTGTAACGTGATTATCGGTCGCATATTCCCTTGTAGTATAGGCTATTTTCCCTTCAAAGGGGATGTTTTGACGGATATGTCTTGCTATATCAATCCTTCCTTTCACGTTAGCATCATTGTAATTACTTGTCTGGTATTCTTTATAGATGCCTTGACGTATTGCTCGCTTTAAGAATGTTGGTAAAAGATAGATAAGGAAATCGAAAACGCCCTCATTATCAGTACCAAAATTGAGGTCAAAGAGATTGATTGCAAAAACACGCTGGAGCATATAATGCAGGAAATAATCATTGTTGTCACCTTGAGAAAAGCGTGAACGAATGCTCACTTGTGTATTTCGATAGCCGATGAATCCCATAATGTTTCCTGTCAAAAGGCGATTCTCCTCTATCGTAAAGATGCGCTGCTTACCAATGTCATCACCGGTAGTCTTGTAGTCCGAAGGGAATATCAGCAGGTAGGGGTGTTCGTTGAGATCAAGATCGCACAGAGGCTTGGCAGACAACTGCTGCAAGTTCTTTAAGTGTAACGCTACATCAAAAGGTTCACCTCTTCCGTTGTTATCTGTTGTCTGAATCAGTCTCTTCATGCGTTTCAGCCTTTTTGTTGTAAGCATTTTCCAATTCCTCTAATTGGAGCTTGGCGTTTTGATTGCCTCGTAGATACTCAAAGAGTAGTCCTTTCAAGTGATAATCCCACAGCATTGCAAAAGCTTGTTCCATCCCATACTCTTTATAATACAAGTATTTACGGAAGTAAGCGGCTCCTATCTGATAGGCTTCACCCAATCTTAACTCTGGTTTGCAAATTGCATTATTTAAAGCAAACATTCTCTTTTTTATTTCTTCCTTTTCATCATCACTAAATTCATTACTCTCTGCAATCATATATTGATAGCTCTCTTTTGCCGTTACTTCTTCAAATGCAAAACGACGGCGCATGGCAAAATCCATACTCTCTACGCTTCGGTCGATGTCGTTCATAGTGCCAATGATATATACATTCTCAGGAACATAAAAACCGTCCTTGAACACATCTGCATCATCAATCATGTTCTGATATTGTGTGTGTACTTTGCCTTCCTTACCACGATATCCAGGATCAATGGAAAAGAACAATTCACCAAAAATCTTGCTAATTTCACCTCGATTGATTTCGTCAATGATGAATACAGAAGGAAGATATACTCGCTCGTAATACCGACTAGCATAATCTATTATCCAATAAAATAAAGTATAATAAAAATCGGTAACTCCGTCTATATTGGAAATAGGACATGATAAGTCACTGTCTCCCAAATCAAATCTGTAATTCCGTACTTTCCACTCATTTTCTGAGGTTAGACTCCACGTCGGAATTATTTGCTTATTCCATATTTCAATGAGATTCTTCTTAATATCTTCTTTTGATGGATATTGTCCATTAAAAATATTATCAAAAGAGTGGATTACACGACAAAACACTTGGCAAGAGTAATAGGGATAGTCAACCCAAGAGGTTTCCCCATCCACAATACCATTTTCTTCATCCTCATACTGCTTATATTCTATAGTGAAATTACGATAGTGGGAAACAATAGGCGTCGGAATATGTTCTGCGAAATACTGCCAGTGAAAGAATCCTATCTTTATGTCATTTACAGCAGCACTATGGCACTTATAATACAAATCTCCCAAGTCGCTTGCCAAACAGTTGTCTTTATCGTCAAGGTTGTATGATTTCTTCCCAATAACAAATCGCTTATAAGGATTTTTGCAAAAATTTTTAAATACTCCATCAAAACGTTCAAAGCCAAGTTGCCCTTCTTTATTCTTTGTTGGCCTTAGTCCTTCTACGAAATCTGTATAATCATACGATGGATGGAATTGAACCATCATAATTTGAGTGTCTAAAATATTTCTGAGAACAAGGCAGTTGTATGTCGCTTCCAGATATTCCTCATTATAATTTTTATATCGGTTTACTGTATTGGTAATAAACTCTTTTGCAATCTCTTTTGCCATGAACGTCTTACCGGTTCCTGGCGCTCCCGTTAGAATCAAGTTTTTGTTTGCTTCTAACAATTGGATGTATTTGTCGAAATTTCTTGTTGCTTCCATTTTATGTTGATTTTTAATAGGTTTATCTTCATTTAGTCTGATTCCGTTACAACGGAGTATCTGTAGTGTTAGTTTTATTTCTGATTTCTTCCCGAAATATGCTTTTCTATTTACCTCATAATCGAAGGTGAATGAATTTGTACCTATTATCAATCCTCTATCAAAATCATTTTTTACAGGTTTTAATATACGCTTTTCAAAATCAGAGAAATACTCATATTTTCCTGCTGAAATTGATTGTGATAAATCAGAGAGATCAATAATGGTAGAATGTTTATCTGGAAAATGGTTAATGATATATAGATATGTGGGAATAGAATATGATGAGGTGAGTAGCTCAGGATTAACATTAATAGTCCATTGTGAATAATACTCCGCAATTTCTTTACTTATGAGTAAATCAATATTTGGCTTACTGGTTGTCGTCAAAATAGTACAAAAACACTTGTTATTTCCTCCTATGGAAACAATGGGTGGGTTCAATTGTTTAAATAATTCTGTCTGATGCTTTGGCGAGACTTTTGTAACAGACAATGGGACATGGAAAATGATCTCACCTTCTTTGAAAACACCGTCCTCATGTCTACAGATGACAAAAGAGGCAGTGTCTTGAAGGCTGAATATATTATCAACCATTTGTTCTTCAATGGCATGGTCTATTTGATTACTCATATATTCTGCAATGAGCAACCATGCCCGTTGAACATTTAGATTCTTTCCCAAAGAAAGAAAACAGAATCTTTCTTTAGCTTTAAGATTTATGTGCTCAGTATCTTCCATTTATTTGAAGGCAATGAGAATACAGTATTACAATCAATCTATCCAAACTAATGAATCATTTCTCAGTTAAAAAACGAGTAGTGATAATACTTATTCGTTTACAATCTTTTTGTCTAATAGTCTTTGATTCTCTTTCGCAGATGCTGCTGCAAGTTGAGCAGCGCGTTTTATTCTTTCTGGAGAGGAACGCTTTTTGTGAGTACCAAGGAGTGCGTCAATCTTCTTTCCTAAATCAGCAATGTCACGTCTTACATTGGTAAGCTCGGCATTGAAGTTAGCCATTTCATGTTGTATGGTGTTAATATCATGTTGAATCGCAGCGTACTCTGGAGTTACTAACATGTCATTGTTACTTTTCTCTTGATTATTTGGATATAACGGATTGGTATCTACGATGACAAGGAAAGGGTCTATGCCCAGATACTCGCAAGTTGAGAGAAAACGTGTAACGGGTAGTCGTGTGTCTAACAAAAGAGAATGACGTAAATTTGTCCGGGTCATGCCTAATACACTTGCAACATCCATCCATGTAGCGACACTACTTGTATTAATAAGGTTTAGCATTGCATCGCCGTCATAATAGCAAGACTGGTAGGGATTTGCCACGTAGTCATCTTTGCTGCCCACCATATCAATCCCATCATACGAAAAGAAACGTCTGACGGGAACGCATAATCCATTAGCAATGGAGATAAGCTGTTGGACGGTGATTTCATCAGGATGCCCCATAATGCGATACCAAGTGGCATTGCTGATACCAGTAGCCTCCATAAGGTCTGCGTTGGTCATACCCAGAACTCGTCCCAAACCAGACAGTAGTGTGATGTTTAGTCTAAGAACACGCTTCATTTCTATATTATTGATGTTCAAAACGAACAGAATATCATAATTTGGATTAAATTTGAGCGCAAAAATAGGAAAACAACATCATTTTACCAAAGAAAATGAGAAATAAATATCAAAATTAATACCAGTCTCCCATTTTTATTCTTGCAATAGCGCATAATGTGCATAAATTATTGTACCTTTGCACTCGTTATCTAACAAAAGAGCAGAATTATGAAAAAGGTAAAACAGGAAATCAACAGCAGCCAGAGAACCATCATCATTCGAGATCCTTATGATAAGCGATTTCACTATGATGGGTGGAGAGTAGAGGACGAAGGTAAGTCCGTAATCCTTAAGGTCGCCGTGGATGATAACACCAAAGGCGAGCTATTCCTGCCGTGGGAAGAGATAGAACAGATTCGTCAGTGTAGCTGGAAAATTCAAGAAGAGGTCGCAGAGGAAAAGATGCGTGGCAAGCGCGTACACTGCCACCATCTGCGTAGCTTCCGGGCCTACTTTCCTGCATGTTGTCAGATAGGACTGCACAACGGGCCGCACGATGTGGGATGTCTGGATTGTCCGTATATCGACGGATATATTGAGGAATATGACCCAGAAAAGGAGTTTGAAGAGATTAAAATCAACATGAAGGATTAAAATTTGTCGGAATATGAGTGTAATATTTAAAGCAATGGGTGGTCGGTTGTCGTTCAAATATATTAACGACATAGTAGACATGGATTTAAAAGACATGCAAGAGATGTATGATGACCTTCAAGAGGCTTATGTTGACCTAGAAAAGGAGCACAAAGAACCGAAGGAGGAGCTATACAAGCTTAAAGGCGAGTTAGACAAACTAAAAGAAGTCATCGACAGGAAAAGACAAGAAGAGATGTAAGTAACATGATACGTTAATTTGACCCAAACGCAAGGCTGGATGTTGAAGTAATCGAAGTTAAAGGTTTCTATTCTGTCAAGTGAAAAGATAATATGGCGATATGCATATTTGTGACACTACAGGCAAGATAATGTACCGAGACCGCATAGCAGCAATGCAATCACTCGCTTCCTGTCGGCACGCCCGCAGTGGAGCACGTCAAGAGCGTCGGTTCTATCGTTGTCCCATTTGCCGCCAATGGCATCTGACTAAACAAGAATAATGGTATGCGCGTAAACATCTTCAAAAGAGTTAAGGCTTCATGGCCTCAGGAGACAGAGCTTAATAAGATAGTCAATATGATGCAGTCCAGTGAGAAAATCCGCTTGGACACATTATTCTATAGACAATATAGAGCACGTTACCATAAAATGGGAGCCGAGGAGTTGAAAATAACAATGTTTCCAGCTTTTGCCCCATGTGCAGTGCTATATGGTGGTAAAGGAAAAGATTATGTGATGGGGCTGACCGATTTATGTTATTTGGACTTTGATAATGTCAAAGACGAAAAGCGGCTCATTGATGCGATGAATATCCTTCGTAAAGATAGGAACGTATTGATGGCATCAAGGTCGATATCCAACCAGGGGCTTCATATCTTAGTTCGCTATAGACTGAAGGATCTGGAATCTCCGCCACAACGCACCACAATGACTCCTGATGAAATGCAGGATCTGTATGGCGAGGTGTATGACTACTTTGCAGAGAAATACCTCCGGAAGCTTGGTCTGATGCCCGATTACTATGCAGGACACATGGATCGGTTGTACATAGTTTCTTATGATCCAGAACTCTATTATAACCCCGATGCAGATACGTTGACAATAGACCTCAATGAACCAATAACTGATAATGCGAGGCCATTTGTGATGAGTTTAGGTGAGAAATTACGAGAGGCTGAAAGACTGGCATCCAAGTGTCGTTTAGACGAAGCGGAAGAATTACTACTTGAGTGCCGAGAGTGGATTGTCAGTAATATAAGCAATAACAGCGAGGAGTCGGAGCAGAATGATGTAATAGATTTGCCAAGACTGGATGATTATCTAACCCAGATTAAGACGGTCAAACCGATAGTGGCGAGGGTGAATGAACTTATGGAAGAAGTGGATGAAGACCTTCGCAACATGAATACCAAGGCTGCGCATGAGAAAATTGTTGAGAGTCAACAACTCTTGAAAACGGTAAAAGGTCTGTGTAGGTCAGGTATTGGTGGAATCAGAAAGAGGGTCGTAAAATATGAGATGAAACTGGGAGCCATTAATAAAGAAATCAGAAGGAATCGACATGAGGAGAGACTATCAGAAGAAATATCACAATGATAATGAAGATACAATTATGACTAAAGTATGTGAAGCGTATTGCAGTAAGGAGTTGAGTGACAAACTCTTTAAGGATGGCTATCATGGTGACAATATCAATGGCCAACATATACCTGGTGATGAATACGACATCGACGAGTATTACATCTCTATGTCTTGTGCCATGCGTTGGCTCAGGGAAGAGAAAGGAGTGTATATCAACATACGTATGACTTTTTGGGAGCATGAGTATACTATGGATCCTAAGCTACACTTTGTGGCAGACATCTGTGACATGAGCACAGAAAAATGGCTTGACAATGACATCTGGGAAGAAACATACGAGAAGTGTGTGGATGCCGCTATCAACTATTATTACGACTATAAAGAATATAAAGGATGAAAAAGAAGACCCCCATACATGCCTATAAACGTCTGTTGGCCAATGACCAAGACTGGGATTTTGCCTTTCTCATAGCCTTGGAAAAGAAGAAACTACAGAGGATGCACGACTACTTCAAGGATAAAGGTCATCCAGAAGTCAACAAACAGGCCGTGCGTGATATCGCCATCTGCATCCGCCTCATCGACATCTTCATGCAAGACGATGCCGCATATAACACATGGAGCCGTAAATCCTTCTCCGGCGAATTAAGATGGCGCAAGCTGGAAGATGACATGTATGAACTTGTCGATACAGACAGAAAGCCTCTTGCCGACTTCCCCACCTATGTGAATATTAGAAACGAACGGCGTTTCTTCCGCACCACTCCTATCAGGGATGCACAGAAAGAAGGCCACAGAGACCATGCTATCCTCTTAATAGCGAGTCTTCGACAGCAAAAGGCTCTCCATCTGTATCATCTTATCAGGGAATACAAGTTGTTTGAGTGGTGGGATTAATTGCAACTACGTCTATTTATTTGGAAAAGCTAAAGTGTCTCGGCCTATGTGTATAACATCATAGCCTTGAAATCAGCGAGTTTGACTATCTTGGTTTGCTGATATTGTCCCATGTCGGTTAGGTCGGCATCACCGCTGACAATGTAATCAGCATCAATGGTTTCTGCGAGTGCGAGGAGATAAAGATCTTTTGGATCACGAACTGCTGACGGAGGAACATCAGCCTGAATGGTGACGAATTGACAGAAGGCGTGAATGATGGACAACAAGTCCTCCACGTCGGCAGGAGTGACACGCTTGCGAATCTTGTCACGACTTGCCACATCTCTGATTTCCTCAAAGAGACGCTCACATACATATATGTCGAAGCGCAAATCAGTCAACATCCTACGCACCAATTGCGTTTGATGACCGATGAGGAACGAAATCCAAAGGTTGGTATCGATGATAACCTTCATACGTTATTCAGCATATCTTACAGCTTTCACCTCTTCCATAATTTCCTCTTCGCTGAGGGTAGGTGTGGCTGGACGGGTGCTGATGAAACGGTCAAGCATCTGCTCACGAGTCTCAGCCTGCCAGCCGAATTTGCGTATCAGTTCACGGAACAGTGACCAATCTACGATTGGCACGTTCACGTAAACGCCTTGCATTGTCGCACTGTTTGTCATATTGTTACTATTATAGTTTCGAATGATATTATCGTTATTTCAATGCCAAAATGTCTTGGAAAGGGAATTCTGGCCCAAATCCGAGTGCAAAGATAGTGAAAAGGTTTGAAAAGTGACGAAAGGAAAGGGGAAAAAGTGGGAGGAAAGGTGAAAAATGAAGTGAAAAAGGTCAAAGAAGGCTGATATATTGTCTGTGAATAATAGTTTGAGGTTGATATAATGGTTCGTGGAGTCCGAAATAACGGTGTCTGGAGCGTTAGATACGGGCATCTCCGCGGTTAGATGCTCGCATCTGGAGCCCAGCAACGGTTATCTGGAACCCCAGGAACGGTTATTTGGAACGCAAGATGAAGTTTTCATGAAAAAAATTATTTTGTTTGAGAAACACTACACTCTACACTAAAATGGGGGAATCAGTGTAGAGTGTAGTGTTTTCTGAAGAAAAAAAATTTATTTTGTTGTCGCGTACCTAAAGGCACGCGTATTTCCCCGCCCCTTCATACCAGCCAATGAATTGGCTGGCTACCCCTATTACGCCCCTCTGGGGCTGAGACTTGTCCAGCAACGGTTTGGACAAGGAAAAGGGTACTGCGGTATTTGCACAGCGTCTGGCACTTCGAGGTCCCGCGAATAAAGGAAAGTGTCAAGTCGTATGGACGAAAGTGTCAAGTCGTAAGGACGAAAGTGCCAGGTCGTAAGGCCGCAAGTGGAAAGTCGTATTATGACGGTTTCACCGTCATTGAATGATGGCTTTCTGGACGAGGGAACCGGACTGGATGATGTAGGCACCGGAGGGCAAGGCGGGAATGGATTCGAAGCGTCCGCGGAAGAGGACTTGTCCCTGCAAGTTGAAGACTATGACTATCTTACCTGCAAAAGATTGAGGGGAAGTGGAGGGACCTATGATACCCGAACCACCATGCAAGTACTCCTCACACTCGGTGAGCAGCTGGCGGATTTCCTGGTCGGTGGCGCCTACGGCATAGTTGTTGCGCAGTTCGAAAAGGGCCGCATCATCCACTGTCGTGGAACGCTGAACAGCCACTTCCTCGGTGGGGTTCAGACGAACATGAGCACGTCGGGGACCCAGCTGGAAGCCCTTGTCACGGAAGGCCACCTGGATGGACATGGGTGTGTCGGAGAGCACCGCTGCTGTCTCTGTGAGATTCAGGAACTTGCGAGCTCCGAGATTATACAGGTAGAACTCCTTGTAACGTTCCGACCGCAGGATGAGCCAGTTGGCAGCGGACTCGGAGACACGGGTCGGCTGGCGGTAGGCAGACAGGGCGGTGGAGGCGGTGGCACCCGTGAGGGTGAGCTGTCCATCGGCATCTGTCACGAGGTCTCCCAGACCTGCCACGCTGTGCAGCTGATAGGACGTGAAGGAAGAGAGATGGTCCATCTTGTCCAAGGAGCCCCAGGTGAGCGGCTGCGCGGTGGCTCCGAGCTGTGTTATGACCTCGCGCAGTGCATCGACATCTGTCACGCGGCCTTCATCATACACTGCCTTCAGGGGTTCCAAGTCGGCAGGACGGTAACCGCTGAAGCAGTCTTCCTGGGCCAGAAGCTGGGCGGCCAGACGCTTCAAGTCGGCCAAACGGTACTCGTGCTTGAAATAGATCTCGTTGATGATCAGCGCGTTGCCATAGCCTGCTGCAAAGAGACAGCGGAAGTAACGCCCCGTGACTGGCTGGGAGAGTTCGGCGGTGGGGGCATCATCATCCTCGAAGGTCAGGCGTCCGGCCGAGGTCCATTTCTGCCCGTCGTCGGAGTAGTAGAGTCGCATCTGCTGGGCCCTGTAGTTCTTCTCGCGGCCCTGATAGAGTCCTATGGCAGAGACGGTTACAGGTTCTCCTGCATCGAAGACGAAGGTGTGGGGATAGGGCGAATAGGCCTTGTTACAATAGTAGGACGAGGTGTTGCCGTCCAGCATCTGACTGGCGCGTCCATAGGCCCCTTCGGCCACCGTTTCCTCATCGGAGAAGGAGGTGAGCACCCACTTGTCCGGGTCGGAGACCACGCGTGTATCCTCCACCTTCATCCGGATATCCTTGGTGTGGTTTCTCAGCACGGCCAGATCCACGCGTTGCCGGAGTGTCTGAATGTCAATGGTATCCACCCATGGCATCTCACCTGGAACGGCGGGGGTGAAGTTGTCGGCACTGTCCCGCACGCCCTGCAGACCGCCAGTCTCCAGATAGAAGCTGCGGTCATAAAGGCTGGTGACGCCGTGACCATAGTCATTACGGGAGTTGCGGGCGTTGGACTGTGTGCTGCCGAAGCCGGCGTGGTTCAGGCTGTACCAGAGTCCGCTGGCGGTGGAGCGCATGGAGCCGTTGCGGTAATAAACGCGGCGATAGAGGTCTCCGCCAAAGCCGCTCCAGTTCTCCAGGAAGCTATAGAGGCCGGAATGGTTGCCTTCCATGCGGTAGTTGCCTGCCATGCGGAGGGTACCGAAATAATGCCACTCGGTTTCCTCGGCCTGTTTGTACCACAGGGAGAGCAGGGTGCTGCGGAAGGGCGTAAGTGTCTGTTTCCCATTGGCGTCGGTACTGACGGTCTCCACATAGTCCGGCCGTTCGTTCAGCAGCATCTGCACCCAATGGTCAGTCTGCCAGCGCTGCCCCTCGGGATAACGGAGGCTGGCGCCTGTGCCTTCACCGCCGAAGCGGACGGCGTAGGCCTCGGGTCCCACGTCCAAAGCACCGGAACGCATGTAGTCGGGCAGCGTCTTGTTCTTATCCACATCGCCTGCGTCCCAGGCCGAGAAGATGACGGCGTGGGTCCAGGTGTCTTCATTCAAGAGGTGATTGGTCTGAATGCCAGAGTACAAGCCCGAGGAACCGATGGTCATCTGATAGGTGCAGGACTGCTTCACGGCCTCGGGAATGAGGGCTTCCATATACACCCAGTCGAAGGACTCGCTGTCCAATGCCTTGGGGTCGGTGGAACTCCACCAGAGGTGTACGGCAGGTGCCATCATGGAGTTGGCAGCTGTCACGGCATAACGTGAAGTGCGCTGAAAAGTGAGGCAGATGAGGCGGTTAAGGGCTGAGCGGGCGTTGGTACTGGTGAGTTCGATGCGGTACCAGCCGTCGTGCTCCAGTTCGGTGTCCGGTATGATTTCCACCGCCTGCTGACCTGTTTTCCCGGGCTGGCTCTTGACGGTCTGATCCACCAGAACGGCTCCCGTCACAGGGTGTACCAGTCTGACTCTGAAGGCCACGACATTGCCCGAGTTGGTCGTCATCACGGCGTCCGAACGCAGGTGTCCGGCGGGCAAGTGGACGGCATAGACCACGATGGTGCCGAGATCAAAGTTCCAGTTGATCCAGCTGTCGGTTTCAGAAAAGCCAGTGGCCAGTCCGTCTTTCTCACGATAATGGCGGCCAGCCCAGACGGTGTCGGTCTGCGCCTTCCATTCGGTGGCAAACAGGGCGGCAGTGAAAGCTGTCGTCAGCAGCAGGCACAGCAGCCTGCGAAACATTGTCTTTTTCATCATATCAGGAATTTAGGTATTTTTTTAAAGAGTTGTTATTCGCTCAAGGCTTCTTCGTTGATCTTGTCCATATTCTCCTGCGCCAGCCGGATGTACTCCTTCACGTAAGGGTCGGCCAGGAAAGTCGGCGAGGCCAGCGTGATGAGTTCCTCTATACGGGGATTCAGCATGGGATAAGGCAGGCTGGAGGTGACAATCATGAAGACGCCCGGGCCCAGAACGTTGTCCATATTGGCCTTGATGAATCCCATGACGAGATCGTCTTCACGAGCACCCAACTCGGCGGCTTCACGATTCAGCTGCATGATGATTTCTGTGTGGTCCATGCCTTCCAGGATCATGCGGCTCTCACGACGGGGCAGTTCAGCCAGTTGCATGTCCAGTGCCGTTTTCCTGCGGATAAAGGCAAAGAGGGAGTCGTTGAGTTCGGAACCTTCCACCTTGCGCTCGTTCTCGTTGAGGGTGATCACCAGCGGGTGGTCATCGATGACGACAGGCATCACACTCTCGTCGCCCAGGAAGAGATTGGCCATCACACACGTGTCACGGGCCTCGCCGCGGAAGTGGAACTTGCCGTGGGTGATGCGGGCAGAATCGATGGTGGCCAGGTCACCATCCTGATAGATACGCAGATAGAGCATCCGGCCCTCCAGTTCATGCAGAGAGGTGGAGCCCTGAATTTCCATACGTTCCTTGCAACCCGTCAGGGTCACTACAAGCACAGACAGGAGAAAATATGTAAAATGTCTCATAGTTGTAAGTTTCCATTAATCACATCAAACGCTTCTTGCATCACGGCGTGTTCTGCCTCGGTACCTTTTCCTCTGGGAGGAATGGCTGGGTGAATCGTCATGGACAACGGATGCCAAGAAACAAAGTTGAACCCGCGCGTGCGAGGCAGCACCCGGAACGAACCGTTGATGGTCACGGGCAGCAGTGGCAGCTGCAGTTCGTCGGCCAGCTGGAAGGCACCGCGCTTGAAGGGGCGCATGCGGCCGTCCCATGTGCGGGCTCCCTCGGGGAACACCACTAACGACACGCCGTCCTGGAGGATGGCACGGGCGCGGTCGTGAGTCTCCTTCAGTGCCTTTGGACCGCCCTTCTGGTCCACAAAGATGAAGCCTGCCGACTCACAAGCCTTGCCCACAAGCGGCATCTCACGCAACTGCTTCTTCATCATCCATTTGAAATGACGACCCAAGAAGCCATAGACCAGGAAGATATCAAAGGCGCCCTGATGATTGGGAATAATCACGTAGCTCTGGCGGGGATCCATGTTTTCACGGCCTTCTATCCTCACGGGCAACAGCAGCACGCGGATGAAAGCCTGCGACCACCACTTGCCGGGATAGTAACTCCACCAGGAGGCGTTCAGCAGCGTGCAGCCCACGATGGTGGCCAACGCCGTGAGGAACGTCAGCACCAGCAGGATGGGAGCAGCTATGAAGAGTTGGTAAAGGCGATAGAACAGTTTCATACTTCACTCTTTCTTCAACTCTGCCGGGATGCGAAAAGCCGTGTAGAGTTGCAGTACACACCCGATGGTCAGGCACACCACCCACTCGTTTCTGCGGGCAAAGCCGAAGCGGAACGTCTGCATGGCCATGCAGCAGGCTGCCAACAGGATGGCCAGCGCGCCCAGAAGCTGCTGGCGGCGCAGGCGGCGGATCGTGAAACTGCGACCCTCATACTGCTGCAGCATCTGCATACAGCAGAACAGCAGCGCACCCACGGTGAACAGCACGAAGGCCACCACGGGCCACATCATATACAGCGCAGCGCCCACGATCACGAGCACGCCGCCCGTCATCATGAGGACATTCTGTATGGGTGTGAGTTGTCTCATTGACATCTTTTTCTTTTGTTAAACTTGCGGCCTCAGACCTGTGCTGTCGGGTTTCGTCACCGGCAGGCTGTCGGCCTTCTGGGCTGTTGTTCGAATCTGATACTCATTGGCGTCCATGAAGACGAAGACGTCCTCATTGTCACGCTTCATCAGGTATTTCTCCCGCGCCAGGCGTTCCACGGCGACGGGATCTGTTTCCAGGGCTTGCAACTGAGCGGTCTCGGCATCGAACTGGGCCTGATACTTGTCGATTTCCTGATGCAGGTTTCCGATCTCCACCTGCCGCTGATAGCGCACCCAAAGACTGTTCTCATCCAGGACACCTAAGATGAGTAGGAAAATCACCAGAGCCACCATGTATTTGTAGCGCCGGATGTAACCCCACAGGGTGAATAGTCGTCCCATTGTTTCTACGTTTTTATTCCTTATTTTCGTTGTTTCACGGCGCGAAGGTAGTAAAAAGTTTAGAGTTTAGAGTTCAAAGTTCAAAGTTTTTTCCCTTTCACGCCAGTTTTTCAAACTTTTTATGTATTTTTGCCCCCCGAAACGAGGGAAACACCCCCAACATTATTCATTTTACATTCTTACATTCCACATTTTTCATTTTTAATTCTTCATTTTTAATTCCAAATAATGTCCGAGTACATCGTTTCTGCGCGCAAGTATCGTCCCATGACCTTCGACACCGTCGTGGGGCAGAGCTCCATCGCCACGACACTGAAGAACGCCATCCTGGCCAACAAGCTGGCACACGCCTATCTCTTCTGTGGCCCACGAGGCGTGGGAAAAACCACCTGCGCCCGCATTTTTGCCAAGACCATCAACTGCCTGAATCCCCGTGAGGACGGCGAGGCCTGCAACGCCTGCGAGTCCTGCCAGGCTTTCAACGAGCAGCGCTCACTGAATATCCACGAACTGGATGCCGCCTCCAACAACTCTGTGGATGACATCCGCAACCTCATCGACCAGGTGCGCATCCCGCCTCAGATTGGGAAATATAAGGTGTTCATCATCGATGAGGTTCACATGCTCTCCACCCAGGCCTTCAATGCGTTCCTGAAAACGCTGGAAGAGCCGCCGGCCCACGCCATCTTCATCCTGGCCACCACAGAGAAACACAAGATCCTGCCCACCATCCTCAGCCGCTGCCAAATCTATGATTTCCAGCGCATGAGCATAGAAAACATGGTAAATCATCTGGAACACGTGGCCAAGCAGGAAGGTTACACCTACGAGCCGGCAGCCCTCAACATCATCGCCCAAAAGGCCGACGGCGGTATGCGTGATGCCCTCAGCATCTTTGACCAGGTGGTCAGTTACACGGGCGGCAACATCACCTATCAGCACGTCATTGAGAACCTGAACGTTCTGGACTACGACTATTACTTCCGCCTGGTGGATTACCTCTTGGAGAAGAAGATAACGGAGAGCCTGCTCCTGTATAATGAGGTACTGAGCAAAGGCTTTGAGGGAGGTCCCTTCATCAGCGGACTGGCCAGCCACCTGCGTGACCTGCTCGTCAGCCGCGACCCGCAGACCACCCAGCTGCTGGAGGTCAGTGATGACATCCGCCAGCGTTACGCCCAACAGGCGCAACGATGCAAGGTGCAGTGGCTCTACCGCGCCATCCGCCTCTGTAATGACTGTGACCTGGCCTACCGCAACAGCCACAACAAACGACTGCAAGTGGAGCTGACACTCATCGAGGCAGCGCAGGCCACCGATGACGAGCCTGGCGCGGGGCGCCGCCCTGTACGTAGATTGAAACCCATATTCAGCCTCCTGGCAGCAGCTGCCGGGACGGCTGTACCTGCTGTGCCCAAAGCACCCGCAGCCCAAGCAGCAACGACCTCCTCTGCTACTCCTTCTCCGAAGACCATTGTGCCTTCATCAGGCCCTACACCTGCGGGCAGTTCTCCATTGCCAGCGTCTGCTGGGCCCGTGAAACTGAAAACCGTCAAACTCGGCTCCCTGACACCCTCCCTGCGCGCTCACTCGGCAGTTCCCATAGAAGCGGAAGCACCTGTCGCGGACGTTGTTGCCGAGGGTACAGACCGCCCCGTGCGGCAGGAAGACCTCACGCTCCAGTGGCAAGCCTTCATCAATACCATGCCCCAGGCCGAAACGGCACTCGCACAGCGAATGCGCATCATGCAACCTGCTCTGGCTGAGGAGGGTACCGTCGCTACCATCACCGTGGAGAATGAGGAAGTGGCAGCGATGCTGAACAGCCTCAAGCCGCGTCTGCTCGCCTTCCTCCGACAGCAACTGCAGAACAATTCACTGGACTTTGCCGTCACAGTGGCAGAGGCAACCAGCCAACCTGCCCGCACCTACGATAAGCGGCAGCAGCTGCGTCACCTCTGCGAACTCAATCCTACCCTCATCTCACTGGGCAAGACCTTTAAGCTGGAACTCACCTGATCACGGTTTCGGCTGTCCTGATACATAGATGCCGTAGCAAGATTGGGGCTCTTGAATAGCTTATCATCGAGCGGTCAGCCATGCAAACTGACTTGCGATGCGTTATTCAAATGTCTTCTCCGTAGCGCTCCTTGGTGATTTGGGCGAGGGACTTACCGCGGGTGTCGGGGCAGCCGGCCACGCCGATGATGAGGGAGAGTAGCAGGAGAGCTATCATGCAGTAGGCAGCCAGGGTGAAGCCCTCACCGTTCTCACCATAGATATAGGTGAAGACCAGTCCCCAGATGGCAGAGAGACCGCGGACGACAAAGAACATCAGGCCCTGGGCACCGGCACGGAACTTGGCTGGGAAGAGCTCTGTGCCCCAGAGGGCATAGAAGATCTGGACGCTCAGACCGCCATTGATGCCCCAGAGGATGGAGAAAGCCCACAGACTGCCTATACCTGTCACGCCCCTGATAATGACCAGCCACGTGGCAATGGCAGCAAGCAACCCCAAGACGTAGAACAACTTATGAGGCAGGCGATCAATGATGAAGGACAGGCCGAACGTGATGGCCACCACCGTGAACCAGCCTATGCAACTGAGCATATTGGCATACTCGTTGGTGACACCGCCTGCCGTCTCATAGATGTGGGGCTGGAAGAAGCCCATCACGGAAGCTACGAGGTTCCAAGTCAGGTAGATGGAGGCCAGGAAGATGACGGTGCGGACGGCAATATGGTTGGTAAACAGGGAACGGATGTTGTCGAGAATAGAAGACGAGACTGGCGTGTCCCCCTCGGAGGACGAAGAGGGGGGCGCTCCCGCCCACTCCTTGCTCTCCTCCAACTGTCGCTGCAAGTTCCAGGCAATGAAAGCAATGACGAACAGCGAGAAGAACACCACGCGCGAGCTAAACACGTTCAAGGCGTCACCCGCAATGTCGGCACCACCAATGGCGCGAGCCAGCGACTCCACCCAGCCGAAGAGGTAACCGCCAGGGGCGAAGAACATGCCTAACAGGAGAATAATCATGGGTCCAAAGCCCCACGACATCTGGGAAATGCAAATGTTGCGTCCGCGGTTGTTGACCTCGGAACTTTCAGAGATGTAGGTCCACGAGGCGGGCACTCCGATACCCACGCTGATGCCTGTGACGAGGAAGCCGCAGAGCAGCATGGGGAAATTGACGGAGCACATGATGATGAGCACGCCTGTCATATAGACCAGCAGGTTATAAGTGAAGATGAACTTGCGTCCGAAGCGGTCGGCCAGGAAACCACCAATAATGGCGCCCAAGGCAGCGCCTAAGCAATTGGCACTGATGAAGTTCAACCAACCGAGGTGCAATTCCGTCAAGCCCAGATAGTTCTGCCACAACGTCAGACCGCTGGCGCCTGCAACAATAGCCCCAGCATCTAAATAATTATTCAAAGACACCGCAAGGGTGCTCTTGAGAGAAGATGTTTTACTCATAACAATGTAGTTTTTATTTTGTTTAACATATCTTTATAACGTTTTCTCTTTCTTATTTTGACATTATTCTTTCAGTTCAAACCATCTCAGAGTCAGTTTCCCAATCTTATTGCCGAAGAACAGATATTGAGTTTCCTTCGGATTTCCATTCTATGAGGTAGAAAAACAGTTCTCACGGCTTTGTAGTTCATAAATGGCCTTTTGCTTCTCAATTTCTCTTTGCAGTTCCTCCTGTACATACCAATAACGGACATCGTCACTCGTGACAGATAACAATGTGCGATAATGTGTCCATGTCAGATTTGGCACTCGCGAGTACCCAATCTCTAAGTCGTTGAAGCACAGATAGAACTGCCTATATGCGCGTAAGTCTCTTGGTGAATAGCCCTTGGCATAGGTCTTGTATAGTTCAGCAGACAACAAATTGATTATCTGTGCTCCGTATTCAGCACGTCTCTCACCTTGTTGCTCCTCTTCTACGATGCGTCTGCCCACTTGCCAATAAGTGAGAACGGTAACCGTATTTGCATTTTGATATGCCTTTCTAAGTCCATTTTCTATGATGTTTCTTACATCATTGAAAATAGTCGATATTGCTGTATGTATTATTACTTTTTCTTCCATATTTCAATTCATTCTTTCTGTTCAAAACCATCATGGAGCAAGTTGTACAATCTTATTGCAGATGAACACATACTGAGTTTCGTCTATCTTATGATTTTAATGATTCCACATAATCATACGCAGCTTTCTTCAATTTGTATATGGGACTGCCATCACTATTGGGTCGATCAATTACGGCAAATCCTAATTCAATTAATCGCTCAAAGAAATCGTTCCATTCTGATCTTTCTCTCCCATTATTAATACAAAACTCTTCTTCGCCAATCTGGATAGAAGTGCCATCCATAGTTTCTATTATCCAGCACTCACCATCATCACAGCTTGCCCATTCAGTTAAACGTTCCTTGTCAATGTCAGAAAAAGAATCCAACATTGACTTCTGGCTGTCTTTTGTCGTTTCCCCTTGTTCTTCAATCGAATTTAATTTGCAAACTTCCTTGAGAAATTCATTTCTATCTGTTTCCCATTGTGAAAAAGTAGAGAAGTCGGGCTTAGGCATATTAAAGAAGTCTAATACTTTTCTCATGAATTCATTCATTCTGTCTGTTGCATCTTTTGCATTGACTTTGATGGAAATGGTTTTATTGTCAATAACACCTCTCAAGTCATTATATTCACAATCTGCGGTAAGGAATGAATAGTATTCTTTGTTCTGTATCCATGCCGCCCCCATCTCATTCAAACATATTGGGCTTTGATAATATCTGGGAGAATGAATAATTATCATAAACACTTCATGTTCCTCAAATTGAGCCTTTATCTCTGGATAGATGTTTTTACCTATTCCAATTTTATAATTTGGAACAGAACTACAGAATATCTTATCCGACTCTGAGCCAACATAAAGTCTAAGTAACTTAACAAGTGCTTTCACGAAGTCCTCATCTTCACTTTTATGGCTAATGAAAATCTTAGGAGATCGGCAATAGATGTCTTTCAAAACTTTCAAAGATGTTCTTACATCCCCAAATCTAAAAGCATTTATTGTTCCGTTATCATTTAGTTTTAACGAGGCATCTGCTAAGGTCTTACTAATGGTAGGATATGAGTCATAAATCAAAGGATATAATTCTTTTATAATCCCTATGAGTTTTATCGTGTTCTTGCCTACACGAGTCCCGGTATAGAAGTATCCCATACTCTCAATGGTCCCATGCCCTTGAGTGATGAGATGTTGTATTTGGATTTTACTGTTCATATCATTCCAATTTATCAATTAGTGATGCCAACATTCGCGAGTTACAGTTTCATAATTTGTTTTATCTCTTGAATCATAGAATTACTATTGTAAAATCATTCGTTCCACTTCTTGTTTGGCAGATTCCAAAATACGTTTGCCTTCTTCCTGCAAGGTTTTACCTGATGACGAATGTCTGCAATGTGTTGAGCATCACACTGTGCCTGTCCCCATGTTACTTGTCCCCATGTTACTTTACTCCTTTTTAAGTGACTTAAGAGCGATTAATAGTTTGTCAAATTGATAGACAGACTTTAAAATCTCTTTTGTAAAATCTATAGAGATTTCAAGTTCATTTTTACTGATCTCGTCAAAGTCAGTAAGTTCCACATGAGCAGCATTATTACCTAACACTCGCAAGACGTCCATTCCTTCTTTTAATTCTTTTGGCATTGTTATACTTTCAACAAGTGCCTGTATCCTTTCCTTCAAATTGCGTCCCTCAGCTCCTTTGTCTTTACATAGCTGTTCTAATGTCTTGCGAACCATAATCGCAGAGGCAATATAGCATTTATTAGCATGGCAAATTATTGCTTCTTCAAAAGTTTCTGCTATTTGCGTAGGAATATCATCTTTGTTAAAGTCAAGTTTTGTTATTGGATATGAATCAAGTATAGAACGACTTCCCTGATCATATATAACAAAAGCGTGTCCTCCGCAATTCAGATTTGGACACTTTTTTATTCCAATTACAATAGGTTTACCTTTATCGTTCTTACAATAGATATCATCATAAATGGTTTCGAATGTCCCAATATTCCCACAATGTGGACATTTTAGTGTTATATTAATACCATTACTAATAACTGTTTGTCTTAAATCTGCTTTCATATCTTATGTCTATAAATTATCAAGTTCATGTTATATCATGCCATTCCATTTATCTTACTATTACTTATTTTCTCTTAGTACATCATCTATGATTTTACGCAATTGTTGATTGTTAAGCTGGTCTCTGAAATTCACATTTAATTCCGGGTAATCCTCACGTAGCTGATTAAAGAACTTCTTGGCGCAACTAATCTTCTTTTCTTCAACTCCACGCAAGTTGGCAGGCGTATCTACACCTTTGGTCTCGACAATAATATTCAACTCCTTGGTTCCGTCCGTTTTCTTCACCATATACATGAAGTCAGGGCTATACGAGTCGTTTGCAATCGTTGGAATAGCGATACTCTTACGAGGAATCTTACCAAACACAATCACTTCATCTATATCTGACGTCCTGAGGTTTGTCCGTTCCAAATCGCTGTCATACGTGTAGGCATCATAGAGGTATCTGTCAGCCACTCTTGCACTATCCAGATGATTTCCGATGTAACTCTGCACGATATCCTCATACAACTTGCCGTTTTCGTCTGTAAGCCTTGTTCGCTTCACGTCGTATGCTGTCTGCTTATATTTAAACTGGCTCATGGAGTTCTCAATCTTCCAATTGTTGATCTTGTTGATGATACGAGCCAACGATTGGTCGTTAATCATTTCTTGTTCGAAAGCACCACTTGTACCAATACCTTTGCTCATCGCATCGTGTAGCGTGCGGATAGGAACGCTGGTGGCGCGATTGATTCGCTTCAGGAATTCGTTATAGGGCAGCCGGTTTCCCTTCGTCTGATACTGCACACCGGTATCATGGACGTAGGCCATCTTTCCTTCGTCGGTGTCCACAATCTCCCGTTGGCTGGTCATCACGGAATAAGCAAACACGCCTTCTCTGAACAGCATGGGCAGGGCTTTTTCCAGTTCCTTCTCCAGCATGGGGTCGAAGAAGATGACATACCTCTTGTTGATTTTCATCCATAGGTCACGCAGGCGGTCGAATACCATCGGACGAATCCTGATCTTATTGGTATTCTTCTTGTTGCGGTCTATCACCTTCGACTTCGGCAGGCCGGTATTAGCAAACTCCGGGTAGAGGTTATAGAGTTCACCCAGCATATCGCCGTTGATGTGGTACTCCAAGTCCTTGATGATGCCCCGGTTCTTCAAGTCTATCATCAATTCCCACTCATCGATGCCACGCTCCTGGGCAACCCGCTGAATGAGTACGGCAGGAATCTTGTCCGTGATAACCGCTTGCGGCAACTGGCCGTTGATCTCGGCAACCAGTTTTGTAGCAAAGTCAGCCTCGTCGAAATCTACTATGTAATTCAGCAAGAATGCCTCGCTGCTGCGATTACCATATTCATCCACTGGCAAACGTAATCCACGCCCCACCTCCTGCAACTTGCTAATCTCGCTGCCGCTGGAACGTAGCTTGCAGATGGTGAACACATTGGGGTTATCCCACCCCTCTTTCAGCGTCCATTTCGAGAAAATAAAGCGACGAGTATTCCAACTGCCATCTTCATTCTTGAATGACAACAGTTGTTTCTTATCGTGCAGAATCTCTTTCACCTGCTGGGCTATCTCCTCATCGCTGTTTTGATTGTCCTCTGCAAAGTAACCTCCATGACAGGCATGAGGGTCTTTCAGTGTGGCCTCCAGATAGGCTCTGTATTCATCAGAACAGGACTGTCTTAACTCATACCTTACTCTTTCTTGCAGCAACGAGTCGAATTTTTCTGCCAGCCAGCCGTTTTCTTCACCTTCTCCACGATACGAACGGATGCTGTCAATAAAAAACAGAGCCAACGTCTTCATGCGCTGAGGGCGTTCGAAATTCAGACGCTCTGTTTCGAAATGCCGCTGAATGGCCAGTTTCACCATTTCTTCTTGGTAAGACTGTGCATAGACAGACGGACTGAAATGTTCGCTGGTATGAAACTGCTTGCCGTTTGACAACGTCACCAAACCTTTCTCTACAGCATCCACGCTGACGTTTTGCATATCTGGGGCCAATGTGATAGGATCTCCAGCTTGCAGCACCTCAGTTCGATTGCCATATTGCAACGTCACCTTGCGCTCGCGCTCATTAATCTCTTTGATGATGATACGTTCACGCTGCTGCCCCTGCAATTCAAAATGCTCTTTGGCAACGCCCTTAATCAGGTTCTGCGAAAAGGCCTCGCAGGCATTCAGGTCGTAGAGCAGATTCAGATAGTCTTTCGTCACGTGGCGGCTCTTCCCCTTGCCTACGGTTATCTCAGGGAAGGTGGCACCATAGCGCAGTATCAGTTGCGGCTTCAGTTCGTTAAGTATCTGCGTGTATGCGGATTGTGTACGGGTAAAGCGGTGAGGCTCGTCGATGATGACTACCGGGCGTGTAGCCCTCAGCGCATCGAAAGGGCGATAAAAGCCCAGCACACCGAAGTCGTAGTCATTACGCTTCAAAACCTGTGCATTCGTCAGCAGGGCCATGTTCAGCAACAGCACATAGATCTTATTGCGCTGCTGGCAGGAACCTTCCACAAAGTCGCGCACCACGCCAGGGAAATACCTCTTACCTTTCTTAGCCTTGGCAGCCTCCAATACGCCTACCTCCAAATCGCAATGATAGCCGCAGGCATCATAGAAATGGCGCTGCACATAGAGGTCGTTCAGAAACTGCTCGGCTCCTGCCTTGATGGGCAGCGATGGTACGCAGACGATGAATTTGTTCAGGCCGTAGCGCTGATGCAATTCAAAAATGGTCTTGGTATAGACATACGTCTTGCCCGTACCCGTCTCCATCTTTACGTCAAGATTCAAGGGGACTCCCTCTTCTGGCCTGGCGAATGACTTCGGCCGTCCATGCAGCAGCTGTTCTTTGACCGCAAAGATGTTGCCACATAGCTGGTGCAAAGGATCCTGCCACACTGGATTGGCATAGAAATCCTTGGGTGGCTGCCAAGATATATCTTTCAGCGCGTCGCCTACGGCCTCTACTGGCAACTGCTGGTGCTGCAGATTATTTTGTAGAATTAATTCCATAACTCTATAGCGGTAGCAAATTCTTCCCTCTTCACCTAATATCGCACTTCGATAATGATGTTCTTGTCCTTCACCAGATTGATGGTGGGCTTGTTATGGGTCAGCATATCCATCGCATTATGACCAAAGCTATAGCCAAACAGCACGATGCAGTCAGGATTGAACGCAGGGTCGCTCTGATAACGATCCACCAATGCCGTCATCGCATCTTCCGTGAAGTCGGCATCCGTCAGATAGAGGTGATTGCCACAGCGTGTAGCGTGATACTGGTCAAGCACGATATCTTCTGTCTTAGCGCCCAATCCGTAGCCATCATTCACGAGCCATGTTTCCAATACGGTATCGCGTCCAAACATATTCAGTACATCGTCAGTACTCAGAATCACGTTGGGGTCGAAGGTCTCCAATTTGTCAAGCGTATTCTGCGGAACTTCCTCCAGCGTATAGTGCTTAAAGCCTAAGTCGCCAGCAAACAACGGATTCTCTTCCTTGATCTTCTTCGCTGCACGTTTGATGCGCTCCATACCGATTTCATCTATGGTACGATAGCCGGCCTTGTAAGCAGTACTATCAATGGGGCATTCTTCTTGCCACTGTACAAGAATATACTTTCTATTTCCGCTGTCTTGTGAATTCAGTTCCATTACGGCATGGGCAGTTGTACTCGAACCGCCAAAGAAATCCACAATTATGTCATCAGGGCCAGAACCAATAGATAGTATATTCTTAATTAAGCATATAGGTTTCGGGAAATTAAATACTCCTTTGCCCAATAATGATTCCACTTCTGACGTTCCTTTATTGGATATGATGTTTTTGTCAAACCAAACGGTTTTGGGTGTTTGAGTCAGTTTCCTTTCTTTTTGGAAAACACGGATTTCTCCATCATTTCCTCTATAAGCCACAAGCTTTTCTATTTCGTTTGTTGCTTTTTCTTTTCCCCACCTCCAAACACTTTTAAGTCCATCAATTGTACTTGGCATGACTTTCTCGTAACCATCAATGGCTTCCGTTGAAACCCTGCACAACCCATTCTTGTCAGGATTAGATATATCTACAAAGAAAGGGTATCTTAAATTAGGTCGATTGCTTGAGTTGAATGCTATGACATTTCGATTCCTAAGCCCCTTCAAATTGAACCCGCCAATTTCGTCCTGATATTGATAAGTACTTCCCTCTACTTCTATTTCATTAAAAACCGCATTTTCAATAGACTTTGCATATACAAGTGCGTATTCATGAGTTTTTGCAAAATCTCCATAACGCCTTCCTTCAGGTTTAACAATTACCGTTATTGGAGCAACAAAGTTATCTTCACCAAATATGAAATCACAGAGTTGCTTCAAATACGCCTGCTCATTATCATCAATGGAAATAAAGATAACGCCATCCTTTGACAGCAGGTCGCGAGCCAACTGGAGACGAGGCATCATAAACGTCAGCCACGCAGCGTGGCTGGCACGATGGCCACTCGTCATGGCGATAATTTTCTCGGCCTCGTCAGGACTGATGCTCAATTTCTTTTCGAGCTCTTCAGCTGTAAACTTGAATTTATCGTTATAGACAAACCCGTCTGTACCTGTATTATAAGGCGGATCAATATAGATACACTTCACCTGACCAGCATAGCTCTTGGTGAGGTGGTGCAGCGCATCGAGGTTATCGCCACTGATATATATATTCTCGCTGTTCTGATTCTCAGGCTTCGAATTATGCTCTGTGTCAGGGCGAATCACCGTCGTAGTATCCAGCGATGACAACATGCGCGCATAGCTCTTACCCAGGAAGTCGTAACTGCGACCTTCGCGAGTTACATCGACCTGTGGCTGAATTGCCTCACGGAACTTATCAATGTCGAATTCTCCTTGTTGGTTAAAGCATTGTGGGAAGTACTCTTTCAATCCCTCCATCTCACGAGTCGTAGGTGTCACCGCCTCGTTATCTTTTGCTATTTGTTGAATCATATTATGTTTTGTTATTTTCTTTTATTACTTTTCTCTTTCTCCTTTCTGATTTCATCCAGCGTCTTGCCTTTATAGGTGAAATGTGCTGGGCCTTGATATTCTTTATTCTCGCTGTCGTTATCAGGCATATAAATCTTGCAGAAACGAGAGAGTGTGAGGATTTGTCCGTCATAATCAACTGTGTTCTCAGAATTCACCCTTACTTCCTCGCCATTAGGTGCAAAGATAATCGTATCGCCAGGCTTCAAGCCTATCATCGAGAACTTGAAAGGCGGGCGACGATCAGTTTTGGTCTTTGGTCTCTCCTGCTTCTTTGGCTTTGCTTGCTTCTGAGGAACTGGTGCTTCTGTTGGGGCTGCTTCATCAAAATGCTGTTCGACGTACTCCCTCAAAGGTTTGAACTCATCCTTTGAAAGTTTCGTAGTAGATGGACGTTTACCCATCAATCCCTTACTCATCAATGCACCATGTTTGAGTGCAGGACTGTGAGTCTCAGCGATGGGACGTACAAGGAAGTACTTCTTGTTGCTACCGTCACTATTACTAATCCCAGATGCAGCAAACTCATCTTCCACATCCATTTCTTTAGAATATGGCAGTTGGCTCGCTACGACCTCAACCTTGAAACGAATAGCACTCTCAGGACGTGCTGCATAAAGATAGGCAATGTCACCTTTTTGCACATTCAGCACTCCAGTTTTGTGGGTCCAATATATCTCACCATATTTCTTAAAGCAATCCTCAACTTTAAAGTATTTCGAATCATAGCAAATCAGCCAGACATTACCATTGCCATTTGTCACTTGCGGAGTTGTGGGGATAACAGAAACAGGTGATGTCGATTTTTCTTCTGTATCAGGGTTATCCAATATGGTAAACTTCAATCGCGTTTGCAAACTGCTGGCCATTGACGAAGGTAGTGCAAAGTGCTCCATGATACAATCATAAAGTTGCTTTTGTCCTCCTTGATGATTACAATGACGAAGGAAGGCGTTCAGATAAAGGTTATTTAAACAGAATTGTTCCAGTTTATTCCTGTCATAGTTCTTGAAGTCCAACAATTCTATGAGATTTGCACCCGCTTCATTGTTAATGACCCAGTCAATCGTGGTGACAGATGCTGCAGAACGTTTGCCGTCTTTTTCTTGAAGATAAAAGACCTCCAACTTCTCACCAAAATAGAGACCAAAACGGCAATCTGTAAGCTTCATATACGCCTCAATCTGCTCAATATCCACCTTACGCTGTTTGTGGTCTGGCTTTTTCAACTCCAGAATAATCTCCTTGGCGTTTTTGTCATTGTTCAGATAGAACACAAAATCAGGAATCCATTTACGGCTGTATAAGCCATACTGCTCTTCAAGATTGCGGTCATAGCGCGACCACCCCAGTGCTTGCAGAAAACCCTTCACTATCTCTTTTTCGAAGGTCATTTCCTTTACACCTTTGTTCTTGAAGATATCTTCGCAAAATGTGTTCCAAATTCTTTTCATATCTTATTGCGTTTATGAGTTTTCAATATTTGCAATCTCTCTCCCAAAATAATCAAACAGGAAGATGGGGAAGGAATTGAGTACTGCGACCCTGCATTCATCTGTCTCAACATATTTGGATAGTTGGTTGTCAAAAATATCCTTTTGATTATCTGCTTCGACAGGAATCTCGTATTTATCGTTGCAGATATAGTTCGACTTGCTGACATTCATCACTATCAGATGTTGCCAGTTTTGCTTGGCAGCGTCTGTCTTCTCTTGCTTTTTCGCCTCATCGTCAGCGGACTTAATGGTGAGAATGATATATTCAAGGTTGGCACCATAAAAAGAGAACTCATGGACTTGATGCTTGAATTTATCCTCTTGACATTTTTGGCGGGTTACCGTGTATTGCCAATAATCATTGTCTGGAAGTTGTTTGGTATATCGCAGTGATTCCACCATAGGATAGTTAATGTATAATTTGCCTCTCCCTGTCTCGTCTGTGAAATACTCCAGTAGTTCTGACAATCTCTGGTTGTTCTCTTGGAGCGTTCTAGCTTTTTCTTGGAAGTCGTAATCAAAGAAAAGATAGATTTCTGAGACTTCATCCTCTCTGATGTTCTTTAGTGTCTCGTCGCCTTTCTCCAACAGGATTTCCTTAAATACTGAAACAGTGTTGACCTCCAACATCCCATGAAGTGTGTCATGTTCTTGCAGTTTGGTATAAAGCGAATAGATATTGCTGTTGTATGTACATACGAAGGTGTCGGACTTCTCTGGGAAGAAAAGCCGCTTGATAGACTCGAAATAGGTCTTATCGTCCTTACCTTCAAATATAAATAGTATCATACTTCAAAAGCGCCCGCTCTAAACAGTTTCTCGATGTTGTGACCAAATCTCAATTCTTTTTCTGTGCAAGCCTGCAGGGGCTTGATCTTGTTGTCCTGCAGAATGAAGTTGCAATCTGGACGAAGCAGATCGTTCGTCATCAGATAGGTGTTGTGGGATGATGTAAACACCTGGCAGTTGAGATTGAACAACTGCATGCATACCTCAAAAGCCAACTTGAAATGATAGAAGGCATCGAACTCGTCGATAAAGACAAATGAGGCAGCAGACATCCTTTTAATCCATACATAAAGCAATTCCAGAGCTTGGGTTCCTGTAGATGCCATTAACAGGAATGGTATGGTATTACCTTCTATTTCGCAATACAGATTCTTATCGC
>JAFZSP010000071.1 GCA_017619335.1 Bacteroidaceae bacterium
AAACCTATTGGAATTCAGTTCTATGGAGCCACTCGTCGGATGATAGTTTGGAAGTTCCACCCGGAAAGTATATGTCCCGTATGGTTGCTTGTACCCTCCCAATGGGGTGTTACCCACAAAGTCATCATTGATATATACAGAAGCCCCTTGTGGTGTGGAGTCAAGGATTATCCATCCTGTCTGCACCTTGGGCTGTCGTACTCCCTGAGGCAAATCACCCAATGCGATGGTGAGGATGTATGTACTCTTGCCTTTCAATGCCGTGACTCCATAATCGTTGAACGTCACATCCAGTGGAAGGTACCTTGGATGAACTACCTTCAAGCGTTTACTGCCCTCTGTCATATACACCCAGTACTCATTGTTCTTGAATGTCACATCACCCATCACGTTTCCCGTGAAGGTGACTCCAGATGCAGCCATCTGCACTTTCACTAATGCACAATCTGTCCCATTGTTATCTTGCCTGGGATGAGTCCGAGCAGTCAAGTCATTTGTTGCCTCTTGAAATCCTTTAATGGATAGTTCCTGCGCCATTGCGGTGGTGCAGAACAAAAGCATCAAAGGGATGATTATGAACTTTTTCATAGACTTGGATTATTATACGAATTCTTGAATATATCTGTTTAATTTGTGGTGAGGGTAAGGCGAAGGCCGACGTCACAGTCCTGGCAATCAGGACCGTAGTAGTTTCGTTTTGACACACGACAGCAACTGGCATTGAAGTCCCATCCGCCCCCACGGCGCATGCTCCTAAGGACCGACCTTGCACTATTATTTGCAATATTCTCATCCAAATAGCTGTTCTACGATTTCCTGCATGTTATCTCTTTTGAATTTAATATTAACAACATCATTTATATTATCATCGAACCAAAACACCTTTCCCCAATATGTGTCTTTATTATAATCCAAAAATACGCCAATAAATGAACCACAATTATAATAATCTGGAGTCCCTTCTTGCCTGGGTCTTACCATACGATTTAACTCTCGTTCATCATCTATTCTTTTTCTAGGGTTTTTCGGCTTTTTCATTTCTAGAACCAGATAATTTGGCAGAGTTTCTTCACGTGTTTGAACTATCAAATCAACCCGAACAATATGACCATCTACAATTTTCGGTTTTCCTCTATAACTTCTATTATATTCAACATCAACATAATAATCCCTAAAAATGGAGGTTCTATTCAGAAAATCATAAGCCCTCATTCTTTTTTCCATATACATAGCCACACGTGCACAAATATTCCACTCTGAAACCCCATCATTCAAATTGACTCCATCTTGTGTATAGAGATCTTCAAAGGAGTTATGCAAAAGACTTAGCACAATCTTTCTTATTTTATTCATATTTCACCAAAATCGTATGGGTTATTAATCACATTACCTTATTCATCGCGTATAAGACCTAAAGCCTTGTCACCCTTTTCAATACTATTCACTATTTTACTTACCTTTTTATCGTCTTTTGTGCCAAATATCAATTGCTCTAAAAGACTTCCATAAGGTAATACTGTTAGGATAGAACGAATTATTCTTTCAAAAGTCATAACCTTTCTATTCAATATTAAAGTCATCTAATGTAAATATCTCGTCCTTGGGGAGTGCCTTTTTGCCAATCTTGTCGGGCTGCCAGGTGCGGACGTGGATTTGTGGAGCGTTCTCGTTACGGAAATCCCAAAGGAGAAAGACGTAACCTTCGTCGTGGTAGGTGTTGCTGGTCCAGCCTTGGTGGAGGGTGACACCGTAGAAGTCGGGATTGACAGGATGGCGCATCACCTCGATGTCGTCGAAGTTGACCTTGATGTACTTGGTGTTCTGGAAGACGCGACGGAGGTTGGAGAGGTACTGTTGCTTGGTCTGTTTGTTGTACTGAACCTTGGGACTTGTCATGCCATCGCCGTGACGCTGCTGGATGACCTTGCCGGTGATGATGAGGGCATCGTCACTGAAGACCTGTTCCAGGAAGTTGATGTCCTTTTGGTTGTAGGAGGTGCGGAACTGCTCCACATAATCGAGAATCATCTGACGGCGACGCAGGTCGGTGAGTTCGCGGTTGTCACGGATAACCTTCATATAGAGGTTCATGGAGATGGTGAGGTAGAAGCTCTCCACCTCTCCTGCCTGATCGAAGCTGATGACGGCCTCCTGGTATTCGTCCTCGTTGAATTCCCGCTCGCCTGTGGGCTTCATCAGCAGGGGGATATTGCGAATCTGATAACCGGAACCAGTGGTGATGCCATGCTCAATGATTTCCTCATCGGTACAGATGAAGGGAGCGTTTTCCCACAACATCGCCATCGACTGCTGCACACGCTGGCTGAGTCCGAGAAAGGCAAAGTTGAGGTTACGACCAGCTACCTGCGCTGCATTGACCTCGTTGAGGATGCGAGCGGTGGCAGTTTCCATACGTTGCTTGACAGCGGCATTGTCAACGCCGTCTGTTATGGTGACGGTGATGTCGGCAGCGTGTGTGACGGATGCCAAGAGAAGAAACAAGGGAAGAAAGAGTTTATTCATAAAGCAATAATAATCAATTCACAATTCATAATTCACAATTCATAATTCACACTTCATAATTCATAATTCATAATGATGTCGGGCATTTAGTCTTTTATTTGGAACCAAATGGCACCGGTATGGTAGTTCTCGACGGTGTCGGGCTGAAGGGTGGTGAGGTTAATGCAGGTGTCGTCGCTCTGATGACGGAGGCGGGCAAGGACGGTTCCTTGCTTGTCACAGACGAAGATGTGGCAGAACTGGTCCTTGGGCATTGTACGGTGTTTTCCATAACCATTCAGGCGTTGGCTGTTCCGCAGTTTCGAGACATAAGTATTCAGTTCCGACAGATTGTTAATGCCAATCATCTTCTGCTCCTCCTCTGTCAGGGTGATCACAACCGGTTCCTTCTCTGATGCCGATTGCTCTTCTGTGACTGGCGCGTCCTCAGAGATGATTTCAACAGGTGTGGAGGGCGTTTGTTCTGAGGCTGACTGCGAAACCTGAAAGACCACGACTTCATTGCGGTCTGTGACAGGCAGGATGTCACGCTTGTTCACATAGACAAAGGCACGAAAGAGCTGGCCGCGACGGGTGTGAATCTCGAAGCTGTGTTCCTTGGCTTTGGCAATGCATACATCCACACTATCAGCAGGATAGCGGACCTTCACCCAGTCTTTCACTTTCATCTCAAGGATGGCCTTGGCCCCAAAGAAAGCGGAATCGGGGTGACTCATGGTGGCCTCGGCATAGAGATAGGTGGTGTCCCGCTTGACGGCATTGATGTTTTTCACTGCATCAGCGTTCTGCTGAGCCGAAACAGGAAGCAGAGAGGCAAACAGAAGAATGAACAATGCAGAATGAAGAATGAATAGTTTACAACGTATCGTCATATTTCAACTTTCAATTTTCAACTTTATACAAGTTCTTGATGTTATGCGTGGGGATGAAGGGAGTCATTCGGGCTTTCAGCACAATGCCCTCACGGTCAATGAAATGATCAGGGATGATGACAGACAGCAGGTGGTTGTAGTTCAGCTCGCGGCTGTGGGCGATGACCAATGCCTTGATGCCGTCTTCCCGCACTTCCTCCACCGCAAAAAAGACCTGCAACTGCTGCTCGGCACAGTAGTTGAGCCATTGGCTGAGAGCGAGAGTGTAGCTGACCGTCTTCATTCCATAAAGTGACTGTTCCACATAGAGGCGATAGTCCTTGTTGTGGATGATGCCCATGAAGAGATTGGCGGCTGACGCCTCGGGATAATGGCTGTCAAAGACAGGAACAGTGTCGGGTGCATACACCTTATTATATATATAATAGGTGGCATCGGTGAGGGATTCCAGTTCCAGGAAGGAGTGTTTGGAGATAAGAAGGCTGTCTGCTGTCAGGGTGAGGCTATCGGGCACTGTCACGAGGCTGTCACGTGGAGGGGCAGCAAGGATGTAGTCCTTTGTCCGCTTCTGCACTTCGTCCTGCGAGAGTCCAAGAATGAGGTCGTACTTTGCAGGGAAAACCATCGTGATGAATGGTTCGTCTGCCTGCGACCAGCTGACTTCATAGAACTTGTCATGGAAGGTGATGCTGAAGGGAATGGTGTCTGCCAAGTGCCGCAGGTCTTCTGGACGTCCCTTGCGGAAAAAGACCTTGTCGTCAGCCATCTTCGTGGCCCTCATCTCAGCACTCTTCGTGAAGAGGTCGTTGAAATAGTGCTCCACGAAATCCATGATGAGCGCTTGCCGGCCTGCTGCCTGGCGCAGTTCGGGAGAGAAGAGATGCAGCTGCTGGGCAGCAGAATGAAAAGTGAAAGAGTGAAAAGTGAATAATAACAGAATGAGGCGCAGGTCCAATGGCCAGCACTTCCTCATTTTCCTATGGAATTTCTTATGGTCCATTCTTAACTATTCACTCTTAATTCTTCATTCTTCTTTTCTTTCATTACTTTCCAATGATAATGCTTCCCTTGACAGTGTTGTCGGCTCCGTACCAGATGCCTTGCACAAGATGACCTTCTGAGAACTCACCAATCACATAGTCACCAGCATCGGCTACACGACTCTTGGGGTCACGGCTGTCAATCAGGTGAGAGGACTTGAAGACAAGGCGGCCATTGACATCTTCTGGCTGTCCATTCTTAAGTGTCCCCTTGAAGACAGCATAACCGAGGTCTTTGTTGCCGGAGGAAGCACGGGGTGCAGCAGGCTTGGGGGCAGATTGTGCCTGTGCCTTCTCCTTGGCCTGTTCCTCAGCAATGAGTGCTTCGTCTGCCGCACGGGCCAACGAGTCTGTCACTGCCTGCAAGCTGTCCTGCAGCCTGCGGTTTTCCTCTGCTAATCGCACAGCACGGATGCTGTCACTATCCACGACAGCCACTGCAGGCTCAACTGCCCCCTTGCTCTTTCCACCGCCCGAGAAGACGAGGGCGGCGATGCCACCCAGAACGATGATGGCAGCAATGAGAGCAAGAAGGAGTTTCTTGTTGCCTCCTTTCTTGGGTGGCGGACATTCACGAAGGGGTTTACCACATTCGGGATTTTGACATACAAAGTCCTTGCGGGAAGGGATCTCCTGTACTTCCTTTGTTTTACACTTTTCGCAGTTGTCGTTCAGACAAATGCCATATCTGTAGCGCAAACGGTCTGTTTTTCTTGAAGTTGCCATAACGAAATGTAAAAAAGGGTTCTTATTGGATTGGCGGAGGAGTGGGTCCCGCTGTCGGCGGGAGAGGCGGCATTGCAGGTGGTGCAGGGGCAGCGAACAAAGGTTGGAGGACAGGAACTTGGTTGGCGGGTGTCCAAGCGGCAAGACCTTCCATCCACACCAGACTCTGTGGAGTCAATTGCCCGTTCTGAACCATCTGGCGACAGGTTTCCATCTGATAGGGGCCGTATTGCTGGCCTCCAATGGCAATGAACAACTGCACCTCTTTCTGCGGCATAATCGGAGGCGGAACGGGAGCTGCTGACGGCTGGACTGCCTGAGACTGTGCAGCCACTTCCTCGGCATTATCCACCGCAAAGAGAGACGGGAACTGCCGACCATCACCTTCTGTGTGAAGCAAAATGGCATTTCCTGCATCTGTAGCTGGATTACCAGTTTGGAGGAACCGCTCATAACGTTCTTTGTATGGCTTCATCCATTCAATGGCACGAATGGGGAAGCAGTAGGCCACAGTGATGATGCTCAGTTCATCCTTGCGAGGGCTTTTGCGGTTGACAACGATGGTGGTGCGTGCAGTGCTCTGGTTGAAGGAACTATTGAAGGCATTCTCCAACTTGTCGGCAAAGCGTTTCAACCCCTCGTTATCATCGGGTGAAGGAATGGAAACGAGAATGGTCTTCTTGTTGATGCTGGCAGGATTGGTGGGACTGAGGTTTCCCTCATTGTTGCGCAGATGCAGTTGTATCTGATCATTATTCAGTTTCAGATAGACGCCACTTTGGTTGACAATCTTGGAGGCGAAGGCCTTGATGTCATCATCGGTCTTCAGCTTCTGCTGGAGCTGAGTCAAGATGTTGAGGCCAAGGACTTTCTTGTCGCTTTCTGCCTTTTCGTCATGCTTGGTCTTGACAATCTGGGAGAGCTTGATGTCGAAGGCATCCTTGACATCATCAATGCTAATGGCATTGGCCAAACGTCCGAAATCCACAAAGTCACTCTGCGGAAGGATGCAGTCACGAATCTGGCGAGCAATGTTCGGCATATCAATCTTGTCCACCTTCAGCTCCACCTCAAACTGACTCATGGTCTCATCCTCGCTCACTTCGATGATGGCACCTTTCATGTCTTCAAGGCCCTTGTTCACCTTGCGCTGTGCGGTGATGAGACGCTCGGTCTCGTCAATGGCTTCGTTTACCTTCTGTCCGAAGGCAGAGATATCAGCGTCCATCTTCCCTAATTCCACATAGACCTTGGCTGCCAGTTTTCTGGCAAACTCCCAGGCCACAAGCATCGTTTTGGAAGTATAGTAGTCTGTGAGGATGTCCTGATGTTCTGCAAAGCGGCGGGCTCCCTGACCCACCATCCGCTGGAGCACATTCAGACGGCTCCATTCTGCAACATTCTCTGAACGTTCATCATCAATGTTATCGTAATTTTCCTTTTCTTCCTTGGCAGAAGCCTCGAGTTCGGTGCGGATCTCTGAAATCTTCTCTAACAGGAGTTTGGACACCTTCTGTAATTCAACGATGGAGATATCACCAACTTTCCACTTCTCAAAGAGTTCGTGTTCTATCTTCCTCCGGATTTCCCGTGACAATTCAGGAAGCACTCTCTCTTTGCCTGCGAAGAAAGCCTCCACACCTTCCTCGCGGAAATGAGCAGCATAGAAGTCTGCCAAGATATTGTCCAACTCATTCAGGGGAGTCTCTGCTTTCTTGGCTTCTTCTGCCCAGCCAAATGCTTTATCATGCCAATAGTCATTGAAGTTGGGGTAATCAGCATCCGATTCCAATATCTTCGACTCCAAAGTGAGATGGAGGTCATCCAACATCCAAGCAGCCAACTTATCCTTGTTCAGATATTCCTTACGGTAATCCTTGTTACGTTCCTCGTTGACAAAACCAAGGTTCTCTCGCCAGTTGTTGTACTTGAATTGATAGAGAATGCTTTCGCCCACGGTATAGGTGATGTGTTTCAGCACCCTCAGTTCTGGATACATCACTCGTTTAATACCGAACGAGCAGACTTTCTTGGTGCGAGCCACAGGAATACGGCCATTGGCATCGGGATTGGCGGCCTCATCATATTCGAGGGCGAAGTCATCCATATTTTCGAAGTTATAGGCACGGATGATGTCGCTGTTAATCTGATCTTCTTCATTGATGAAGAAAATGCGGGCAAAGATGTAATCGCTGACAATCTTGGGAAGTTCTTCAAGTGAGTTAATGGTGAGACCGTTTTCGTTGACATTACTGTAGATGGTCAGTCCATCGGCCACACCTTTGATGCGATCATTATAGAGTCGGGCTTCACCTGTTCCTGTCACATCCTGCGGGAACCAGCGACCAGACTGCAAGGCGTTCAATTCATTCATGGCAGCATAGCCATTCTGATAGTAACGTCCCTGATCCATATCGCTCTTAGGCAGGTTCATCTCTGGAATCATCGCATACACCTGAATCTTGGCTTCGGGGAAAGTCTTGCGAGCTTGGACGATAGCATCAACGATGGCACCAGAACCAGTACCTCCACAGAGGCCGGCAAAGATGTGAATGGTGGTCTTGTTGGCATCTCCGGATATTGTCTCACAACGAGCGTAGGCATCACGCAAGCTGTTGACATAGCCAACAGCATTGGCTGCAAAGAGTAGGCGACCGGCACGTCGCTTCTGTCCGGCAGCCTGTCCCAGAGAACCGATGGCTGTCTTCACGGCAGCGACATTATTTACAATGCCTTTCACGGAGGGATAATTACCAATATGGTCTAAAATGTGCTCTACGTCAACGGCTTTGATGTTCAGAAACTCATTGCGAGTGAAAGAAGCATCTTGGCCCATTACTCGGAAATCCGGACGAGCCTTGCCGTCCTGAGGCATCATTTCTTCTGTGGAATCCACATAGAGAAGAGCCACTGGCTGCTTTTTACGTTCTTCATCTGTCTGGAACTCTTCAAACATTCTCATCTTGAAGGAGCGCAGGATTTTACCTCCTGTTCCGCCCAATCCGACGAGGATGTGATTACTGTTGCAAAAACTCTTTTCGTTCATAAAATATGTTTGTTAATTTTAGTATCTGTTTCTTCTGACCACGCGTCTTGTGACACGCTGTTCACGACGCTGACGTGGATGGTAAGACTGTACTTCGGGAGATAAAAGAATGATTCCTATCACTGCCAATACCAAAAATGCCAAACTCCAAGCCACACGACGGACAATATACCAGTTGAGGTATTTGTTGACTTTGTGGGTAAGGGCTTGACCGAGGGATGTTTCTTTGCTGTCGGCAATTACTTCTGCATCTATGAGTTTGGCAGCAAGAGGGAAAGTTGCAGTCAGTTGACGGGCGGTTTCGCCAATATCTTCGCGGGAGTAGTTGTTGTCGGCAGATTGTTCTGGAACGAAGGCATCCACCCAAGTGGCAATCTCCGAACATTTGTGCTTCACACCTGCTGCACCTATCAGCAAGTAGAACTGGAAAGCCAGAAAAGGCAACAACGGAACGGCAATGACAAAGCTGAGCGGAGAGAACTGTCGGCTGCCCGAGAAGAGGGCATATATAATAAAGTATAGGGAGGCAATGACCACAATGGCTGCCACAATACCCCACCAGATATTGCTCGCTTGCTCGATAAAAGTGTTCAAGATCTCCATTGTCAATCTTGCTTTAGTTAGTTACCAGTTAAGACAATAGGAGTGCGAGCCTCTATTTATCCTGTTGAAGGCTCTGGTAAAACCCGTGAAAAGATAACTACAAACAGCTCACACTCTTGGAGGATATATAGAGTGTGAGCCAGTAAAGGCTTCCACGGATATAATCCAACCAAGAAGGAACGTGCTTGCTATCACCTGTTTCACATTGGGAAGTTTACCAGACTTATCAACACAGATGAAAGCGAAACGCTTCCTTATATGTCTGTCTCGGGGATTGCCTGCCTTCGGAGGGCATTTGTCCCTTATGACGGTGCAAAGATAATGCTTTTTTGCGAGACAGCGCAAAAAAGAGGGGAAAAAGTGAGGGGAAAGGAGGAAAATGAAGGAAAAACGAGGGAAAAAGGGCAGTCATCAGCAGAAAAATGAAGAAAAATTTGCACGAATCAGAAGAAGTCTGTACTTTTGCAGCGTCAAGAAGAAAATCTTGGCTATCCGGTAAACATTCTATGTGAATGCCGAGAGGAGTAAGCCTTTATCGACCCTGCTCCATTTTCATTAAAAGCCACTCCCACCGGTGGCTTTTATTTTTCATACATCTTTTTGAACTCTGCGTAGAATCGAGGATTACAAGCCAGTCTCCGAAATACTGACAATTCACGCTTCCCCTTGAAGATAAGTACTTCAAGCGCTTCTTGGTTGGCTTCGAAATAACTTCTTATATCCGCTGCTAATAAGCGTGTACTATAGCCTGCGGGCATCTCCGCGATTAGATGCCCGCATCTGGAGGCCAGGAACGGTTATCTGGAACGCGAGATGCAGTTTTCATGAAAAAAATTATTTTGTTTGAGAAACACTACACTCTACACTAAAATGGTAGAATCAGTGTAGAGTGTAGTGTTTTCTGAAGAAAAAAATTTTTTTTAGTTGTCGCGTACCTAAAGGCACGCGTATTTCTCCGCCCCTTCATACCAGCCAATGAATTGGCTGGCTAACCCTATCTTGCCCCGATGGGGCATGCCTTGCCGCTGGGCTACCCCTATTACGCTCAGATGGGGCATGCCTATCCGTCTCAAATGCCTACGGCATTATTTGCGAAACCACAATTGATTGTTGTTGTCTCACCTTTGAGATGGACTTGTCTCGCCTTTGAGACAGAGCTGTCTCGCCCTTGAGACAGGGTTGTCTCACTAATGAGACAGAACAGTCTCACCAATGAGACGAAATTGTCTCACCGATGAGACGGCTCTGATCAAGTACTATAACCATGAGAAGACTTCCGGATTTATTGGAAGGGGTTCTTCAAGTGTGAAGCGTCGCAGAGCGCCGAGCGTTGCCCCTCCCTGTGATCTTTACGTCCTTTCAGGACTTTTTAAAGTGGACACAACCAGGTGCTCCTGCAAATTAAATAACGAGAAGAATACCATTCCCAGGACAGAAATCGCCCATAAAAATGATAAAACCGTCACCTGTCACCCATCTGGTCTTTTACTCGGCTGCCATGCGGAGCAGTTCACCCAGGGTGGGGTGGATGTGAACCATCGAACTCAACTGGGCTACTGTGGCACGACAGCACATCAAGACGCTGGCTTCCTGAACCAGGTCGGCAGCGTGAGCGCCAAAGGCGTGACAGCTGAGGATGTGTCCCCGATTGGGCTCTGAGCAGAGCTTGACCATGCCTTCTGTCTCCTTCATTGCCAGCGCCTTACCGTTGGCGCGATAAAAGGCTTTGTGGCACTCGAAAGGTGTTCTGGCTTCTTTCAGCTGATCCTCTGAAGGACCCACGCAGGCGGCTTCGGGTTCTGTGAAGATGGCCGCAGGCATGATGTTGAAATCCATCTCATCGGGCAGTCCAAGGAGGCTGTTCACCACGTGAATGCCTTGCATTTCAGCGGCATGAGCGAGCATCTGACGACCGTTGACATCGCCGATGGCGAAAATCCCAGGTACCGTTGTCTGGAAATGATTATCTACGAGGACGCCCTTCCGCGGGTCAAAGTCAAAGCCCGCATTCGCGAAGTCGGGAGAGACATTGGGCTTGCGGCCCGTAGCCATCAATATGACGTCAGCCTCCACGGATAACTCCTTGCCTTTTTGGTCGAAATAGACGGAAGTTCCCCGGATGGCTTTCACTCCAGCACCCATGTAGAAGGTGATACCGCGCTTCTCCAAGAGTTTGCGCAGACGTTTGGCGATGTCTGCATCCACCATCGGCAGGCACTCCTTGAGGTACTCAACGACCGTGACTTCAGCGCCAAAACGCTGGAAGACGCTGGCAAATTCCATACCAATCACGCCTGCCCCGATAATGCAGAGGCGGCGGGGAAGTTCGGTGAGCCGGAGCAACTCTGTGGAAGTGAGGACGCTGGGAGCATCGGCTCCCTCAATGGGCAGCAGCTTGGCACTGCTGCCTGTGGCAATGATGATGTTGTCTGCCGTGAAGCGCTGCCCACTGGGTGTCTCCACCGTGTGTGCATCCACGAAGCTGGCTCGCTCCCGGACAAGGGTGATAGCGGGGTGGGAGAGAAGCGTCTCCACTCCGCCACGGAGCTGTTCCACCACTTGCTGCTGACGCTCAATAGCCTCTGCAAAAGTGGCGGAATGTACGTAGGTCTTGGTGGGAATGCAGCCCACATTCAGGCAGGTGCCACCCACGTGTCCTTCTTCAAAGATGATTACTTTGAGACCGTGCTTGGCGGCGTGGACGGCGGCCTGATAGCCGCCAGGTCCAGCGCCGATAATGATGAGGGAAGTCATGGGAGGGTCTTCCAATAAGTTGTTACAGGTTGTTTGGCTGCCAATACGTCGTCAACGCGACCGATGGGGGTGTTGTGGGGAGCGGTCTTGACCAACTCGGGGTCGCTCTTGGCTTCAGCAGCAATCTTGTGCATCACATCGATGAAGGAATCGATGGTCTCCTTGCTCTCGTTCTCCGTAGGCTCAATCATGAGGGACTCATGGAAGAGAAGGGGGAAGTAAATGGTGGGAGCATGATAGCCGTAGTCCAGCAGGCGCTTGGCCACATCCATCGTGGTGACGCCCGTGTTCTTATCCACGAGGCCGTCGAATACCACTTCGTGCTTGCAGAGACCGCTGATGGGCAACAGGTAGTCGTCGCGCAGGCGTTCCTTAATATAATTAGCATTCAGCGTGGCCAGCGGGCCCACCATCTTCACATTCTCGTGACCGAGGGAGAGGATGTAGGCGTAGGCCTTGAGCATCACGCCGAAGTTGCCGAAGAAACTTCCTACGGAAATGGTGGAAGGGGTGCTGGCCCCCCCTACTGCCCCCGAGGGGGCTTCGTTACCCCAGTCTATAGAAAACACAGGTGTCGTGTCCCCCTCGGGGGACGAAAGGGGGGCCGCCTCTCTCATCTTGACCCTTGGATAGGGCAAGAACTGTTCGAGGCCTTTGCGGACACCAACGGGACCGCTGCCGGGACCGCCACCGCCGTGAGGGGTGGAGAAGGTCTTGTGGAGATTGATGTGCATGACGTCGAAGCCCATGTCACCCGGACGGCACTCGCCGAGGAGGGCGTTGAGGTTGGCACCGTCGTAGTACATCAGGCCACCAGCCTTGTGCACCATCTCGGTGATTTCCAGCACGCGAGGCTCAAAGATGCCGAGGGTATTGGGATTGGTCATCATCATGGCAGCCACCTGGTCGCCCATTTCGGCGAGGAGCTCACGGAGGTGATCCACATCCACTGTTCCATCGGGCAAGCTCTTCACTTCCACCACCTCCAAGCCGCAGACAGCAGCCGAGGCGGGGTTGGTGCCGTGGGCGGAGTCGGGGATGAGGACTTTTGTGCGAGAGGTAGCCCCTTGGCTTTCGTGATATGCCCTGATGACCATCAATCCCGTCAGCTCGCCGTGAGCTCCGGCACAGGGATTCAGGGTGAATTCGCTGAGCCCTGCCAGTTCCGCGAGGGACTGCTGGAGGTTGAAATAGACTTCGAGGGCACCCTGACACGTCTCTGCGGGCTGCAGGGGATGGAGTCCTGCGAAGGCCTTCATGGCGGCAATCTCCTCGTTGATGACAGGGTTGTACTTCATCGTGCAGGAGCCGAGGGGGTAGAAGCCGTCGTTTACGCCGAAGTTGTTGTGGCTGAGGTTCGTATAGTGACGCACAACGGTCAATTCATCGCACTCCGGCAGTCGTGCTGCCTCCTTGCGGCGCAATGCCTCGGGCAGCTCGGCGGTGGTGTGCGTGCGGTCGTAGTCTTGCGGCAGAGAGTATCCTCTGCGACCTTTCTTTGACAGTTCAAAGATCAGGTTTCCATATAGTGTTCTGTTCATTGTTTCTTGCTGTTGCGTTTTCGCTTTTTCACTTCATAAATAACGGAGATAACACTGATCGCTACGCCTAAAACGCCGACGAACAGGGTGATTACATCGAAGTTATTCTTGGCAAAGGTGATGAGCGAATCCATATTGTTAGGCTTTTCCAAGAATCTCACAGAGTTCTTCTATCTCTTCGGGCGTGCGCTGTTCGGTGACGGCGAGCATGAGGGTGTGAGAACCCTCGGGAGAACCCTCGGGAATGGTATCCACCTTGATGCCAGCGAGGTAGCCACATTCGATAGCTTCTGTCATCAGGGCATCGAGGTCGCCGTCATAGTCGAGGCAGAACTCATTGAAGAAGGGCTGATCTGGGAAGGTCATCTTGAACTTGCCCGTGGCCAGGAGCTTGTCACAGAGGCTGTGGGCTCCGGCGTAACTCATCTCTGCGGCTTCGCGCAGGCCTTCCTTGCCCATGAGGGAGAGGTAGATGGTGACGTAGAGTGCCATGAGGCTCTGGTTGGAACAGATGTTGGAAGTGGCTTTCTGACGACGGATGTGCTGTTCGCGGGCTTGGAGCGTCAGCACGAAGGCGCGCTGACCGCGGTTGTCGAGGGTCTGCCCCACGATGCGTCCCGGCATCTTGCGGATGAGCTTCTCTGTGCAAGCCATGAAGCCCACACCAGGGCCACCAAAGGTCATTGGAATACCGAGGCTCTGACCATCGCCCACGGCGACGTCTGCGCCCCACTCACCCGGTGTCTTCAGGATGGCGAGGTCGGAGGGGTTGGCGTTGATAACGAAGATGCCTTTCTGCTCATGAACTTGGTCGGCAATGCCTGTGTAGTCCTCCACAATACCATAATAGTTAGGCTGTTGTACGACCACGCCAGCAACACCACCTTCTGCCAGTTCCTTGTCAAGAGCCTCGCGGTCGAGGGCACCGTTCTTGGCAGGAATCAGTTGAAGGGGAACACCATGGAAGTGGGCATAGGTCTCTACGACGCGACGCACTTTCGGGTCGAGCGTCTCGCTGACAAGCACGCGGGTAGCCTTTTTGGCATTGCCCCACGCCATCATCATGGCTTCGGCAGTGGCGGTGGCACCGTCGTACATGGAAGCATTGCTGATGTCCAAGCCTGTCAACTCGGCAATCATCGATTGATATTCAAAGATATAGTGCAGCGTGCCCTGGGAGATTTCTGCCTGGTAGGGCGTGTAGGACGTCAAGAACTCGCTGCGCTGGATGAGGTTCTGCACCACGCTGGGAGCGTAGTGGTCATAGCAGCCCGCACCGGCGAAACAGATGAGCTGCTGAGCGTTGAGCGGGTGCGTCAGTTGGTCGAAGAAGAGGCGGAGGTCGGTCTCGGAGAGTGCCTGCGGCAGGTCGTAGTCACGCTGGAAGCGGGCCGCCGCGGGAATATCTGCAAAGAGGTCGTGAACAGAAGAAACGCCCACTGTCTTAAGCATTTCACCTAAATCCTCCTCTGTATGGGGAAAGTACTTAAATTGCATAATAACTGTTATTTAGAAAAAGGGAGCCCGAGGGAGAACCCTCGGGAACCGTAACTTGTATTATGCTTCACAATGTGCCTTGTAGGCTTCCACGTCCATAAGGGCGTCAAGCTCGGAGGGGTCGGAGAGCTGGACTTTGATAATCCAGTTGGCGAAGGCGTCCTTGTTGAGGAGCTCGGGTTCGTCCTCCAGGGCTTCGTTGATTTCCACGACGGTGCCACTGACGGGAGCAATCAGGTCGCTGGCAGCTTTCACGCTCTCGACGGCTCCGAACTCTTCGCCTGCGGTGACTTCGTCATCCACCTCGGGCATATCCACATACACCACGTTGCCCAGTGCGTGCTGAGCGTAGTCAGAAATACCAATGTAACCAAATTCGCCTTCTACGCGAACGTACTCGTGTGACTCAGAATAGTAGAGTCCTTCTAAAAAGTTTGCCATAATTGTTTATTTTTTATAGTGTTTATCGTAAAATTTCTTCTTGACGACCACGCCAGGGAAGGTCTTCTTGCGGATCTGCACTTCCAGTTCGGTGCCGAGCTTGGAGTATTCTGTTTTGACAAGTGCCATGCAGACGCTCTTATCCACGCTGAGACAGTGGTAGCCGGTGGTGACTTCGCCGATGACCTCACCGTCTTTCAGCACAGCATAGCCGTGACGGGGGATCGCCTTATCGGCGAGTTCGATACCCACGAGCTTCTGCGGTACGCCGTTGGCTTTCTGTTCTGCCAGGGCTTCCTTGCCGATGAATTCTGGCTTGTCTAACTTGACAAATATCGAGAGGCCAGCCATAACAGGGGAAATGTCGGCGCTGAGCTCGTCACCATACAGTGGCAGACCGACTTCAAAGCGTAGGGTGTCACGGCAGCCGAGACCGCAGGGCTTGCAGCGGCCGCTCTCCATGAGTTTGTCCCAGGCTTGCTGGATAAACTCATGAGAGCCATAGATTTCAAAGCCGTCCTCGCCAGTGTAGCCGGTGCGGGATACGATGACGGGAGCCCCTTCCCGTCCTCCCCCAACGGGGAGGGGTTTTGCAGTATAGAACTTCAGTTCCTTGCAGGGTAGGCCTAAAACTTCTTCCACGACAGCTTCTGACTCGGGGCCTTGCACGGCGAGCTGGCCATAGTAGTCGCTCTGGTGGTCAAGGACGATGTTGAAACCATCCTTCTGCTCGTTCATCCATGCCACATCCTTGTCGATATTGGCGGCATTGATCACGAGGAAGAAATCATTCTCACCCATCTTATAGACAAGCAAATCATCGACAGTGCCACCGTTGGGGTAGCACATCATACCGTAATAAATCTGTCCGAGTGGCGCACCGGCCACATCGTTGGTAAAGATGTGTTGAACGTAACGTTCGGCGTCGGGACCCGTCACGCGCACTTCGCCCATGTGACTGACATCAAAGACGCCACAGTGCTGGCGCACAGCATTGTGTTCATCGGTGATGTTGCTGTACTGGATGGGCATGATGAATCCGCCGAAAGGCGACATCAGTGCGCCGAGTGCCACGTGGCGGTCATAAAGGCAGGTTTTCTTTTCCATGAGTTTGTTATGGGAGTTATGGGAGTTATGGGAATTTTGGGAGTTATGGGAATTGGGTTTTGTGGGAGGGACCGTAGATGAAGGAAGGGTTCAGGTAGTCCTGTTCTATGGCCGCAATCGCTTCCACGTCCGGTGCCTGGAGCGTGAGACAATGGTCGCAAAGGCTGCGGCGTATGGTGTCTTTGATGTCGGCCAATGGACGCGTCGTGTGTTCCTTCAAGAGGGTGATGCGCTGTCGAACGCTCTGGACGCCGTGCTTGTCCAGTTTCACCTGAGGTGGCGTGATGGCGTTGAGCATGTGTTGCATATCGGTGTCATAGAGCAACGTTCCATGAACAATGCTGTAGCCTGGGAGGTGGTAGAAGGCGTTGCCGGAAACCTTGCGTCCATCAATGAGCACATCGTTGTTTTGGGTACTGGTGGCGGGCAGGCCAAGATCTTGAAGCACCTTGCAAACCATTTCCATGTAATAGGAAAAAGTGGTTACGACTTCGTCGGAACGGGTGATGTAGCTCATCATCACATTCGACATATCGGCATAGACGCAACCACCGCCGCTCTTGCGCCTGTAGAACTGAATGCCGTGCTCGCGGCAATAGTCCAGATTCACCTCGTTCTCTATGACTTGGTTGCGGCCGAAAATCACCGTGGGTTCCACCTGCCAGAGGAAGAAAACATCATCCTTCAACTGCAGCTGTCGGGCGGCATATTCCTCCATCGCCAGATAGAAGCTCAGGCGACGGATCTCGTTGGAAGGAAGTGCCAAATACGTCATAAGTTGGTTGAAGCGCTGATTGCGGGTGCAAATATACTGCTTTTTTGCGAACGCGCCGCATATTTCCCCAATAATTTTCAACTTTTCATGCAGGAACGGTGATTTCGCCGCATAAAGAGCGATTCATCTGCCTTCGGATGAACTCGGGGTCGTCGCTATGAGCCAATAAATGCATCAATTTGGCAATGGCGCACTCCACCGTGGAATCATAGCCACTGATGACACCTACATTTTTCAGAAGGAACCCTCCGCTGTAACGTGCCATCTGCACCGGACCTGCGGCGCACTGGGTGATATTAATGATGGTGACGCCGCGTTGGTGGGCGTCTTCCAGTGCCTTGATGAGCCAGGGCAGCTGGGGGGCATTACCACTGCCGTAGGTGCGCATCACTATACCTCGCAGCTTGGGTGAGTCCATGATGTGACGGAGTGTTTCTTCCTGAATACCAGGGAACAGCGTAAAGACCACGACACCTGCATCCATCGCAAAGTGAGGTCTCATCGGACGGCTGAAATCGGGCTTCAAAATGAGCGCGTCATGATAAACAATGTTCACGCCTGCATCGGCCAAATGGGGACAGTTGAAAGAGTCAAAAGCATTGAACCCTTCGCTGTTGATTTTCGTGGCACGGTTGCCGCGCAAAAGTTTGCCGCTGAAATAAATACAGACTTCCGGTACGCGGGGTGTCCCATCGGGGTGGTGAGCGGCAGCGATCTCGATGGATGTAATCAGGTTCTCGCGGCCATCGGTGCGCAACTGATTGATAGGCAGCTGCGAGCCTGTGAGAATCACGGGTTTCGTCAGATTCTGGAGCATGAAACTGAGCGCAGAAGCGGTAAAGGCCATCGTATCGGTGCCATGAAGGATGACGAAGCCGTCCACATGGTCATAATGGTCCTCAATGATGGTGACAATGTGTGCCCAGAGTTGAGGATTCATATCACTGCTGTCGATGGGCTGCGGAAACTGATGAACGTCAACGGCCACGGGAATGGCGTCAAATTCAGGCATTTGAGCTATCAGATGGTGGAAGTCCAGAGGTTCCAAGGCTCCCGTCTGGGGATTCCAGTCCATCCCGATGGTGCCGCCAGTATAAATGAGTAGAACGCGATTGGTCATTGTTATAGAGTGTTTAAAGGTCACTGATTTGAATCATGCAGGTGCCTAATCCTTCGATTGTCAGTTGCTTGGTGTGGCGGGTGCCTTGGTGGATGAAGGTGACTGTGACATCTTGTGGCGCCTGTGTGGTGGCACGGATGTACAGTTGTCCGTCATCCCAGGGATTGAACATCTTGGCTGCAATCTCTGTTCCCTGCACAAAAACAGTCAGTGGTTGCAGGAGGGAATGATTCTCTTCCAGGGTAATGGTGGCCGTTCCCCGGCTGTCGGTGATGGTGGTTTCTGCTGACAGCACAGGAGCACCTAATCCCTCGAAATTCAAGTCTTTCAACATCACACGGCCCTTGCTGCTACTAAGGTTGCTGACCAGCAGGTTGCGCTCCCCGTCGGGGTCGCTGACGATGAGGCCGTTCCAACCTTCGGGCAGTGAAGCCTGCAGCGGAATCACCTCTGCTGTCAGACGTGCAGTGGTGGCGCTATCGACTTGGGAATAGTAGATGACAGTGGCACTCTCCACAGTGCTATCTTTGGTAAAAGCCTCTTCGTCAGCGCTGTACATCGGATAGAACTTGGAGCATAGGATGCTGTTGTTGTTGGATTGTTCACCAAAGGCCATCTTTCCTGTGCCGTCCACGGTGACGATACCAACCGAATTGTCAATGTTTGCCCATGTGCTGCTGAACTGTGTGAGTTCCTTGCCGTCTGTCTGGGCGCGACCGCTGCCGTAATAAAGGGTGCGCAACGGGCGAGTAAAGGGGTCTGTAGTGATTGCCAAAAGTCCGCTACGACGACCTGTTAAAGTTCCGTCCGCCAATGCTTTAACATTGTTCATGTAGATGACGGCATTGCCGCGAGTGGCAGCCAGTACAAAGCTGTTTTCCAGGACACCGTCGTTCATTTGCAGGCGACCGTTCATGGTAAAAGCGTTTTCCTTCAGGTCATAAATGCCGCTTACAACAGGTGTGGCGTTGGTGCCTTTTCCGCTAACGTTGTACCAACCTATGATGTTTCCCGTGTTGTTGGCGCGGAAAGGACAAATGATTTTATTACGGTCGGGAGATGTGTCGGTAAAGTAACCCGTATAGCTCTTCAGCCCCTTGCTCCAGGAGAAGGTGACGAAGCGGTCTTTGCTGGAAGTGCGAATAATATTCTGACTCTCAAAGAGGTGGGCATACTCGAATGCTTCGCTGAACGCCTGCCAGGTCGTGGGCCTCAATTGGGCCGTGGAGGCGGCTGCATGCATCAGATAGGTCATCATCACGCGGTGGGCCTGCACACCCATTCGTCGGCTGCCCACATCTGAACGCAGCAACCACGACCCGTCTGTGGTGGTCTGCTGGCGGGTTTTGATGTATTTGTAGGCCATATTTTCCAGCAGCAACGCGTTGGGGTCGCGCAGGAAACAGGCCATAGTGCTGTAACTCGTGATCTGGTCAAAGAGGAACAGACTCCAATCATTGCCATTGGGCATTGCCAACTCTCCGTCGGCAAGTGCCAGGCGGTTCAGCACTTCGTCCATCACCTTTTGTTGGTTGTGCATCAGTGCATTGGTCTTCCATTTCTGTGTTTTTCCTTGGAAGAGGAGCAGTGCCAACTGTGCCTCGCCCAGCTCTTGCATCACCACGTTCTGGTAGCTGGTGTGAAAGAGGTTATGGTTCTGAAGGGTATAATCGTCATAGAGGTTCTGCCCGCGGTACAGGTCTGCCACTGTCTTGTGGTCGTATTCGGGGTCTATGACCGTCTGGTTGACAGCATCATAGACCTGAGAGTAACTGTTGATGGCAAACTCGCGAAGCCGTTGGAACCACTGTGGTGCCAGCGGGTCGTCTGGGTACAGCCCCAAGGCACAGGCCAAAATGTCTGCCTCCCAACCATTTTCTTCGGCCTTGGTGTCCCCTGCGAACCCTGTGGGAATGTCTCTGGACAGTTCGTAGTCACACTCGGCCTTTACCATATTATATATACGCGCGCGCTGAGTTTCACTCAACTCGTCCTTCAGGAAGTGGGCGGCATAACAGAGCGACATGGCCCAAAGTGAACTCTCCCATGTGTAGTCGCTGGTGGATGTGGAACCCCAGTAGGCATTGCGGCTGGTGACCTTTAGGCCATTGGCTTTGTGACTGCTATAGCCCCAGATGAGGCTCTTCAAGGCCATCTCCTTGACCTCGTCCCAAGTGATGTCGTCGGGAAGGGTGGTCTTGCCTTGTGCATATTTACAGAGGAATGCACAGATCATGGAAAAATCGGCGTTCGGGCGCACCACTTTCTCGTCGTTACCTTGGCCTTCGGTGTCCTTGAAGAAGCCACATTCTTCGTTTGCACTGGTAGGCGAGACGCAGGGCGTGTACCGGCTCTTTATATAAACAAGGTGGTCTGTGAGCATTTGCAACAGGTCCTGCATCATCTTGGTCTCGGGCACGAAACGATGGGTGATGACACCCTCCGTGGGAGAAGGAACATCAGTCTCCCTGCCGCCTGATGTGGCTGCAATGGTCACTGTCGCTGAAAAGGACAGAATTGCGACGATAAATAGGGCTTTTATTCTCATATTGTTGCTGTTTATGGGGGCAAAGGTAACATTTTTTTCTTGATAAGAGACTTTTCTTGCCCAGAAATTTGCATATTTCCGCACATTATACTACTTTTGCACCCGCTTTTGAGCACATCCCCGCTTTTTCGCGGCTCGTGTGATGGCGAATGAAGCAAAAATGAACTTCATTTAGAGTAACACAAAAAACAAAAAAATGAAAACAATCGAAATCAAAGGCACAGCACGTGTCGCCGGCGGCAAGAAGGCTGCCAAGCAATTGCGCAAACAGGGCATTATCCCCTGCAATCTCTATGGTGAACTCAAGGACGAGAAGGGTCTTCCCAAAGCCGTCGCTTTCAGCGTCACCGAAGGCGAGCTCCGCAAGCTTCTCTACACACCCGACATTCACACTGTCAACCTCGACATTGACGGAAACAAGTGTCTGGCCATCCTCAAAGAGGCTCAGTTCCACCCCGTCAAGGACAACGTCCTGCACGTGGACTTCTATCAGATTACTGACGAGAAACCCATCATCATGGAAGTGCCCATCAAGCTCAACGGTCTCGCAGAAGGTGTGAAGGCTGGTGGTAAGCTCTCCGCAAGTGTTCGCAAGCTGAAGGTGAAGGCCGTGCACACTGCCATTCCCGAGCGTCTGGACATCGATGTCACCAACTTGCAGCTCGGCAAGACCATCAAGGTCGGTGAACTCAGTTTCGAGGGTCTCGAACTCGTCACCAGCCCCAGCGTTGTCGTTTGCCAGGTCAAGATGACTCGTAACGCTCGCAGCGCCGCTTCTGCTGAGGAAGGTGCTGAGGCATAAACTTATGTTGACAATTGAACCTTAAAAGTCTATTTCAAAGAGTGTTAGATTGGCTGCGTGGTGCTCCCGCGCAGCCAATTTCTTCCGAGCCACTTATGGAAAAATTCCTTATTGTGGGTCTGGGCAATATCGGGCCTGACTACGAAGGCACACGTCACAATATTGGGTTCCGGATGGTGGAGGCACTGGCAGATTCGGTCAACTCTGTCAAGGGCCAGCCAACAGTCTGGGAGGATCGCCGCTACGGCTTCATCACCCGCATCAGCGTCAAAGGACGGCAGCTCATACTTTTGAAACCCAGCACCTACATGAACCTCAGTGGTAATGCCGTGCGCTATTGGATGCAACAGGAGAAGATTGAGTTGGAGCACCTGCTCGTCTGTGTAGATGATATCGCGTTGCCTTTCGGTCAGCTGCGAATGAAGCCCGGCGGTAGTGATGCGGGACATAACGGTCTGAAACATATCGCCCAGACCCTCGGTACACAGCAATATGCCCGTCTCCGCTTCGGCATCGGAAACGACTTCTATTCCGGACAGCAAGTGGATTATGTCCTCGGACAGTTCCCTCCCGAACAGGAAGCCCTCATACCCGAGCGCACCAAAGAAACTTCCGCTGCCATCAAAACCTTCTGCCTGGCAGGAATTCAGATGGCGATGAATCAGCTAAATAGAAAAAGATGAGTACCGCTCGCCTTGATAAATGGCTCTGGGCCGCCCGTATCTTCAAAACCCGCACCCTCGCTGCAGCTGCTTGTAAGCGTGGACAAGTGACTATCGCCGGTGTACAGATGAAACCCTCACGCATGGTTAAAGAGGGTGATATCATCGATGTGCGAAAGCCGCCCGTGACTTACAGCTTCCGCATCCTTCAAGCCATAGAACACCGTGTGGGAGCCAAACTCATTCCACAAATTTTAGAGAACGTCACAGCACCAGAGCAGTATGAACTCCTGGAAATGAATCGCATCAGTGGATTCGTAGGTCGTGCCCGTGGAACTGGCCGTCCCACCAAGAAAGAACGTCGGGCGCTGGATGACTATGCCGCCACCGCTGCAGACACGCCCCTCTTCATTGCCGACTTCGACTTTGATTTAGACGATGAAGACGAGGAAGAATGACTGCCAACAATTCAGACAATAATAGAAACAGGTTCTCTGCCAAATTGTCAGCAGGGGGACTTTGGCACGGTTTTCGCTAAAAGATTCGTGAGCGGAAATATGCTCTATCGTTGAACAACAATTAATATTATAATTCCAAATTCACAACAATTATGAAGATTCAACCCCTTGCAGACCGTGTTCTGATTGAACCCGCTGCAGCAGAAGAAAAGACCATTGGCGGCATCATCATCCCCGACACCGCCAAAGAGAAACCCCTTCAGGGTACAGTCGTAGCCGTGGGAAAAGGCACTAAGGACGAAGAGATGGTACTGAAAGCTGGTGACACAGTGCTTTACGGCAAATATGCTGGCACAGAACTGGAGCACGAAGGAAAGAAGTACCTCATCATGCGTCAGAGTGATGTCGTGGCCATTTTGGCATAAAGTGTTCGTAATAACGAAAAAACGTAATAACGAAAGGAAACAAGATTATGGCTAAAGAAATCAAATTCAATATCGAAGCCCGCGAGCAGATGAAGCAGGGCGTGGACCAGCTGGCCAATGCTGTCAAGGTGACACTTGGTCCGAAGGGTCGTAATGTGATTATCGAAAAGAAGTTTGGTGCTCCCCAGATTACCAAGGATGGCGTGACCGTGGCCAAGGAAATAGAGCTGGCAGACGCTTTCCAAAACGCTGGTGCTCAGCTGGTGAAGAGCGTGGCTTCCAAGACTGGCGACGATGCCGGCGACGGCACCACTACTGCCACCGTGCTGGCTCAGGCCATTGTGCGTGAGGGCCTGAAGAACGTCACCGCCGGTGCGAATCCTATGGACTTAAAGCGCGGAATCGACAAGGCTGTGGCCAAGGTGGTTGCCAGCATTGCCGAACAGAGCGAACAGGTGGGCGATGACTACAACAAGATTGAGCAGGTGGCCACCGTCAGTGCTAACAATGACCCCGAAATCGGTAAGTTGCTGGCCGAGGCCATGAAGAAGGTCTCCAAGGACGGCGTCATCACTATCGAGGAAGCAAAGGGCCGTGACACCACCATCGGTGTGGTGGAGGGTATGCAGTTTGACCGCGGTTATCTGAGCGCCTACTTCGTCACCAACGCCGAGAAGATGGAGTGCGAGATGGAGAATCCCTACATCCTCATCTACGATAAGAAAATCTCCAACCTGAAGGATTTCCTGCCTATTCTGGAACCAGCTGTGCAGACTGGCCGTCCACTGCTCGTAATTGCAGAAGACGTTGACAGTGAAGCTCTCACCACCCTCGTCGTGAACCGTCTGCGTGGTCAGTTGAAGATCTGTGCCGTGAAGGCTCCCGGCTTCGGCGACCGCCGCAAGGCTATGCTTGAGGACATTGCCGTTCTTACTGGTGGCGTGGTCATCAGCGAGGAGAAGGGGCTGAAGCTGGAACAGGCTACCATTGAGATGCTCGGTAGCGCTGACAAGGTGACCATCAGCAAGGACAACACCACCATCGTCAGCGGACACGGCGACAGCCAGGCCATCCGCGACCGCATCAATCAGATTAAGAATGAGATTGGCAACACCACTTCCTCCTATGACAAGGAGAAACTGCAGGAACGTCTGGCCAAACTGAGCGGTGGCGTGGCAGTGCTCTACGTGGGTGCTCCCTCCGAGACTGAGATGAAGGAAAAGAAAGACCGCGTGGACGACGCCCTCTGTGCTACCCGCGCAGCCATTGAGGAAGGTATCGTCGCAGGTGGCGGCGTGGCCTACATCCGCTCCATTGCAGCCCTCGAAGGTTTGCAGGGCGAGAATGCAGACGAGACCACAGGTATCCGTATTGTGGAGCGTGCCATTGAGGAGCCTCTGCGTCAGATTGTGGAGAACGCTGGTCTGGAAGGCAGCGTCGTGGTGAATAACGTGAAGAACGAGAAGGGTGACTATGGCTACAATGCTCGCGCCGACCGCTATGAAGACCTGCGCGCAGCAGGAATCATTGATCCTGCAAAAGTGGCACGTGTGGCACTGGAGAATGCTGCCAGCATTGCCGGAATGTTCCTCACTACCGAATGTGTCATCTGTGACGCCAAGGAGGACAAACCCGATATGCCCATGGGCGGTGCCCCGGGTATGGGTGGCATGATGTAATAAGAAGTACGAGATTACTCTCCCCACGACTCACGGTCGAGATTCCGATAACCCACTGCCTCTGCGAGGTGGTGGGTTTGTATTTTCTCGCTCCCTTCCAGGTCGGCGATGGTGCGGGCCAAGCGGAGAATGCGGTCGTAGGCGCGGGCAGAGAGCTGCAGGCGGTTGATGATCTCGCGAAGCATGACAAGATCATCCGGAGCGGGTGTGGCGAACTGCCGCATCAAGGCGGGAGTCATCTGGGCATTGCAGTAAATACCTGGCTGCTCACGATAGCGTTCCTCCTGAATCCGTCTGGCTGCGATGACCCTCTGACGGATGACAGCAGAGGACTCGCCTGGTTGTGTGCGGGAAAGTTCTTTGAAGGACAGAGGGGTTATCTCTATCTGAATATCAATGCGGTCCAGAAGAGGCCCGCTGATTTTGTTGAGGTACTTATGGATTTGTCCTGGCGTACATTGACAGGGCTTCGTGGGGTGATTGTAGTATCCACAGGGACAAGGGTTCATGGAGGCTACGAACATCACGTTACAGGGGTATTCGATGCTGTATTTAGCTCGTGTGACGGTAATTTTGCGGTCTTCCAGGGGTTGGCGCAGAACTTCTAATGCAGCGCGTTGGAATTCAGGAAGTTCGTCAAGAAAGAGAACCCCATTGTGGGCCAGGCTGATCTCTCCTGGCATGGGATTTGCTCCGCCTCCGACAAGGGCTACTTGGGAGACAGTGTGATGAGGTGATCGGAAGGGGCGTTCCGTGATGAGGCCCGTACCGCCCTTCAATTGACCTGCCACGCTATGAATCTGAGTCGTCTCCAGACTCTCGGCCAAAGAGAGTGGAGGAAGAATGCTGGGCAATCGCTTGGCCATCATACTTTTGCCCGCTCCCGGAGGACCCACCATGATAAGGTTGTGACCACCTGCTGCAGCAATTTCGAAAGCACGCTTCACGCCCTCCTGGCCTTTTACATCGGCAAAGTCCAGTTCGAACTCGTTTTGGTGGGCAAAGAACTCGGCACGAGTGTCAATAATGGTGGGTTGCAACTGACCTGGTATGCCGCTCAAAAAGGAGGCGACCTGCCTAAAGTCCTTAGCACCATAGACTTGGAGACGATTGACGACGGCAGCCTCATGCACATTCTGTTCGGGAACGATGAGCCCTTCGTAGCCCATTTCCCTGGCCTTAATGGCAATGGGAAGTGCCCCACGGATAGGTTGCAGAGAGCCATCCAAGCTGAGCTCGCCTAACACCATGAAGCGTTCGGACATGTTTCCGCCAATCATGCCGTTGGACTTCAAGATGCCGATGGCGATGGGCAAGTCAAAGCCTGTTCCCTCCTTGCGAATATCACCTGGTGCCAGATTTACTGTAATATTTTCTGGTGGCAGTTTCATTCCGCTGTTGGTGAGGGCTGCATTGATGCGGCTGTAACTTTCCTTGATGCTGTTGTCTGGTAGTCCCACGATGACCATTTTCATGTTGGTCTGGTCTCTGCTACCTGGGGAGACATCGACTTCGATGGTGACTGGAATAGCGTTAATACCATCTACTGTGGCACTGTAGATTTTGGAGAGCATAGGTGACGATTCGTTATGGTGGCAATCTGTTATTCTTTCATTCTGAGAATGACCCAAATAACAACCGGGGCGCCGAGGATGGGAGTAATGACGTTAATGGGTATGAGGGAGTTATGGGGGACTGTGGAGATGAGGTTGCAGAGAAGGGCCAGGCAGGCACCTGTGAGCAGGGTGGCAGGCAGCAGGGTGCGATGGTCTGCCGAACCCAAGATGAGGCGGGCAATATGTGGTACAGCTAATCCTACGAAAGCGATGGGACCACAGAAGGCGGTACTGGTGGCGGTGAGCAATCCTGTGGAAAATAATAATAAGGTACGCGCGCGTGAGACATTGATACCCAGATTGGTAGCATAATGTTCACCTAAAAGTAGTGCATTCAAGGGTTTTACCAACAGAAGTGCAGAGATGAGACCGATGGTCATGGTGATACAAAAGGCGGGCAGACGGTCGATGGTCACATTGGCAAAGCTGCCCAGTCCCCAGACCATGAAGGAACGAACGCCTTCCTCTGTGGCACCATAGTTCAGAAGGGAAATCAGGGAAGAGGTGAGGTAACCGATCATGACGCCCGTGATGAGGAGCATGGTATTGGAACGCAGCAGATGGGAGAAAGCGATGAGCAAAGCCATTATGGCCCAGGCACCAATCATGGCTGCTACAATCACCAGCAGGAAACCGCTCAACGAGAACGTCCCAGCCTGGAAGGAACCACCCAATAGCAACAGGGCAATGGCCACACCAAGGTTGGCGCCGCCATCAATGCCTAAAATACTGGGACCGGCAAGAGGATTGTGGAAAGCGGTCTGCAACATCAGACCTGATGCGGAGAGACCGGCACCGGAGAGCACGGCCGTGACGGCCTGCGGAAGGCGATTTTCCCATAGAATGAAACTCCACGAGGGACGTTCACCCTTACCTCCTAAAAGAATGTCTGTGACTGCCGAAGCAGGAATGTGAACCGCTCCGAAATAGAGGTTGGCGGCAAATAGCGTCACCAATACCACGACAAGAAGTATGATGCTCCAGTGGATATACTTCATCGGATGGTTTGCTGGTCAAGGGATTCAGTGCTTGAAAAGCTGTTGGAGGAACTCGGCGCGCAGTTCGGCGTGTTCGAAAGCACCAATGTGATGCATTGTGGTGGTTTCGGCACTTTTCTTGTTCACACCACGCATCTGCATACACAGGTGACGGGCATCCACCACCACCATCACACCCTGTGGATTCAAGGCTTCTTGGATGGCGTGAGCAATCTCCTGAGTCATCCTTTCTTGCACTTGCAGGCGATGGCTGAAGGTGTCAACGACACGTGCCAACTTGCTCAGACCTGTAATCTGGCCGTTAGGGATGTAGGCGATGTGCACGTGCCCGTAGAAGGGAAGAAGATGATGCTCACAGAGAGAATAGAATTCAATGTCCTTGACAACCACCATATTGTGGTAGGTCTCTGTGAATAGTGCAGAACGGAGTATCTGGATGGGGTCTTCGGCATAGCCGCGTGTGAGTTCGCTCCAAGCCCGTGCCACACGGCGAGGGGTCTTCACGAGGCCTTCACGACTGGTGTCCTCACCCAAAAGTTCCAAAATGGCGGAATAATGTTCGGCCAGTTGCTGCTGCCGCTGTTCTTCGTTCATCTCGTGCATGCGTTCAGTAGAGAACAATGATTTTGCTTTTAACAATGGAAGCCTCGCTGAATTTCTGGGTCTGTCTCATACGCTTGAGCATTTCCGTTGCTTCCTCGTAGGTCTTGAAATCACCCACACGGCAAATCCATCGTGGGCTGATGAAATGCGTATAAACTTGTACGTCACTGAAGGAAGAGCGCACCAGGGCTGCCATTCGATAGGCTTCGGACTTGGACTGGCGGTTGTTGCCTCCTGCATAAACTTGTATGCGATAACCGTTGGTACGCAAGCGACGACCATTGGTGACGAGTGTGCTGTCGGCGGTGGAAAGGCTGTCGGGCGGAGAAACTTTGGCGGCAGAGGCTGTTTGGGAGGAGTTTGCAGCAGTTGTGGATGCAACAGTAGAGGGGCTGTTCTGGGAGGCAGGAGTGGTAATGCCGTTCACAAGGGCATCAATCTCGGCATCTTGATGCAGCACCACAGTGGCCCCACCCGCGGTCTTGCGGGTGAGGTACTGGGTGAAAGTCTGCTGCGCATGAACTGACACAGGAATAATGCAGAAAAGGAAATGACAAATAACAAATAATAAAGAACAGGCCCGTGAACACGGGATGCCACTGAGACCTAATGATTTCATGTATATCTTATCTATCATTTATCACTTATTATTTATAATTTCCATGAAGCAATTATTTCCAAGCGTCAATGATTCCCTTGAAGTCGGCGCATTTGAGGGCAGCACCTCCGATGAGGCCGCCATCCACGTCGGGCTTGGAGAAGATTTCCTTGGCGTTGCTGGGCTTGCAGCTGCCGCCATAGAGGATGCTGATGTTTTCGGCAGCGGCTTCGCCAAAGCGACCAGCGATGACGCCACGGATGAAAGCGTGCATATCTTCGGCCTGCTCAGCAGTAGCGGTCTTGCCTGTGCCGATGGCCCAGACGGGCTCGTAGGCCAGGATAATATTGGCGAGCTGCTGCTCAGTGAGGTCGAAGAGGCTGTCGGCGAGCTGTCCGCCCACGACCTCGTTCTGCTTGCCTGCTTCGCGCTCTTCCAGCACTTCGCCGATGCAGAAGATAACCTTCAGACCGTTGGCCAGGGCGAGGTTCACTTTCTCTTTCAGAATTTCGGCGGTCTCGCCATAGTAGGCACGACGTTCGCTGTGGCCCAGAATGACATATTGAGCACCCGTACTCTTGACCTGAGCGGCGCTGACTTCGCCCGTGTAGGCGCCTTTCTCCTTGTCAGCGCAATTCTCTGCTCCGAGTCCGATGACGGTACCTTCCACAGCATCTGCCACCTTGGCCAGATGGATGAAGGGCGTACAAATGACAACATCGCAGTTGGGTTTGTCAGCTGCGAGAGCTTCTTTCAGTTCATTGGCCAGCTGGAGGCCTTCCTGCAGGGTCAGGTTCATTTTCCAGTTGCCTGCTACAATTTTCTTTCTCATTGTTTGTTTTGTTTTATGGGAGTTAATGGGAATTAATGGGAGTAAATGGGAGCTATGATTAGCTTTTCGGGTGCAAAGTTACGCTTTCTTGGTGGTATTGCCAAAGAAATCGCGTTTTTTTAAGTGTTTTTAGCCGTCTGATGCCTTCTTCTCCACCATCTAAGGCTGAAAATGAAGCGGTCGATGAGTGTGAGAGTGATGATTGGCAAAATATACCAGAGTGCCAGCGAGAGGAGTGAACGCTGATAATTCTCCTTTTGAGGATGTGCCAAAGGGAGGGCGTGCAGAGGTGCCTGAAGCTCGGCTTCGTCCGGAATAACAGCAGCTGGCCACTTGGCTACGATGGTGCCTCCGTGCAGAAGAACTAGAGCCGGATTGCGGCGGGCTATGGTCTTCAGGGTGAGTTCGTCCATGAAGGCAAAGGGGTATTCTGCACCTGTCAAGTCCTGCCAACGGCGGATGACTTCGGGGGAAGAGGCTGTCAGGGAGAGAAAACGGTAGCCATGGCGACGAGCGTAGTCGTAGGTGCTGTTGATGCGCTCAAAATCGCTATCGTCGGCCTTTTCCAAGTAGGGCGAGATGAGAAGAAAAACGTATGAGGTGTCTGTGAGCAGTTCATCTGCAGTTATTTCGCCTTCGATGTCGAAATCCAGAATCTCGGGTTGTTCTGAGGGATCTTCGGGCCATGCCATCGCAGAAGGAATATGCTGTCCGATGTGGAATGGCCGAAAATCCATTACAGGTTCCAGATACAGTCCGATAGCAGCAATGAACAGTCCATAGAGAATGGTGTAGAGGGAGATGATCCATTGTGCAGATTCAGAAATAAAACGTGTCAGCAGGTTGCCGCGCCACCAGACGATGGTGGTCATCACCAGCAATGCGGCATTTTTCCAGAACGTCTGCCAGTTGGTCAGCTTCACAGCATCGCCAAAACAGCCGCAGTCGGCCACGGCATTACTGATGGCTAACCACAGCGTCAATGGCGAATAGAGAATCATAAACGCCAGAAGAAAGTGGGTGGTCACGCGCCGGCGGATGCCGAAGAACAGATAGACACCCAGGCACAATTCCAGCAAAGCCAGCACCACTGCCAGGACAATCGGAAGGAGGGAGTCGGCACTGGTGGCGAGCCCCAATGCGGTGAAATAGTCTTCAATCTTGTATTGGGTGCCCGTGGGGTCAATCAGCTTGACCATTCCTGAAAAAACAAAGGTGCCGGACACGAGCAGCCGACACATGTTCACTACTATCCAAAGAATAATGTCTCTAGTCTTACTAGTCATACTAGTTATACTAGTTACCAATCGGTCAGCTTGATGAGTCCGAAGACGGCGTAGTTCATCATATCCATGTAGTTGGCATCAATCCCTTCGCTGACAAGGGTGACACCATCCAGTTCCTCTATCTGCTTGGTGCGGAAGATTTTCTGGAGGATAAGATCCGTGTAGCTGCTCACGCGCATACCTCGCCAAGCTTCATCGTAATCATGATTCTTGCGCAGCATGAGTTGCAGGGCTTGCTCGGAGAGACGGTCATATTCTGCCATTGCCTGCTTCACCGTCATGTCGTCAGGTTTCTCGGCAAAGCCGTGCTCGAGTTGGATGAGTCCGATAATCGCGTAGTTGACAATTCCTATGAACTCTGGACGGATGCCCTCATCAACGTGTGCCTCACGTTTCAGTTCCAAGGAGCGGATGCGGTTGGCCTTGATGTAAAGCTGGTCTGTCAGAGAGGGGATGCGCAAAATGCGCCATGCAGCGCCATAGTCATGCAATTTCTTTGCAAAGACCTCACGGCACTCTTGCAAGACGGTGCGGAATTGTTCTTCAGTGGTCATACTGAATGGGTAATGTTATCTGTATTTGAGAATCTGGCCTGGACGAATCTTGGCTCTGGTGCTGATGCCATTTGCCTTTGCCAACGCAGCAACAGTGGTGCCGTGTTTCTTGGCAATGCTGGAGAGTGATTCACCCTTGCGAACCTTATGGATGCGGGTGTTCTGGGCGGCACGTGCAGCACGGCTGTCCTCGGCACTCTCAGACGAAACATAAGACACGTCTTCCTCAGAACCCTCAGTCTGTGCCAGCTCTGTGTCTTCTTCGGCCTGATTGGAGTTGGGTGTGTGCTTACCTAACAAAGTGCCACGACCGCGTCCGCGGAATATGTAGAAGTCTCCCGTAACGTCTTGATTGGCAAAGTCGAAGAGTTTGGCGGGGTCTATGTATTCACCCAATAAGCGAGTCTCGAAATGAAGGTGAACGCCGGTGGAGCGCCCTGTGCGCCCCGCCAGGCCAATGGGGTCACCGGCTTTAACGATATCACCCGCCTTCACCAGGTTCTTGGTGTGATGACCATAGATGGTTTCCAAACCATTGGGATGACGAATGACTACCACATTGCCGTAACCGCCACGCTGGAATTCTGTGATGCGAACCTTTCCATCGAAGGCTGCACGGATGGTGTCACCTTTGTTGGCATTGATATCCAGACCCTTGTGCTGACGACGGAAGCGGCGGCGATAGCCGTAGTTTGAGGTGACAATGCGGTTGGTGGTGGGCATGCAGAAATGCCGCAAGTCTATCTTGTATTCTTTCGGCAACTCTACATTACCAAAGGCATTGATGTAATTGCTTTCCCAATTGGGGTAGAGGTCGGCTGCGGGATCATCGAGGTTCTCTTGTTCAAAAAGGCGCTGAATGGCTACGCTATCTACGGCGCGCATTTTCTTATCTACAGGTGCTTCGCGAGCGATTAAGTCCTGTCCCATGACGGGAAGGGCAAGAACCGTGAGCAGGAGAGTGGTTGTCGTTTTCCTAATGACGTTTTTTAGCATTATAATGGATGAGTTGTGTTTATAGGGTTAAATGAGAGGGTTATTTCAATTCATCGACACCATAGAGAAAAGCTTCCACTCCGCTGTGGTAGTCAAAGATTTCTTCTGGACGGAAAAAGCGTCTCAGTTCCACTTCTGCATTCTCTGTGGAGTCTGAAGCATGGACAATGTTCTGCTGGTTGCTCATGGCATAGTCTCCGCGAATGGTGCCGGCATCAGCCTTGCGAGCGTTGGTGAAACCTGTCATGTCCCTGACAACCTGAACAGCTTCCACGCCTGTCAGAGCCATCGCCACAATGGGAGATGCCATCATTGATTTTGCCAGCCCAGGGAAGAACGGGCGATCCACCAGATGGGCATAGTGCTCACGAAGAATGGCTTCATCGAGCTGCATCATCTTCATGCCAGAGATGCGAAGCCCGCGACGTTCGAAGCGGTTAACTATTTCGCCTATCAGCTGTCTTTGGACGCAGCTGGGTTTGAGCAATACGAGGGTCGTTTCCATATAATATTATAGCATAAAGTGGCCTCTAACGAGAGCCTACTACACGTTTCGCGGGCAAAGGTAGTTAAAAACTTTGAATTACGCCTAATCTGTTAACGTTTTTTTGAAATAAAATTGAAAAGTTCAATGTTTTGCAATTTTTTCTTCAAGAAAAAGAGCGTATTTCATATAAAAGTACTATATTTGCAGCGCAAAAACCATCATTTAAACACTTTCTCATGAAAACAAAGATTTTTCTTCTCAGCTTGCTCTTCGTGAGCAGCGGATTATTTGCTCAGGAGAGCGACGCTCCTTTTGAGGGCGAAATCCATTATACGAACACTGTGGCTGTGGATAAAACCATCAGTAAACTTTTCGGCGGTGCCAAGAGTGGTGAATATACCATGAAGGTTGTGGTCAAGGATGGTAAAGAATATGGTGAAGAAAGTTATTCTGGCATGTACACCATTTCTTTGCCAGCGAAGAATGAGGTCTATATTTTCAGCAAGCTCACCAAAGAGGGATATAAGTATCCCTTCTCTTACTATGCTGAGAACGCCAAGAAAATTAAAGACCTGATGGAAGGAAATATTGCTTCCACCGGTGAAAAGAAAGAAATCCATGGTTTCCCCTGCGAACGTTACAAGGGTGCAGAGAAGAGCACGCAAGACATTTTTGGCGTCAAGATGGTCACCACCCGCATTGTGGACTATTGGGTCTGCAAGCAGTTCCCGAAGGAGTGGATTGGCTCCCTGGAAGTGCCTGGAAAGCCCTTTGATTACGAGGATCAGCAGACCATCACGCTTCCCATTGTTGGCGACGGTGTGCAGGCCCAGACCGTGCACGTCTCCAAGGTAGTGCCCAGAGCCGTGGAAGACAAGGAGTTTGAGGTGCCGGCAGATGTTACATTCACGGAGATGGAGGACGGTTACAGCGCCATGCGCAAGCTCCAAAAGGACATCCGTAAGTACATGAAGAAGAATAAACTCACCGACAATGGTGTCCGCACAGAAGGAGTGGGAGACACGAAGAACGAGGAGTGGGACTTTTAATCAAGAAGTGATTGTTCATGAAAAAGGTTATTTCGCTGATACTGTTTCTGCTGGCCGTCATAATGGTGCATGCACAACGTGACGAGAATTTCAAGTACATGCGAGGCTCGTTGTGTATGATGATGGTGGAGCACCCTACCTTATTATACAATAAAGAGGTGGAGTCGGTCTTCAAGGCTATGCCTATTCCAGAGCGTTTCAATAGTCACGATCTGGGCGTTCGCACCATCCGCTTCTTCAATGATGATGACCAGTTGAAGAACATTCAACTTTTCGGGCAGAAACAGCAGTTGGCCAAACGCCTTGTTTCCAAATGGTTTGACCGCAAGAAAGAAACTGGAGCCTTTGACACAGAACTCCTGCGCGAACGGGGTCATTACAGTGCCACCAAAATTGACGTGCGGCTGGCCGAGCAGCAGCAGCGGGCCACAGCCATTCTTGAAGACCTGGGAGAGAACCTGATTCATCACACCTATTGGGTCGTTAATGACATTCAATATGTGAATCAGGGCAATTTCCTGGGAAGCATCAAGGATGTGGCAGTGGTGGGTTCCAGTCTCATGGGAACAGCCTCGGATGTCAAGCATTCCTTCACCGACAAGGGCACCAGCCAAAGTGGTAAGGACAAGCGTAACGAGGCGGCCGCCAATGAAGTCCTTGGGTTTATGGATAAATTCAAGGGATTCCGTCTCAAGGTGACGTCCTATCTTTTCCGCCTGAAATGGGATGAAGAAGTGGCTAATAACTTTTATATCAGTTATTATACAGAAACTCCAGATGAGGAACCCGACAAGGTGAAAGCGTTCCAGACAGACACCGACCTCTTCCAGCTGGAATATGTGGGTTCAGTGGAGAATACCAGCACCAAAATGTCATACGCAGGAACCAAGACAGAAGAAGACATTGTCCGTAAAGTGTGCACACGTGCTCTGGACAAGAACCTGGCAGACCTGCAGCATGAGTATGCCGATTTCCGCATCAAAGCCCCATTGGTGTCTTCTGAACCCCTGAAAGCCTACATCGGTATGAAAGAGGATGTCACGGAGAAGTCTCGGTTCGAAGTGCTGGAAGTGGTGAAGGATGAGGAAGGACGCACCAGCTATAAACGCGTTGGCGTCATCCGTCCCGTGAAAGGAAAGATTTGGGACAACCGTTATATGGCTGATGCAGAAGGTTCTGCCGAGTCTCAGCTGGATGGGACGCTCTTTGAACGCGTCTCAGGCAGTGACTTCCTGCCAGGCTATCTGATTCGTGAGACCAAATAATGATAATCATTCAACATTAAACGATTTGATTCATGCGCGCACGTACCTTATTAATATTGTTGTCGTTCATCTGTTCGGGGAACGTGTTTTCTTCAGATGATGTAGATACCCGTATTCCACTCAATTCCGTCACAGATGAGAAGACCTTTGTCTTGGTGCTGGCCAACGAGCATTACAAGCATGTGGCTCCAGTCCGTTTTGCAGAGAATGATGGTGAACTGTTTGCCCTCTACTGCCAGAAGGCACTTGGTGTCCCAGAGAAGAATATCCATCGTGTTACGGATGCGACCAAGGGTGATATGGAGCACGAACTGGGATGGCTGCAATCCATGACGGAGGCCTACAAAGGAGAGGCGCGTGTCATCTTCTACTACAGCGGTCACGGCATGCCGGATGAATCCAGCCGTGAAGCATTCCTGCTGCCTGTGGATGCATACGCCACAGACCCTTCCAGCGGTTACAGCACCACAAAGTTGTATAAGACCCTTTCCGAACTCCAGACCACGGCCACCATCGTCTTCTTGGACGCCTGCTTCAGTGGCGCACAGCGCGGCAGCGAGATGTTGGTGGAAGCGCGTTCGGTAGCGATCAAACCCAAAGCTGCTGCCGTGGCAGGAAAAATGGTGGTTTTCTCTGCAGCCACAGGTCAGGAGACGGCTTATCCCTATAAGGAAAAGGGCCACGGCCTGTTTACCTATTTTGTTCTTCAGAAATTACAAGAGAAACAGGGCTGTCTCAGCTTGGGTGAGTTGGTGGACGATGTGAAAGACCGCGTTTCCAAAACCGCTCCGGCAGAGAATGATGGTAAACCTCAAACTCCCACGTTGTCCTCCGTGGCTCCAGACTGGCGCAGTTGGATGACAGCCGTAGAGCCTGCTAAGCGCTTTGAGCGTCGGGTGGTCAATAAGCCCAAGGACGAGACACCCGCGACACCTGCCGGTGGCAGTGCGACTCCTGCAGATGCTAAGCCTTTCCCCATGGAAGACTATACCCTCGAAGGGGCTGGTACGGGTTTGCAGGGGACTTACCTCGTCACTACTAGCATCACGTCCCCAAAGAATGACGTCACAGACGAACAGCTCCTGCGCTGTGCCATTCATGGCGTGCTCTTCCGGGGTTTCAATAGTACCGCCAATCGTCAGCGTCAGCGCCCTCTCGCAGGCAGTGCCGAAGTGGAGACGCAGCAGGTGGCTTTCTTCTCGGATTTTTTCTCCTCAGGAGACTTCAAGAATTATGGTCAAGTGGTGCCTGATACCCGCACTGTAGTACGCGTGGGAAAACAGTATAGTGTCACCGCTACGGTCTCTGTGGCCAAAGAACAGTTGCGTAAAGACTTGCAGCAGAAAGGCATTATTAAGGGACTGGGCGGCAGATTCTGAGGGATTTGGTAAATGTATCATAGATAATGTACAAGGTAATGAATAAGGCGTCTTTATTATTTGTTGTTCACTTCACATTCTTCCTGACCGGTGTCTGCCTTCCGGTGTTCCCCCAGGCCAAGCGTCCCACGCTGATGGTCGTTCCAGCAGATTCCTGGTGCCGTGAGCACGGTTTCATGACAAACACCGAACCGCCACATGCAGATTATGTCCGTGCTCTCACCTCAGATGAAGACCTGTTGCCCGTAGTGGCCAAGATTGGAGAACTCATGGCGGAGCAGGACTTTCCTCTGAAAGACTTGGGACAGCAGTTGCGTTCGGGTGATTCTTTGCTTCAACGTGCACAAGCAGATATTTTCCTGGAAGTGGCTTGGAAACTCAACAAGATTGGCCCCAAGAAGTCTGTCACCTACACGCTTCGTGGCCTTGATGCCTACACCTCCAAGCAGGTGGCAACGGCCAGTGGAACAGGCAAACCCAGTTTCGCGGCAGAACTGCCCGTGCTCCTGCAGGAAGCTGTGATAGAACAGATGGATGCTTTCCAGGAACAACTCCTTCAACATTTTGAGGATCTCTTTGAGAACGGGCGTGAGGTGAGAATAGCTGTGGAGATAGCTTCCGATGCCGACTTTACCTTTGACAGCGAGTTTGATGGCGACCCACTCACAGACCTTCTTGATGACTGGATGGCGCAAAACGCTGTTGGCGGTCGGTATAGTCTTTCTGATGCCAAAGAACGCAGCCTTCTTTTCGAGCAAGTTCGCATCCCAATGATAGCAGACAACGGTATGGCTGTGGATGCACGTCGTTTCGCCACGCAGTTGCGTCGGGATCTTCAACCCCTTGGCCTCAAGGCCCGTGTGACAGCAGAGGGCCTCGGATATGCGACAGTACATCTTTCAAAATAAATAGAACAATGGAATACAGAGATTTAGGAAAAACAGGACTGAAGGTTTCTGCGCTGAGCTTCGGAGCATCGTCTTTAGGCGGCGTCTTTCACTCAATTGACGAAGGACGGGCCGTGGAAACTGTCTTTGTGGCCCTTGACGGAGGCATGAATCTGATAGATGTCTCGCCCTACTATGGTCATTACAAGGCCGAAACTGTGCTGGGCCGTGCACTGCGGCAGATTCCGCGTGAGCATTACTTCCTCTCCACGAAGGTGGGGCGCTATGGCAAGGATGGTGTGAACACTTGGGACTACTCCGGCAAGCGGGCGCAGGAAAGCGTCTATGAGAGCATGGACCGCCTGGGCGTGGATCATATAGACCTCATTCATGTTCATGATATTGAATTTCAGGCCTCTCTGCCTGGTGGACTGCAGCTCGTCGTAGATGAAACACTGCCCGCGTTGGTGGAGTTGAAGGAGAAAGGATTGGTCAGCCATGTGGGCATCACCGACCTGCAACTCGCCAATCTCCGTTGGGTGATTGACCATAGTCCTGCAGGCACTGTGGAAACCGTGTTGAATTTCTGCCATTACTGCCTCTGTGATGATGCTTTGGCCGACAACCTGGACTACTTTGAGGCTCATGGTGTCGGACTCATCAATGCTTCTCCATTGTCCATGGGATTGCTCTCAGAGCGTGGTGTGCCAGCCTGGCATCCCGCACCGAAACCCTTAGTGGAAGCTTGTCAGCGTGCCGCGCAATACTGCAAGGCCAAGGGCTATCCCATTGAGAAACTGGCCATGCAGTTCTCGGTCAGCAATCCTCGTGTACCGTCCACTCTTTTCTCCTCTGCCAATCCAGACAACGTTCTTCGCAACCTGCAGTTCATCAGCGAGCCCATAGACTGGCAATTAGTGAAGGAAGTGCAGGAAATAATCGGTGACCAAAAACGTGTGACATGGGCCAACTCATAATCGATTCTCACTCTCATCTCTGGCTACGCCAGGACACGACCGTCAACGGCCAGCCCATCCGCACTCTCCAGCCAAATGGCAGCCGTAGCGAGTTCTTCGGTGAAGAACGCCAGATGTTGCCTCCCTTTATGATTGATGGGCGTAATACAGCCGAGGTTTTTCTCAGCAATATGGACTATGCCCAGGTGGGAGCTGCTGTGGTCGTGCAGGAAGTAATAGACGGTTGTCAGAATGCTTACCTTGAAAAGGTGCAGAAGCAGTATCCCGGCCGCTTCTTCTGTATGGGTATGGCATGGAACCAGGCTGAGACCCAGGCTGTTGCCGATGCTGGACTCAAGGGTATAGCCTTCCCTGGCCATCGTATGCAGGACTCGTTGCTTACACTCATCCCTGTGTTCAAGATGATGGAGCAGCGTGGAATGATTGTGTCCTTGTGCCTGGCCGATGGCGACAAGCAGGTGGCAGAACTGCGCGAGGTTGTCAGCGAATGTCCCCGTCTGAAGATTGCCATCGGACACCTGGGTATGGCAGACCAACCGCAGACACCACCTTGGGAGAACGAGAGCTGGCGGCAGCAGATCCTGTTGGCGCGCAATGAGAACGTGATGGTGGAGAGCGGCGGCATCACATGGCTCTATAACACCGAATTCTACCCCTATCCTTCCGCCGTTCGCGCCATCCGAGAAGCCGCCGACCTCGTGGGCTGGGACAAGCTGATGTGGGGAAGTGACTACCCCCGGACCATCACTGCCATCACCTACCGCATGTCCTATGATTTTATCACAAAATCGACAGAACTCACTACTGAGCAGAAGACCGCCTTCCTCGGAGAGAATGCCAAGCGGTTCTATGGTTTTAGGAATCTGCCTGAGTTGCCTTATGTTAAGAATATGTCAGAATAAAATTTTGCAAAACGACTAAACGAAATACAACCTAACAGAATAGTCTTATGAATTATTACCCCAAAATCGGGATTCGTCCCACCATCGATGGTCGTCAGGGTGGCGTCCGCGAGAGTCTTGAAGATAAAACGATGGCACTGGCTCAAGCCGTTGCCGAGTTGATAACATCGAATCTGCAGAATGGTGATGGTTCGCCCGTGGAGTGTGTCATTGCCGATGGCACCATCGGTCGCGTGGCTGAGAGCGCAGCTTGTGCCGAAAAGTTCGAGCGCGAGGGTGTTGGCTCTACCATCACCGTCACCTCCTGCTGGTGCTACGGTTCAGAGACGATGGACATGAACCCGCATTACCCTAAGGCCGTATGGGGCTTCAATGGCACGGAGCGTCCTGGTGCTGTCTATTTGGCCGCAGTCCTTGCTGCGCATGCTCAGAAAGGTTTGCCCGCTTTCGGCATCTACGGTCATGATGTACAGGACATTGCCGACAACACTATTCCCGCTGATGTGGCAGAGAAGATTTTGCGTTTCGCCCGCGCCGCACAGGCAGTAGCCACCATGAAGGGCAAAAGTTACCTCTCTCTTGGCAACACCTGTATGGGCATCGCTGGCTCCATCGTTAATGCCGACTTCCTGCAGCAGTACCTCGGTATGCGCACAGAGTATGTTTCGCTCGTCGAAATCCTGCGACGCGTTGATTTCAATATCTTTGATCCCGAGGAGTTTGAGAAGGCCATGAAGTGGGTTGAGAAATATTGCAAACCGCAGGAGGGACATGATTACAACGAGGATCGTCCGCTCTTCCCTGGTACCCCGATGACTACTTTCAACGGTAAGGGCAAGGGCAAGAATCGCGCCGAGAAGGATGCCGATTGGGAGTTCACTGTGAAGACCATGATGATTATCCGCGACCTTATGGAAGGCAACCCGCATCTACTCGAGATGGGCTACAAGGAAGAAGCATTAGGTCATAACGCCATCGCCGGCGGCGTTCAGGGGCAACGTCAATGGACAGACTATAAACCGAATTTCGACTTCCCTGAGTCCATGCTCTGCACTTCATTCGACTGGAACGGCAAGCGTGAAGCCAAGATTTTGGCCACCGAGAATGATTTTCTCAATGGAATGACCATGCTTTTCGGTCATTTGTTGACCAACCGTGGTGTGATGTTCTCAGATATTCGCACCTACTGGAGCCCCGAGGCTGTCCAGCGCGTCACAGGCACAGTATTGAGCGGTTTGGCTGCTCAAGGCTTCATTCACCTCATCAACAGTGGTGCCACGACACTTGATGCAACCGGCGCAGCCACTGACGTCGATGGCAATCCTACTATGAAGCCCCACTGGGAACTGACCGACGCAGATGTAGAAGAATGTCTGAAAGCTACAAGTTGGATGCCAGCCGACCGCGACTATTTCCGAGGAGGTGGCTACAGTTCGCATTTTGTCACCAAGGGCGGTATGCCCATGACGATGATGCGTATGAATATGGTGCAGGGTCTTGGACCCGTGCTGCAGCTGGCTGAAGGCTGGACGGTGGAGCTTGACCCGAAGACGCATGACATCCTTGACAAACGTACTGACCCCACCTGGCCCACCACGTGGTTTGTGCCGCGACTGGATTCCAAGAAGGACTGCTTCAAAGATGTCTATTCGGTGATGAACTGCTGGGGTGCCAACCACGGAGCCATCGCTTACGGACACATAGGCGCCGATTTACTCACGCTTTGTTCCATCCTCCGCATTCCCGTTTGCATGCACAACATAGAGGACAAAGACATATTCCGTCCAGCCGCATGGAATGCCTTTGGCATGGACAAGGAAGGTGCCGACTATCGCGCCTGCACCAATTTTGGACCATTATATAAATAAGGTATGGAAAAGAAGCGATTAGTTGAGAAGAAGTACCTCTTCACCTTCATTCTCATCACCTCACTCTTCGCCCTGTGGGGCTTCGCCAACGACATCACCAACCCCATGGTGGCAGCGTTCCAGACGCTGATGGAGATTTCTGCGGCCAAGGCCTCTATGGTGCAGTTCGCCTTCTACGGCGGTTATGCCACCATGGCTGTCCCCGCAGCCCTGTTCATCCGCAAGTACTCTTACAAGGTGGGTGTGCTCATTGGCCTCGGACTTTATGCTGTGGGTGCCTTCCTGTTCATTCCTGCAGCTCAGTTTCAGGAGTTTACTTTCTTCTGCGTGTCGCTGTACATCCTCACCTTCGGTCTGGCCTTCCTGGAGACCAGTGCCAACCCCTTCATCCTCTCGCTGGGCCCGAAAGAGAATTCTACACGCCGTTTGAACCTGGCACAGGCCTTCAATCCCGTGGGTTCCCTCTCTGGAATGGCGGTGGCCTCGTTCATTGTGCTGCCCAACCTGCTTTCCGACAAGCGCGATGCTGCCGGGCAGGTGCTCTTTCATGGCCTGAGTGAGGCAGAGAAGGCCGACATCCGCCTGCATGACCTCGCTGTCATCCGCGACCCCTATGTGGCCATTGGGCTGGTGGTCTTGGTGATGTTCGTCATCATTGCCCTCACCAAAATGCCATCACTCAAAGGAGAGCAGGACGGCAAGACCAGCGCTCGCACTACACTTTCCCGTCTGTGGCATAATAGAATCTACCGCAACGGTGTGTTAGCTCAAGTGCTGTATGTGGCAGCGCAGATTATGGTGTGGACTTTCATTATTCAATATGCAGACCACTTGGGAATCGATAAGGCTACAGCTCAACGTTACAATATTTTAGCAATGTCCTTGTCGTTGACTGGCCGTTTCGTCGGCACCTATATTATGAAGTATGTCAACCAGCGCCGGCTTTTAATGATTTTCGGCGTTGGTGCTTCCGTTTGTACGCTTGGTGCCATCTGCATAGAAGGAATGATAGGTCTTTACAGTCTTGTCTGCATCAGCCTGTTTATGTCCATTATGTTCCCCAGCATTTATGGTATTGCCCTTGAGAACGTCCGCAGTGAAGATACTTCTTTGGGCGCGGCATTTCTTGTGATGGCCATTGTCGGCGGTGCTCTGATGCCCCCTTTGCAGGGTCATCTTATTGATCAGCAAGTCATTTTCGGTTGGCCCGCAGTGAATGTCTCTTTCTGCCTACCCTTCATCTGTTTTGTCTTGATAACAGTCTATGGCTATAAGACCTTCCGACTGGCAAAAGTAAATGAAGTTAATTCTTAAATTGTCAAATCGTAAATATTTCAATGTCACAAGGATTCATACAGAAACAGCACGGTCAGCCCGTGAAGCGTTATGTCCAGACAATGGATTTGAAAAACGACCCTGCTCTTATCGCCGAATATCGCCGCCGTCATAGTCACGAGGAAGCATGGAAGGAGATTCGTAAGGGAATCAGCGAGGTTGGCATCCTTGAGATGGAGGTATATCTCCTTGGTACTCGCATAGTGATGGTCGTGGATACGCCTCTCGACTTCGACTGGGACACGGCGATGGCTCGTCTTGCCACCCTTCCGCGCCAGCAGGAATGGGAGGAGTATATGGCTATGTTCCAGGATTGCCGCAAGGATGCCACCAGCGATGAGAAGTGGCAGATGATGGATCGCATTTTCTACCTCTACGAAGATTAAATCCGGACATTAAATCTTTTCTGTCATTGGAAAACGTGTCTAATTGTTTCTTAACATAATGATGAAAAGACCATTCAGGTCACGGGCTCAAAGGCATTTGACGTTATTAGCCTTGTTTATTAGCCTATGTACCTCGGCTCAGGAAACCTATTGCTTCGCAGAGAGGGATACTTGCGCACTCTTTTTGGACATCTTCCGTCCGGATTCCAGCGCTCAGACCACCTTTAAGGGCGTGGCCAAACCAGCTATCATGTTTCTCTTTGGCGGCGGATTTGTGACAGGTTCTCGCAGTGAGTCGAATGTCCGGGGTTGGTTCAGTCGGCTAACGGCCAACGGCTATACTGTCGTGGCGATGGACTACCGGTTGGGCATGAAAGGTTATAGGATGGCCAAAGGATTGGGTGGAGCTCTGAAAGCGCTCGATCGTTTTGTGCTTTCGCAACAGATTGGGGTGGAGGATGTGTTCTCTGCCGTCTCGTTCCTGGCCGCACATCCCGAATTGAATGTACCTCCTGACAATATTGTCATTTCCGGCAGCTCGGCTGGCGCCATCATCTCCCTGGCGTGTGCCTACGCCATCGCCAATGGGCAGACAGAAGGCTTGCCCGATGGGTTTTCGTTCAAGGGCGTAATGAGTTTTGCGGGCGGTATCATTAGCAAGAAGGGTGCCCCCAAATTTACGAAGGCTCCCTGTCCACTCCTCCTGTTTCATGGAACTGCCGACAAGATTGTGGCATACGACCATTTTGGTGCCATGGGGCGTGGTATCTGGGGCAGCTGTTACATAGCAAAAAAAATGAAGAAAATGGGAGGGAACTACAGTATCTGGCGTTTCCAGGATCACGGTCATGACGTGGCCAGTTATATGCCGGTGATGTGGGACATAGAGAAAGGGTTCTTGGAAAAGAATGTCATTCAGGGCATCCCTTGCCAAGTAGATGCCCTGGTGGACGACCCGTCGCTTCCTACATGGGGGTCTCCAAGAAAGGATAAGACTGCAGACCTTTATCAATAATAGCTTTAGCGTTACGTCTGTGATAACTTGATGTTATGCTCTGATTGCAGTTTGTTGTGTTCTTGTCTCAAAAATGCAGGAGTTTGGCTTGATGTTTTGGTTTTTTTGAGCGTTTTGTGTGCGCATAGAGAAAAAATCCGTACCTTTGCAGGCGAATTCTGAAAACGGTCACTGATGACTTCTTTGATTTAATAAAAGCGAAGACAAGTTTTAATTTTTTTATTATATAATGAAAGCATTACAGATTTCTGACACAAAACAACTTGATGTTATCGAGTTGGCGGCTCCCAAACCAGCTGTTGGCGAGGTGCTGCTGCACATCAATTATGTGGGCTTTTGCGGTTCCGACCTTAACACGTTCCGCGGCCGCAACGCACTGGCCTTGAAGCCAGTTATCCCTGGTCATGAGATTAGCGCCACCGTGGAAAGGGTGGGAGAGGGCGTGCCAGCCAAGTTCCAACAGGGACAAGTGGTAACAGTGGACCCCTATACCGCTTGCGGCAACTGCCCCAGCTGTCGGCGTCGCCGCTTCAACGCCTGCCAGCACAACGAGACGTTAGGGGTTCAGCGGCACGGGGCCATGCGCGAATTCATCTGTGTGCCCTGGCAGAAGGTGATTCCTGCCGAGGGCCTGGCAGCGCAGGATGTGGCACTGATAGAACCCATGAGTGTGGGCTTCCACGCTGTGGATCGCGGTCAGGTGACAGATGCAGACACCGTGCTGGTGATCGGTTGTGGCATGATTGGCGTGGGTGCCATTGTGCGGGCCAGCCTACGCGGAGCCACCGTCATCGCCATGGATTTGGATGATGAGAAACTGGCTCTGGCTCGCGAGCTCGGTGCTTCTGCCACCGTCAACAGCGGCAAGGATGATGTTCACGCCCGTCTGCAGGAACTGACCGATGGGGCTGGCCCTGATGTGGTGATTGAAGCCGTGGGTGCTGCCGTCACCTACGCCACAGCCGTCAACGAGGTGGCGTTCACCGGGCGCATCGTCTGCATCGGCTATGCTCCAACGGATGTGACACTGGCCACCAAGTTCTTCGTGCAGAAGGAACTCGACATCCGCGGTTCCCGCAATGCCCTGCCCGACGACTTCCGAGCCGTCATCCGTTACCTGCGCCGCGGCCAGTGCCCGACCGACCGCCTCATCTCCGGTACCGTAGCTCCCGAAGCTGCTGCAAAAGCCATGGCCGACTGGGATGCTGCCCCCGGCAAAATCTTCAGAATACTGGTGAAGTTTTAATGAATATGCAACCCCTTAATTCCTCTACTGCCATTAAGGCACAGCGCCCAGAGCGCATCATACAATTTGGCGAAGGCAACTTCCTTCGTGCATTCATTGATTGGATTGTGTGGCAAATGGACCAGCGCACGGATTTCAACGCCTCCGTCGTGATCGTGCAGCCCATCGCCCAGGGAATGGCAGACCGCCTGCGGGCACAGGACTGCCTCTACCACGTTAACCTGCAGGGACTTATTGACGGCCAACCCGTGAACTCCCTGGAACTCATAGACAGCGTCAGCCGCACCGTAAATCCCTATACGGACCATGCCGCCTTCCTGGCACTGGCCGAGCAGCCGGACATTCGCTTCGTCATTTCCAACACCACGGAGGCAGGTATCGCCTTCGACCCCGCTTGCCGATTGGCTGATGCACCACCAGCTTCCTACCCCGCCAAGCTGACGCAGCTGCTCTACCACCGCTACTGTTCTTTCAAAGGTGACACCGCCAAGGGTCTTATTATCATGCCCTGTGAACTCATCTTCCAAAACGGACATCACCTCGTGGATTGCATCCGTCGGTACATCGAGCTGTGGAAGGAGGACTTGGGCACTGATTATGAGGCTTTCCGCCAGTGGTTTGAGCAGGCGTGCTTCGTCTGCACAACCCTCGTTGACCGCATCGTCCCTGGCTTCCCCCGAAAAGATATTGACATGATTCAGCAGAAAGTGGGTTATGCAGATCAGATGGTGGTGCAGGCAGAGGCCTTCCATCTGTGGGTCATCGAGACTGCTCCCAACCTGTCGCTGGAACAGCTGGCCCGAGAGTTCCCTGCCGACAAGGCCGGGCTGCACGTGGTGCTCACCCACGACGAGTCGCCCTACCACGAACGTAAGGTGACGCTGCTCAATGGCCCCCACACCGTGCTCTCGCCCGTGGCTTTCCTGGCGGGGTTGAATATCGTGCGCGATGCCTGTCAGCATGAGGTGATAGGCCCCTTCATTCGCCGAGTGATGTTTGAGGAACTGCTGCCGACACTCAATCTGCCCGAGGACGAACTGCGCCGTTTTGCCGACGATGTGATGGAGCGATTCTGTAATCCCTTTGTGGATCATCAACTGACGAGTATCATGCTCAACAGCCTTCCTAAGTTCCAGACGCGCGACCTGCCGGGCTTGATAACGTTCCTGGAGCGCAAGGGTACACTACCTCGTGGGATTGTCCTGGGACTGGCGGCCATCTGTGTTTATTATCGGGGCGGTCAGCGTGCTGATGGCACACCCATCCAGCCCAACGACGACCCGCGTATCATGCAGTTGCTCACCGACTTGTGGGTAACGGGTGATGTTCGGAAAGTCGCAGAAGGCGTACTGGCTGCCCAAAACCTCATCTGGCACGAGCACGGCGACCTCAATGCCATTTCGGGTCTCACAGAACTCCTCACTGAAAGCATCCAAAACATTCTGGATCGCGGCATGATGGAAACGGTGAAGAATTTGATGAATCGCGATTGACGCATGAAAGAGTTCCTGCAAATCAACCCCGCCGACACAGTGGCTGTGGCCCTGAAAGATCTGCCCGGTGTCTCTGCTGGTCACAAGTTCGCACTTCGGGATATTGCTGAGGGCGAGGATATTATCAAATATGGCAATCCCATTGGTCACGCCACACGACCCATCGCAAAAGGTGAGTTGGTGAATCATAATAATATCGCCACGAACCTCAGCGGGACGTTGGATTATAGCGGGATTGAAGCGGCGCCCCCTGCGGGTGTCGAACGGAAAGAGGCCCCTCTCACATTTTGGGGCTATCCCCGTTCCGACGGTCAAGTGGGCATCCGCAATGACATTTGGGTGATTCCCACCGTTGGTTGCGTGAATGGCATCTGCCGTCAAATCGTAGAGCAAGCCACTCCCCTCCCTTCACGGGAGAGGTCGGGGGTGGGTCTTTTATACTTTCCCCACAACTATGGCTGTTCCCAGCTTGGTGAAGACCACGAGAACACACGTAAGGTGCTCCGCGACATGGCGTTGCATCCAAATGCAGGTGGCGTCCTGATTGTGGGTCTCGGCTGTGAAAACAACCAGCCTCGCGAGTTTGAGAAGCTGCTGGGTGATTATGACCGTCAGCGCATCCGCTTCCTCATCTCTCAGGAAGTGGAGGGCGATGAGGTGGAAGCCGGCGTAGCCATCGTCAAGGAACTTTACGCGCAGGCGCAGACCTGCGAGCGCGTGCCCGTACCTTTATCTCATCTGCGTGTGGGCCTGAAATGTGGCGGCTCCGACGGTTTCTCAGGTATTACAGCCAACCCGCTTCTTGGAGCGTTCTCAGACTGGCTCTGTGCCCAGGGCGGCAGCACCATCCTGACCGAAGTGCCTGAAATGTTTGGGGCTGAACACCTGCTCATGCGTCGTGCCGTCTCTGATGAAGTGCTCCAAGACACCATTCGTCTCATCAACGACTTCAAGGAATACTACCTCAGCCACGGGCAGCCTGTGGGTGAGAATCCCTCCCCCGGTAATAAAGCCGGTGGCATCTCAACCCTCGAAGAGAAAGCGCTCGGCTGTACCCAGAAGAGCGGCATGTCTCCTGTGATGGGGGTGCTGAAGTACGGAGAGAGGCTGGCCGCCCTTGAACCACAGGTTGGGGGCCTCCACCTTCTTTCTGCCCCCGGCAACGATCTCGTCGCCAGCACGGCGCTCGCGGCTGCAGGCTGTCAGCTCGTCCTCTTCACCACGGGACGCGGCACGCCATTCTCCACTTTTGTGCCCACGCTGAAGGTCAGCACCAACAGTGACCTTGCACGTCGCAAGCCACAGTGGATAGACTTTGATGCTGGTGTTCTCCTGGAGGATGTTCCCATGGACGAATTGCTGCACCGCTTTTCTGGTTTTGTCATGGATGTGGCCTCCGGTCGCATCCGCACCACTGCCGAGCAGCACGGCAACGCCGAGTTTGCAATCTTCAAAACAGGGGTTACACTTTGAAGCGTGTCACGGTGTAACCCCTTTCTAATCTTCTTCTTGTGATTTATTCTGCCACAATCTGACAGATGTTCACCACCGTCTGCATGGCTTTCTGCATGGACTGGATGGGAACAAACTCGTGACGGCCGTGGAAGTTCAGGCCGCCGGCAAAAATGTTGGGGCAGGGCAGACCTTTGAAGGACAGCTGAGCACCATCTGTTCCGCCACGAATGGCCTTTATGTGACAGGGCACCCCTGTCTGTTCTATGGCTCGTCGGGCGATGTCAATGATATGCTCTTTTCCTTCCAGCTGCTGGCGCATGTTGTAATATTGGTCGCGGATGTCGGCGTGCACAATATCTTTTCCGTAACGTTCCTCGAAGACGGCCACCAGGTCTGCCACGAAATCTTTACGTTGTTCAAAACGCTGGCGGTCGTGGTCACGGATGATGTAGCTCAGCGTGGCTTCTTCCACCGTGGCTTTGATGCCTGTGAGGTGGTAGAATCCCTCGTAGCCTTCGGTCTTCTCGGGTACTTCGTCGGCAGGCATCGCCTGAGCAAATTCGGCAGCGATGATGGCAGCATTGCGCATCTTGTCTTTGGCGTAACCCGGGTGAACATTGAGTCCTCTGATACGGATGGTGGCGCTGGCGGCATTGAAGTTCTCGTACTCCAACTCGCCCACTTCTGAACCGTCCATCGTGTAGGCCCATTCGGCGCCAAACTTCTCAACATCAAACAGATGTGCACCTCTGCCAATCTCCTCGTCGGGGTTGAAGGCGATGCTGACACGTCCGTGCGGAATCTCGGGATGTTCCATCAGGTAGGCCATTGCCTCCACGATTTCTGCAATTCCCGCTTTATCATCTGCACCGAGCAGCGTGTGGCCGTCTGTAACAATGAGGTCTTCCCCCACGTGGTCCAGCATTTCCGGGAACATACGAGGGCTGTTGACGATGCCCTCTGCCTCGTCCAAAACGATGTCTTCACCGTCATAGTTAGTGACGATTCGCGGTTTGATGTCTGCACCGGAGCAGTCGGGGCTGGTGTCATAATGGGCTATGAATCCTATGGTTGGGACTTCTGCGGGAACGTTGGAAGGCAGGGTCGCATAGATATAACCCTGCTCGTCCATTGTCACGTCTTCCAGCCCCATCTCTTCCAGCGAGTCTGCCAGATGACGGGCAAAGATTAACTGTTTTGGGGTACTCGGACAGCCCTCGGCCTCTTCAGAAGACTGGGTATCAAAACTGACGTAGTCGAGGAACCTCTCTATGAGTCTTTCCATAACGCTCATCTCATTTCACTTCCCATCCCAGTGCGCTGGCACCCAGAACAGCAGCTCCGGCACCGTCGAGTTCGCTCACGAGGAACTTGGCTTTGTCCTTGAAGATTCGTAGGACTGTGGCATCGTAGGCGCGCTTGATGGGATCCATAATGAGGTCACCGGCCTTGGTGAGACCGCCGAAGAAGACGAATGCCTCGGGGCTGCTGAAGGCTGCGAAGTTGGCACAAGCCTCGCCCAGAATGCGTCCCGTCTCTTCGAAGATTTCTTTGGCCACCTCGTCGCCCTTGCCGGCAGCGATGGCAACGTCCTTGGACTCTATCTTGTCCAATGGAATATCGCGCAGAAGTGTGGGCTTGTCTGTCTTCTCAATGATTTCGCGGGCAGTGCGAGCCACACCGGTGGCGGAGCAATATGTTTCCAGGCAACCCTTGCGACCGCAACCGCACTGCCGTCCGTTTCTATCCACAATCACGTGTCCCAGCTCGCCGGCAAAACCGTCACAGCCATAGACCAGCTGTCCGTTGATAACGATACCGCTTCCCACGCCAGTTCCTAAGGTAATCATGATGAAATTTTGCATACCCTTGGCCACGCCGTACTGCATTTCGCCGATGGCGGCTGCATTGGCGTCATTGGTGAGGCGCACGGGGATGCCCAGGCGCTCGTGGAACATCTGTGCAAGGGGAATCTTACCCTTCCAGGGGAGGTTAGGCGCGAATTCGATGCTTCCGCTGTAGTAGTTGCCGTTGGGGGCACCGATGCCCATTGCGTGAATCTTCTCGATGCCGCCCACCTGCTCGATGATTGGCTTCAGCGCTTCCACGCAATCGTCCACATATTGGTTGGCGTCGCCGTGACCGGCGGTCTTCACGCGTGTGGAAGCAACGATGTTAGCGTTCTGGTCAACAATACCGAATTCAGAGTTGGTGCCTCCGAGGTCGAGGCCAATCACATAAGGTTTCTTTTCCATGATGTTTTTTTATTGTTTAAAAGGATTTATGGGTTGATTTATCATTTTCAAGCGCCAAAGATAGGTAAAGTTTCGTTATCGGCGAAGAAAACAGAGAAAAAAATGCTATTTCGTGTGCAAAGTTGAGCTTTTCTGCCAAAATCTTTCGTTATTTCACAGAAAAATGCGAACTTTGCAGCCTAATTATGTGGTTTGAGCATATAACCATAATAGATTTGACGGTGAAAGGTCTCATTGTTGGTATCGTGGCCAGCGCTCCCATGGGGCCCGTTGGTGTGTTGTGTATTCAGCGAACCCTTAACAAGGGACGCGATTATGGTCTGGTCACAGGCTTGGGTGCCGCGCTGAGTGACATTATCTATGCGCTCATCACCGGTTTCGGCATGAGCTTCGTCTTGGAGTTCATTGAGCAGCCGCGGACCATGTATGTCTTGCAGTTGGCAGGTTCGGTGTTGCTCTTCGGTTTCGGGTGGTACACGTTTCACTCCAAACCCCATCTGCGCCCGCCTTCCAAGAAGAAGGGCACGCTGGCCCAGAACTTCTTGACAGGCTTTGTCGTCACCATCAGCAATCCTCTGATTATCTTCCTTTTCTTGGCACTTTTCGCCCGTTTCACCTTCGTGGTGCCTGAGCATGTGGGACAGCAGGCTTTGGGTTATCTGAGCATCTTCTTGGGCGCCCTACTTTGGTGGTGCGGACTGACGTATGTGGTGGATAAACTCCGTACGACTTTTGACCTCGCCCGTATCGGACTAATCAACCGTCTGATTGGTTCCATCGTGATGGTGGTCTCAGTGCTGGGACTCTTTTCTACACTCTTAGGTCTCACTCTTTACTAAATGAAAATTGCAAAACACCTGAAGGACTCCAACATTTGTGAGTACCTCTTATATATGTGGCAGCTGGAAGACACTCTTCGGGCTTACGGCTGTGATGCAGAGCGTCTGCGGGATGAATATGTCGCCCGGTTTGACTATTCCCAGACCGACCGACAGACCGAGTCACAGTGGCTCGCGGCACTCTGCCAGATGATGCGAGAGGAAGGTAAAACTCACAGCGGGCACCTGCAGATGAACCAGGGCACTCTCTCTCTGCTCACCGACCTGCATTTGACCCTGCTCCAGAGCTCCAAGCACCCCTTCTACTCTGCGGCCTATTACAAGGCACTCCCATTTATCGTGGAACTGCGATCGCGCAACGGACACCTGGATGTGCCAGAGTTGGAGAACTGCTTTGAATTGCTCTACGGAACCATGCTCCTGCGCCTCCAGAAGAAGCCGATTTCCAAGGAGACAATGGAAGCCATCACGCCTGTATCCCATCTGCTCGCCCTGCTTGCAGATGCATGGCGAAAGGAGAAAGCCGGGGAGCTGGAGATTTGATAGACAGTTGTGAATTGTGAATCATGAATTCTGCATTAAACATATTAGTCACAGGAGCTTGCGGGCAGTTGGGCAATGAGATGCAGCTACAAGCAGCCGCGAACTCACAGCACAGTTGGCACTTCACCGATGTCGCCACTGGTCGGGTGGACGGCGTATTCGCCGTCTCTCCCTTGGACATCACCGACCCCGCTGCCATCGATACCTTCGTGCAGCAAAAATCAATTGACATCATTGTGAACTGTGCTGCCTACACTGCTGTGGACCGTGCCGAGAGCGAGCCTGAGAAAGCCCACCTACTGAACGCCACCGCCCCTGGTTACTTGGCCGCTGCTGTGCAGCGTCGCTGTGGGCACCTCATTCAGATTTCCACAGATTACGTCTTTGACGGTACCGCTCACATTCCTTATACCGAAGACTGCCCCACATGCCCTGCCTCTGTCTATGGACTCACGAAACTCGCTGGTGAAGAGGCTGTTGTAACGGCTAATCCCTCTGCAATGATTATTCGCACGGCCTGGCTCTACAGCCGTTTCGGCAACAACTTTATGAAGACGATGTTGCGCTTAGGACGTGAGAAGGATACCCTCGGTGTCATCTTTGACCAAATCGGCACTCCCACCTACGCCCGTGACTTGGCCGCCGCCATCATGACCGCCATCAACAGTGGCATCCAACCCGGCACCTATCACTTTTCTGACGAGGGCGTCTGCTCCTGGTTTGACTTCACACTTGCCATTCACCGGATGGCCGGTATCAACACCTGCCGAGTGCGCCCCCTGCACACTGCCGAGTACCCCACGCCCGCTGCCCGTCCGCATTACAGCGTGCTGGACAAGAGCAAGATAAAGGCGACCTACCACCTGGAAATACCACATTGGGAAACCAGCCTTCAAGCCTGTTTAAAAGAATTCTTACTTTAAATACACACACCCTTGAACCCAGAAATAGAACGCAGGCGAACATTCGCCATCATATCCCACCCGGACGCCGGTAAAACCACCTTGACCGAGAAACTGCTGCTCTTTGGCGGTCAGATTCAGGTGGCTGGTGCCGTGAAGAGCAATAAAATCCGCAAGACTGCCACCTCCGACTGGATGGAAATAGAGAAGCAACGCGGCATCTCTGTGACCACCTCTGTCATGGAATTTGACTATGAGCCCTCGGGGGATGCTGAGGCGGCCTATAAAGTGAACATCCTCGACACCCCTGGTCATCAGGACTTTGCCGAGGACACCTTCCGCACGCTGACCGCTGTAGATTCTGCCATCATCGTCATTGACGGTGCCAAAGGCGTGGAGACACAGACCCGTAAGTTGATGACAGTCTGTCGCATGCGCAAGACGCCCGTCATAGTCTTCGTGAACAAGATGGACCGTGAGGGTAAAGACCCCTTTGACCTCTTGGACGAGTTGGAAGAGGAACTGCAGATCAAGGTGCGTCCGCTATCGTGGCCCATCAATCAGGGTCAGCGCTTCAAGGGCGTCTATAACATTTACGAGCAGAACCTGAACCTTTTTACCCCTGATAAACAGCGCGTCACGGAAAAAGTCATCGTGGAGCTGAATTCGGCAGAGCTGGAGAAGATGGTGGGTGAAGATGATGCCCAGAAACTGCGCGACGACCTGGAAATTATCGAAGGCGTCTATCCCGAGTTTGATAGGCTGACCTATCTGAACGCCGAGGTGGCTCCAGTCTTCTTCGGTTCTGCCCTCAATAATTTCGGTGTCAAGGAGTTGTTGGACTGCTTTGTGGAGATTGCTCCATCGCCGCGTCCCACCAAAGCCGAAGAACGTGACGTGCAGCCCGAGGAACCCAAGTTCACGGGTTTCATCTTCAAAATAACGGCTAATATCGATCCCAACCATCGTTCTTGTATAGCCTTCTGCAAGGTCTGTTCCGGCAAGTTCATACGCAACGCACCCTATCTGCATGTGCGTCAGGGGAAAACGGTTCGTTTCTCTTCTCCCACACAATTCATGGCGCAGCGAAAGAGCACCATCGATGAGGCTTGGCCGGGTGATATCGTTGGTCTGCCAGACAACGGCATTTTCAAGATTGGTGACACGCTGACGGAGGGAGAACAGCTGCATTTCCGCGGTTTGCCCAGCTTCTCTCCGGAGATGTTCAAGTACATCGAGAACGCCGACCCGATGAAAACCAAGCAGTTGGAGAAAGGCATCACGCAGCTGATGGACGAGGGTGTGGCACAGTTGTTTATCAACCAGTTCAATGGGCGCAAACTCATAGGAACCGTGGGGCAGTTGCAGTTTGAAGTTATTCAGTATCGTCTTGAAAATGAGTATGGTGCCAAGTGCCGCTGGGAACCCGCCAGCTTGTACAAGGCGTGCTGGATAGAGAGTGATGATGTGGCGCAGTTGGAGACTTTCAAGAAGCGCAAGTACCAGTATATGGCTCGCGACCTGGAAGGCCGTGATGTGTTCCTTGCCGATTCTGCCTACGTCCTTTCGATGGCGCAGCAGGATTTCGAACATATTAAGTTCCACTTTACATCAGAATTTTAATGAGCAGAGAGAGAGACGATGATATAAAGAATGCCATTGACGTGCTGAAACGAGGAGGCACCATCCTGTATCCCACGGACACCATCTGGGGTATTGGCTGTGATGCCACGAACCCTGATGCCGTCAGGAAAGTTTTTGACATCAAGCAGCGCTCGGACAGCAAGGCGCTCATCTGCTTGGTGGATAGCCCGGGACGCCTGCAGCGTTACATCCGCCATGTGCCAGATGTAGCGTGGGACATCATAGATCTGGCCACTAAACCTACCACTGTTATTCTGAATGGTGTCAATGGCTTGGCCCCCAATCTCTTGGCGGAAGACGGAAGCGTGGGGCTGCGTGTTACCAACGAGGTGTTCTCCCACAACCTCTGTTACCGCTTCCAGAAGGCCATCGTCAGCACCTCTGCCAATATCAGCGGACAGCCTGCACCACAGACTTTTGCAGACGTTGATCCCGCCATCATCAGCGCTGTGGATTACGTCTGTCTCTCTCGGCAGAGGGACACCTCGCGTCATGAACCCAGCTCTGTCATTAAGCTCACTCCCTCGGGAGAAGTCACGATAATAAGGAAATAAATATATCATTCTATATGCACAGTATCAAGTCGATAGCTCGTGTTTACGCCAAGTCTGTGATGACGTTCTTGGCCAAGAGGGCAGGCAAGGAGTCCAAACGTCTGATGCTCCTGCTGGCGTTCATCGTGGGCGTGTTGACGGCGTTGGCGGGTTTGCTGCTGAAGTGGTTCATTCACTGGGTGGAACACATGCTGACCAACCATTTCTCCATCACGGGTGCCAACTGGCCCTATCTGGTCTATCCCGTCGTGGGAATCCTGCTCACGGGTCTCTTCGTGCGGTACATCGTGCGTGATGACATTGGCCACGGTATCACGAAAATCCTTTACGCCATTGCTCGCAAACAGAGTGTCATCAAGCCCCATAATACTTGGTCTTCTGTGGTGGCTTCTGGTATTACTATCGGCTTCGGAGGCAGTGTTGGAGCCGAGGCGCCAATTGTGCTGACGGGTTCAGCCATCGGTTCCACCCTGGGGCAGGTGTTCCACCTGGACAGTAAGAAGATGATGCTCCTTGTGGGTTGCGGTGCGGCAGGTGCCGTCTCAGGTATCTTTAAGGCACCCATCGCTGGTCTGGTGTTCACGCTGGAAGTGCTGATGATAGATTTCACACTGGGCAGCTTGCTTCCGCTACTGGTCAGTTGTGTGACGGCGGCCGCAGTGACCTTTGCACTTGCCGGCACAGACAACCTCTTTGAGTTCCACTTGGTGAACGCGTTCTGTATCGAGCGCGTACCTGCGTATATATTATTAGGTGTTTTCTGCGGACTCATCTCGCTGTACTTCACCCGCGTGATGAATTGGCTTGAAGATCAGTTCCGGCGCTTGGGTTCGCCCTGGAAACGTTTCCTTATTGCCAGCCCCATTCTCAGCGTGCTGATCTTCCTCTTCCCTTCACTCTATGGCGAAGGTTATGAAATGATTAGCCTGCTGCTCAACGGTCAGGGCGAAGGCGACTGGAACCAGGTGCTGGAGGGCTCGTTCTTCTACGCTGCTCCACAGTTGCTGCTGGTCTATCTGGCAGGTATTATCGTTTTCAAGGTCTTCGCTACCACAGCCACCAACAGCGGCGGTGGTTGCGGCGGTACCTTTGCGCCCAGCCTTTTCCTTGGTTGTGTCTCTGGCTTCCTCTTCGCCTCACTATGGAATCTCCTGTCCATTCATTATTCTCCGTTCCTCATTCATGATGCATTGCTGGCGCCTGTGCCGGAGAACAATTTCTCGCTCTTGGGAATGGCAGGTTTGATGAGTGGCGTGATGCATGCGCCGTTGACAGGAATCTTTCTAATCGCCGAACTCACAGGTGGTTATGGACTTTTCCTGCCACTGATGATTGTGGCGGTGTGCTCATACTTGACCATCATCATCTTTGAACCCCACAGTATTTACACGATGCGTCTGGCACGCAAAGGTGAGCTGGTGACACATAACAAGGATCAGGCCATCCTCACGCTGATGTCCATGGATTCTGTGATAGAGCGTTACGAGGAGCACCTGCATCCGTGGGATGATCTGGGCGAGGTCGTGCGTCAGATCTCAGATTCCAATCGCGATATCTTTCCTGTGGTGGACGAGGCGGGTAAGCTCTTGAATGTCTTGGTGTTGGATCGTGTGCGTCATGTGATGTTCCGCACTGAGCTCTACCACCGCTTGCACGTCAGTGACCTCATGTCCCGTCTGGCAGCCCGCCTGAAGGTGGGTGACCCGATGGATCTCGTTATGGCTACTTTTGATCGGACTCAGGCCTGGATGCTCCCCGTGGTGGATGACGATGGCATTTTCATTGGCTTCATCCGACGCAGCCACGTCTTCGCCCTCTATCGCACCATGATGCAGGATATGAGTGAAGAATAATGGACTTTCACATATTTCATAATTATTTCATCTATGCGCATCATTTTCATGGGCACTCCCGAATTTGCGGTGGAATCCCTCAAGAAACTCGTTGATAATAAATATAATGTGGTGGCGGTGGTCACCATGCCGGACAAGGCGGTGGGTCGCCATCATGAAACGCTGCAGGCGTCTGCCGTGAAACAATATGCGGTGGGGCAGGGGATTCCTGTGCTGCAGCCCGAGCGTCTGAAGGATGAGGGCTTCCTGGAGGAACTGCGGAGCTATCATGCTGACTTGCAGGTGGTGGTGGCCTTCCGTATGCTACCCGAGGTGGTGTGGGCTATGCCGCAGTTGGGTACCTTCAACCTGCACGCCGCACTACTGCCTCAGTACCGCGGCGCCGCCCCCATCAACTGGGCTGTCATCAATGGCGAGACGGAAACCGGCGTGACCACCTTCTTTCTGGATCATGATATAGATACAGGCCGCATTATTCATCGCGTGCCGGCACCCATCGCCGATACCGACACCGTGGGCGACGTTCACGACCGCTTGATGCTCCTTGGCGCCGACCTTGTGCTGCAGACGGTCAGGGATATTGAGAAAGGCCAGGTTCAGACGTTTCCACAGCCAGAATCTGACTTTCTGCACTCCGCTCCCAAGCTCTCCCGTGAAAACACCCAGATTCGCTGGAGTCAGCACACCGTCAAGTCAGCCTACGACTTCATTCGCGGCCTCTCTCCCTATCCCGGCGCCTGGACCACACTCCGCACTGCCGATGGGCGGGAGACACAGCTGAAGGTGTTCTTTGCGGAGAAGGTGGAAGAAGGGGGGTCTCCCCTCACCATCCCTCTCTCCGACGGCTACCTGCGCCTCACCGACCTCCAATTGGCAGGAAAGCGGCGCATGAAGGCCGAAGAGTTCTTGCGAGGAGCCCATTTGGAGGGCACAACACTTGTAGAAGTGTGAAAAAAACTTAAATTTCGGCTAATTTTAGAAAAAATATCTAAACACTCAACCCTCAACTCTAAACTTTTTACATACCTTTGCACCCGCATAGTGCCAAAAACGGCTCTCTTGCACCTCATTAATATCTATTTTTATACATTTAACTTCTAAAAACTTCATTGCCTATCGACAAAACATTACTCCTAACAACTTTAAGTAGAAAGTAATGCAAAATCTCAAGACGGAGACTGACGAGCAACTCGTCAAGCTCTATGAAGATGGTAATGATGCAGCGTTTGACGTTCTCCTCGATCGCTACCAGAAGTCCGTTTACGGTTATATTCTCACCATCGTCTGTGACGTGGATCGTGCAGACGACATCTTCCAGGACACCTTCTTCAAGGCCATCCACTACATCCGTAGCCACCGTTACGTGGATAGCGGTAAGTTTCAGGCGTGGCTCATCCGCATCGCTCGCAACCTCATCTGTGACACCCACCGTCGCAAGGCTCCTATCGTGGATATTGCCGATGAAAAGGAGCGTGCCCGCGTGATGGAGAACCCCACCATGGCAGTGGGGTCCATCGAGGACGACCTGCACAACGCGCAGACCGTCTCAGACCTTACCTCAATGATTACCTACCTCCCAGAACCGCAGCAGGAGGTGGTGCGCATGCGCATCTTCGAGAACCGCTCCTTCAAGGAAATCGCCCAGCTCACCAACTGCTCCATCAACACAGCCCTGGGCCGAATGCGTTATGCTGTCATCAACCTTCGCCGCATGGCCGCCACCCGTGACCTCACCCTTGTGGAGTACGATTAAGTGCAAAGTAAAAAAGCTTGCCCCCGTCACGATGGATGATGCGGGCAAGTTTTTTGCGTCATTTTGTTGCACAAATTGCTGCTTTGCGTGCCAAAATGAATGTGTGAAAGGCTTTTTTTGTTAAAAATGAGTTAGCGACCGCACTTTTTTTGAAATTTTTATTGCGGTATGCTAAAAAAGTATTAATTTTGCGCCGTCTTTTGCGGAAAAAGTGCAAAAAGTGTTGCCCTGAGGCCCCCGAAGAGGGGCGGAATACATCTTTATAATATTATGCGCGCCCGCGAGGCTGGTCGATAATGATAGAAAAGAAAGGCTTCTGCCAACAAATAAAAATAAGATAACTAAAAATTATGTTTAATTAAGAGAGTATTTATGGAAAAAAGACTCATTGTTTTCCTGGGTAGCTTGTTCCTCTGTCTTGGAATGGCAATAGCCCAAACTCAAGTGAAAGGCACCGTCATCAGTGCAGATGACGGCGAACCCTTGCCCGGTGCCTCCGTCAAGATCGTTGGCGAGAAGACGGGTACTATCACAGATGCGAACGGCGATTTCGTTATCACCGTTCCCGACCAGAACACACGTCTGGAGATTTCCCACATTGGTATGCTTCGCCGCATCATCCGTGCTCGCAACGGCATGCGCATCGCGCTGGACAGTGACGAGAGCCTGATGACGGAACTGATGGTCGTGGCTTTCGGTCAGCAGACTAAGGAGTCCTTCACGGGTTCCGCTGTGGTGCTGAATTCCGATGACCTGAAGAAGAAAACCACCTCCAACGTGGCCAACGCCCTCGTGGGTGAAGTCGCCGGTCTGCAGATGACAGGCCAAAGCGGTGCTCCCGGTGCCGGCGCAGGTAACATCTATATCCGCGGTATCAGCTCCCTCTACTCTGATGTCTCCCCGCTGATTATCGTCGATGGTGCTCCCTATTATGCCAGCCTGACGAACATCAATTCTGACGATATCGAGAGTGTGACCGTGCTGAAGGACGCTGCCTCTGCAGCCCTGTACGGTGCAGCCGGTGCTGCCGGTGTCATTCTGGTGACCACCAAGAAGGGTCGTACACCTGAAGCTGTCATCAACGTGGATATGAAGTGGGGTGCCAACACCCGTGCCGTGCAGGACTACGAAACCATTCAGGATCCCGCACAGTACTACGAGACCTACTACGGCATGATGAACAACTACTACAAGAGTGCACAGGGTTATAGCACACTGGCTGCCAGCGCTGCTGCCAACAATGCTACGCTGAACCGCCTGGGTTACAACGTTTATACCGTTCCCGAGGGACAGTTCCTTATCGGTACGAATGGTCGCCTGAACCCCAACGCCACCCTGGGCCGCCAGTACACCGCCAGCAACGGTGAGACCTACTACCTCACTCCCGACAACTGGACAGATGCTGCCTACAAGACCGCCCTGCGTCAGGAATACAACGTCAACGTCAGTGCAGGTACCACTAAGAGCAGCTTCTACGCCAGCGCAGGCTACCTGAAGGAAGACGGTATCATCGAGTACTCCGACTATGAGCGCTTCAATGCACGTCTGAAGGCCGACTACCAGGCCAAGAAGTGGTTGAAAGTTGGTGCTAACATTGGTTACACTCACAGCAACACCAACAGCAACCCGAACATGAGCACCAGCTGGGGCAGCACCAACCTGATGTACCTTACTACCTACATCGCTCCTATCTTCCCCATCTACGTGCGCGTGTTGGACGAAAACGGCAACCCCGTGATTCGCAAGGACCAGTATGGTCACGACCAGTATGACTTCGGTGTACCCGCCAGTAACTATGTCGGTACTCCCACCCGTGGTTTCATGAGCACCAGTAACCCCTTGGGTTCCAACCGCTACAACGTCTCCACTGTGGAAGGCCACCAGTTGAACCAGACCTACACTGCAGACGTGCAGTTCACAGACTGGTTGCGCTTCAACAGCACCAACAACATCAACCTGGGTCTGACCAACTACACCCACTACGACAACCCCTATGAGGGTCCCTCCGCAGGTGAAAAGGGTAAACTCACCAAGTACCAGAGCAACAACTTCCGTCAGGACTACATCCAGACGCTGAACTTCCACAAACTCTTTGGGCTGCACGACATCAACGTCACATTGGGTCATGAGTGGAACAAGACTCGCGCCAAGTACCTGGAAGGCGATGCACGCAACGGTTTCTCTGCTGAGATTCTGGAGCTCAACGCTTTCGGTGACCGCTACGACAACTACTCCTACACCAGTGAGTTCAACCGTGAAGGTTGGTTCGCCAACGCTCTTTACAACTATGACGAGCGTTACTTCCTCTCTGGAGCTTTCCGTCGCGATGCTTCCTCCTACTTCGACAAGGATCACCGCTGGGGTAACTTCTGGAGTGCAGGTGCTGCATGGCTCATCCAGAAGGAGAACTTCTTCCAGAACCTCGATGCCAGCTGGGTGGATCAGTTGAAACTGAAATTCTCCATTGGCCAGCAGGGTAACGACGGTATTGGTAGCTGGTTCTACACCAATATGTACTCCCTCACCCGCAACGGCACGGATATTGTTCCCTCCTTCTCCCGCCTGGGTAACAAGGAAATCACTTGGGAGACCACAACCAACATCAACGTCGGTCTCGAGTTCAGCTTCTGGCGCGGACGTCTGACTGGTAGCTTCGACTACTACAACAAGAAGACCACCGACCTGCTTTTCTGGCTGAACATCCCCGAGAGCTACGGTACTCGTGGTTACTATTCAAATATTGGTGACATCCGCAACCAGGGTGTGGAACTCACATTGAATGGCGATATTGTCCGCTCCAAGGACATCACTTGGAACGTCGGCCTGAACCTCTCCCACAACAAGGGCAAGATCCTGAAGCTCCCCGAGAGCAAGATCAAGGAGAACGGTGGCTTCGGGGCACGTGAGAACTACACCGATTTCTACTGCTGGTATGAGGAAGGTGGCGATATGCTGAATGCCTTCATCGTGGAATATGCAGGTGTTAACGAGGAGGGTCAGGAACTCTATTGGTATGACGCAGACCTCCTGAGCGAGGACGGTTCCACCATGAATACCTCCAAGCCCGGTAAGAACCACAGCGGCACCACCACCGACTACAGCATGGCCAGCCGTTATGCCCAGGGTAGCACCATGCCTAAGCTCACTGGCGGTTTCAACACCACTTTGAAGGTTTATAACTTCGACTTCAATGCTAACTTCGACTTCCAGCTTGGAGGCAAGGTCTTCGACAGCACCTATCAGAGCTTGATGGCACCTGAAAGCGGCAACTCCGTGGCTGCCCGCACATGGCACCTCGACGTTCTGAACTCCTGGACACCCGAGAACACCGGCAGCGATATCCCCCGCTTCCAGTACAACGACCAATATACTGCTTCCAGCAGCACTCGTTTCCTGACCAGCGCCCGTTACCTGAACTTCCAGAGCTTCAGCGTCGGTTACACCTTGCCTCAGAGCTTCACCCGCAAGCTGCAGATCAACAAGCTGCGCTTCTATGTCCAGGGTCAGAACCTCTGCTTCTGGAGCGTTCGTAAGGGCTTCGATCCCCGCTACTCCTATGGTGCTACTGCTAACACTAATGTTTATTCACCCGTCCGCACCATCTCCGGCGGTGTGCAGGTTTCCTTCTAACGTAATTCATAACGTAATTCATCATATATAAAGAATATACAGATATGAAAAAGATATTTTTAGCACTTGCAACTGTTGCTTTGGCCCTGCCTTTGTTCACCAGTTGTATTGAAGAGATTGACCCGCAGACCAGCAGCGTGACAGAGAAGCAGGCATCCAATGCCCTCAGCTTCTATGCCAGCTCCGTGGATGGTCTGACGTCAAGCCTCACCGGACAGTTCACCTACTCCGGTTCTGACAACCACCCCTACGACTTCGGTTATCCCTCCTTCTTCCTGCAGCGCGACGTGATGGGAATGGATATGGTTCCCGCCGGCACCAACAACTGGTACTCCACATGGTACGAGTGCTCCGTGGCCCTCGCTCCCCTGTATGCCCGCTGCCAGGTACCCTGGACCTACTACTACAAGTGGATTGATAATTGTAACAAGGTTATTGCTCTGTACAAGTCCTCTGAAACCGAGGATCGCAAGGCGGGTGCCGGTATTGCCTATGCCATGCGCGCTATGTTCTATCAGGATATCGCACGTATGTATGCTGCCGCTCCCTACTGCGTCAACAAGGAAGCAGAGACAGTGCCCCTCGTGCTGGATGACTCCGAAATCCAGACCAGCAATCCCCGTGCCACCTTCTCTGCTATTTATGCTCAGATTATTGAAGACCTCAACACCGCTGAGGAATATCTGAAAGGTTATGAGCGTGAGAACATCTATACTCCCGACACTACCGTGGTCTTCGGTCTGAAGGCTCGTGCCTACCTCGAGATTCAGGACTGGGCCAATGCCGAAAAGTATGCCAAGAAGGCTGCTGAGAACTATGAGGTGATGAACGAGGCTCAGTACACCAGCCGCGATTATGGCTTCAACACTCCCAACGACTCCTGGATGTTCGGCGTGGTCTATCATGACACCGACCCCAATATCAAGGATAACGATGGTGACTCCAGCTGGGGCAGCATCATGATTATGGAGAACGGTTTCGACTGCGGTTATGCTGCCAACTACGGTGGCCCCATGTTCATCGACCGTCACCTCTATGAGACCATTCCAACTACCGACTTCCGTCGCAATGTCTTCGTGGATTTCGCTCTTGACGCTTTGGACGGCGAATCACAGGCCGAAGCACTCCAAGCCTACACCAGCCATCCCGTGCAGATCCAGAACTCCGCTTCTGCTGCTCAGACAGGCGTTGGAGGCATGGAATTCAAGTTCCGCCCCCAGAAGGACATGTACGATACCAAATATACCGCTTGGATCGTTTCCGTGCCTCTCATGCGCGTAGAAGAGATGAAGCTCATCGAGGCTGAGGCTGCCGGTATGCAGAACGTCGATCGTGGTATCCAGCTCCTCACCGAGTTCGGTAAGACCCGTGATGCCAGTTATGTCTATGGTGGTCACCAGGATGCCTACGGCAATGCTTCGACCAGCCAGTTCCAGAACGAAGTGTGGTGGCAGCGCCGCGTGGAGCTTTGGGGTGAAGGCTTCGCCACCTTCGACATCAAGCGTCTGAACAAGGGCATTATCCGTAACTATGCCGACACCAACCACTTGGATGGCTATCGCTGGAACTTTGAGAATAAGGAACAGGGACAGAACTACTCCAACTGGATGAACCTCTGCATCGTGCAGACCGAGACCAACTACAACTACGCTTGCACTCAGAATCCCACTCCCGTGGCTCCAACTGATAACACAAATCCGGCTTTTGTTTGGTAAGCACATCATTTCCTAATCATTAAAAGAAAATGAAGATTATGAAAAAATATATTAATGGATTCTTCCTCCTGTTGGCTGGAGTCGCTCTCTTTACTGCATGTAAGGATGAAGACGGCTTCACCAAGGCCGAGTGGAACGCCACCGAGGACTATGCCAACATTTCCTTCGTGGAATCTTCTACTACGATAGAAATCGACCCCACAGACCCCACTTCCTACACGCTCCACATGAGCCGCAGGAACACCAAGGGTGCTGTCACCGTTCCCATTCAGATCACTCAGGGTGATGACAAGGTTTTCTCTGTAACTGACGCTGTCTTCGCAGACGGTGACAGCATCGTGGCATTCCAACTCAACTATCCCAACGCCGAAATCGGAACCACCTATAAGGTGCAGTTAGGTGTCACAGACCCCAAGTTTGTTTCCTACTACTCTGACGCTGTCTTCACTGAATTCACCGTCACCCGCGTGAAGTGGAACTCACTCGGTATGTGTACTTACGTTGATAACTGGTTCCCCTTGGAGGCACAGGTGGAAATCTTCCAGAACGAGTCACAGCCCAATCTCTACCGCATCGCAAAGCCCTACGCCAGCTACCCCGGTGATGAATATCTGACAATGAAGCCCGAAGAGATGGACGACTTCCTGACGCTGACCGTCCGCAAGGCCGGTGAGACCTTCCAGACCATCTCCTTCACACGCAACGATATTGTGACCTTCCCAGACTATTCCACTGGTGCATTCCACAACAGCTATTCGGACATTATCTGTCTGGTACACCCCTATCGTTTCACCTCTTACCGTTCACAGGATGGCGTTTCCTATAACCGCATCACTGGTTACAAGGAAGACGGCTCCATCGGTCAGATTCAGCTCGCTCCCTACTATTACATGTTCTCCTTGGGCGGCTGGAACTACAGCCAGAGAGACGGTGTCATCACTATCACCTTCCCCGGTTATGTGGCAGAGGAACCCGCTTACGAGGCAGTCTTCGATCCTGACTATGATGATGAAGACGACTTTGACTGGAACGATGTGAAGACCTTCGACTTCACCAACACCCTCACCGGTGCCTCCAGAAATGTCATGCTTCAGAAGGCAGTGTGCAACACCAACACCGATGACTGTGACAAGGTCTTCGAGGAGACTTATGGTACTCCCTACCGTATCAAGGACGCTTATGTCGAAGGTTATGATCTCATCTTCTTCCTGAAGGGCAAGAAGATCTATGTCCCCGAGGACATCTGGTACACTTACCAGCCCACAGGTGTGACGGAAGAAGGACTCACCGCTACTGATATCTACGCCTATATTGATTCCGAAGGTTCCTCCATGGAGTTCACCGAGGACGGCGACGTCAATGGCGTGACATTGAATGTGACCTTCACCGACAAGAAGGGTCAGACCAGCTTCGGCAGTGGTGCACAAACCCTGGCCAATGTCACCTGGACAGAGATTGCCACCGGTACCTATTATTATGTGATGTTCAGCGAAAATGAAGACGGTTCTCCTGAACCCGATCCCGGTTATAAACTCTATAAGCGTGACGACAAGAACGATGTGTTCAAGATTGGAGATTGGCTCATGGGCACAGACTTCGTCTTCACTTGGAACCAGACCACCAACGACTGTGTCGTGCTGGAACAGGAAATCGGTTATGAACATCCCAACTACGGTATGATGTCCATTATCGAAGGTGCTCTCTATCATTCCAATTATGCTGAGAACACTTCCTACTATGATCCCGAGAACAAGGTATTCCACTTCTTCCCTGCTTACATCGTGGCAGCTGGTTCCTTCGGTCAGGTTGAGGAATTCTTTGAAATCACCGAGGAAGCTGCTGTCAAGCGTCAGGTTCCCTTCCAGTTCAACGCTCGCAGTCTCAAGGCTGGTATGCGTCGTGCTCCCCGCACTTGGCTGCAGGCTCAGAAACTCACTTTCCCTCTCGGAAGCAAGTTCAGCAAGAAACTGGACAAAGCCACCCTCGTGGACTAATCTCTATTAGGCGTAAAGCCCGATAAATCAGCAATTTGTAAGTTGTGTCGTACTCCCTCGTGGAGACGATGCAACTTACTTGCGTCAAACAAACATAACTCTTTATAATGATGAGAAACGTTATACTTTTCACCTTTGCTATCCTCTTGGTCACCAGCACTGCGATGGCCGACAACCGTTCCATGACACAAATGCGGAACATCGCTGCTGCCAAGCTCAACCGCACGGCTGCCGTCAAGGGTCTGCAGACAAGGGTGAAGCCGGCAACGCTTCAGTGCGTGGCCGAAGACAACGCCTACACCATTTTCGCTCCACAGGGGGAAGAGGGATTCGTTATCGTGGCCAAGAGCGATCTCGTGAAACCCGTTATCGGTTATTCCTCAGAGCGTTATGACGCAGAAGATGTGGCTCCGGCATTCCTGTCCTACCTCTGTTCTGTTAGTCGCTTTCTGACCGCTGTGGAGAACGGACAGGTACAGGCTCCTCGTCGCACGGCTGCCTACACTCCTGTTGAGAACTTTGTTACCACCAAGTGGTCTCAGGACTATCCCTTCAACCGCAAGACCCCCAACAATTGTCCAACCGGCTGTGTAGCCACTGCGTTGGCCCAGTGCCTCAACTACTGTCAGTATCCGCCGTCAGCAGATTTCGATGGAAACTACTCTGTCACCACAAAACAGGGGAATAAAGAGAAGACTGAATGGAAGACAGAGCACGTCAGCACCACCTACACCTGGCCCTATAAGGATAGCTACAAGACCAAAGGTACTCCTGGTGATAATATAGATGAACTGCTTCGCGACTGCGGCTATGCCGCATATATGAAGTACACTTCAGAGTATGGAGGGACGCCCTCTCTTTTTGCAGGTATAGCACTCACTCAGTCTTTCCAATATTCCGAGGCCAGTGTTAAATACTACGACAGAGATAATTACGGCATCGATCAGGAATCATTTATTCAGATGATTTATGATGAGTTGGCTCTTCGCTGTCCCGTCTTCTATGGCTCCTTTAATTCGGAAGGAGGACATGCTTTCCTTCTCACAGGAGTGGATGAGGAAGGACTCGTCTATGCCAACTGGGGCTGGCGTGGCAATCAGGATGGTTTCTACGCGATCGAACTGATGGATCCCGATGGGCAAGGTGATGGTTTCACGAACTCCCCTACCTTAATAACAGGTATCCGTCCCACGCCTTTGGCTACCGATAAGAAACTGTCTTATATCTCGAGCTTTAAAGGAAATCCCTACACCTTCCGATGGGGTACATCCTCAGATGACGGGGTGGAACACCCCACGCTCTACTGTGACTTGCCATACGGCCTCGTCAATTGGTGCCCTGTTTCCTTCCAAGGCGTCTTTGGGCTCTTTGCACAGGACCTGACAGATGGCAACACCTGGGTGATTGCAGAGGACTTGCAGGACCGCGACACCATTCCTGCAGGTTATGGAATGTACGGCGAATCAAAGGAGTACGAATCATTCGGCTTCTACTACATTGTTGACGGTGAACAAGGCCTGAAACCCGGTCACACCTATCGCATGGCTTTCGGTACGAAGGACGACGAGGAGGACATCTGGCACAGTATTTACCGTGTAGGTGGCGAACTGGCCTACGACATCACCTATTCTGGTGACCCCGAGACCAGCACCGTGGATCCGGAGCCCAAAGCCGTTCCCACGCCCACAGCCATCCATGCACCTTTAGCCGCACCTGCAGGCGCGGGTCAACTGCCGTACTATTTCGACCTCAGTGGACGCCGCATCACGCAACCATCACGTGGCTTCTTCATTCACAACGGACGAAAAGTCGTCAGATAGACAATGTTCAAGAACCATGAATAGCAAACGCTATTCGTGGTTCTAAATAATTTTTGCCCGGCGCACAATAAAGGGAGCGGTTCGCGCGTTATCTTAAATAGAAAAAGCAACGCCTATGAAACAACGCCTACTCATCCCCGTTCAGCTTGACGAGCTGACATTTGAAGACTCCCTGACCCGCCTCTTCGGGTCTTGTGCGCCGAAAAGTTCAACCCTTAACCGCATCCGAGCCCGCGCCAGGGCCGTCCGTCCGTTATGAATCACAAACTCATAGCTCCGAGTCTGTTAGCCGCAGACTTCGGGAATTTGGAAAGGGAAATGGAGTGGTTCAACCGCTCCGAGGCCGACTGGCTTCACTTGGATGTGATGGATGGGGTCTTTGTCCCGAACATCTCTTTCGGCTTTCCTGTGATGCAGCATGTGGCACGCCTCACCAACAAACCTCTTGACGTTCATCTGATGATTGTCCAGCCCGAGAAGTTCATTGGTGAGGTGCGCGATTTAGGGGCTGCCGTGATGAATGTGCATCAGGAAACATGTCCTCATCTCTATCGCACCGTGCAGCAAATCCACGAGGCTGGCATGAAAGCCGCTGTCTCTCTGTGCCCCGCCACCCCCGTTTCTACCCTGGAAGACATCATTCAGGATGTGGATGTGGTGATGTTGATGACAGTGGAACCTGGCTTTGGTGGACAGAAGTTCATCGAGCACAGCTTGGATAAGGTGCGCAGCCTCCGTCAGATGATTGATGCACGCGGTGCGCATGCACTCATCGAGGTGGATGGTGGCGTGAACCGCCAGACGGCTCCTCTGCTGTCCGCTGCCGGAGTGGATGTCTTCGTCACAGGCTCTGCCGTCTTCGGTGCTGCCGACCCTGCCGCCGAAGTCACTCTCCTCAAGCAGTTGGTGAATGGATAATGAGCCGTCCCGTGCTTTTGGCCACGCTTGCAATGGTGGCGGGTATCGTGGCGGCAGACTATCTTTTCTATGATGCCTGGCTGCCTGTGCCCCGTTGGTTGGGGCTGGTGCTATGGGGCATCTCTGCCGTGCTGGCGTTGTTGGCTGTCTGGAGTGACCGCCGCCGACGCCAGCACTCTGTTTTCCGCTCCTCATGGGGCTTCGCCGCCTTGATGTTTCTCTTCTTCCTCGTTTTGGGTTTCCAGCGTTATGCCTCCTCTGCCCAGCGCACCCGTGCCATTTGGGCCTCGATGGAACGTCCGCCTGTGAACCGAGGTAATCCCGATGAATATGACTATCGTCGCTGGCGCTGGATCCAGGGGGAAGCAGACACCACCACCTGGCTGGCTGCCTGGAAGCACAAGGCGCTGGCGCAGCGTTCCCGACTGTTGGAGCAGTACCGCCGCACCGGCCTGCAAGATCAGACACTGGCTATTGTGGCTGCCATGACGCTGGGCGACAGAAGCCTCCTGCAGACCGACACCCGTGAACTCTACATCGAAGCAGGAGCCAGTCACCTGCTGGCACTCTCCGGCCTGCACTTGGGTATCCTCACGGGCGTATTCATGCTCCTCTTCACAGGCCCTTTGCTGCGCTCTCGCTGGAGGGCGGTCTTGGCGGTGATGATGCTGTTCTACATCTGGGCCTACGTCTTCTTGGCCGGTCTGCCCACCTCCTTGGTGCGTGCAGGAACCATGGACACCATCTTCATCCTGGCTTCCCTGCTGCACCGCCAGACACCACCCATCAACTTGTTGCTGCTCGCTGCTGTGCTCCTGCTGTTGGTCTGGCCGCTGTATCTCTTTGATGTGGGTGCGCAGCTGTCTTTCGCTGCTGTCGGAGGCATCGCTGTCTGTTTCCAACCTGCCTACCGGTGGTTGTTCAGTCATTATGAGGCTCGGATGTTTCAGCTGGAACGTTTTCATCTCCTTGGCGTGCTGGAACTCTTGGGTGTGTCCCTGTTTGCACAGATATTCACCACTCCCCTGGTTCTCTGGCATTTCCATCGTCTTCCTGTCTATGGCGTGCTCTTCAGCGTCTTGCTCATTCCGCTCACCACGCTGCTGATGTACGTGGCGGTGGCGGTGCTCGTGGTCGGTAGCTTCTGGCTCTGGGCAGGCCGGTGCTTGGCGGTGCTGCTGACGTGGTTGGTGACGGCTCAGCTGTGGGTGATGCGGGTGGAGACCTCCTTGCCAGGCGCTTGCATCGGGGACTTCTGGAGTCAGAAGGCTGAACCGCAGCTGGTCGTGTATCACAACCGTCGCTGTCCTGCCCTTCATGTGATCGCCTCGCCTGCAGACAGCTGGCTCCTGATGCCGCAGCCCGAGGCTGATTCAGCGATGTACTACATCCGTCGTGAGTTCTGGTCCCTACGCCTGACGCGTGAGCCCCAGCTGCTACAGGGGTCGCACGTGGTGAGCGTGACTAAGGGTGGGGGAGTGGAACACTTCACGGCAGTGATGGTGAATGAGAATGTGGATCATCCGGAAAAACCGGAAAGCCCGGAAAAAACCGGAACAACCATTGATGTCCTTTGGATCACCCGCGGCTTCCGAGGTAGCCGTCTGGAGCACGTGGCAACTCTTTACCAGCCTCGTCTCCTGGTCTTGGATGCCTCCTTGTCCCGTTGGCAGCGACAGGCCCTTCATCGCGAAGCCCTCCGACTGGGCTGGCCTGTCTATGATGTGGCAGAGCGGGGAGCCCTCCGTCTTCCGCTGTAATGAAAGTCCATAAAGAAGGGTGGCAGTCCTCACGGATGGCCACCCGATGGTTCATCAAGCAAGATGAAATCGATAACTAAGTATTTTGCAAGTATTTATGGATGTGGTTGCGCTTACTTTGTCGATGCGATGCAGTCCAACAGGCTCGCGTCTGGGAAGGCGGCCAGCAGCGAGTCTTGGAGCTGATACTCGGTGTTCTCGTCAGTCCGCGTGTAGGTGGTGACGAAGGCTGCCGTCTGGCCAGGAGTGAATGCATAGATGGTCTTGGAGATCGGAGCCTCAAAGTCATCGCTTTCGGTGTTCCAGCGAGAGAGCTCGATGGTGTAGCCTGTGACGCTGTAATGGTAGGCCCAGCGCAGAGCGGGTTGCCACTGGTTGCCGTCCCAGAAGTAGGAGGTGCGGGTGGTCACGCGGCCACGGTTATCGTAGTTGTTGCGGTACCGCAGGTGAGAGGTGTTGACGCTGGCAGTGATGGTGTTGACACTGGTGGCTTTGGTGTGGGTGGTTGCAGCTTTTGTGTTGACAGTTGCAGCGTTGGTGTTGACACTTGCACAAACGAGTGCGGCAGTGGTGAGGAGAGTTATAGGTGACATAATGTTGAGTTTTTTGAGTGTTAAACGATTGACTTTTGTTTTTATTCTTTCGACCTGCGCAAGTCTGTTTTTTTTCGTCTTTCTGTCTGTTAGACGCATCCGAGAATCCAAAAGTTGCAACACGCTCAAAAAATTGCTCAAAAATTTCAAAGGGGCAATACATTTTTCCCGAGACCTTGGACGAATTCGCGACTTCGTCCTTACGAATCGGCACATTCGTTTATTCGACTTGCCACTTGCGGCCTTGCGACTTGCCACTTGCGGCCTTACGACTTCCCACTTTCCTCTGGCCGCACATGATTCTTCTCTCATTCACGGTGCAAAGATACAACATCAGGATTGCGGTCTACGAATTTTGTGGGAACTTTTTTCGTTGTGATTGCCGATTTGATGGTGTGGTCATTTTGGTCATTTGGTCATTTGTCAAAATCGATTTCAAAGTGTCAAAATCCGCCACTATATATTAAATAAGTATATTTATATATAGTGAGCAAATGACACAATCCGAAAATGAAAATGACCATTTTGACCATGACCATTTTGACCACATATTTGGGGAAATTTACTTGTCAACTGTGCCGCTGAATGTCACTTCCACGTGATTGAAGCCGAAACTGCGGAAGAGACTTGCCATCTGTTCGCGGGCATTGTCTTCGGCCTGTTGCAGGTTCTCGCGGGTGAGGCAGCGCCGCTTCATCTGTAGGGCTGCTTTCTGGAACATTTGTTCACGTGCACTGGCATCCCACGTGCCGCGTTCATAGAAAGCGCGTGTGCGTGCCTCGTCAATGAAATGTTCCGAGAGCAACCGTATGGGGGGCAGCAGCAGCGAGGCGGTGTCACCGCGCGTCGTCACCCAACCTTCCTCACAGTCAGACAGATCCACACCCAATCGCAGTGTGCCACGATAGATGCGCACCAGACGGTCGTTCCGCTGGAAAGTCCTGTGACGGATGGTGTCCACCAGTTCCTCGTCTGAGATGGCCAGAAACTCCCATTGCCCGATGCGTTCTATGCTGCGAATCTGGGTGGGCGTCAGGTCGATCGCATTGCTATGTGTCAACTCCAACTTCAGCAGCGCCTGGTCTTCCACGCATTTGCGCACGAGCAACGCCAACAGCACCACCACCGCAGTCACGATGACTACCGGTATCAGGGGACGGGAAAGATTTGGCTGTTTCATCTGTCGGTGCTCACTAAAGTTTTCAGTTGCTCCATCCTGCCGTCAAAGTAGAATGGCAAGTCCTTGGAATTGAATTCCTTGCGGAATGTCACGAGAATGTTCTCTTCCTCATAGCCCATTTGGGCGAAGAGGGGAATCAACGTCGCTGCGGCACTCTGTCGGGCGGTCTCCAGGATTCCCAGTTCAGGCACCTGCAGGAGGATGGCATGGACGCCTTGGGCGGTGAAATCGGCCAGCTCCTCGTCGGAGTAGTCGCTGCGCAGGATATCCACAAACTGCTTGGTCTCGGCATGATCCACCCTGGAGGACGTCACCACCACCCGTGGGTCGGGCAGCGTCACATGCAGGTGGCGGCCGTCGGCAGAGCGCTCCACCTGCCGCTCAGAGAAAGTGGAGAAATCCACGTAGGCACGCAGTGTGACATCAATGGGAATGGCCACCTTGCGGTCGCCCAGTGGGAGCCGCGTGTCATACTTCTTGCCCAGTACGGTAGCCGAGAGCTGCCGGACGTCCTCATGGGTGACGATTTTGTGAACGCGGTACTCGGCGGTGTACAGACGAGACGTCTTCCTGACCCGCAAGATGAGTTCCGCAGTATCCACAGCCGTCGTGTCCGCTGCAGTAGTGACTGGCGGTTCCGTCTGTCGGGAACATGCACCACCGAGGGTCAGCAGCAGCCCAACGAGGAGGGGAAAAAGCACTTTTCTCTTCATATTCGCGGCAAAGATAAGGAAAATAGTTAATATTTTGATGATTTTCGGCAAAATATTAACTATTTTCACTACCTTTGCACCGCAATTACAACAAAACACTTATGAAAAGACACCTTAGAGCCGTTTCTGCGCTCCTTTTTGTACTACTCCTGGCTGTCACAGCTTGCCAGAAACAGCGTCCCAGCAGCCAGCAGGCAGCTTCTGTCAGTGAATACGCCACGGATGCAGCGGCGGGGGATGGCGTGCAGAGGATGTATGACTATCATTTCCAGGACACGCTCTCCCTCCGTGGACACCAGTACATTTACTCCATTGACCGTCACGCAGTAGATAGTCTCCCGCGTGTGAAAGATGTGGATGGACTCGTCTATGCGGATAATGCCTATCATCTCTCGATACGCTGTGACGGGCAGACACTGCTGAATCGTCATTTCACCAAGGGCTCCTTTGCCAGCTACCTCTCTGAAGATATGCTCCGGAACGGTATCCTGGACGGAATGGTGTATGATGCTTCCGTGGATGCCGAACTGGCCTTTGCCATCAGTGTCTCTCTCCCGCAGACAGATATGTTGGAACCCCTGCTGCTCCGCGTGGATCGCAGTGGAGGCATCAGCATAGAACGTGACCAGCGGTCGGAAAATGATTTTGATGACTTGTAACCCTCAGCCCTTGAACACGCCAGACAATGAAAGTTATTGAAACTGACATCCCGGGGCTCCTCATCCTGGAACCCAAGGTCTTCCCAGATGCCCGTGGTTACTTCTTTGAGAGTTATTCTGAACGGGACTTCAACCAGCAGCTGGGACCCATCCATTTTGTGCAGGATAACGAGAGCATGAGCCGGCGCGGTGTTATTCGGGGTCTTCACTTCCAGCGACCGCCTTTCACACAGACCAAACTGGTCCGATGTGTACTGGGTACCGTGCTGGATGTCGCTGTGGATATTCGCCGCGGCTCTCCCACTTTTGGGCAGCACGTGGCGGTGGAACTCTCTGCCGACAATCATCGTCAGTTCTTCATTTCCAAGGGTTTTGCCCACGGATTCGCAGTGCTCTCTGATGTCGCCGTCTTCCAATATAAGTGTGACGAGTTCTATCACCCCGAGGCAGACGGAGGCATCCGTTTAGACGATCCTGCCCTTCACATTGATTGGCGCATGCCTCTGAAAGAAGCCATTCTCAGCGAGAAAGACACTCGCCATCCCCTTCTTCAAGACTTTGATTCGCCTTTCTTCTGGGAAGCATAATCTTGGTCTTCACGCCCTTTTCATTTCCAGCAAGACGCCGGCGCCAGTGCAGTCGGCGCCCATCGGTGGATTCTCTTTGAGGATTTCCAGACGAACGGCTTCAGCTGCAGGAAAGCGGCTGAGAATGGTGCGGCAGATGCGGGCTGCCACGTGTTCCAGGAGCTTGGAAGGCACTGCCATCTCCGCCTTCAAGACGTCATAGAGGTCGGCGTAGGAGATGGTACCCGCAAGGTCATCAGATTCAGCGGCCCGCGAGAAATCGGTTTCCACTGTGAGGTTCAGAATAAAATAAGCCCCCACAGTGCGCTCCTGTGGGAGCACACCATGGTGGGCAAAAAGGCGGACGTCCTTCAGCAGGACTTGTGAGGAAGTGATCAAATGGGAAATATAAAAATAAAATGAGAAACTATAACTCCGCTCAGCCACACCGGCTGGCACCGCAGTTGGTGCAGATGAGGCAGCCTTCCTGATAGACGAGGGTTTCCTGACCGCAGTTGGGGCAGGTCTGGCCCTTGGCAGCAGTGCCGTCCTGGATATACTTCTTCAGGGCTCGCTCCACGCCGTTCTTCCAGGTGTTGATGGTCTCGTCCTTGAGGGAGAGCTGTCCCACCAGACGAATGACATGATCCAGCGGCATGCGGTAACGCAGGACGCCGGAGAGCAGCTTGGCGTAGTTCCAGTACTCGGGGTTGAACTTTTCAGATAGACCTTCCACTGTGGTCTTGTAACCGCGTTTGTTCTCGAACTGGAAGTCATAACGCTTGGTCCCATCAGGGCTGATCTGCTTTATAATGCGACCTTTGGTGACGCTCTTGGGCAGAAGAATGCCCTCCTCGTCATCCTGGAGACCCGTGAAGATCTCGTATGGGTGTCCGTCCAGAAGTCCCACAAAAGCCACCCACTTCTCTTTGTTGTTTTGGAAGCGGACGACGTCACATTCCAGCACGTCGGGGCGTTTCTCCACCACCTCCGGCGGGCGGCACTCGGGCACGGGATGCTCGTGACCGTCTTCCAAAGAGGGCGTGTCGGGACGCTCGGGATCCTCGGCGGGTTTCTCCTTCTTCTTGCTGACGCTGATCATCACGCCGCTGCGGGAGCCGTCACGATAGATGGTGCAGCCCTTGCAGCCACTGCGCCAAGCTTCCATATAGAGTTCGTTCACCAATTGCTCATCCACCGAGTTGGGCAGGTTCACGGTGACGCTGATGCTATGGTCCACCCACTTCTGAATGGCACCTTGCATGCGCACTTTCATCAGCCAATCCACGTCGTTGGCAGTGGCCTTGTGGTAGGGTGACTGCTCCACCAGCTCATCGATTTCCTCCTGGGTGTAGCGGCGGGTGGTGTCCAGTCCGCAGACCTTCATCCACGTGAGGAACTTGTGGTGATAAACGATGTATTCCTCAAAGGCGTCGCCCGTCTCGTCCACGAAATCCACATGCACTTCGGGGTCGTTGGGGTTCACCTTGCGGCGACGTTTATAGACAGGCAGGAATACAGGCTCTATGCCACTGGTGGTCTGTGTCATCAGGGACGTGGTGCCGGTGGGAGCGATGGTGAGACAGGCCACGTTGCGGCGGCCATACTTCTGCATGTCGGCATAGAGCTTGGGATCTGCAGCCTTGATGCGCTGGATGAAGGGATTGTTCTCCTCGCGCTTGGCGTCGTACATCTCGAAGGCACCGCGCTCACGTGCCATCTCCACGCTGGAAGCGTAGGCACTGAGGCAGACCGTCTTCTGTACTTCCACAGCAAAGTCAGTGGCCTCCTGAGTTCCGTAACGGAGTCCCAGTGCAGCCAACATATCACCCTCGGCGGTGATACCCACTCCTGTGCGTCGTCCCATGGAGCTCTTGTGCAAGATTTTCTTCCAGAGGTTGCGCTCGGCAAATTTCACTTCTTCACTCTGCGGGTCGGACTCAATCTTGTCCAGGATGAGTTGAATCTTCTCCAGCTCCAGGTCGATGATGTCATCCATAATGCGTTGAGCTTTACGCACATGGTCGCGGAAGAGGTCGAAGTTGAAACGGGCTTGAGTGGTGAAGGGGTTCTCCACATACTCATAGAGATTCACGGCCAACAGGCGGCATGAGTCGTAGGGACAGAGTGGAATCTCGCCGCAGGGGTTGGTGGAGACGGTGCGGAAGCCCAGGTCGGCATAGCAGTCGGGCACGCTCTCGCGAAGGATGGTATCCCAGAAGAGCACGCCGGGTTCTGCGCTCTGCCATGCGTTGTGTACAATCTTACGCCACAGTGCCGAGGCATCAATCTCCTTGGAGACAATGGGTTCAGGGCTGTCGATGGGGAACTGCTGCGTGTAGGGCTTGCCGTCGGCAGCGGCCTGCATGAAGGCATCGTCGATTTTCACGCTCACGTTGGCGCCAGTGACCTTGCCCTCCACCATCTTGGCGTCAATGAAGGCTTCTGCATCAGGATGCTTGATGGAGACGCTGAGCATCAGTGCCCCGCGGCGACCGTCCTGTGCCACCTCGCGTGTACTATTACTATAGCGCTCCATGAAAGGCACCAGTCCCGTGCTGGTGAGGGCAGAGTTCTTCACGGGTGTGCCGGCGGGACGCAGGTGGGAGAGATCGTGTCCCACGCCGCCGCGGCGCTTCATCAGCTGCACTTGTTCCTCATCGATGCGGATGATGGCACCGTAACTGTCTGAGTCTCCGTCCAATCCCACTACGAAGCAGTTGCTCAGGGAAGCCACCTGAAAATGATTTCCGATACCCGTCATGGGGGAACCTGCCGGGATGATGTAACGGAAATGATCCAGGAGGTCAAAGATTTCCTGGGATGACAGAGGATTCTTGTACTTGCGCTCAATGCGTGCCACTTCCATGGCGATGCGCCAATGCATGTCTTTAGGACTCTTTTCGTAGATGTTTCCGAAAGAGTCCTTCATCGCATACTTGTTAACCCAGACACGGGCGGCGAGTTCGTCGCCACCGAAATAGTCCAAAGAGGCCGCGAAGGCCTCGTCATAAGTGTAAGTCTGTTGTTCCACAGTAATTTGTAGTGATTATATTGTAAGATTATTTTGCTTCTTCACGAGGGAGGTACAGCATCACATACGGGTATCCTCGAACTTGTAGCGCTCCACACCCTGTGCATCCATGATGACAAGTGTGGGGTCGTAGCCATTGGGCGTGGCCAGCATCACTGCTCCAGTGGGCAAGGTCCACTGGAGGCCCCGGCTGTTGGTGTCGTACTCCGCGCCGTAACGGGTGCAGAGCTCTTGGATATAGGTGTCTAACGGCACATTCTGCGGCTGGAGCATGATGCGGAAGACGGTCTTCGTGCGCTTGGTGAAGGAGACCTTGAACTTCTGTGAGAGTCCGCAGACAGCACCCTTGAAGATGTATTCCCGCAGGTTGTTATCTCGGCTCAACAGTTTGAAGCCGTTATGCTGAAGCACCTTGGTGAACTCATAGATGTCACCCTTCACTTCCAGACCTTCAAAGAGAATATGAGGCTGCTCAGATTCGAGATCTGCGCCGCGATCAGTCTGTGCCCACAAGGTAGTGGGTAACAGGGCCATTAAGAGGAGAATAATGTGTTTCATGTGCGTGGTGTTTTGTGTGTTGGAGCACTTCTCAAGGGCGTTTTTGCCCTTTTGACGGCCCAAAGTTACTTTTTATTTTGAACATGACCAAACATTTCACATTTTTTATGTACCTTTGCCACCAAATTCATCAAACAGACGCTCTATTATGGGAAAATTCACTTTTGAAAACAGACGTTCCATCCGTCAGTACAGCGGACGTGATGTGGAACCCGAACTGCTCAACCAACTGCTCAGCACTGCCGCCCACACACAGACGATGGGCAACCTGCAACTCTACAGTGTGGTGGTCACACGCTCCGCCGAGCAGAAGGCGGCGCTGGCGCCAGCACACTTCAACCAGCCAATGGTGCAACAGGCGCCTGTGGTACTCACCATCTGTGCCGACTTTCGCCGCACTTCCACGTGGGCACAGTGCCGCAAGGCCGACCCGGGATATGATAACATCCTGAGTTTCTGCAATGCAGCTACAGACGCGCTACTCTACACCCAGACCTTCTGCAACCTGGCCGAGGAGGCAGGATTGGGGCTGTGCTTCCTGGGCACCACCATCTATCAGCCACAGGCTATCATTGATGTGCTGAAGCTGCCAAAACTGACATTCCCCGTGGCCACCATCACCCTGGGATGGCCTGCCGAAGAGCCGCCCGTCTCAGACCGGCTGCCCCTCCAGAGCTTTTTACACGAGGAGACCTATCATGACCCCACGCCGGCAGATATTGATTGTTTCTATGCAGAGAAGGAGTCTTTGGAGGTGAATCGCGAGTTCGTCTGCATCAACAACAAGGAGACGCTGGCTCAGATATTCACGGATATACGTTACACCCGCAAGGATAATGAAGCACTGAGCCGCACGTTTATTGCTGCACTCAGGAATCAGGGCTTTCTTTAAGCGATCGAGAGAGATTAACCTTTCAGCTGGGCCTCCAGCTCGCCCACGCACTCGGCAAAGTCGCTGTCCTGCTGCAGGCGCTCTGCAACACTCTGGCAGGAGTGAACGACAGTGGCGTGATTCCGACGGCCGATGGCCATTCCGATGCGGGTGGTGGAGAGTGTGGTCAGCTTCTGTGTCAGGTACATTGCCACCTGACGTGCCTGAACCACTGTGGCTTTGCGGCTCTTAGAGAGCACCTCGTCCTGCTCGATGGAGAAGAACTGGCAAGTCTGCTGGAGAATATCTTCCACCGTGAGGGCGGGACGTTCTGTGGAAGACAAGCCCACAGTCCGGGCAATAACATTCTTGGCCATAGGGATGTCTATCTCACAGTTCCAAACCATGGAATATACCATCAGGGAGTTCAGCACGCCCTCCAAATCACGCACACTCTTATCCACTGTCTCGGCAATGAAATCCACCACATCATCAGCGATGCGCAGACCATCACGATGAATCTTGTTCAGGAGAATGTCACGACGCAGTGCCACATTGGGGCGTTCCAACTCTGCCAACAGGCCCCACTTGAATCGCGTCAGCAGACGTTCTTCCATTCCCTGCAACGCCACGGGCGGGCGGTCACAGGTCAGGATGAGTTGACGGCTGTTCTGGTGCAAGTGATTGAAGATGTGGAAGAAAGTCTGTTGGGTGGCTTTGGTTACGAACTCTTGGACATCATCGATGATAAGCACATCAATACTCTGATAGAAAGCGATGAAGTCGTTGACGGTGTTGCGGCAGACGGCGTCGGTGTATTGCACCTGGAACAGGTGGGCAGAGACATACAGCACGCGCTTCTCGGGGTGTAACTCCTTTAAACGAATGCCAATGGCATTGACCAGGTGGGTCTTGCCCACACCCGAAGGACCATAAATGAACAAGGGGTTGAAGGTGTTTTGACGAGGGTTCTGGGCAATGGTCAGGCCCACGGTCAGTGGCAACTTGTTGGAAGCGCCTTCAACGAAGTTCTCAAAAGTGTAGTTGGCCTTCAGGTTGGAATCCAGCTCTTGCAGGGGACGTGGTGACAGGTTCGCGCCAAACGTCTTCACCGGTTGATCCACGATGGTGGAGTCGTCTGTGGCCGCCACGGTTTGAGTGAGTTGGTTGGTGGCGTCGGTCATCACCGTCCAACTCAGCCTCACGTGCGTACCATAAACATTACGCAGCACTGCACGCAGGAGATCCACAAAGTGCGCTTCGATATACTCTACGATGAATGGACTGGGCACAGAGAGTACCAGCTCACACGTCTCCTCGGAGAAGGAGGTGAAGCTGATGGGCGCGAACCACGTGTCGAACTGCTGTTGGGAGGAGATGTTGTTCCGCAACAGCCGCAGGCACGTTGGCCAGCACTTTTCTATGTCCATTCTTTTGGTTTCCATTCTTTTGGGTAAAGCGAACCGGTTTTTTGAGCCGAATTGCGGTGCAAAGGTACGACATTTTTTTGAATTGACCAAATGAGCCTCAGAGAAAAATAATTTATAAAGGACACCTAAAAGGCACATTTTCAAATGCCTCTACATGAGACTCTAAAAAGATGCCAAAGAACTTATTGCAAAACAACAACTATTTGATAATCAAAAGAAAGAAGGCGACTCGTCTTGAGACCGCCTTCTTTTTTTTTATGATTTAAAAGCACGAATTTTTAGTCAATTAGCTTTGTGAGGGGAAGGTTTGTCGGAGAGAAACTCTTATTTAGAATTTTTCCTTTCTTGCCTTTTTCATGCATTATTTTTGAGATTTGTCTTTTTTGCCCCAAACAGAGAAATGAACATAGCGTTTCGGGTTCTCTTTAAGGTCTTCCAGGAGGGCTGCAGAGGCGGCTGTTGTGCGGCTGAGGTTGCCGTAAAGTGTCGTGTCATTCAGCAGCAGGCCCACATTGTTGTCTGTGGAATTGAGCCGTTCTGTCATCTGATGCACTTCTCCCATCGTGCCGTCAACCTTAGCCAGTGTGCCTTTCAGATCCAGCTGACGAAGGCTGTCTGTCAGCGCCACCATATTCTGTCCCACCTTGTCAAAGGTCTGTGTCATCTGAGGAACATCCTGCTCGAGGAGACGATTCAAATCACGGGAACTGCGGTCTAAGTTGGCGGTTAAAGTATTGGCGTTGGCCAGAATCTGGCGGATGTTGGGATCTGCTACCAGTGTGTTGAGGGAGGCCAGGAGGGTATCCACCTTTGCCAGCGTTTGTTCCAACTGTGGAATCATCTCTGCAGCACGTGCCATCAGACCGTTGTTGGCGGCAGAAGGGATCGTGTCTCCTACATTAAACCGAGCCACTGGGCTGTTGCCCATGTGAAGGTTCAGCGTGCAGCCACCTAACATGGCTTCATCCAGGACAGCCACCGTTCCCTGAGGCACACGCAGCCCGTGTTCCACAGAAATCTCAACGATGACACCGCCGCCTGGGTTGTTGTCATAAACCAGACTGGAAACGATGCCCACATTGTAGCCGTCTGCATAGACAGGACTGGATTTCGCCAGACCTTTGGCGTTGGAGAAATTGATATAATAGGTGTCTTGGGTTGTGAAGAGTTTCACACCCTGTAAGAATTTTATGGTGAAGAACAGAAGGACCAAGGCGACGATACCCGTCAGGCCCAATTTCACTTCGCGAGATATTTTCATAATGGATTATTTATTCGTTTCCTTATATTTCTTGATGGCCTTATAGATGGCATTTGCCAACTGTGAGACACCGCGATCACTGGTCAGGTAGGTCTCTTCGGAGGCGGTGGTGACATAACCGAGCTCTATCAGGCAAGAAGGCATGGAGGTGGCGCGTAGCACCAGGAAGCCAGCCTGATGAACACCCTTGTCCGGACGGCCGGCGGATCGGAACTGATCCTGCACCAGCGTGGCCAGGCGAACGCTTTTCTCCATATTCTTGTCCTGAATGAACTCAAAAATGATGTAGGACTCGGCGCTCTTCGGGTCAAAGCCCTCATAACGGGTCTGGTAGTCCTTCTCCAACGAGATGACAGAGTTCTCACGTTTTGCCACTGCCAAATTGTCGGCAGCTCGGTGCATACCCAACGTGTAGGTCTCTGACCCTGTCAAGGGCTTGGTGCCGGCTATCGCGTTGGTGTGGATACTCACGAAAAGGTCAGCCTTGGCACGGTTGGCGATGGCAGCACGCTCGTCCAGTTCCACGAAGACATCAGTCTTGCGAGTATAGACGACTTTCACGTCTTTCAGGTTCTGCTCCAACAACTTTCCGACAGCCAGTGTCACGGCCAGATTGATGTTCTTCTCACGACCCTTGCCACGTCCCAGGGCTCCCGGGTCTTTACCGCCGTGACCGGCATCCAGCACCAGCGTGAAAGGATGCGCTTTCACTGCATCGGCACCAGATGAAGCACACAGGGAAAGAGGCACGCACAGCCCGAGAAGCATCATAAAAATGCCTGATAAAACAAATCTATAGATCATCACTTTCATAATTCGGCGGCAAAGTTACGGAAAACTTTGAACTTTAAGTGTATTTTTCACTACTTTTTCTTGTCGAAAAGGGTAAATAACCACAAAAATACGCCCAAATGGATAAAAACTTCGTCTGCAGAACGTGAAACTCCGAACTTTTTCATAACTTTGCCCCTGAAAAGACAAAACACTGCACTAAATTTATTCTGAACACTTGACTTATGACTGGTCTTTACATCAAACGAATAGAAATAGATTCACTCTGGAAAGGAACCCGGCACATCATCTGGGACCTCAAACCTGGTGTGAATGTCCTCAGCGGAATCAATGGGGTAGGGAAAAGTACCATTCTCAGGAAAACGATTCGCAGGCTCACCCTCCGGCGTGAAGAACTGGAGCGCAACTATGCTGGCGTGCACCTGACTTTCGAACCCGAGGAGGCAGACAGTGTTCGGTTTGACATCATTCGGGGAACTGACCGTCCGCTCATCAGTGCCGATGTCCTCAGTCGCGTCACAGAAGCCCGGCTCGGTACCGAACTGGACTGGCAGCTCTATCAGTTACAGCGCCGTTACTTAGACTATCAGGTCAACCAGTCCACCCGCATTGTCCAACTCTTCACCAGTGCCGATCCGGAGGCACAGCAGAAAGCCACCGCCATAGCACAGGAGAAAGTGCATTTTATGGATCTCATGGACGAACTCTTCGAAGCTACAGGAAAGAAAATTGACCGAGACAGCAACGAGATATTTTTCTTCCATCTCGGGGAACGCATCGCACCTTATGTCCTCTCCAGTGGCGAGAAACAGATGCTCATCATCCTGCTCACCGTCCTCGTGGAAGACCGGCAACCCACGGTCCTGCTGATGGATGAACCCGAAATAAGCCTCCATATTGAGTGGCAGCAGCGTCTGTTGGAACTCATCCTGGATCTCAACCCCAATACTCAAATAATCGTCACCACCCACTCGCCGGCACTGATCATGTCTGGCTGGGCAGACCGCGTCACAGACGTAGAAGACATCATTGTTCCCTAATGTCCAAACGCCTCACACAAAACCTCAATTCGGCCTACTTCGAAGCCGCCAACCGCTTGAAACCTTCCTCTTCACGGCGGAGAATCATCGCATACGTGGAGAGCTATGAAGATGTGGCGTTCTGGAGGAGTGTGCTGGATGAGTTTGAGACGTCTGAACTCTATTTTGAAGTCAAGCTGCCTGGCCGGGACTCCCTCCAGAAGGGCAAGCGTCAGGCCATCACCAATATCCTTTCCGCCGACCAGTTAGGCACGGCGATGATTGCCTGTGTGGATGCGGATTATGATTATCTGCTGCAGGACACCACCGAGGCGAGTATGAGTTTTAACAGGTCGCCGTTTATTGTTCACACCTTTGTCTATGCCATTGAGAGCTACCAGTGTTACGCTCCGTCCCTGCACAGAGCTGTCGTGACGGCCACGCTCAATGACCGACCGACCCTCAACTTCGAGGAATTTCTTCGAGAGTACAGCCAGATTATCTGGCCACTCTTCCTGTGGAACGTTTGGGGCTATCGGCATGAAAACTACAAGGGCTTTACGATGTTGGATTTCTGCGGGTTCATCTCTTTCAGGGACATCAACATCTCCCGCCCCGACGAGTCTCTTTCCTTGCTTCGCCGGCGCGTCAATCAGAAGATGGCGTGGCTGCAGAACCGGCATCCAGAAGCCAAGAAGTCCTATGCCAACCTCAAGCAGCAGCTCCGGGACCTTGGCATCACGCCAGATACCACCTATCTTTATGTACAGGGGCACACACTCTTTGAGAATGTCGTGATGCCGTTGCTGGAACCCATCTGTAATATGCTCCGCAAGGAAAGAGAGCGGGAAATCAAGCAGTTGGCTGTGCATCCGCAGCAGCGGCAATGCGAACTTTCTGCCTATCAGCATGCCGTGATTCCCATCGACATTGTCCTGAAAAAGAACACGGCCTTCAAGGATGCTCCTCCCTTCCAGCGCGTTCGTGAGGCCATCCAACGTGTCATCGCAATGCAAAAAACATCCTCTTCTACTTCATCTCCCTCTTCAGCGCAATGAAACATACCACGATATTATTTCTTCTTTATCTCATAGTTGTTTCGTTCATTCCCTCGACCGCGACCGCTCAGACCGCCTACGATTACTCCCGACTCTGCCGCGAGACACTGAACCGCGGCACCATCGCCATTCGTACCTCCCCGGATTCTGTTCTCGTCTCATGGCGTTACTTGGAGACAGACCCCCTGGATGTCTCCTTTGAGATCCTTCGTGACAAGAAGGTGATAGGGCGCCGCACCGCCAGGCAATCCACTACATTCATGGATTACTACCCAGAATCCAGCGCCGCCACCTACACCGTCCGCCCCGTTTATGCCAACGGCAATATCCCCAAAACCCTGAAAACCGCAGATATCAAGTACCTCACTTCCTCTTGGACCCTCCCCGCCAACGCCCCCTCTGGTTACCTTGAAATTCCCCTCACTTCCCCAGTTACCGTGCCCGAGTACTCTCCCGAGGGCCATACCATTTCTCCCGAGGGCCACACCGTATTCTACACTCCCAATGACGCCACCACTGCCGATCTTGACGGTGATGGCCAAATGGAGATCATCCTCAAGTGGGATCCCTCCAATTCCAAAGACAATAGTCAAAGTGGTATAACCGACCCTACCATCCTCGAAGCCCTTCGTCTTGACGGCACCAGCCTCTGGCGCATCAACCTCGGTCCAAATATCCGTAGCGGTGCCCACTATACCCCCTTCATCGTTGCAGACCTCAATGGTGACGGTCGCGCTGAGATCCTCGTCCGCACCAGCGACGGAACCATAGATGGCACGGGCGTTGTTCTCGGTGATCCAAAAGCTGACCACCGTCGCAAGCCCGACACGCATCCCTACCAGGCCAACAACAACCCCGGCGAGCAATTCCGAGGTCCCGGTTGGCCAAACAAGATGGACCCAAAGGCCAAACGCGGCGGCTTCATCTACAAAGGGCCTGAGTGGGTTACCTGTTTTGATGGTAAGACTGGCCGGGCCCTTTCCTCGGTAGATTATATCCCCGAGCGTGGAGACTTGAAAGCCTGGGGCGACAACTATGCCAACCGCAGTGATCGTTTCCTTGCCGCCTGTGGCTACCTGGACGGCCAACACCTCAGCGCCATCTTCTGTCGCGGATACTACACTCGTTCCGTCCTCGCCGCCTACGACTTCGACGGCACGGACCTGAAAGTCCGTTGGGTCTTTGACACCAATACCCCCGAATGGGCCAGCTATGCCGGACAAGGGAACCACAACCTTCGCGTTGCCGATGTGGATGGTGACGGCTGTGACGAGATTACCTATGGTTCCATGGCCGTTGACCACGATGGCCGAGGTCTGTATAACACCGGCTTTGGTCATGGTGATGCCCTCCATCTCACCGCTTTCTTCCCACCTGTTGGGTGGGGCGCGTATTCGCGCCCAAATGCCCTCCAACTCTGGGACTGCCACGAGAACAAGCGTGATGGCAGCGACTTCCGTGACGCCCGCACAGGAAAAGTTATCTTCCAGATTCTCTCTGCCTCGGATGTCGGGCGTTGTATGGCAGCAGATATCGATTCCACCAACCCCGGACTGGAAATGTGGTCTTCTGCATCGGGAGGCATTTGCAACATCAGGGGTGAAGTGATAGACAGCACAGCCCGTGTTCCTGTCAACTTTGGCATCTGGTGGGACGGAGACCTCCTACGCGAACTACTGGACCACGAGACGGTGAAGAAATACCAACCCGAGAATCGCGCGTGCGCGAACCTTATTTATTATGCAGACTGCGCCTTCAATAACGGCAGCAAGAGTAATCCCTGCCTCTGCGCCGACGTGATAGGTGACTGGCGCGAGGAAGTCCTCACCCGCACGGCAGACAACCGACACCTCCGTCTTTACGTCACTCCGCTCCCCACGAAGTATCGCTTCCACACCTTCCTTTCTGAGCCTGTCTATCGCCACAGCCTCGTGATGCAGAACGTGGGCTACAACCAACCCACCAACGTCGGTTTCTACTTCGGTGCCGAGCTGGAAGGCAGCGGCCTTCTCTTCCGTGGTTGGCAATTCGAAGGAGAAATGATAAATGAAGAATGAAAAATTATTAAATGATCAATATTAAACAATCATTCATGATGAAACACAGTTTCCTTTTCCTCGCTGCGTTCGCTCTTGCAGCAGTCTTTTCGCCGTCTGTGACGGCTCAGACCACTCGCGTCTTGTCTCCCGACGGCCTCACCTATCTCGATGTGAAGTTGGCTGACGGTCGTCTCACCTACTCGGCTGGCTATCGCACTATCGTGAAAGCCAAGAAGAAAGGAGTAGCTCCCGATACTATTGATGTGCCAATGCTCCTCAACTCACCCCTTGGCGTCTATACCAATGTGGCAGACTTCAGCAAAGACCTCACCCTTGTGGAAGCCGTTCGTCATGAAGGCACCATCAAGCACAGCTACCACCTGCGCCAAGGCAAGCAAAGCGAGATTAACAGAGAGGAGAACAGTTTCGCTCTCGTCCTCACAACACCACAGCGTAGGAATGGAGGGGTGCTGATGACCGTTCAGTTCAGCGTATTCAACAATAATATCGCCTATCGCTACCGCTTCCTGCAGGGCGGCGAGACGGGTTCCATTGTGGTTACTGGCGAGGCTTCCGGATTCCGACTACCCATCGATGCCACAGCCTTCATCTGCCCGCAGAGCGATCCTATGATTGGTTGGAAACGCACGAAGCCCAGTTACGAAGAAGGTTACATCTGGGATGAACCCATCAACACACGTAGCAATTATGGGCACGGCTGGACATTCCCGTGCTTATTCCATGAAGGTGACAAGGGATGGCTCCTGATCTCCGAGACCGGAGTCAGCAGCAACTACTGCGGCAGCCATCTCAGCGACGCCACGCCCGACGGCCTCTTCACCATCGCCTTCCCCATGGAGGGCGAGAACAACGGCTTCGGTAGCACGGGGGCACAGCTCGGCCTGGGCAATTGTAAGACCAACTGCAACGATGATGTCACGGGGTTCACACCCTGGCGCACCATCACCTTCGGTTCGTCGCTGAAGCCCATCGTGGAGACCACCATCACATGGGATGTCGTCGAGCCGCTCTATGAGCCTACTATCGATTACAAGGGCTCACGCAACACGTGGTCATGGATCCTCTGGCAAGATGCCAGCATCAACTACGACGACCAGGTGAAGTTCATCGATCTCGCTGCCACACTCGGTTGGGAAGGATGCCTCATCGACGGTGGCTGGTATGAACACATCAGCCGCGAGGGTATGGAGAAACTCTTCGACTACTGCAAGCAGAAAGGCGTACGTCCATGGGTATGGTATAACAGCAACGGCGGCTGGAACGATGCGCCCCAATGCGCACGTCAGTGCATGCACAACTCCATCGTGCGTAAAAAAGAAATGAAATGGCTCCACGACCACGGCGTAGCTGGTATCAAGGTCGACTTCTTTGCCGGCGACAAGCAAGAGACGATGCGCCTCTACGAAGGACTCCTTTCAGATGCCAATGACTATGGCATTCAAGTCATCTGCCACGGCTGCACGCTGCCCCGTGGTTGGGAACGTATGTATCCCAACTACTGCAGCTCCGAGGCCGTCCTTGCCTCCGAAAACCTTTATTTCAGTCAGGGCTTCTGCGAGATGGAAGCGCGCCATGCCTGTCTGCATCCCTTTGTCCGTAATACCACGGGTTCGATGGAATACGGTGGCACAGTGCTCCAGAAGCGCCTCCATCGTGAACCGGACAAGGGCAACACGCGCCGCACCAGCGATGTCTTTGAGCTCGCTACCGCCATTGCCTTCCAGAGCTGCGGTCAGAACTTCGCCCTCACCCCTCGCAACCTCACCGAGCAGCCCAAGTTCGAAATTGACTTCATGAAACAAGTGCCCACCACCTGGGACGAGACCCGTTTCATTGACGGTTATCCCGGCAAGTACATCGTGATGGCCCGTCGCCATGCCGAACAATGGTATCTCATCGCCATGAACGCCGAAAACGAAGCCAAAACCCTCACCCTGGAACCCGGCGTGCTCAGCGGTTTTTCCGCTGAGAAGGCTGTCCTCCTCACCGACGGCACCGACGGTCAGACCCCGCAGCAGTCCCGCCTCATCTTGGATAAGAAAGGACGACTCACCGTAACCCTCCAACCTCAGTGTGCCGCCGTCATCTATTAATCAATGAACCATTATCATAAGTCCACAATGAAGAATCGATTGTTTTTATTGGGCTTGATGCTGACAAGCATGACAACTGTCCACGCCCAGAAAGTAGAGTTTTTAACTCCCGAAATTGTGAGGATCACCAAAACGCCCAATGGCCAAGACGTTCAGAAACAGTCTCTCGTGGTGACCGCACAGCCAGCAGCAGTGAAGGTCAAGGAACGCGTGAACGCCGGCAAGAAAGTCTATCAGTCGTCAGCCCTCACCGTGACGGTTGATGAGAAGACTGGCCAGGTGACTTTCTCCAAACCCAATGGCACCGTCTTGATGGCCGAGGGCGAGCACGCTTTCATCCCCATCAACGAAGGCATTGATAAGGGCGCCTATCGCGTTCGGCAGGCGTTTGCATTGGAGGCCGACGAACCTATTTATGGTTTGGGCATGATGCAGAATGGCAAGATGAACCTGCGTGGTGAACACCGTAAGATGCAGCAGTCCAATCTTGAAGATTTTGCCCATTTCTTCCAGAGTATCAAGGGCTACGGCATTTTCTGGGACAACTATTCTCCCACCCAGATTGATGATGACAAGGCCCTGGTGCTGGAGTCACAGGTGGGACGGCTCATTGATTATTACTTCATGTATGGCGGCACGGCAGATGGCGTTATTCACCAGATGCGTCACCTCTCTGGACAAGTGCCCATGCTTCCCTTGTGGACCTATGGTTTCCACCAAAGCCGTGAGCGTTACAAGAGTCAGGCCGAACTGCTGGAAGTCGTGCGCAAGTACCGCGAACTGCAGGTACCCTTTGACGGCATCATCCAGGACTGGCAATACTGGGGCGACAACTACAGTTGGAACGCCATGGAGTTCCTCAACCCCGAATTTGACCATGCACAGGCTATGATTGATGAGGTGCACAAGCGTGGCGCCCACATCTCCATTTCCATCTGGGCCAGCTTTGGACCTATGACCAAACCCTTTAAAGAGTTGGACGGGAAAGGGCTGCTCTTCCACTTCCAGACTTGGCCACAGAGCGGCCTGCCCTACTGGCCCCCACGCATGGATTACCCATCCGGTGTTCGTGTCTATGACTGTTATTCTCCCGAGGCCCGTGACATTTATTGGAAACATCTCACTCGCCTCCATAAAATGGGAATTGATGCCTGGTGGATGGACTCCACCGATCCCGACCATCATGACTATAAGGAAAGTGACCTTGACGAGCGCTGCGCGCTGGGCAGCTGGCGTTCCGTCCGCAATATCTTCCCGCTGATGACTGTGGGCGGCGTGGATGAACACCAGCGTGCCGCCGACAAGCAGAAACGTCCCTTCATCCTCACCCGTTCATTCTTTGCCGGGCAGCAGCGCTACGGCGCCAATACTTGGAGCGGAGACGTGGGAAGTTCCTGGGAATCACTGCGCAAGCAGGTGCCTCTCTGCCTGAACCACACCCTCTGTGCCAACCCCAATGTGAACACTGATATAGGCGGTTTCTTCGCCAATAGTTACAACCGCACCTGGAATGACAACACCGCCACCAGTAACCCTCAGTTCCAGGAACTCTACGTCCGCTGGATGCAGTTCGGTCTCTTCTGCCCAATGATGCGCAGCCACGGCACAGAAGTATATCGTGAACTGTATTACTATGGCAAACCCGGCCAACCTGTTTATGATGCCTTGCTCTCCGCCGTGAAGATGCGCTATCGCCTGTTGCCCTACATCTACAGCCAGAGCTGGCAGGTGAGCCGTCACGGCGATTCCTTCATGCGTGCCCTGATGATGGATTTCCGTGATGACCATGAAGTGTGGAACAATGGTCGTGAATACCTCTTCGGCCCCAGCCTTCTCGTCTGTCCCGTCCTGGATCCGCTCTTCACTCAGGAAAAAATCGTCAAGACAGATGCCAACTCCGGTTGGGACAAACACGACAACAACGAGTACAACGGTGGCTGGCCCGCCATTGATTGGAGTCAGAAGAAGCAGTATGAAGTCTATCTGCCCAAGGGTGCCGACTGGTATGACTACTGGACCGACACGCTTCTGAAAGGAGGACAACGCCTGCAGGCCGATGCACCGCTGGCTCACGCACCGCTGTATGTGAAGGCCGGCTCCATCCTTCCCATGGGACAGGATTTGCAGTACGCCGCCGAGAAGCCCTGGGACAACATCACCCTCACCGTCTATCCCGGTGCCAACGCCACATTCACCCTCTATGAGGACGAAGGCGACGGCTTCAACTACCAGCAAGGACAGTTCACCGAGATTCCCCTCGTCTGGAACGACCGCTCCCGCACCCTCACCATCGGACAACGCAGCGGTTCCTTTGAAGGAATGTTGGCCACCCGCACCTTCCTCGTCCGTCTGGCCGGAGGAGCGTTGAAGACTGTTACCTACAGCGGCAAGAAGATTTCAGTGAAACTCTGACGCTCTGTCATTCCGTCCGGTACATAGTATGCTATTTTTCCTGTGTCCCGGACAGATTTTTTGTGCTTTCTTCTGCTTTTTTGGCACTGTGACGGAAAAAGTGCTCAGAAAAGTTGGAACTTCAGGAATTTCTCTATACTTTTGCGGTGCAAAAACACCAAAAAGAATAACAAAATATGGGAAAAGTATTGATTATCGGCGCAGGAGGCGTTGCCACTGTGGCCGCACACAAGGTGGCACAAAACCCTGATGTGTTCACTGAAATAATGATTGCTTCACGCACCAAGGCCAAATGTGACCGTCTGGCCGCAGCTGTGGAGAAGGCAACAGGCTACAAGGGCATCCAGACAGCCCGTGTGGATGCAGACAACGTGCCGGAACTGGTGGCACTCTTTTATGCCTACAAGCCTGATATTGTGGTTAATCTGGCACTGCCCTATCAGGACCTGACCATCATGGAAGCGTGCTTGCAGACAGGCTGTAACTACTTGGACACCGCCAACTACGAGCCCAAGGATGAGGCACACTTTGAGTACTCCTGGCAGTGGGCCTATCGCGAGCGTTTCCAGCAGGCGGGGCTGACTGCTATTCTTGGTTGCGGCTTCGACCCGGGTGTGACCAGCATCTTCACCGCCTACGCTGCCAAACACCACTTCTCCGAGATGCAGTACCTGGACATCGTGGATTGCAACGCCGGCGACCACCACAAGGCCTTCGCCACCAACTTCAACCCTGAAATCAACATCCGCGAGATCACCCAGAAGGGACTCTACTGGGAGAACGGCAAGTGGGTGGAGACCGAGCCGTTGGAGATTCACAAAGACTTGACCTACCCCGAGATAGGCCCACGTGACAGCTACTTGCTGCATCATGAGGAGATCGAATCCCTCGTCATCAACTACCCGACCATCCGGCGCGCCCGTTTCTGGATGACCTTCGGGCAGCAGTACCTGAAACACCTGGAAGTAATACAGAATATTGGCATGAGCCGCATCGACGAGATTGAGTACGAAGCCCCGCTGGCAGATGGTTCCGGAACGGCCAAGGTCAAGATTGTGCCCCTTCAGTTCCTGAAGGCTGTGCTGCCCAACCCGCAGGACCTGGGTGAGAACTACGAAGGACAGACCAGCATTGGTTGCCGCATCAGAGGTATTGGCAAGGATGGCAAGGAACACACCTATTATGTATATAACAACTGTTCCCACCGCGCCGCCTACGAGGAAACAGGTATGCAAGGCGTCTCCTACACCACCGGCGTTCCCGCTATGATCGGTGCCATGATGTTCCTCACGGGCCAGTGGGTGAAACCCGGCGTGCACAATGTGGAAGAATTTGACCCGGATCCCTTCATGGAACAGCTGAACAAGCAGGGCCTGCCCTGGCATGAGATTCATGATGGAGACCTGGAACTCTAAGGATCACCATCTCGAAACATCGAATAATCGAAATAACGAAATATCGAAATAATATGGCAAAAAAAGAAAAAGAACAAGCAACACCTCTTGACGAGCGGGCCGCTCGCCTGCAAGCCTTGCAGATGGCTACCGCCAAGATTGAGAAAGACTTCGGCAAGGGTGCCATCATGCGGATGGGTGGCAGAGCTACCGAGAAGGTGGAAGTCATTCCCACAGGAAGTATAGGCCTCAACGCTGCCCTCGGCGTGGGCGGTTACCCCCGCGGACGCATCATTGAGATCTTCGGTCCGGAATCCTCCGGTAAGACCACTCTCACCATTCATGCCATCGCCGAGGCACAGAAGGCTGGAGGCATTGCAGCTTTCATCGATGCAGAGCACGCCTTTGACCCCTCCTATGCAGCCAAACTTGGTGTGAATCTGGATGAACTGTGGATTTCACAACCCGACAACGGAGAGCAGGCGCTGGCCATCGTTGATCAGCTCATCAGTTCCAGTGCTGTAGATCTTGTGATTATCGACTCTGTGGCTGCCCTCACTCCGAAAGCCGAAATAGATGGCGATATGGGTGAAAACAAGGTAGGCCTGCAGGCACGACTCATGAGCCAGGCCCTGCGCAAGCTCACGGCCACCATCTCCAAGACCAAGACCTGCTGCATCTTCATCAACCAACTGCGCGAGAAAATCGGAGTGATGTTCGGCAACCCCGAGACCACCACAGGCGGTAACGCCCTGAAGTTCTACTCCAGCGTGCGTTTGGATATTCGCAAGATAACCACCCTCAAGGACGGTGAAGAAGCCATTGGCGCTCAGACCCGTGTGAAGGTGGTCAAGAACAAGGTGGCACCTCCTTTCCGCAAGGCAGAGTTCGAAATCGCCTTTGGTGAAGGTATCTCTCATGCTGGAGAGCTCTTGGATCTCGGCGTGGAGCTTGACATCATCAAGAAGGCCGGTTCCTGGTTCAGTTACAACGACAGCAAGATCGGCCAAGGCCGTGATGCCGTCAAGAAAATCATCAAGGACAATCCCGAGTTGTCCGAGGAACTGGAAGCCAAAATCTTGGACGCCCTCGCCAAAAAAGACCTGAAAGAAGAAGCGTGAACACCCTCGCCCCTCTTGCCAGTCCGCTGTATGTGATGGCCAAGCCTGCGGGCAGTCTCTGCAACCTCGCCTGCCAGTATTGCTACTATCTGGAAAAGAGCAATCTCTATGCCGACGAGTCGTCCAAGGAGCGTTTCACGATGGACGAACAGACGCTGGAAACCTTCACGCGGCAGTACATCCAGTCACAGACGCAGCCACAGGTACTCTTTACCTGGCACGGCGGCGAACCGCTGATGCGGCCCATCGGTTTCTATCGCAAGGCACTGGCCCTGCAACGGCAGTACGCAGGGGGACACCTCATTGACAACTGTCTTCAGACCAACGGCACTCTCCTCACCGAGGAGTGGTGCCGTTTTTTCCGTGAGAACAACTGGCTCATTGGCATCTCCATCGACGGGCCACAGGAGCTGCACGACGAGTACCGCCGTGCACGCGGCCACCAGCCCTCGTTCCATCGGGTGATGCGAGGCATTGAACTGTTGGAGAAGCACGGCGTGGAGTGGAACGTGATGGGTGTGGTCAACGACTTCAATGCCGACTACCCCTTGGACGTCTATCATTTCTATAAGGAAATAGGTGCCCGCTACATTCAGTTCACTCCCATTGTGGAGCGTCTGCAGCAGCATGCTGATGGCCGTCATCTGGCTGCTCCCAGCGTGCTCTTCAGTTCACCTGGCGTACCTGTCGGTTCGGCCGACGGGTCCTCCCCGATGGCCCCTTTCTCTGTCACCCCGGCCCAGTACGCCCATTTCACCTGCAGCATCTTCGACGAGTGGGTGCGGCAAGACGTGGGAGAAGTCTTTGTCCAACTCTTTGACGCCACGCTGGCCCGCTGGATGGACCAGCAACCGGGTGTCTGCAGCATGGCAGAGACTTGTGGCCACGCAGCGGCGCTGGAACACAATGGCGACCTCTATGCCTGTGACCACTTCGTCTTCCCTGAATACCGTCTGGGCAACATCCATCAGGACAGCATCACCTCCATGATGTACAGCCCTCGGCAACGTGCTTTTGGTGCAGCCAAACGTGACAGCCTCCCGCACCAATGCCAGCAGTGTCAGTGGCGCTTCGCCTGCAACGGCGGCTGCCCCAAGGACCGCTTCGTCCCCACTGGCTCTGGCCAGCCGCCAGTGAACTACCTCTGTGAGGCCTATCGCACCTTCTTCCAGCACGTGGCACCCGCTATGGACTTCATGCGCAACGAGCTGCTCCACGAGCGGCCACCCTCAAATATAATGAGTTTGTAGTTTCAGGTTTCAAGCCCTCCCATTCCTCCCATTATTCCCATCAACTCCCATTTCTCCCATAACCCATCAAAAAAATGAAAAAAATCCTCTCTCTCCTGGCTGCGACCACACTCTCACTCGCTGCCACCGCCCAAGTGAAGCTCCCCGAATGGATGAGCAGTCACATGGTGCTTCAACAACGAACCACTGTTCACCTCTCTGCCACCGCCAAGAAAGGTGCCACCGTCAAGATCACCACTTCATGGGATCAGCAGACCGTGAAGGTGCAGGCCGACAAACAGACTGGCGCCTTTGACTTCGACCTCCGTGTGCCTGCCGCAGGGGGACCTTTCACCCTCACCTTCGACGACGGCAAGAAGACCATCCTGGAAGATGTCATGGCAGGTGAAGTATGGTTCTGCAGCGGTCAGTCCAATATGGAAATGCCCGTGAAAGGCTGGGGCAAAGTACAGAACTTCGAACAGGAAGTGGCCGCCGCCAACCACCCGCTGGTGCGTCTCTTCCAGGTGGATAAAGTCGTGGCCCACACTCCTCAGACACACGTTCCTCTTGGTCACACCCGTGGCTGGGCTGTGTGCTCACCTGAGATGGTCGAGGAGTTCTCCGCCTGTGCCTACTTCTTTGCCCGCGAGGTTTCCAGCAAACTCGGTATCGCCGTGGGCGTGGTCAACAGTTCCTGGGGCGGCACGCCTGCCGAGAGCTGGGTAAGCCATGAGAAGCTGGCTGGCGTCACCGGCTTTGAAGAGCACCAGAAACGCGTCTTCGAGACCGGCTTTGACGAAGAGAAAATCCAGCAACTCTATTTAGCCGAGCGCGCTGGGTGGATGAAGGAAATCTTCGGCAACGACCTCGGCCTAAAGGACGGAGACCCGACACAGGCACCGTGGGCTCAAGGCGATTTCGACGACAGCAAGTGGCAGAAAATGTCACAGCCCATTCACTGGAACCAGACCTCCGAGCTGAAGGACTTCGACGGTGTCGTGTGGCTGCGCCGTGTGATAGACATTCCCGCCCCATTGGCTGTCAAGGACCTGAAACTGGAACTCGGACCCATTGACGACGAGGAGTGTACCTATTGGAACGGCACGCTGGTGGGCACGACAACGGGCTGGAACATTCCTCGCCACTATACGATTCCTGCGCATCTGCTTAAACCCGGACGCAACATTCTCGCTGTGAGGATTTACGACACCAGCGGCGATGGCGGCTTCTGTGGCGATGCCAAAGACTTTTACCTCAAGTCCGGCGACACCACCATCCCTCTCACCGGTGACTGGAGTTGGCAGAAGAGCATGAGTGCTGCCGAGGTCAAGGCTCATTCCGGAGGTGTGGAACCCAAGAAACCCAACGATTCCTGGTACCCCGCCAACCTCTACAACGCCATGGTGGCTCCGTTCCTCACGATGCCTGTCCGCGGCTTCCTCTGGTATCAGGGCTGCTCCAACGTCGGTCGCGCCATTCAGTACGAGAGCCTCTTTGAGACCTTGATCCTTGACTGGCAAGCCCGCTTCAACACCAACTCCCAGGTGGCCGCCTACCCCAAACCCGCACCGCAGGATAATCGCCGTCGTGGTTTCTTCGGGCAGCAGGACAGCAAGGCACTCCCCTTCTACTTCGTACAAATCGCCAACTACCTCCAGGAGAAGGACATCCAGCCCCAGTCCGAGTGGGCCGCCATCCGAGAGGCACAGCGCAAGTCCCTCCAGCTGGATGGCGTGGGAATGGCAGTGAATATAGATATCGGTATGGCTATGGATATCCACCCGAAGAACAAGCAGGAAGTGGGACGCCGACTGGCCCTGCTCGCTCTCAACCGCACCTATGGCCGTGAAGAGCCCTGTGCCGCCCCCGACTACTATCAGATGCGCATCCAGGATGGCCGTGCCACCCTCTTCTTCCGTCCCGTGCAGGGCAGTGATGCATTGGCCGAGAACAGTGACGTCAAGGGCTTCACCATTGCCGGTCCCGACCATCAGTGGCACGTAGCCAAGGCTCGCGTGGAAGGTGAGCGCTTCATGCAGCGCGTCATTGTGGAGTGTCCCGAGGTGCCGCAACCCGTCGCCGTGCGCTATGCCTGGGCCGATAACCCCACCTGCAACCTCGTTACCGTCTCCGGTCTCCCCGTGGGTCCCTTCCGCACCGACGACTGGCCCGACTTCCGTTAAGCCCCCTTCCTCCATCCACCTTTGACCTTACCTGACCAGTTATCTGGCTTCAATATGTCAAAGAACGCAGGTTCCCTCTTTGGGAAAGATTGCTGGTGAGGGAGATAAAGGTTCGTGGAGTCCGAGATAATGGTGTCTGGAGCGATAGATGCGGGCATCTCCGCGGTTAGATGCCCGCATCTAAACTTTTGCAACCATTATGTGAAGCCCCAGCAACGGTTATCTGGAACTCGAGATATTGGTTCCTCTCTCATTCGCGACTGCAAGTGAGGTGAAAGCCGAATGCACAAGCTTGCTTGATGCTGAGGCGCATCCCTCATTCGCGACTGCAAAGGAACAGTTTTTGGAAAAAATGATGTACCGCTAATGTCACTTAGCGTCATTTAACGTCACTTAGCGTCACTTATGGGGGCTTTTTCCTATGCAAGATATTGAATATCTGTTCACTCCAACGCTCCAAATTGAGCTCCAAAACGGTCAGCGGCAGCCGCCAACGAGCACGTTGGCAGCGTGGCTATAGGGGAGGATTCTTTTTCTTTTTTTCTTTTTTGGTTCTTTTTTCTTTTCTTCTTTTTCGGGCTTGTCTCTTCCGTTTTTTCCGTTTCCACCGTTTATTCCGTTTCCTTTTCGCGCGCGAAAAAGTTGTTGTTGTTGTCTTTCTCTTTCTTCTTCTTCTTCTTTCTCTTTTCAAGATAGGGGTGCAGGGGGAAGATTGTTTTCTCTGTCTTCTTCGTTCTCTTTCGTTTCGGGAATGGCCATACAAAGTGATCTGTGCGAATGATCTGACGCTGAAAGCGTCTCCGTTCAATAGCCGTGGGTCGGAACGACCTGCGGTAACGGGTATAGACCAAGTACACCGACTCTAAAAGAGTTGCCCGGCAGGCTCATGGTGCACGCTGTTTTTTCTATGATGAATTAGACTTTTTTAAAACCACAAGGAGGCTGCCTGTGAACAACCTCCTTGTTTTTCAGAGTACTTCAGTAAGATAGTTGTTTGAAGCACCTTTATCATTCAGATCAATCGGTTTCTGATTCTGTTTCAGAACCGAAGACATCCCAGTCATTGCCTTTCACCAGCACGTCCGTGTCAGAGTTGGCATTGCCGTCCTTGATGGAAAGTGCGATGATGGTCTCTGCAAGTGCCTCGTAAAGTTGCACCGCAGGCTGTTGATATTTCTTTTTCATCTTATCAATTGTGAATTACGAATTATCAATTGTGAATTGTCTTCCTACCCTGTTGCACTTTCATGCCACGAGCTTTCACACTGGTGGGACGTCCACCCAGGTCGAACCATTGCCCATTCTCCTGCGACCATTTACCATTGCGGATGGCGGTCAAGAGTCCTTCGGGCAACCCCAGCCACTTCACCTCACTGTCATAGTTGAGCCAGCAGCGGTAGGCGGGAATCGTGATGGGATCGTCAGCGCTGATGCGGAAGAAACCAGTCTCGCCATTCTGAGTCTGTAGCACATAGCCGGCGGTGATGCTTTGCTGAACAGTGGTACCCGTGAGCACACCTTCTGTAAATGTCGTTTCCGTGGTTGCGGGCACACCCTGGAAGGTGTAGGCTCCGGCTTCGCCCATGACAATCAGTGGTGTACCGGCCACGATGCGCGTCTGCTGAGAGAGCTGCACCTCGTTGCCAACCACGTCTGTGGCCGTCAGCACCATCAGTCCTTCCGGCACTTCGGCATCGAAGGGCAGCACCAGCGTTCCCACACCAGACGCTGTCAGCGTGTAGGGTATCGTCAGCCCGTCTTGTCCACCTGTGATGGTCAGTTGGAAGGTGGGCAGTTCTTCCATCGTGATATCCTCCATATTACCTTGCTCGTCGATGATGAGGCCGAAGTCCAGGTCACCTAAAGTGATGGTATAAGCGCCGTTGAGCGCCGTGGGGTCAGCCACTAAGCCGATGGTAAACAGCTCGTCCAACGGGTTGCCGTCCACGTCGTCGGGATAGAGGTTCTCGCCTTCCATGGAGATACAAGACACCTTGATGAGCGTCTCCGAGGGTTGGTTGGCAGTGATGGTGTGGCTTTCTGTGCCGCGGTCACTCAGTTCCACATCGTTCTTCACCTTGCCGCGTCCGGCACTCACCTGGGCAATGCGGATGCCGTCCGGCACCACAAAACTCATGTTGAAGGAAGCATAGTCCTTCACGTCATTTTCATAGACCGTCAGTTTAGTGATGGTCTCGCCGTCGGCTGTGAGGGTGATGTCATCCATCCACACCCGCAGCGTCTCGCTCTTGGTCTGAGCGAGGGCCTCGGCCTGCCCCAGCAGGGACAGGCACAAGGCTGATAGTACATAAATTGTCTTTCTCATTGTTCGTATTTCTCTCAATTAGTAAATAATATTTCTCACAATTAGTGTTATTGGCTTGTCACCTTGCGTGGTCTGGCACGTCGAGGCAGCAGTACTCTGTTCTGTGTACTGTTGAGGTAGATGTTCTGGATGGCCTGAGCATCAACGGAGTTGAGCTGACCATCCGTCACCACATCAGCGGCGGCGAAGTTCAGATAGACCTCCTTGCCCAGATAGTAGTTTACCACCAACTGTGCATCCGTGGAGTTCACCACACCGTCGCCGTTGGCATCACCAGGCAGGAAGGTCGAAAGTGTGAACTCGGCCTCGAATGCCTTGTTCTCCACGTTGCCCGCAGAGTCGGTGGCCAGCACGAGGAAGCCGTATTCCATGCCTTCAAAGACCCGCACGTCACACAGCGTGTCCGTCACGTTCTCCGCCACCAGTTCCCAAGTCGAACCTTCGCCCATCTGTGAATAGACACTGTACTTCCACACACCCGAACGCTCATCCTCGCCTGCCAGTCGCAGCGTCAGCGTGCTGTCTGTGGATTGTATGGCACCCAGTATCGTGCTCGTTGGTGCCACGGCATCTATGATGTTTGTCCATGTGGGTGTAAGTATTGGTTCATTGGAATCAAACACGATGCTGGCCCGATTGTTAATTTCAGTACCATCCAGCAGGCCATCTTGTAATGATATATCAAACGACACTTCACCCATGCCACTACCATCAGTGTTTATGGGTAACACACCAGCTGACAGTTCTTCTGTCGGTTCCATCGTCATCGGATCAAGGCTGCTGATATGCCAGCGGGCTATGCCCTTTGTTACGTCGAATGCACCCTCTACTTGAGCAATGGCATAAATGTCCGGACGCATATCAATAGTGGTCACAAAGTTCTTTTCGCCGGATAACTCAGCAGTCTTGTTACCAATTTTTATACGCGTTGGCCTGAAGGTGGAGAGGTCGAACTTGGTATAATCCAATGTGTCTGTTAAGTAAATATTGTGTGCGGGAGCAGTTGCAAAAGTTGTGTCGTTCTCAAACTCAATAGCATAGAACACATCAGTCATCCTGTCCTTTATCGCTTGACAACCTGACTCGGCAGAATAACCGTAGATATCATTGGGGTCACGAGATGCGACAGGAACTGAGGCTCCTTGCACAGATGTAAACAAGGGGCAGTCTGTATTCTTCATCAGAGCAGTACCACATGACCAACCAGCCAAACCGGCATTTGGGTACCTCAACCAGTCGTTGATGTTTTTGATTAACTCCTTAATCTTTTCTGCCTTTTTGAATGGACTGAATGTTTTAACACATGTCATTATTGTACTCAATATGGAATAACCATTTCTGGCGCCATCTGATGAAAAAACTTTGTCGGGGATAGACTTGTCCGTGTCACAAATCAGTGAAGCACTTGTCGATGTTATTGTAGATACACTGGATGAAATACAACTAATCACATCAGCAGGAAAACCTAGTCCTGGCGAAAGAGCGTCCGCAATACTTGAAATGGTACTGGCCACACATTCAATCCTTTCATGATAACAGCAGAATCCTTCTTTGAATGATCTTTTGTGAAAGCGGACAGGCTCTATCTTCCCAACAATAGATGGTAGGCAATAGACTTCGCTAACTTGTGGAGGAACAGAGACAGCGGCATGGATTGTTTCTCTTGTAGTCACTTCCAACTCTATCTCTATTTCGGAATAAGGTGGAACGTTCACTAAAAAATACCCGAGCATGGAAAGCAAGTCCTCAGAAGGTATGAAATAGTGAGTGTCGCCAATCTCTTTTGACATCTCTTCCAGTTTCTTGAACTCCGTATCTGTCATTTCCACAGTTGAAGCCAACTCAAATAACGATGGAAGGTCTATTCCCTTAATAATTATGCGTGTTATAGCTTCTTCACTATCTGTTCTCAAATCAATGAAAACAGGAACGCCATATGCTGTTCCGTTCCCGGAGTTATGAACCTTTATGACAATCTTAACAGGGTTCCCAAGCATGAAACTTGCTGGATATGCGAGCGTTGTCTTAATGTCAAGTGGTTTAGCTTCTTCAACTGTGATAAAATTCGTAATAGTTCTGTCTTCAAGAGTGAAGTGGAAAAGCGCATTATACTGACCAAGCACGGCATCAGTGAAATCGAATACCAATGAAGATGTGGCATCACTCTCATGACCGATCAATACATGATGAATGGTGTCACCATGTTCATTATACAGATCTACACTATAGAGGTCGTTGAAGCCATTGCCTTCAATAGTGATAGTTGAGCAGCCGCCATTTCCAACAAATGACACATCGTGCCGCAGCACGGCGTATTTGTCAATGTGGTTATAGTCGAGACGAATGCTGTCTCCGTTTTTTGACGTCACATCATGCAAGGAAAGATAATAAGTGCCATTTTCTTGTGCATGACAGCCGCCCCAGCTGACAGTTTCTGCACCTTCAGATTTGTACACCTCCTCTCCCGAAGGAGAAAAAAGCTGCATGCTACAGGTCCTGTCTGTCTTGAATTCTACAGAGTCACCCCTCTCCAAGCTAACAGCATACCACCTTATTACGTTTTCACCCATACGGGGAAAAGTCTGGGTCGCCTCCAATTGGGTAATAGTGACCAAGTTCTGGCTGACGCTATAGTCAATATAGCTTTTTTCTTCGTCAACGAAATAACCTCGTGCATCAAAGAATCGTATTCGGATATCGTTTTTGGCATAGATGGTTGGTTGACCATCGTTCACCTGAAAATGAAATGATGAAGAGCGGATGGGCATCTGCTGTACGGGCAATAAAGTCATTAATGTGTAAGGATTGGCTGGTTGATCCAGCGTCACTGTCCGAGCAGTGGAATTGTCATTATTTAACCTATACAGATATTTAATGATACCATTGGGCTCATGTTGTCCAAACTGTTCCTCATTCTTAAGAAACATAGTAGATGTCAGTCCATAAGGAAGATTATTCTCTCCCACAACATAATAATGAATAACATGCAACCCATCTGCCAGTGAAGATACATCAACAGCGTAAGTTCCTGAAAGGTCATCGCAAACCTTTTTACTTGTCTCATCTTCATCGAACCAATAGGCTATGCCTTTGGCTGGCACGGTAGTAATAATGTCCGCCACTTCACTGAGCGCTTCTTCCATCTTTACCATCTTAATGAATACAGATGAATACGTAGAGTATGCTGTGCCATCAGCTCCTCTAATGAGATAGTGCAAGGTGTGAAGACCATCTGCAAGTACTGAAACGTCGAGAATGTATGTTCCCGAGAGGCTGCTTGTTGTCTGCTTGCTGCCTGTATCTTCATCAAACCAGTATAGGAGCGTTGCGCCAGTTAGAGAACCTGTTGTGAAAGGTGCAGATATCTCGTTTGCTTTGAGAAATAGCCTAGAGGTAGGACCTGATATAATCCCGCTGTTGTCAAGCACTCCATAATGTAGAACATGAAGACCACCAGCTAGTGATGAGACATCAATTGCGTAATTACCTGATAAGTTGTTTATCGTTTGCTTGTTGTCAGCATTCTCGTCAAACCAGTAGAGTAATGCTTGGGCAGACTTCGACTGTATAAGCTCCGTCACTATTGGATCATCGATTCCAGTCTGTCCCCTTGTTGAGATAGACAGACAAAGCACCCCAAATAGAAGTATTATTATCTTACGCATAAGACAATCAGATTAGGTGTTATTCTACTGCACTTACTTCAATTTCAACGCTCAGCTTGTTGTCTGCTGTTGCCTGTTTGGCTACGTTCATCTTTGTGATGATTGGATAGGATGGTGTGAGGTCGTAGGGGTATTGACCACCATATATTCCAACCTCTTTGCCATCAGTTCCCAAATATAATGTTTTCGCCTCGTCTGTTAGTTGCGAATTTAGAACGGGTGTATAATGCACTATTCCATATTGATCGGTATATGAAGAATAATTAATGAAAATGTCTTTAACATCACTCTGTTTCAAGGACAAACAGTCTATCGCTCCGTTAACACCATTAAAATGGCCTTGAATAAACATACTATTCATTGCTACAGTTTCTGAGGGTAAGGTCCCACTATATAAAGTATTATAGAAGAGGAAGCTATTAACAAATGAAGCTCTATAGTATTTATTGGATGGATAACTGTCTTCGGCATAAATAATGCAATTAAAAAAGTCCGCCTTGGAAGTCGTTCCAGAAACATTGCTAAAACGAGACACTATACAGTTGGAAAACTTTGTGTAGCTTGAACCATTTAATGCCAAGCCTTTAATGTTACAATCCACAAATGTGGCGTTAACCGATGAGGAAGATCCAAAGGAGATAGGGTTATTACTGATAACACACTTTATGAAATACAGATTAGAAGTATTACCATAGATATATACCGTTTTACTGCCGGCTCCGTAGTATGTGTCAATGGTTAAACCTTCCATACATAAGCGATTGGCATCATTCTCAGGTATGAGAATTTGATACTTTGTTGAAGATGTACCTTGACCAATTACTGTTTTCCCTGCTCCTTCTCCTCTAATTGTTATGCCTTTATCAATATCAGCAAAGGCAAACTGTCCTGCTGAAAGCGTTATGATGTCTCCACTCTCGGCTGCTTCTACGGCGCTCACCAGTGCAGAACTGCCATAGAACATAGTAAGGCAGTCTTGGTGGCTCAGTGTAGCTACCAATGTGTTTTGTGCATATCTTAGGGTTGCACTCACCAGAGCTGCAACCAGTGTAAACAGATACTTTTTCATTTGCTCAAATTGTTTATAAGGGTTAATAAAGTGGATAATACTATTTCGTTACCTTCAATATGGGTAAGGATGCACTAACCACTGGATACAGAAGAAGCGCAGACCTCGACCATATCCTCTGGCAGGTTCAGGACAAACCTCTAATCAGCTATGGGAAGCCTGCGCTTTCGCGCAGCTTCATGCTGATTAGATAGTGATGAATGCAGTTATTGCTGCACCTTCACCTTTGCTCGCTTTCTTCTTTCGAGGTCCTGATTCGCCAGAGGAATGAGCAAATGAAATGTAGTGCCCCGCTAATGGGGAGCACTCTTATGTCTTGTGGCAGCTTACCCGTTTAAGGGTCTTATCTGCCGATGAATCAGATTATGTCATAGTTGGATTCTTTTGTAAATAACACTTTATATGAGTTCTTTCAACTTCTTTACTAATGCCGTAACCTGTGGGGCGTATTCTTCAATATCAGCACGTTCCACATCTATAAAATCCTCATAATCGCCTTCATGCCGCAAATCAAACATCACTTTGAATAGTGCTCCTTCTTCAACTGTAAGGATATTGGTTTTCACGAAATGCAAATGCATCTGTGCAATAAGACCTGAATGGCGTTTGGTGACAATGCCCTGGCTAAGCAATAAAGCAGAGGCCGCATAGTACAATGCATAATAGAGACGGTTGGCCGCGAGGTTATAGCGCCCCGAATCTGACAGAAATGATGCGTCTTCTAATGCAACATCTGCTTTTTCCATGCGATAGTTCACCATCGCTTGTCTGCTTTCATTATCCAAACTCATAGAGCAATTCCTTCATTCATTACATTATATTTGAATAGTGAGGGAGGCGCCGTTTCCCATTGACGACGAGTATATGGGAATACATTAATCTCTTGTCCCATAGCCAACCCCTTTTCCCATACCGGATATTGTATGTTGCTACGGTCCTTTAATGACAGACGTGGTTTGTTAATAATTGCAAGCACATCCCAGTCGCTATCTTCCCTGGCATCACCTCTTGCACGCGAACCATAAAGAATGATTTGCGCAGTGGGTTCAGCTGTTCGTATTGTATCACGAATCAGGTTAATAATCTGTGCTCTGTATTTTTCTGACGTGGTATTCACTTTTTCATTTGAATAAGGTGTGAAATGTTGTGCAATCTCACCTATTTTGGGGGAAGTACGCTGCAAAAGTAAGGATTCTGTGGTAACTGACAAAGAAAAAGGGAGAAAAAGTGAGGTCAAGGGGGCAAAAAAGTGAATAATGAACTGAAAAGAGGGATGTGGCCCCCTTGATTTACATCAAAAGGAAGAAAAATCGAAAGAAAGGGGGTTGTATCTTCTGTCCGTGTGTCGTTACTTTGACACCCCGTTGAGTTCCACGTTGAAGTTCACCTCGCCGCTCCAGGGGAGACTGCCTTCCCAGGGGCATTTCATGATGATTTGGGCGGGGTACTTTGTCTTTATTTCGGTCTCGTTGCCATCCTTGAGATAGACAATGTAGGGATAGATGCTCATGATGGGGGTGTGAGTGACGTTCTTCTTGTCTCGGTACTCGCGATAGCCCTTTGACATATAAAGCCAGTTGGAGAGCTTGTAGGTGCCAGGCTTCATGGGGTCGCCGTCGGCTTTCACGGCAGTGTAACAGAGGTCTTTGACGATGCTGGTGCCTCCTTCTTCGATGGTGACGTAGTAGCCGAGCTCCTTGACTTTGTCGGGGTTGGACAGCTTGATGATGACTTCGAATTCATAGCAGTCCGATTCGTCATCGTATTCTCCCGTTGCACTAACGAGGCGGGAATGTACGACCTCTATCTTCGGCTCCAGGCCTTCCACGCCGAAAGGAATCTTCTGAATGCGGTACTCCGAGATGCGGTTGTCCTCTTTGTCCAAGAGTGCAGGCACGAGGTACAGGGGGTCGCCCTTGGAGTCGTACTGGAAGTAATACACTGCATCGACTGTCAGGGAGGGTTTTGCAAATTCTGGCACATCGGCCTTCCTGTTATTGATGTCAAACATATAGGGCGAGAGCGTGCCCACCAGTTCTCCGAATTCCTCTCCCTTGGCTTTATAGACTCTCACTACAGGCGTTACACCGCGGTTATAGACATCAAAGAGATAATCCTTGTTGAAGCAGACCTTGTACTCGTGGTGCACAGTTGGGTTCATTTGCTTGTCGTACTTGTATTCGCAGGAGTGATAGGTCTTTTTGGTGTCCAACTGAGGATAGATGGGGAAGTAGATGGTGTTGTCTTGCACCTGCCATCCCGCGGGCGTGATGTCGTGGTTGAATCAGTTATGGTGAAGGACATCGCAGAAGACATTGATTTGGAAAGAGGGTCCGTAGTTAAAATAGAACGTGGAGCCAGAGATATCTTCGGAGAAGTCGTCGAGAATCCGGGGTTGTATTTTGGCACCAGCCTTCAGCTTGACACCAATGGAGGCTTCGATACCGACACCGGTATCTGTCACGCCATCTCCTACCAAAATTCCCAACGAGAGTTTGGGATTTATCTGTACGTAGCCTTCGCCATAGACGTAGAGTTCTCTGGTGAGTGAAGCGTCCTTGACTGTCTTTTTCTCCGTAGTTTCCTTGTCGCCGTCTGTGATGGTGGTGATTTCTGTCACGGCCTCCTCGTCGGTGATCTTGATTCCGCCGTAAAGGCCCACATTAAACTCCACATTGACTCCGACATCGATTCTGAGAGCAAGAGGAATTCCAGGACCAAACGGGATGGTGAGTCTGTTTCCAAATTCATCCTTTTGGATGGGGAGGCGATTGTTCTTCTTGGCTGTTTCTATTGCGCTGAGCACACCATTGGCGATTGTGAAGGATTGGTGGCTGATAGTCTTTGGTGTCAGATCCTTGCTGAGGGTGAAATCCAGGGAAGAGACGTTCGTTGTGGCGGTTCTGTCCACCTGCCTGCGGTATTTCTTGCTTTTCCATTCCTCATAGTAGGTGTCGAACACGGTGGTCTTCTGGAAGTTGAACGTCATTTTGGGCGTGATGTTCAATTTATTTAGGGTTTGCTAATTTATTTTCAGGTGCCATTGTCTATGACAGGCAAAAACAGGTACAAGGCTGACCTCGTTGTTGTATAATTGCCCCATGATGGGCTTCTGACCAAGGAATTCGAAAATGAGACGCAGAAGTCCCCTTAG